>CACLHR010000008.1 GCA_902606745.1 uncultured Gammaproteobacteria bacterium
TCCAACCGATGTTGAGCGTTATTACTAACATTGATGAAGATCACATGGAGACATACAAACATAACTACAAAAACCTTATTGATGCCTTTATAAGTTTCACCTCAAATCTGCCCTTTTATGGAGTCTGCGTTGCCTGTATTGATGACCAAGGCGTGCAAGATATTCTAAATAAAGTGCACAGACCCATTATGAGTTATGGTTTTAGCGATGATGCTGACGTCAGAGCCTTTAATGTTGAACAGAAGAAGATGAAAATGTTGTTTGATGTTTGTTGTAGTAAATACCAAAAAAACTTTCCTGTTACACTTAATTTAATAGGAAAACACAACATATTGAACGCACTGGCAGCTATTTCTGTTGCTATCGAACTTGAAATTAAGCCAAAAATTATTCAACAGGCATTATCTAACTTTAGTGGTGTATCAAGAAGATTAGACTATCACCAAGATTTAATAATCAATCAAAAACCGATACCATTGTTTGATGACTATGGACACCATCCTAATGAAATTGAAGCTGTACTAAGTACTCTTAGAAACACCTTTCCAACGAATCGCCTAGTTGTTATTTTTCAGCCTCACAGATACTCTCGAACTAGAGATTTATTTAATGAATTTGTGAGTTGTTTGTCTAAAGTAGATGTATTGATTTTATTAAATATTTATTCTGCTAACGAGGCGCCAATAAATACAATTAGTTCATCAACACTCGCCGATTCGATAAGAAGAAGAAGTTCCATTGACCCTATCGTTGCTAAAAATAGTAGTGAAATAATGGATATACTGCCAAACGTTGTAACAGAAAACGATGTCGTTCTCACACTCGGTGCTGGTGATGTCCATAAAATCCCTCAAAAATTGAAAAATCATTTTGCCATTAACTAGAGATGCTGAAGTACAACGAACCTATGTCAAAGCACTGCTCATTAAGATCAGGTGGCCTGACTCGTGAATTCTTTTCGCCAGAAAATGTAACCGAACTCTCCGAATTTCTAAGTGGCAACTCAAGGCAAGTTTTGTTTGTCGGACTGGGAAGTAACCTGCTTATTCGAGATCATGGTTTTGATGGCGTAACTATTCATACCAAAAACTTAAAAGAACTCACAATTTCAGAAGGTATTATTGAAGCTGAGTGTGGCATAACGCTAGCCAAATTGTCAAGATTTGCGCAATCTAATAACAAGCACGGGGCAGAATTTCTTAGCGCAATCCCTGGAAGTGTTGGTGGAGCGCTTGCGATGAATGCAGGCGCCTTTGGTTCAGAAGTTTGGCAATATGTAGTGTCCGTCCAAACCATAAACCTGACTGGCAAGGTGTATCAAAGAAAAAAGAGAGATTTTGTCGTTGATTATCGCTCAGTTTCGCATAAACATGTTGACGAGTTTTTTCTGAGTGCTCGATTCGATTTCAACCTGACAGAACAAAATGATGATGTTCGCGACTTGCTTGAGAAAAGGAACTCTACTCAGCCTATAGGACTACCTAGTTGCGGTAGTGTATTCAAAAACCCAAAAGATAATTATGCTGCTGAATTAATTGAAAAAAGCGGGCTGAAAGGTTTTTGTGTGGGTGGCGCTTGTGTTTCAGAAAAACACGCAAACTATATCATTAATCACGATAATGCAACCGCTGCGGATATAGAAAATTTAATTAATTACATTCAAAAAACCGTAAAGTCGTTGCATAACGTTGAACTTGAGACTGAAATAATAATCATATGATCGCAGTTTTAATGGGTGGCTATTCTACCGAAAGAGAGATATCGCTGATGAGCGGCAAGGCCGTTTATAAAGCCTTACTTAAAAACAATGTTGAGTGCTTTTCGTTCGACTTGACTAAAGACAATCTTGAAAAATTATGGATCACAGAATTCGATAAAGCATTTATTGTTCTGCACGGTCGTGGGGGAGAAGATGGCTACATACAATCCCTACTAAATAAAAGAAAAATCCCATTCACTGGCTCTGGAGTTGAGGCCTCTAATCTTTGTATGAATAAAGCTAATACTAAAGATGTTTGGCTAAAGCATGAATTACCTTTGTCACCTTCAATCGTTGCCACTCAAGGCAAACCTATAGATCCAATAGACTTCCCGCTACCTTGGGCTGTAAAACCAACATTGGAGGGATCGAGCATTGGTATAACCAAAGTAATAAATAAAAATGAACTGGATATGGCGCTTGAATTTGCTTGGCAATACAATGACGAAGCATTGATCGAACATTGGATTGAAGGCGATGAATACACTGTTGCAATACTAGGTAACGAAGCATTACCGAGTATAAAGATAATTTCAGACCACGATTATTATGACTACGACTCTAAATATTTCAGTAACAAAACTGAATATTTATGTCCTTCAGACCTCTCAGACCAACAAGAGAAAAATATTCGAACGATCGCAATGAAGGCCTTCAATCTAACTGGAGCTTATGGTTGGGGTCGGGTTGATTTCATTTTAGATAACGATAAAAATCCATACCTCTTAGAAATAAATACGGTACCTGGAATGACATCACATTCACTCGTCCCTATTGCTGCAAAAGCTGCTGGCATGAACTTTGACCAACTAGTCTTAAAAATCCTACATGGCTAAAGAACGACTTAATCGCTTAAAAGAGCCAAGAAAGCCTTTCAAACTCGTACTACTCAAGTTTCTAAAAAAATTGACTTATTTATTTATATTTCTGTTATTTGCAGGGCTGATTTATGTCATTGACAGTTCAGATCTATTTGAACCAAAAATTTCTTGGGAAGTCGATGGAATCCTGACAATTGAAACTGCACAATATGACCAACTAATCAAACCACTCCTAAATAACAAATATTTGATTGACCTATCTCAGTTAAAAGAAAGAGTAGAGCAATACCCATGGATAGCCAGAGCTGAAGTTAGTCGATTATTTTGGAATAAGATTCGAATCGCTGTTGTAAAGCATGAAATTGCAATGCGCTGGGGTTCTGAAGGTTATATTTCAACTCAAGGGGTATTGTTTAAACCGAACCTTTCAATTGACTCTGGAGCACCCATTGCTATCGTTTCAGAAGACCAAATTGAACAGTTTTACGTCGACTTTGTGAACTATCAATCAATTCTAGGTCCATTAATCATCAAACAGTTTGAGAGGTCACTTATTGATGAATTAACTCTCGAAACAAACGTGAAGGTTATTCTGGGTTACCAACAACAAAGCGAAAGATTAAAAATCTTCATTAAAGCTTACGACCAGTTAAATGGGTCTTCAAAAATTAAAAAAAGGGGTATTTTTGATATGCGCTACCCTAAAGGTTTTGCGTTGAGTTATTCCCCACAATAACACGATAGCACAATGCAAAGCTGATCGACATCCAATATATTATGATAATCATGGCTACCCAGAAAACAAACTGGGCACCAATCAATATCACCAGAGCAACCAGAAAAGCAGGCACACCCAACTTAATCAAGAACACACTTAACTGAACCCTCGCACGTAATTTTATTTTTTTATAGGGAATGTCATTGGCTATAGAAACCAAATTAAGGGCATATGGAATTAAAAGGAAATAAACCAACGGAATCAGAAGCGGTGAAATAAAGAATAAAGGCAACTGTGTAGCTATAGACAAAAGTAAAAATAAAACAAAAAAACGACCCAAACGAATATTCGGCAAAACAACTCCAAGCCTAGCAACGGAAGCACCTCCTGAAACTACCAAACGATAAACATTGATTAATATGGCTATATATCCATAATCAAACATTAACAGGTAGAGTTGATAAAACTGAGGATAGGCCTGGACTTGGCCAACACCAAATAATTGCGCTTGAAGAACACCCATCATTTCTGGCAGAATAGTAACTAACGGGAGTGCCATCAACAATGGAAATGCACTCACCTCGATTAACTTCTTCCAATTAGAAAATGCGAAAGCCAAACTGGCAAGAATGGTTTGTATAATCGGTATAGTTGTCATGACAAATTTGAGTTTACTACATTAATTATAATGGTCAATTTTTCTCCCGGCTGTAAAACATGGTCTGTCTCTAAATTGTTCCATGAACGAATATCAACAACCCTAACATTATACTTACTGGCTATAGCTGAAAGGTTATCACCAGACCTAACTGTATAGAAAATCTTT
The DNA here is from genome assembly GCA_902606745.1 of uncultured Gammaproteobacteria bacterium. Lineage (GTDB taxonomy): Bacteria > Pseudomonadota > Gammaproteobacteria > PS1 > Pseudothioglobaceae > Pseudothioglobus. The sequence goes on from CACLHR010000008.1 coordinate 4,125, forward strand.
CGACTAATATCAATTCCTGTATTTGTTATTTTGGCCAATTCAGTTTTATTCTTATTCTCAAACCAAATAATCAGTTCCTTTCCTATAGAAAGTGGTGCAGTAGGAATCAGCTGATTCCACCTCACAAGGTTATTAACCGTAGTATCAAATTGTACTGCAATTTTCCATAAACTGTCTCCAGAAACAACTTTATAAATAACTTTTTCAGCATTTTTTTGAGCGTTCAGTCGGCTTTTCTCCCTCTGTTTCTCGGAAAGAGAATAGTACCCTTCTATTTGCTGAGCCAGAGGTACAATTAGATAGTCACCGACCCTAATCAAATCGCTACGTAGTTCATTGACACTTTTAATTTGTTCAATAGTTGTCTTATATTTCTTTGCAAGATGGCTCAAACTATCACCAGATCTCACTTCATGACGAGCCCAACTAATTTGTGGTCTTTCTCCAGCTTCTGATAACTTGTTCTCAAAGCGAGAGACCACATCCTGAGGAAGAAGAATTGTATATGGAAGAGTTACTGGGGTCGCCCAGCGTCTTAATCCAGGATTGAATGTATATATTTGATTAATGCTCAAACCTGTCCACTGAGCAATCAATGCAAGATCGAACTGCGAGTTAAGTTCAATGGCCTTGAGATAAAGATTACGATCTATCTTCAATAAGTTCTGATTATAACGCGATGGATCCTTGACAATTTTTGCCAAAGCCAATAGCTTAGGTACATATCTTGTAGTCTCTTTGGGTAAATTTAAATGCCAAAAATCTGTTTTCTGACCATTCTCAATATTTGCCTTGATTGCTTGTTGAATTCGACCAGGTCCTGCGTTGTATGCAGCTATTGATAAGAGCCAATCACCATCAAATAACTTATTTAGGTCTTTCATATACTTTACAGCTGCCCTAGTTGAGGCCAAAACGTCCCTTCTGTCCTCGTGCCACCAATCTTGATCTAATCCATAAAGTTTTCCTGTTGAAGGTATAAACTGCCAAAGACCAACTGCTGTACCATGTGAAAAAGAGAAAGGGTAGTAGTCTGATTCTACAATCGGCAACAATGCAATTTCAATAGGTAAACCCTCTTTTTCAATTTCGGAAACAACAAGGTAAAGATAAGGCTGCGCCCTTTTGGAGATTCGGGTAAGGTATTCAGGGTGTTTTTGATACCAATCAATAAACTCTAGAACTCTAGGATGGTCTTCAATAGGAAGTTTTTGATGACTGGCTATGTAGCTCCATAGGTTTGATTCATCAACATATTCAATGTTTTCAGCAGAGTCGATGGCTTTGTTGCTTAGCTTTTGCGAATTATCAATAATGCTCTGACAAGCAGAAAGAAGCAACATTGACAGTAAAAGAACAAATTTCACTTCTAAGACTTGCTAGAACATTCTGGAGACTCTGGTGCACTCTGGCGCTTTTGCCATTCCTGAGGGGTATAGGTGTGCATAGCTAGGGCATGAATATGGCTAAGCTCTTCTGCGAAAAGTTTATTGATAAAACGATGTCGGTCTATGAGCTTCATTTCATTAAATTGTTCACTAACAACCACCAATTTAAAATGGGATTCAGTTGCAGGCCCTGAGTGCTGGCTAGATTCATTCACAACCTCACAATAATCAGGCTTTAGAGCTACCTCAAGTTGCGTTTTTAAGTGGTTTTCCATGTTATTCGTCATCGCTACTCTCAAAAGCGTATTCAAAGGCATCTGAAAAGAAGTTCTTCTTACTTAAACCTTTCTCTATGCAGCCTTTTGCTGCAGCCTTAACCATCACCGGGGGACCACAAGAATAGACCTCATAATCTGACAAATCTTCAAAATCTCTCATCACAGATTCATGAACATAGCCACGTTCACCTTGCCAAGCCCCATTTGCTTCTGATAATACTGGAACGAACTGAATTTTTGGAAATTTTTCAGCCCACTCGCTCGGAAGCTTTGAATATAAATCCACCTCATCTCTAACACCCCAATACAGATAAACAATTCTTTCTGAGTTAATAGTAATTAGGTGTTCAATTATAGCCTTTATAGGTCCAAAACCTGTACCACCAGCAATCATAATTATTGGTTTCTCACTTTCCTCTCTAAGGAAAAAATCACCCTTAGGTCCTTCAATCCTTAGAATGGATTTTTCAGCCAAGCTATTAAAAATAAAATTAGTAAATTTCCCATCTTCAACCAAGCGAACATGGAGCTCAATTATGTTTGAATTAACTGGAGCATTGGCAATCGAAAAAGCTCTTGGTTCGAAATCTGAATGCTCCAAATCAAGGTATTGTCCTGCCAGATATTGCAAAGACTGAGCGCCAGGAATTTTCAATATAATTTGAATAACGTCATGATTCAAATGATTTATTTGTTCAACCTTACAAGGAATGCTACGAACTTCGATATTAGCAAGAGCATCTAATTCATCAACAGCAATGTATAAATCACTTTTTGCTCTACATTGGCACAACAAAGCCATGTTGGCTTCAACTTCCTCTTCTGTAATAGCTGATGGAATTTCACCGTCATATTCAATTTCACCATTCAAGATAACGGCTTTGCATTTACCACAAAAACCATTTTGACAGCCATATGGAAAATTCAAACCATTTGAAAGTGCGCCATCCAAACACTTACTTCACCTTTACTTTGAAAGGACTTTCCACTAACCTGATTTAATACTGTAAACATTGTTTTGGAGCTAAATACACAAAGCTGACATTATAATGTAGGTCTAAGTGTTATAAGCCTAGTATTCTTATGAGAATATCGTCCAACGATTCAGTAGTTTTTTTGATGGGACCAACCGCTTCTGGAAAAACTGAATTAGCACTAGAAATATTTGATCGCTTTGATGTCTGCTTGATAAGTGTTGACTCTGCGCTAATCTATCGTGGTATGGATATTGGTACTGCCAAACCGAACCCTGAAATCCTCGCAAACTATCCACATGAACTGATCGATATTTGTGAGCCAGAAGATAGTTTTTCAGTCAACCATTTTGTCTCTCTTGCAAAAGAGCATATCGACATAGCGCTGAAAGAAAACAAGCTGCCAGTTTTGGTGGGTGGCACCTCTTTTTATTTCCATGCACTCGAACATGGACTATCTGAATTGCCTGAATCCACAAAAGCTTCGAGAAAACATTTTAATAATCTTTTAAAGAATAAAGGTAGTGAAAAATTACACTCACATTTAGTAAAAATTGACCCAAAGTCTGCTGAGCGTATCCACCCTAATGATTCACAAAGAATTACCCGGGCACTTGAAGTTTTTCACCTTTCAGGACAAATATTGAGTGAACTTCAAGGTAATCAGGCGACAAACAAGCTGAATCATCAAATCAAAAAAATTATACTCATGCCTGATCGTTCAGAACTTCACTTAAAAATTGAAAAGCGCTTTATGAAAATGATGGAGAGTGGATTTCTGGATGAAGTAGAAATACTTAGGAATAATAAAAATTTAAACTTAGATCTAGCTTCTATGCGTTGTGTTGGTTATCGTCAAGCTTGGAAATATTTTGATGGGGTTTATGACAAGCAAGAAATGATTGATAAAGCTGTAATTGCTTCGAGGCAGTTGTGTAAACGCCAGTGCACCTGGTTAAGAGACGAAAATAATGCCCTTATCCTTAAAAAAGCTAATATTGAAGAGGTGATTAAGTTTCTTCAATAAGATCAAACTTTACCTAGATAAGGTGATGGGCGAGCACTTGTCAACTGTTACCCTTGTTGTTAAATTCTTCCATAGTATGAAGCATTGTTCTTAAGCTGTCTATAGTAGTTTCGAATTCATCGCTCGTTAAGTCAGATACAGCAACATCTTCGATTTCATGATATTTTGAAAAGACTTTTTCCATAAGCTCTTCACCAGCCTTGTTGATATGAACAACAACTCTTCTAGCGTCATTTGGATGGGCAAGTCTTTGACAATAACCATGTTTTTCTAGCGTTATTAATATTCCTGTCAATGTACTTTTTGCAATGCCAGCATTTTTAGCCAATTTTGCAGTCTCAAGATCTCCCCAAACCCACAATACCCACATAACAACAAAGCCAGAAAAGGATAGGTTAAATTCCTTGAACACATGCTTTTCTGCATAACTTCTGATAATTGATGTAAGTCTGAAAGCGTTTGAAATAATTGAGACCGACCTACCATATAGTCCAACAGAAATTAAGTGCTGCTTGGCCTTCTCTTCAGCACTTGTGGCTTTTGGATGAGATTTATTTACAGGCTTATCCATCAAAGATTCTCATTAAATAGTTAACTGTGGTTATGTTAAATTCTCTCTAGCCAGGGTTGTACCGCCCTTCCAAGAAACACCAACTTGACGGTAATAGCCCTGAATTAGTTCCTCAGGTTCGAGTAAATGAAATTCCTCAACCGGTGAGGAGAACAATTCAAGTTCAAAAGAACCTTTAAAAGTTAGACCAATCTCAGCGTCAAAACCTGACATTGTGACCACTTCATTTAAACTGTCTTTCCCATCGCTTTCAATTGCAGGCATCCATCGATTGTGAAGCATTGGTAAAGCATTAACAAATCCAGCGTGATCTGATTCTGCCTCAATAGTGAACTTGGCTTGAACTAGTCGTCGATCATAAGCTGCCAGAGTAGCTCCAAAAACACCTCCAGGGGCAAGACGGGGTCCGGCCTTTCCTACAGTAGTTGACCTCGTTAAATGAATGGAACCAATTTTTTTCGGATAGCCCTGAAATTGACCACGAGCGGCTGAAAAATCCTTATCCACCCAAATATAAGTACAACGTGAGTAAGTTTTTCCTTGATATTTACAACGAACAACAAAAAACACCTCTTTATATTGAGCACGCACAGGGTCTAATAATTCGTTAAAGTTATCACTACAGCTTTGCCAATCTGCCCAGATAACAGCAACAGCTCCGGGGTCTTCATCAGCCAACTCGATTCCATCAGGCAAGAGCTCAGCTACACGGTCAGGATTAGTTCGATACTCTAAGGTTAACAAGTCTCCCGAATAGTGCCAAGGTACATTAGGAATTAATGACGAAACACCAGTGTGAGTTCTAGGGAAAAGAAAGCCTTTTAAAGACATATATAACTATTACAATTAATTGTGATAAACATATGATACCATTCGGGAGCGAATGAAATTATCAAAATTTCAATATATAGCTCTGAAATTAAGTCATAATTCATAAATCATCGTATATAATATATAATCATTCGTACCCAAACGAAATATAGGAATAAAGTATGCCAACCAAAGAATATCGCAAAATACTATTAAATGGACAATCGATCCAAGTAACTGTTGAGGGAGATGAGCTAGTTACTGAAGATGGACAAAGTGTTGATATCGAAGAAGCACAACATCTTCCACCTACTCAACCCTCGAAGATTATATGTGTACATCTAAACTATGAAAGTCGCGTTAAGGAATATATAACAAAGCTACCACCGGCCCCAACATATTTTCATAAACCTATCACTGCACTTAATAGCCATAAAGGTGATGTTGTAAGACCTGAACGTTGCAAATGGCTAAACTATGAAGGCGAGATTGCCATAGTAATCGGTCGAAATTGTCGTAATATAAGCCCTGCTGATGCGAGACAATACATTGCAGGTTATACGATAGCTAATGATTACGGTTTGCATGATTTTAGAGATACAGATGCAGGGTCAATGCTTAGAGTTAAAGGTTCAGATACGCTTTGCCCAGTAGGACCAGGTTTAGTTACTGGTTGGGATTTCCATAACAAGGGAATCCGCACAATTGTTAATGGGAAAGTTATGCAAGATGCTAATACTAGCGAGATGGAGTGGGATATGAACTATCTTCTAGCTGATATAGCTCGCAATATTACTTTAGCACCTGGAGACTTACTACTCTCAGGTACACCCGCAAACAGTCGCCCTGTTCAACCAGGTGATGTCGTTGAAGTTGAGGTAGAAGGTTTAGGCCTGCTATCCAATACAATAGTTAATGGTGCCGCTATTCGTGATGATGTCGGTGCACAACCTTCTAGCTCTGAAGAGGTTGTATCTACTGCTATGGGTGGTGATTGGGAATTTCGTGGCCAAAGAGCTGCAGGTGGGCAAGGTGCGAAACATTATAAATCCGCTGTAGAAACTAAAAAATAGTTGAGCATTATCTCGGAAAAAGTAATGGTAAAAACAGTCAGCCCAAATAACAACGACGATATCAATGCAGATATTACTAGTCACGATACTTTTGAAAAAGGCTTTCCACATTTGGCATTTAAACGGATGCGTGATGAAGACCCCTGTGCTTGGATAGATGAGACTGATGGTGGAAGCGGTTTCTGGTCAGTCTCCCGATACAAAGATATTAAAGAGGTTAACGGTTTACCAAAAATTTTTAGCTCAGCTCAAGGAATTCGTCTAGAAGAGCAATCAAAAGAAGAATACGAAGCTCGCAAGACATTCCAGGAGACTGACCCACCAGTTCATACCCGTCAGAGAATGATGTTTCATCGTGGATTTACACGTAAACTAATTTCAACCTATGAACCAATGATTCGTGATATTTGTAACGATATTATTAATGAAGCAGTTGACTTGGGTGAAGTCGACGCCACTAAGGAGATTGCTAGAAAACTACCAATGAGAATGTTGGGTCGTGTTGTTGGTACTCCAGATGAAGATGCAGAGTGGTTAGTTTCAAGAGGTGACTCAATGATTGCTAACAGTGACCCAGATTTTACAGACTATGTTATTGACAAGGTTGATACAGATGAATATCGATTTTTGCCTTTTCGCTCACCTGCTGGAAAAGAGATTTATGATTATGGAGAAAAACAAAAGAGGCTTCGTGAAAATCACGATATGGGTGATGTGATGTCAATGTTATTGCAACCAAACAAGCAGGGAGACAAGCTATCAGACCTCGAATTTAAAAACTTCTTTGCGCTCATGGTGGCTGCTGGAAATGATACAACTCGATATTCGATGGCATCTTCAATGCATGCTATAGCCAATAATCCGTATATTTTTGACTGCCTAAAATCTACACCAGATGACGCCCCAGTTTGGGCCAGTGCTACCGAAGAGTTTATCAGATGGGCTTCACCAACTATGCACTTTAGACGCACTGCTACGGAGGATTATGAACTTCATGGAAAGCAAATCAGAGAGGGAGACAAAGTCGCTATTTGGTTTACTTCAGGGAATTACGATGAACGTAAGTTTTCTGACCCATTTAGTCTTATATTAGAGAGAGAAAATAATCAACATATCGCTTTTGGTCAAGGTGGTCCTCATGCATGCTTGGGTATGTGGCTTGCACGATTAGAAGTTCGTGTGGCTATGCAGGAATTGCTTAAAAGGGTTTCGAAAATTGAGCAAATCGCCCCCGAAAAATACTTGCGATCTAATTTTATTCGGGGAATAAAAAACTTGCCTGTTAGGCTAACATCAGCATAATATGGTACTGAATAATTAAGTAAAGGAGAAAAATGAATAATTACAGAAGAGTTCGAGTGTTATTCTCAGATCACTTGGGTTTAGCAAGAGGAAAATATCAACCTATAAAGACTGCAGCTGGTGGTGAGGCAAGATTTTGTATTAGCCTTTACGGCCTTACCTATGATAAGCAGTTATTACCAGTACCTGGCAGCGGATTACTTGATGGCTTGCCTGATGTGGTTGCTAAATTCAAAGAAGAAGACGTTCGCCCTTCCTGGGAAGCTGACACGGGTGTCGTTGTTCCCGATATTGAATTTAAAGGAGAACCTTTGGCGCATTGTGGACGTAATGTATTGAAAAAAACAATAGCCCAGTTTGAAAAAATAGGTTTAACACCATATGTTGGAATAGAATTAGAAGCCTATGTTTTTCAAAAAGATAGCAATGACAAGTGGGTCCCGTACAATACTCCAGGAGCCTACGTCTATGGTACCGGTTCAACAGTTGATCCTGTGGGTCTAATTGATGAGGTTTGGGAGCAAGCTGAAGCTTGCGGTATTGAGCTAGAATCTTTCAACTCAGAGTTCGATTCACCACAATTTGAATTGACTCTAAAGTACGACAAAGCTTTAGAAGCGGTTGATCAGATATTCCTATTTAAAGCGATGGCAAAAGAGATTTTTGAACAGAATGGTTACTTATTAAGTTTCATGCCAAAACCTTTATCGAAAAACGGTGGAAGTGGAATGCACGTCAATTTTAGTTTTAATGATAAAAAAGGCAATAATGCCATTTATGATAAGTCTGCCAAAGATGGATTGTCTGATATTGCAAAAAAATCGATTTCTGGTCTTGTACAACACCATGAAGGTATGTCGGCTTTACTTGCGCCAACAGTTAATTCTTATCGAAGATTGTTGCCTGCAAGTCTTTCAGGGTATTGGGCAAATTGGGGGTACGACCATCGAGGAGTGACAACTAGAATACCTGATGAACGTGGCGCAGGTACAAGAATTGAATTTAGAATGGCTGATTGCGCTGCAAATCCTTATACTGCAGTTGCAACAGTTCTTCAAGCTGCTAAGTTGGGTATAGAGAATGACTATGAATTGCCTGACGCAGAAACTCTAGACTGTCTTGAATCTCAAAGCACAGATAGGCATGTTCCAGACAACTTGGCTCTTGCATTGGAGGCTTTAAATGCTGATAAAGTTTTATGTCAGGCGGTAGGCCAAGAGCTGGTAGATAATCATACTGCTATCAAAGAGCAAGAGTGGCAAGACTATGCCACTCATACAACAGATTGGGAATTTGATCAATACCTGAAATATATCTAGGATTGGGTGATGTCAAACAGAATTTCTATAAAAGGCGTTGAGGTTTCTACGGATCACTATATTAATGGAATGCGAGTTTCGTCCGATAAAAAATTTACCGTCATCAATCCAAATAATCCTAGCGAGGTTCTCGCCGAAGTGTCAAGAGGTGATGCAAAAATAGCTAAACTTGCAGTTTCTGCTGCCCGAGAAGGATTTAATGTTTGGTCAGAAATGAGTGTTGATGAGCGTGCATCGATTATGCACAGGCTAGCTGATCTCATCGAGTCTAATATCGACGATATTTCTCTTATTGAGTGCTTAGATATGGGTATGCGCCATGAAAGTCTAAGAAACCGTGTAATTCCTAGAGGTGCTAGAAATTTTCGTTCATATGCAGATATTGCCAAAGAATATAAACCAAGGAAATGGCATTCAAATACTACAAAGAATGAAATTCAACGTATGCCTAGTGGAATTAGTGTAATTATTACTCCCTGGAATGCACCATTTATGTTGTCTACATGGAAATGTGCACCCGCCCTCGCTGCAGGTAATAGTGTGATTTTGAAGCCAGCTGAATGGTCACCATTGTCAGCATCATTGTTGGGTGATTTGATAGATGAAGCAGGTTTTCCAGCTGGAGTTTTTAATATTGTCCAGGGTATTGGTGAAGAAGTTGGGGCGATACTAGTATCAGACCCAAATGTGAATCGTGTTTCATTTACTGGCTCCCCCGAGGCAGCACGCCATATTGGTAAATCAGCCGCTGAAAATATCACTCCATTTACTGGTGAGTTGGGTGGAAAAAGTCCATTAATCATCTTTCCAGACGCAGATCTAGAAGCAGCTGTTACAAAGGCAGTAGGACAATTTGATGACTCTGGTCAGATTTGTCTTGCAGGAACTAGATTACTGGTGCATTCGTCCATAAAAAATGAATTTTTAATTCGCTTCTTAGAACTAACTGCCGAACAAAAATTAGGTGCAAGTTTTGATGATGAAACTGAAATTACGCCGATGATCCACCCAGAACACCTTCAAAGTGTTGCTGGTTTTGTTGACCGAGCTAAAATTAATGGAGATAAGATTCTTTGCGGCGGAAAGGTATTTAAAAATGGCAAGTTGTGGTACGAGCCAACTTTAATCGAGCCTGTTTCTAATCAATCTGAAGTGGTTCAAAAAGAAATTTTTGGTCCAGTTTTGACACTTCAAACATTTGACACTGAATCAGAAGCGATCGAGTTGGCAAACAGTACAGAATATGGTCTTGCCGGAATGCTCTATACCAAGAATCGCGACATCGCTGAACGAGTTGGACGTGCAATTCGCGCAGGCACGGTTTGGGTTAACTGTTTTCTTATTCGTGACCTGACAGCACCGTTCGGTGGTTTTGGTCTGAGTGGCATTGGACGAGAAGGTGGCGATTATGGAATTGATTTTCATAGTGACTTAAAAACCTTTCAAATACTTGATGATTCTTTATCTGAATAGTATTTATATTTTTTAGGATGAGGTAAATGGCAACAGTTAAATACATTTTAGAAGATGGTTCTGAAGTCTTGATTGAAGCAGATGTAGGACAAAATTTAATGCAATTGGCCCTTGATAATAATCTTGATGGTATTGAAGGTGCGTGCGGTGGCTCCTGTATGTGTGGTACTTGTCACGTTCTAATTGAATCGGTTAAAGGAAAGCAGCTTGAAGAAAGAGATGAAATGGAAACAATAATAATAGAAATGGAAATCGATGAGCTTGCTCCTCCTAATAGTCGCCTGGGATGTCAGATTACTATACAAGAAGGGATGGAGTCAATCACGGCACGTATTGCCAATCTCAGTAATTTCTAATATCTGGTGTAATATTTAAGTCCAGCCCTCAGCAGGTTGGTCAAACCAAAGATGGACTTGACCAGTTCCTGTGGCGTTTTCGTAGTCACCAAACTGGCGACCTTTGGCTCGACAATTCACTCCACCAATCGCTTCTGCCATAATTAAATAATGTCCAAATTTACCCTCTGGAGCGTATTTATTATATTCATCCATTCCATCAAATACAGAGCGATGGTCACCTTTTTTTAACCAAGCAATTCGCTTCTCATCGGCTTTCCTTGCTTCTGGTGTAATGACGTGAATAGGGTCAGATGCTTCGTGTTTCTCGAGTTCATCAAGTGGCCAAAACCTATGACTTAATCCTCCGCTAGCTAATAGTACTACACGCTTATCAGATTGCTCTATGGCTTCTTTCAAGCCCTTACCAACCTTCATAAAATGCTCTTTCTTAGCAGTACCACAAATACTCATTGAAAGCCACTGTTCATTAGCTTGGAGATATTCAAGCAAATTAACAGTGGGATAATGTATTGGCAGGTGTTCATTGTCGTTGGCAGAGCAACGCACGCCATTTTCATTGATCCGTTCTACAATATTATTTGCTAATTCAGGGTTGCCAGTTATATCGAATGGAATGCTGTTCATTGTCCGAGGCAACTCCTCGGATGTATAAAAACCTTGACGCCTTTGATGGCTGGTGACAATGAACTCAACAATCGTAAACCAATGCGTGTCAATAACAATAACAACATCGGGCTTGAGTGGCTCTAAGATTTCACGTCGCATGTCTTGAAAACCTGTCACTAACGAGATTTCTTTACCTTCATTTAGAGCATAACGCTGCTCTTTAGTCATCATGATTGTCGGCGCATGGGATACCAATCCAACCCCTACTATTTCACCCAAATTTATTCTCCAAAAAAATCAAAAAACGCTCTAACTGCGTAAGCTTAATGAAACAAGCAAAAAATTGTTCGTATACGAACGTTATTAATTAATATACTATAACCTCAACTCTGAGTCAAGGAAACTAAGAACAAAAAAACTCCATAATCCACTGAGCCCAAACACTGGAATCAGATTTACCATTTTCAATACGCTGCTTAGCTTTTTCAAGTTCCTGTTCGGTTAGCACTTTTTTAGTCACTTCAAGAAAGTTATACATAGCGCGTTTTGGTTGTTCTGGATGCCCCTGAAGACAAGCGATATTATTGCCAAGAGTATAAGCAAAGTCTGGATAGTCTTTAGTGCTAGCAAAACTGATTGCACCTTCAGGTAATTTAGTGACTCTCTCTTTATTAAAATGATATAGGTCAGTAGTATCTAATGTATTCTTCATCCAAGGAAATTTTTTCTTAATTTCTAGAGGGAAGCTCCCTATCATCCACCCTTTTTCGTTATTACCAACAACACCGCCATAATACTTTGCAATAAGTTGATGACCGAAACACACTCCAACGATTGGTTTATTTTTATTGTCTGCCTGGCCTACAAACTCTGAAAGCATTCTGATCCAATCATGATTATCATGAACACTCACTGGGCTTCCTGTCAATAAGTAACCATCATAACTCTCAATAATGTCAGGAAACTCATACTCCGACACATAAAAAATATCAAATTTTGCATTGACATTTTCAGGTGCTAGTAAGTCAACAAATTTCTGGCCATCAGTAACACCATTGTCATCACGCCAATGAAATTTAGGCACAGAGTCAAGTATCGCAATTTTAATAGGCTGTTCGTTCATCTACCATCTACCAATAATAATTCCTGCCTTCTCGTCTGCTTCAGGTGAGCGTTTATAAAGTTCATCTAAATGAACCACGGTTCTTTGCTTTCTTTGTCTTAACCAAGCAAATAATTGCTTTTCAAAGTCAGCTAAACGCTCAGATTGGTCTGGATTTTCAGCTAGGTCATTGAACTCATTTGGGTCGTTCAACAAGTCGAACAATTGTGCTCGAAAGCCTTCCCAATAAATATACTTCCAACGAGTATTTTTTATCATGTAGCCTCGACACTTGTAAGGGTGATGATCAAGAACTTGTCTGGCACCACGATCGCTATAATCTATTTCGGCAAAAACTGTATCACGCCAAGTTGGGTTATCTCCAAAAAGCAATGGAACAAGCGATCGACCCTCCATTCTATTAGATGAATATGAGCCTCCCATGGTTTCAACAAGGGTCGGCACTATATCAACAGATTCAATCATTCTATTTTCATTAGATCCACGAAGATTTTCTGGCATTTCAGGATCAACAATAATCAATGGGATGCGAATAGAAGGTTCATGAAATAAATCCTTTTCACCAAGCCAATGATCGCCAAGGTAGTCACCATGATCACTGGTAAAAATAATTAAAGTATTTCTACTTAAATTATTTTCATCCAAAAATATTATAAGTCTACCGATATGATGGTCAATTTCACTTATTAAGCCCATATAGGTCGGAATTACGTGTCTACGTTTTTCCTCATCAGTGTAGTTTCGAGAATATTCAAGCTGCTGAAAAGCAGAAAAGACGGGATGAGGATTTTTCATCTCGATCTTATCTTTAACAACCCCTATAACATCACTGTCTTTATACATCTTGTGGTACGGTGAGGGAGCAAGTAGAGGCCAATGAGGATTAAAGTAGCTCAAATGCAAACACCATGGGGTATCCTTATTTCGAGTAGAAATATACTCCATTGCCCGATTAGTTAGAAAAGCTGTTTCTGAATGCTGTGCTTCGATATCTGAAGGCAAATGAGCATTTCTCATTTCCCAGCCGCTATATTTCAAACCAGACTTTTTAGTGGCCGTATTGGCTGCGTTTTCCCAAGGATTATGCATCTCATAGCCTTGAGACAATAAATAATCGTTATAACCAACTCCATCATGGACAATTGGCTCTGGATATAAACCTCCATAATGCTCAAAAGGTGTAAAACCATTGTCATGACGATTTAGAGCTATTTCAGAATCTAGCGGTATGTTTAGACGGGACAAGCCTTCTGTATTAGGACGTCCTTCGCTTTTACCTACAACATGCGCTTCACAACCCAAATCACGCATGTAATCACCTAACGTAACTTCGTCCACTTTTATTGGGTCATCATTAGCCATCACCCCATGGCTAGTCATATAACGACCAGTATAAAAACTTGCCCTGCTAGGACCGCAGAGAGAGGCATTGCAATAACTATTCTCAAACAACATACCTCGACTGGCAAGCATATCAATATTTGGTGTTTTTATGCTGGGATGGCCGGTACAACTGAGATAGTCATGCCTTAGCTGGTCACACATAATAAATAAAATATTTTTAGTCATTCAATTAATGTAGATTAGTTAGTTTTCCTTCTGTATTGGCGCCATATTGCCCAAAAATGAATTAATAGAGCAATCACAATTATCGCAAAAATTGTGCCTGAAATGGGTCTATTTATATAGTCAAACAGTGTATCGATTCGCGCCTGACTGGCGCGAAACTTTAGTTCCATGATGTTACCCAATACCATTCCAAGAATGATGGGCACAATAGGTAAATTAAGTCTCTTTAAAGCGTAACCAAATACACCAAAAACTGCACACATTATGCAATCAATCATAGAATTTCGAAGTGTATAAACACCAACAAAAGAAAGTCCTAAAATTGAGACGCCTAAAAAACGCTGTGGTATTTGAATTATTTTAAGTAGGTACTTTGTAGCAAAAAGCAAGAAAATCATCACAATAATATTAATTACAATTAAGCTTTCATATAGTCCATACACAAAATCAATATGTTTTACAAACAAATCTGGACCCGGAATGATGCTATGAACATAAAAAACTGACAGCATCATTGCTGTTAAAGCTTCGCCAGGAATACCGAGTGCTAAAAGTGGAATCATGGCTGCAGCTGGAACGGCATTGTTGGCAGCTTCAGCGGCGATAATACCTTCTGGAGCCCCTTTACCAAATCTCTCAGGTTTGTCAGAAATGCCTCTGGCGATATTGTAAGAAAAAAATTGTGCTAAGAACTCACCTACACCGGGAATAATTCCCATTATCACTCCCATCGCTGAAGAAATGAGCGCAACAGTTTTATATTTAATTAGATCGAAAAAGCCTTCACTTTTTTTACCTTTTAAACTAGGCATTGAGACTCGTTTATCGTTACCAATAAGCAGTATAAAAGCTTGAGAAACTGCAAATAAACCAAGCAATACGGTAATTAAGTCAAAGCCTGATAAAAGCCACGATTGATCAAAAGTAAATCGCTTTGTATATTTGACACTTTCCATTCCGATGGTACTTATAAACATTCCAAAGAAAACTAGCATTCCAGCTATTAGAGTTTGTTTTCGATGTGAAATAACAACCAATACCAATCCCAACAAGGCTGCCATCAGTATATCTCTAGAACCAAATAGTGGGGCCACCTTGGCTATTACAGATGTCATAAAAATAAGAGCTATAATTGAGAAAATACCACCAGTAAATGAAGACCAATAAGCCAGAGTGATTGCTCGTCTTGCTTTATTGTCTTTCGTCATACTATAACCATCATAAGTAGTCAATGCATTGACAGGTGTACCAGGAGTATTAATCAAAATTGCTGGAATTGCACCACCATACATTGCAGAACCATAAATACCCAATAGCACAGTAATACCAATAATTGGCTCCATACTGTAGGTTGCAGGGAGCAAAATAGCAATCGCCACAGCGGGCCCGACACCTGGAATCGCGCCGATAATTACTCCACCTATTGAACCAACTAATATAGCTGCCCAGACATCCCATCGAAAGAATATGTCAAAACTTGATAGAATTAAGTCCATGAATTAATCAAAAATAAATCATAAAAAATGTTGCCCAGCCATCTGGAAGAAAATCATAAATTGTCCCACTAGGTATCTTCACTTGTAACAAAGATTTAAATACAACCACAATGCCAAATCCCGTTGCCAAACTAACCCAGAACATTAAAAGAGATCGATAACCTGACCTAATGGTAAGTAGCGAGAAAAACAATAAGGTTGAAAGTAAATAGCCTGCCAAAGGAACAAACCAAACATACAATACAAAATAAAAAACAAACTCTAAAGGTCTTGACCAAGATGATAATTCATTTAATTCACCCTGAACCTGGCCTAGTTGAAATTTATAGCTTCGCCAAATCTGCAAACTATAAAGCAAACCAAAAAGAGCCATTCCCACTAAACAAAATGTGGGCCAAAGTCTTGGTTGTTTAACTAATGGGACGCCTTCAAACCACTTTGTTTCAAAGGGAATAGATACCAATAAAGCCATTACAATAAAGAGCATCAATATTGCAAAGACCAAATCGCCTGCTTGATATTCTTCTCTACCCATAAAGACCTATAAAATTATGATTACTTTATATTTTATATAAAAAAAAAGGAAGGTAAATTAACCTTCCTTTTATTTGTAGTTTTGTCTCTACTAAAGACTACCAATAGTAACCATGGTCGCCCTATCTTTATTGATTTGTGCAGTTGAAGCATCAGCATCCATCCAGTAGATTAATGCACCGCTGTTGGCCGCAACTTCTTGCGCCCTATCACTTAGCATTGATCTCTTGGCAACAGCAGTAATCTTATCTTTAACATCCTGTGGTGTGCCTTCTCCGACAAATAAGCCGTTCCACAAAAATATGTCTAACTCAGGTATCAATTCACCAATTGCTGGTGTGTTCGGTACCTTAGAAATACGCTCATTTGTTATAGAAACTAAAACTTTCACATCATTTAAGCAAGGCAGAATTAGCTGAATCGTTGTATTAATAACGTCTGCATCACCTGAAGCTAAAGTATTACAGTCCAACATGTCAAAGGCAGCATCTGAACCCCATTCGAAGCCCATTATCTTAGCTGCAGCCTTGGTCACCTGTGTTGGTGCCAGTGGGTCACCAAAGTGACCTAGCGTTACTTTGTTACTTTTAGCATGATAAGCTAATTGTTGAAATGAACTATATGGAGCATCACCTGCTACAGCTATCACAAATGGATAGGTTAGGAAAATCCCTAGAGGTTCAAAAGTGTCTTTAGTTAAACCCTCTATTCCAATTTCTGGTCCTACAACCGGTACACCGATTACAAATGAACCTACCATTGAACCATCAGGATCTGCTGCCGCTACTTCCATCGCACCTGGGAATGGACCACCGCCACCACCTGGTTTATTAACAACCGCTGCAGCAACACCATATTCAGCCTGAAAGTCTTCTGCAATCATCCTAGTTAAAACATCTTCAAGATCCCCAGGAGGCCATGGCACAACAAAAGTCACAGGTTTATCAGGATAATCAGCCTGTGCTATTGGCATACCTACCATAAAAGTTGAAAGTGCAAAAAGCACTCCAATTAAAATTTTATTCATCATTTATCTCCTTTTTTTTTAAGTTAATTCAATTATAAAAAAACGTCTCAAAATAACCGATGGATTATTCTTTTTCACTCAATTAGATTGCACTAAAGAGACGTTCGTATACAAACAATCCAAATATAACATAATACTTTTAAATAATCAATTTATTCAATTTAAATTTACAATAACTTTTTTCAATAATCAAGAACGTAATCTAGTTCTCACAAGATAATAAACCGGCGTCGCTACGATTTCAGCTAATGGTATGGTTTAACCAATAAAGTTTCAGCATCAAGTTGATAATCCTTTTCTGTCGCATTTATTAAACGACGTTCACGAATGAATGGCTTATGTTGGTCGGGGTTATCCGCATCAAATTCTCTTGCAAGACGAGTTCCAGAAAAAGTTGCCTGTGCAATTACGTTTGGCGTGTGAGCGTCACCGATTAAATGTATAGACTTAATTCCAGCATTGGACATTTCATCAGGCGACCCTTGTAGTTGATCATATAAATCGCAATTAGAAGTTCTGTGCGTGACTAACATAACACTATCGTATTCGACAATCATTTCCTCACCTTTCCATATATTCACAAGAGTTGCATTTCCGTTTTCAACAGCTACTGCGACATGCTGATGAATCGTTGTAACACCGAGTTCAAGAAGTCGCATTAACATTCGTTGCTCTTCCAAAACCAGACGGAGGTAAGGGCCAACGGTTTCTCCATAGGTAGCGTATGTTACTTCATGGCCATTTTCTGCAATAAGTTCCGCCATAGCAGAACCCATATAGTAAGGATCATTGTCGATTACTAATACTCGTTTTCCGAGTTTTTTCCCATGTACACAATACTGTTCTGGATTACAAATTTCCGGCTTTGAAGCGTCAGCACCAACTATATAATCATGAAGTAGTGATGACATACCCGTTTCGTCCCAGTTAGAACCGGTTGCGAAAACAATGCGCTCAGCTCCGGATTCAAGAACATCTTGATAATTAAGCCGATTATTTAAGATAATTTGTACATTGGTTTTTGTTCTAATTTGCGTTTCCCGCCAATCAATAACACGCTTCCAAGCCCCAAAATTAGGCAGTTTAGAAACCCAACGTAAATGACCGCCTATTTCAGCTTCAGCTTCAATTAGATGGACTGTATTATAGCCACGAAGACCTAAAGTCATAGCACACTCAAGCCCAGCAGGGCCTGCCCCAATAACAACAATTGGTAGATCAGGATTTTTTGTTGGAATATATTTTTCAGGATGCCATCCCCTACGATATTCTTCACCAGAAGTTGGATTCTGAGTGCACCAAATAGGCGGCCCACCTTTTTCCCATCGAGAAACACAAATATTGCAACCAATACATTCTCGGATATCATTGTATCGACCTTCCTCTATTTTTTTTGGTAGAAATGGGTCGGCAATAGATGGACGAGCTGCCCCAATAATATCGCACTGGCCTGAATTTATTGCTTTAATCATAACTTCCGGATCTGTAAAGCGACCAACATTTATAACTGGTTTTTTAGAGGCTTTTTTTGCATATTGAGTATACTGGGCTTGATGATTTGAATCAAAGAACCGGGAAGATCCTGCATCCTCTCCCCAGTTTAGAGTGCCAATATTTATATCCCAATAATCAACCAGATCGTCCATTGCCTTGATGAAAGCTACGCCCTCATCTTCAGCTTTTGTTCCCAAATCTCCAAGACCAAAAGGTTCAGGCAATGTATCAATTGGAAAACGTATTCCAATTGCACAGTCATCAATTTCTTCTCTCATCATCTCTAACAATTCTCGAGTAAAACGACATCGGTTTTCAAAGGAACCACCATATTCGTCAGTACGTTTGTTGTGAGAACGGTACAAGAAATGCTGAGGTATTGTCGCGAGACCTACGAAAAGAGTCAGCAAATCAAAACCTGCTGCCCTTGCTCTTAAAGCTCCATCCACATGTTCACGTTGTATTTGTCGAATTTCTTTAATTGTCATCGCCCTGGCACTTGCCATGGGTTCAAATTCATGTGGTATTTGTGAGGCTGCTCGAGTTGGTTCACGGGTTTCTGCATTGAAGCCAAAGGAAGTGGCATGAGTAAGCTCCACACCAGCAAGGCCACCATGAGTATGGATACTATCGCACATCAAGGATAAATTCCTAACGTCACCTTCATCAATAATTTTACTTCCAACCCATGGATGAATATCACTATCATTTGTTATAAAACAAACTTCCGTAAAAACTGCCCCCCAACCACCTTCAGCTTTCATTCCTCGAAAAGATGCCTGCATTCCTGGTTTATCTGATCCAGCTCCATTACAGTGAGGTACTTGCCAGAATCGGTTTTTAAGGGTTTTTGGTCCAAGTTTGATTGGTTCAAAAAGAATATCGTGACGTTTCTCTCTAGCCATGCTATATCTCCTAAATTAATTTTCTTCAAGAACGTGACGCTTAAAAACTTCACCGCGTTCATTAAAATCAACAAACATATCAAAACTTGCACAACCAGGTGAAAGCAATATTGCCCCTTTCTTGGCAATAGCTTTTGAAGAGATGACTGCTTGTTTCATTGATTCAACAATACTAACAGGACAACCATTAATCTGCTGAGAAAATAATGTTGCAGACTCTCCAATCAAAATTACAGCATCAATCTTTTCACTTATTAACTGAAAAAGTTTTGAGTAGTCTTCTTTTTTAGCAATCCCACCAGCAATTAAAACTATCGATTTATATCTATCTGAAAGAGCCTCAATAGCAGTGATAGTAGAAATTGCATTGGTAGATTTGGAGTTATTGAAGTAATCTACGCCACTAAGATTTGTAACCCACTCCAATCTATGTGGCAAGCCTGTAAAGGACTTTGCGACCTGTATCATCTCCTGTACTGATAGCCCAGCTTGTTTACCAAGCGTTAAGGCTGCAAGCACATTTTCAACATTGTGTCGCCCAACCACTATCAGGTCATCACTTGTCATTAGAATATCTTCACCCTGGTAAAGGGTATAGACACCACCATCTTTCTTGGCACTAAATTCACAACTTTGAGTGACCTCTTCAATCGCGTAGTAACTATCACCCTTAATACCTTTAACCAGCGATTCATTAAGGTTAACAACCGAATACTGGCAGTATTCATAAAGTTTTAACTTAGAGGCAATATAAATATCATAATTTGGGTATCTATCTAGATGGTCCGGAGAGATATTGGTCACTACCCCAGTTAATAAACTAAGGTTGTTTGTATAATCCAGCTGGTAACTTGACAGTTCAACAACGTATAGCTCAGCTTCGTCACTCAAACTCTCCATAACCGGTTTTCCGATGTTGCCGCAAATGACTGCATTTTTCCCACTACCTATGGCCATTTCACCCAGTAATTGGGTCACTGTAGATTTACCATTAGAGCCGGTAATACCAACAATTGGCGCCTTTGTGTAGCGACCGAAAAGCTCAATATCACTGATAACGGGGATTTTTTGTAGTCTCGCCCAGCCAACAATTGATTCCGTTTCCGAAATTCCAGGACTGATGACAACTTCAGTGATATTATCAAGCAATGATTCTTTCCACTCACCAAGATGACAATCTGAGAGTAGATTTTCTTGTTTACAGGTATCTTGCATTGGTGGTGACAAACGGGAATCCGCTATACGGTAGGCAATATTATTTGATGAAAAGAAACGTGCAACCGACAAACCGGTCAGCCCCATACCCAAAATAAGTTTCATGAAAACCTTGTATTTTCAGTCAAAATTGACTATATTTTACACTTTAACTTAACTTTAAGATTATGCGTACAAACGTTCAAACAACAACAAATGCGATTGTTATAAATCGCACACTAAGAAACACATATCAGCTACTTTCAGCAACACTACTTTTTAGTGGCTTGATGGCGTTCTTATCGATGTCTCTTAATTTTCCTTACTTAGGGATATGGATTACCTTAGGTGGCTATTTTGGTCTCTTATTCTTAGTGGCAAAACTAAGGAACTCAGCAGCTGGAATATTAGCGGTTTTTGCCCTAACCGGTTTTTTGGGCTTGACCTTGGGTCCCATTATTGGAATCTATACAACGGCTTTTTCGAATGGCAGTGAGTTGGTTGCAATGGCAATGACGGGAACTGCTGCTATCTTTTTGTCACTGTCTTTCTATGCGCTTTATTCGAAGAAAGATTTTAGCTTTATGTCTGGCTTTCTGACTGCAGGCATTTTGGTTGCATTTTTAGCAGGTATTGCTGCTTACCTTTTCCAGATACCAACCTTAGCATTGACAGTATCTGCAGCATTTATTTTGTTAATGAGTGGTTTGATATTGTTCGAAACAAGCAATATCATTCGTGGTGGAGAGACGAATTACATCATGGCAACCGTCACCCTATATATTTCTATTTACAACTTGTTCTTAAGCCTGATTCACCTTCTGGGTGTTTTTTCAGGCGATGACTAGTGATAGATAGGGAGGGTTATCGCGCTAATATTGGCATTGTAATTACAAACGAAAAAAAACAAATCCTCTTAGCAAAGCGATACAAACAAGATGCTTGGCAACTTCCTCAGGGTGGAATCGACAAGGGAGAAACTGAATTAGACGCTCTTTATAGAGAACTTGAGGAGGAGGTTGGCCTTGCACCCGAGCAAGTCAGTTTAGTTGCCAAAACCCCAAAATGGCTGCGCTACGAATTACCAATGGAACATATAAGGCGTAAACAAAAACCGACCTGTATTGGTCAAAAACAGGTTTGGTATATGTTAAAGCTAGTTTCTAACGATACTGATATTTCGCTTAATTTACATAACAAGGTGGAATTCGATGACTGGAAATGGGTTGATTACTGGAGTCCTGTTGATGAGGTAATTAACTTTAAAAAAGAGGTTTACGAAGACATGCTCAAAGCCTTGGCACCTGTTCTGTTTGAGAATGAACATAGCATTCCATCAAAACTCTCTCGACCATTGCAGTTTAGTGCAATCAAACTATAATTGAGATAGGCTCTTTTTAATAATCTCTACTGGTGTCATAATGTGAGCTTCAATAAGCTTTTTAGCAGCCTTTTTATCCCTTTCCAGCGCCAGAATCAACAAAGCTGCATGTTCATTTTGATTGATTTTAAGTGCTGCAGTGTTAGTAACATTTTCTCTCAGCCAAAGATTACGATATCTAGTAGATTTTTCGAATAATGAATCTCTTATTTGAAAAAGTCTTGGAGACATACAACCTACCACTAAAGCCTCATGAAATGCGGCATGTCGGATCTGCCACTCACCCATCTCTATTTCGTCTAATTTACTATATTTATTTAAACGATGTGAAGCTGCAATCAAATTTGCCTCCCAAAAGTCATCACCTTTTTCTATAGCCATTTCAATGCAAAGCGACTCTATTTTTGCTCTAGCTTGATAGATATCTGTCAAATCCTCTATAGAGATGTCACTCACATAAAAACCCCTTTGATTTTCAGATATTACTAAATCCTTTGCGATTAGTTGAGATAAAGCTTCTCGTAACGGACTTGTGCCGACATTGTATCGATCTTTTAAAGTTTTTATGTGTAACTTCTGTCTAGGTGAATATTCACCCTGAATAATGTCATTAGTTAATGATTCAAGTATCTGAGCGGCAGTATTTTGCCTAGAATTTTTCATGTACTATTTATTTTTTATATGATAAATAATTAATAAAAAGTTGATACGATCAAAAAAACATTATAAATTGAATTTTATCATAAATGTAGTTATAATGTAAAAATGTCGACATTTTAAAATTTCGAGACAAATATTATGAAAACATCATTAAATAAAGGAAATGTCGGCTTTGTGACAAGCTCTCACCCCTCTAATGAAAGACTTCAAATAGTAACGCTTAGTAGAAATACAG
This sequence comes from uncultured Gammaproteobacteria bacterium, assembly GCA_902606745.1. Taxonomy (GTDB): domain Bacteria; phylum Pseudomonadota; class Gammaproteobacteria; order PS1; family Pseudothioglobaceae; genus Pseudothioglobus. The sequence continues at coordinate 26,923 of CACLHR010000008.1, forward strand.
TTAACAACTTTTCTGAGAAAATTTCTAATTTTGACGTCCAATCAGTCGAATACAAGCCTTTTCTTAGGTTTTTTATTGCTAATAGTCTCAATCAAGCAACACAAAACACCCTCGGTAACTATTTATTAAAAACAATCAAGGATCGTTCAACTGGTGCGGTGTTGCTTGAATGTGAATCAATGGATGATTCAATACTAAACGGTACTGATTTTATTGACTTCAATATTCTCCTTTCAACGGCAATTTCACACCTCATAGGTGTTCCCAATCTTGATTCAATGTCCGGTAAATTTTACGCAAGATTTAGTGTCAAGAATGAAGACAATAGCGATAGTTATCTGCGACAAGCTCATCGCAGAATGGAGCTTCACAATGACGGTACTTACGTTAAAGAACCCACCGATTGGGTAATCATGCAAAAGATGCTTGAAGTAAATGTTGATGGAGGAGATTCCCTAATACTTCATGTTGATGACTGGCAAGATTTAGATAAATTTTATCAACACCCTTTAGCTAAAGAAAATCTACAATGGTCCTCTCCAGCAAGCAAAAATGTCGGCTATAAGACCTATCACCCTATTTTTCTTGACGAACAAGTCGAAGGGGAACCGAGAATGTCTTTTATTGATCAATTTGTAGAACCATTAAACATGGATCAGGGTTTATATTTGTATGAAATGGGTGAGTCACTTGAAACTGAAGATAACACCTTTAATGTTCAATTACTAGAGGGGAGCATGTTGATCATCAATAACTATATTTGGCTGCATGGTAGAGATAAGTTTGTGCCCCACAAAAATCTTCATCGAGAGCTTCTACGCCAGAGAGGTGTTTTTGTTGAAAATACTGGATATGACAACAAAAAAAATGTGTAACCTTTGTTATTGCTTCTTTTAGTATCTGGACTATTCAAATGTACGATTACATAGTTATTGGTGGCGGAATTGTAGGAGTTTCAACCGCACTATCACTCATTACAAAACACCCCGATAAACGTATTCTTTTACTGGAAAAAGAAAACTCTTTTGGCGACCACCAGACAGGCCATAACAGTGGCGTTTTGCATGCTGGAGTCTACTATCAACCTGGCAGTCTAAAAGCCAAATTTTGTAAAGAAGGCTTGAAAGAAACGATCAACTTTTGCACAGCTCATCAGATTCCTTATAAACAGTGCGGTAAGTTAATAGTAGCCACCTCTGATGAAGAGTTATCTCGTATGCATGACTTGTATCAGCGTTGCAAAGAAAATGAAATTGAAGCTGAAATTCTAGACCAACAAGAACTTCTAGAAATAGAACCCAATATTCAAGGAGTCGGCGCTATTTTGGTTAAATCATCTGGTATTGTGAATTACCGCATTGTTACAGAAAAAATGGCCGAGCAATATGAAGCAATGGGTGGAGAGTATCTTCTCGATACCGAAATAATTAATCTTAAAGAGGACCTAAATGAGATTAAAGTTATTTCTAGAAATGAAGCCTTTGTTTCAAAGTATCTGATTTGCTGCGCAGGTTTAATGGCAGACAGAATGGCCAACTTCCTTGATATTAAAACCAACTTTCAAATCATTCCATTTCGCGGTGAATACTATAAATTACCAGAGAAACACAATACACTTGTCAAACACTTAATCTACCCTATACCAAACCCTAAATTACCTTTCCTCGGCATACACCTAACCCGCATGATTGATGGCAGCATTACTGTTGGACCGAATGCCGTTATTGGATTTAAGCGAGAAGGATACGGTATTGTCAATTTCAGCTTAAAAGACACTATTGAAATGCTCACTTTTAAAGGTTTTAGAGGAGTCCTTAAGAATCACTTTAGGTCTGGAATGAAGGAAATGCTGAACTCTTTTTACAAACGTGGCTATTTGAAACAAGTACAAAAATATGCTTCCTCAATTACACTCAAAGATCTTCAACCTTATCCTGCTGGCGTTCGCGCAATGGCAGTTTCAAAAGATGGTTCATTGATTGACGACTTTCTGTTTGAAGAGACCAAGCGCTCTATCCATGTTTGTAATGCACCTTCCCCAGCTGCAACCTCGGCAATACCTATCGGCAGATATGTCACTGAAAAAGCAACAACTGCATTCAACAAGCTAGATTAGTTCAAGAAAAAACGTCGAATAGTCTCAGCGAAATGGCTTGATTCAACAAGATCAGGATTATCTTCAAGTCCAACCATTGCTCTGTCGACAAACTCTTTTGGAATTGTGACATCTCTTCTAGCGTTTAGAAGATCTTTAGTAAAATCTACCTTAAATTCGGGATGAGCCTGCATAGTTAAAACCTTATCTTTGATATAAAAACCCGCATACTCGCAAAAATCAGAGTGTGCATAAACGACAGCGCCCTGAGGAAGCCTAGTTACCTGATCTTGATGGCAAATGTTTAAAGTAATTTCTTCTTTCAAATTACCCATATACCGAGATTTGTTGTCAATTTGATAGGTATGAAGTCCCAAACCCCAGCCTTTCTTAGATTTCTCAACATCACCACCGAGCGCATGTGCAATCATTTGATGACCAAAACAGACACCTAAAAGGGGTAAACCAGAATTGTAGATATCATTAATTAGCTGACTAATTGTTTTCATCCATGGCAACTCTTCATAAACACCATGTGGTGAACCCGTAATAATCCAACCATCACACTCAAGATGATCCTCAGGAAACTCATCATCAAGAATATTAAAAGTTTTAAATTCAAATATTTTCTCTTCAGAATTAATCAAAGCAACCAACATTTCTGCATAGGTACCATACTGATTAATCAAATCTTCTGACGCCCTTCCGACCAGTAGTATGCCTATTCTCATAATATATTCAGTTTCAAATTATTACTTTGACTTCATTTTTTGCTTTGCACGGATTACTAAATAATCATGAGCAATGGTTGCTGCAGCAATAGCTGTGATTTCAGCATGGTCGTAAGCAGGAGCCACCTCAACAACATCTGCTCCGATAAAATTTAAACCATGTAGCCCCCTAATAATAGCCAAGGCTTGTGCAGAGGTTAGACCGCCAGCCACTGGTGTACCAGTTCCGGGAGCATATGCAGGGTCAAGACCATCTATATCAAAAGTTAGATAAGCTGGTCGATCTTTGACAACTTCAATTATTTTTTTAATGACCTTATCAACGCCATTCTTATGAACCCATGGGGCGTCAAGAATAGTGACACCCTTGGTGTTGCTATTATGTGTTCTGATACCAATTTGAATAGAATGTTTGGTATCAATCAGATCTTCTTTTATAGCTCTAGAAAACATGGTTCCATGATCCAATCGACCATCTTCATCAGGCCAAGTATCTGTATGTGCATCAAAATGCACAAGTGCTATCGGTCCAAACTTTTCAGCGTGAGCACGTAAAAGAGGGTAAGTAATAAAATGATCACCACCAAAGGTCAGCATTTCTGTTCCGGAATCCAAAATAGTCTTAGCATGTGCTTCAATCTGAGAAACGACATTATTATGAAACCCATAATCCAGTTCACAATCACCGTAATCAGTAACCGCCAAAGTCTTAAAAGGGTCAATACCATCAGGATACGCCAACAGCTCAGCAAGCTGAACAGAGGCTTCTCTTATCGCTTTAGGACCAAATCTTGCGCCAGGGCGGAAGCTCGTAGCAGCGTCGAATGGAATACCGCTAACCGTGATATCAACACCTTCTAAGTTCTTAGTGTACTTGCGTCTTAAAAAACTCTGAGCGCCACCATAGGTCATCTCACCATCTCTACCATAGAGAGTGTTTTTAGTAAACGCCTGATCTGTAGTTACATCTTTAAAATCGCTCATTAACTTTGGTATTTGTTATGAAAATTATGATAATAACAGGTCTCATTATATTAGATTTTTTTACCCATTAACTATAGGCGGTCAAGCAGAGCGTGATAAAACATTCCGACCTTCATGGTAGGATTTCGTAGAAACCTACCACCGGGAAAGCTTCTCATTGGAATATTAGCCATAGTGTCAAATATCTCTCCATCACCGGTAATCTTCTCTGCAATTACCTTTCCAGCATAGCTTGCTAGGGCTACACCCTGTCCTGAATAGCCCTGAGCACTCAACACTTTTCCTTGATTCATTTCTTTATAGAATGGCAACCTATTCATTGTTATTGCCAGCTTACCACCCCAAGCATAGTCAATCTTAACGCCCTTTAAGAATGGATAAATCTTTTCAAGCGGTTTTGTAACAATAGGAATGATATTATTACTAAGTTCTTGAGAGTAATTTTCACCACCACCGAAAAGTAGACGTTTGTCGGCACTCAATCGAAAATAATTAATAACGAACCTTGAATCGGCAAAAGCGATATCTCTTGGATTAATCTTGGCAACAGTTTCATTATCTAGAGGTTTGCTGGCAACAATATAGTTGTTCATTGGTAATATTTTCGAATTTAAGCGTTTCTCAAGATTACCCAAATAGCCGTTACAGGCAAGTACCACACGTTCTGCTTTAACAGAACCCAATTTAGTAATCACTTTAACATGACTTTTAGACAACTCATAACTCGATACGGTACTATTTTCATAGATCTTAGCATGAGCCAATAGTGCCGCCTGTGCTATACCTAGTGCGTAATTAAGCGGGTGACAGTGCGCCTCTCCTTTGTCATAACTGCCACCGAAATAGGTCTCAGAGCCAGTTACCTCTTTCATCTCATCGTCATTTAGATACTCAATATCGTGATAATCGTAATTCTGGTTCAAATGTTCGACATAACGCCGAGAATCTTCACAAAATTTTTGCTTGTGATTAGGATGTGCGATACCTTTTTTATAGTCACACTGAATTTGATATTCATCCATCAAGCCCTTGGCATGGTATTTAGCTTTCTCACCTATGTCCCACAAAACGCGTGCATATTCTTTGCCTAGAGCTTTTTCTATATAAAGCTGATCTCTGCGCATCCCTCCAGAGACTTGACCTCCGTTAACACCTGAAGCGCCAGATGCCAACTTATTTGCTTCGAGTAGTACTACATTTAGACCCTCTTTTGCTAAATAAAGAGCGCTTGATAGGCCAGTGTAACCACCACCAACAATACAGATGTCTGCTTCAATATCTCCTGATAGTTGGGGCTGACTTATTTCTATATTGCGACTTGCTTGATAATAAGATTGCACGCGAAGGATAAAACTACTTTATAGATTGATCAGTCAAATCAAGACACTTCCATACCTTTTCAATAATTTCATCTATATGATCGTTGGAACAGATTAATGGCGGCGCAATAACCATTTTGTTGACTATTGCCCTCATGACTAAACCATTGTCATAGCAATAGTCCCGACACCTTGTTACAATCTCTTTACTATTTTCGAAGCGCTTATAACTATTTTTGTCTTCGACTATTTCTAAGGCAGCAAGCATTCCTAGGCAACGAGCCTCACCCACTAATGGATGCTCTTCCAAAGTTTTCCACTTACTAGCTAAATAGGGAGCCGTATTGCTTTGTACTTGATGCAAAATATTTGTTTCTTTCATCAATTCGAGATTAGCAATTCCTGCAGCCATGCAGGTTGGATGACCAGAATAAGTATAGCCGTGAGCAAATTCTTGTCCTGCAGAGACTATAACATCTACTATATCATCACGCACAATGGCTCCACCTACGGGTAGATATCCTGAAGTCACCGCTTTTGCAAAAAGCATCAGGTCTGGCTCAATTTCATAATAATCAGTCGCAAACCATTCACCTGTCCTACCAAATCCACAAATGACTTCATCAGCAACCAACAAAATGCCACGCTCTTTACAGATTCGAGCTACTTCTGGCCAATAGGTTTTTGGAGGAACAATAACACCACCTGCACCCTGGATAGGTTCAGCTATAAATGCTGCAACTCTGTCCTCACCGAGTTCATCAATTTTATTTGCCAGACTTTGTGCAGCTTTTATGCCAAACTCATCAGCATCAATTTTTTCTCCAGCTTCAACGCATGCTTCAAAATAGTAAGGCTGATCTACATGTTCGATATCAGGTATAGGCAATCCACCCTGAGCATGCATCGTGCTCATACCACCTAAACTAGCACCAGCCATAGTGGATCCATGATAAGCATTTTTTCGACTTATGATGACTGACTTAGATGGCTTACCTTTAGCGGCCCAGTAATGCCTTACAAGCCTAATCATAGTGTCATTTGCCTCAGAACCTGAGCCTGTAAAATAAATCTTATTTAATCCTTCAGGAGTTAAATCTGTAATCATTTCAGATAACTTGATAGCTGATGGATGACTTGTACCAAAAAAATTATTATAGTAAACAAGCTCTTTCATTTGATCATTTACTGCGTTGATAATTGATTGCTGACCGTAACCCATATTAACGCACCATAACCCTGACATACTGTCTAGTATTTGGTGACCATCACTATCATAAATATAAACACCATCTGCACGAGTAATAATGTGTGTAGCCGCTGGGTTCTTTGTGTAAGCAAAATCGCTAAATGATTGCATATGATGCTGTGCATTGCGGTTTTGAAGGTTTAAAGTGGTGTCAGTCATAATCATTCCTTATATAAAAAAATATAAATAAAATCTTTAACGAACTAGATTGCCAAAAGCAATTAAGTGATATAGTGTAATCCATTTTTGCTTTTTGACAATAATTAATTTAATATTATCCGTTCAAGAATTTTAATACTGTTTAGTAATAACAATCAAAATAAATTATTAGTGAAAGTTAATCCATGAAAAATATTGGGAAAAAATTTCTAGATTCACATCCAGAGTTGGAAAAAATTGAGTTTATATATGTAGACTTTAATGGTATACCAAGAGGAAAAAACGCCTCACCAAAAACACTAATAAAAGCATTTGATGGTGGTCTTAGAATGCCTATTTCAAGCTTTGTTCTGGATATTTGGGGCGATAATCCTAAGGGAACTGGATTGATTATGACTGGAGATGGTGATGCAATATGTAGACCCGTTGCAAACTCCCTTGCAGTAACACCATGGAACTCTCGCAATACAGCTCAATGCTTAGTGAGCATGGAGGATGGTGATGGTAAACCTATTTTTGCCGATCCAAGACATATACTCAGCAAGGTTCTGGACCGTTTTGCTAAGTTAGATCTCAGACCAGTTATAGCTCCGGAGATGGAGTTTTATCTTGTCGACAATAAGCTTCAAGCCAATGGTCACCCCCAAACTCCATTAATTCCTGGCAGCCACAGACGTTACCAGGACGTTCAATTACTCAACTTAAGCGAAATGGATGATTTTGAAGGCTTCTTTACTCTCGTTGAAAAGAGTGCTCATTCGTTAGGAATTCCTGCAGAAACTGCAATTAAGGAGTGTGCTCCTGGGCAATTTGAGATCAACCTGCTGCACCATAATGATGCACTATTGATGGCTGACCAAACTTTCTTATTGAAACGCCTAATCAAAAATTGCGCCAAACAATTTAATATGAATGCCACCTTTATGGCGAAACCATTTTCTGATGAAGCTGGAAACGGTATGCATGTTCATCTAAGTGTTGTCGATAAAGATGGCAAAAATGTGTTTGCTATGGATAAAAATAAGCAACCTCAGGGTCTCTTTTCTCAAGCTATTGCAGGCCTTCTTAAAACAACTCCTGACTTTCTATCTTTCTACGCCCCTCACTCAAACTCTTATAGACGTCTAGTCCATAACGCTGACCACGCACCAACAACTTTAAGCTGGGGTAATGAAAATAGAACCGCACTAATAAGACTACCAGAAGCTTCCGCTGAAGCGACTAGGCTAGAGTTTCGTGTCGCTAGTGCTGACTCCAATCCCTACTTAGTATTTGCATCAGTACTTGCGAGCGTGTATGCTGGCATACAAGGCAAACTCCCCCATGGTAAAGAAACTATCGGCAATGCCCATGCACAACACCCACCATCATTAGGTATTACATGGAGGGAAGCTGTAGAGAAAACAAGTGTATCATCATTAGTAAAGGATTTTTTTGGAGAACAGTTTCAGCAATGCTATAAATGCGTTAAAGAATCAGAAATAAATAGATTTGAATCAACAATAACAGATTTTGAATACCACTCTTATTTGAGGTGTCTTTGATGACGACTTCTGAGTTGTGGTTACAAAAGAGTCTTTTAATTAGCAATAATTAAAAGTTTTATAATAAAGGAGAAAAACAATGAAAGTAAAAATCAAAAGTCTGCTCATTGCTAGTGCACTGACCTGCTCAGCGCAAATCGCAGTGGCAGAAGAAAATGTAGTACATGTCTATAACTGGTCGGACTATATTGATGAACAGGTGAACACTGATTTTACAGCCGCAACCGGTATTAAAGTGGTCTATGACGTGTTTGATTCCAACGAAGTACTAGAAGCTAAACTCTTAGCAGGTGGTTCAGGCTACGATGTAGTTGTGCCTTCAGCTGGATTCTTGGCAAGACAAATTCAAGCAGGTGTTTTCCAAAAGCTTGATAAATCAAAATTATCTAATATTGGAAATATGTGGGATGTTGTTGAACAACGTGTAGAACAGTTTGGACCTCTTAATGAATATTCTGTCAACTGGATGTGGGGTACAACTGGCATTGGTTATAACGAAGGCATGATCAATGAAAGAATGGAAAATGCTCCAACAACTTCTCTGGCGATGATCTTCGACCCAGACGTTGTATCTAAATTTGCTGATTGCGGTATTCATTTATTGAATGCACCAACAGAAATCATTCCTGCAGCTTTGGCTTATATCGGTGAAGATCCATCAACAACAGATGCCGATGTGTTGAAAAAAGCTGAGCCTGTTATAGAAGCAATTCGTCCATATATTCAGAAATTTCATTCATCTCAATATATTGATTCACTTGCCAATGGCGATGTCTGTTTAGTTATTGGTTGGTCAGGTGATATCTTTATGGCTCAATATGCAGCCTGGGATGCTGATAATGGCGTTGAAATTGTTTATTCAATTCCTGATGAAGGTGCGCTTATGTGGTTTGATCAGTTGGCCATTCCGAAGGATGCACCTCACCCTGATAACGCCCATAAGTACATCAACTGGACAATGGATCCTGAGCAGATTGCTACAGCAACAAACTACGTTTGGTATGCCAATGGTAATTTAGCTTCTCAGCCACTTCTAGATGAAGAGCTGTTCAATGATCCAGCAGTTTATCCAACACCTGAAGTTCTTGAAGGTTTGTATACTGTACCAACATACGATGCTGCAACACAACGTGTTGTGACCCGTCTTTGGACTAAGATTACAACAGGATACTAAAACTGCACTATCATTACCTCCATGGTTTTTACCATGGAGGTATTTTTTTTTATGTTATAGGTTATGACAGAGACTACTACAACTGAACCGTGGCTGGATTCAAACCAGAAACCCTACATTCAAATAGAAAGCGTTACAAAAAAATTTGGCGACTTTACAGCCATAGATAATTTATCCTTAGATATATATAAAAATGAGTTCTTCTCATTGTTAGGGCCTTCGGGATGTGGAAAAACAACACTACTTCGAATGCTAGCTGGGTTTGAAAGATTTACCGAAGGTAGAGTTCTTGTTGATGGTGAAGATATCTCTGAAATCCCACCCCATCTAAGACCAATCAATATGATGTTTCAGTCATATGCTCTTTTTCCACATATGACGGTTGAAAAGAATATCGCATTTGGTCTAAAGCAAGACAAATTACCAGATAACATCATCAATCAAAGGGTTGAGGAAATGTTGGAATTAGTTGAACTGACTGATTTTGCTAAACGTAAACCTGGACAACTTTCTGGTGGTCAAAGTCAACGTGTTGCGCTCGCAAGAAGCCTAGCTAAACAACCTAAATTGCTACTCTTAGATGAGCCATTAGGTGCGCTAGATAAGCGCCTGAGGGAACAAACACAGTTCGAGTTGATGGATATTCAGGAAAAATTGGAGGTGACTTTTGTTATTGTCACCCATGACCAAGAAGAGGCAATGACTGTTTCCAGTAGGATAGGTGTTATGGATTCAGGGAAATTGATTCAAGTTGCAACACCTACGCAGATTTACGAAGCACCAATCAACAGAGAAGTTGCGGACTTTATTGGTGACGTTAATATCTTTAAAGGTATATACAAGGGTCAAGACGAAACGGGAACTCAATTACTCTCTGAAGATTCAAAGTCGATTATCTATGCAACTCAAAAAGTTGATGTGCCAGTTGGTAATAGAATATGGTTTGCATTGAGACCAGAAAAACTTGAAATAACAAGAAAATTACCAGAAGTTGATTTCAATATTTTGAAAGGCAAAATTGAAGATATCGGTTATGGAGGTAGCTTTTCAACCTATCACGTTAAGCTCGAAAACGGTAGACAACTTACCGCCATCCGTGCTAACCGTGAACGAACCGCTGAGCACCATTTAACATGGGGAGATGAGGTTTATCTTCATTGGGCTCCGCATTCAGCTGTTGTTTTACTTTCTTAGTTTTATGAGTATAAAAGAAATACAAATCCCAGCCTTTCTGAAACGCACTTTTAATGGAAGGAATGTAGCCATTTCAATTCCCTATCTTTGGTTACTTTTATTGTTTTTATTTCCATTTGTTATTGTTCTCAAGATCAGTCTTGCTCAGCCTGTTATCGCTATGCCTCCTTATACACCACTTTTTAGCTGGGGTGATTCATTATGGCCAAAAATACAAGCAGGCTTAGATAGCTATCTTTTCCTTTTTAGTGACTCGCTTTATATCAAAGCCTATCTTTCTAGTATAAAAATTGCAACAATCTCAACAGTATTAACCCTCATTATTGGCTATGCGATAGCTTATAGTATTGCTAGGGCACCGACACGTTGGCGTGGCATCCTATTGATGTTGGTCATTCTCCCTTTCTGGACGTCATTCCTTATACGTGTCTACGCTTGGATAGGTATTTTAAAGACTGAAGGTTTATTAAATTTAGCCTTAATGACATTAGGGGTAATCGAAAAACCTCTCATCATTATGAATACCGACCTCGCAGTCTATATCGGCATCGTATACTCCTACCTGCCATTTATGATCTTGCCACTCTATGCAAATCTAGAAAAAATGGATATGAATCTGTTAGAAGCAGCAGCTGATCTAGGTTGTCGTCCATTTAAAACTTTCTGGACTGTAACGATACCTTTATCTTTACCAGGAATACTGGCTGGCTGTTTTCTTGTATTTATTCCTGTCATTGGTGAGTTTGTTATCCCAGACCTACTAGGTGGAACAAAAACCCTCATGATTGGTAAAGTTCTTTGGGGTGAATTCTTCTATAACAGAGACTGGCCGGTAGCATCTGCTGTTGCTATTATTATGCTATTACTTCTAATAGTTCCAATTATTCTCTATCAAAAATCGCAAGAAAAGGCCATCTCATGACAAGGTTCAGTAAATTTAATGTATCTGCCATAATCATAGGATTTACGTTTCTTTATTTGCCAATCATCCTTTTAATTTTGTTTAGTTTTAATGAATCTAGATTGGTCACTGTTTGGGCAGGATTCTCAACAAAATGGTATGTTGAACTGATGCAAAACCAAGGCATCAAAGATGCAGCTTGGGTAACCTTTAAGGTTGCATTTATCTCTTCATCTGTGGCAACATTCTTAGGGACTATTGCCGGACTTGTAATGACACGTTTTGGTAAATTTAGAGGTAGAACTCTTTTTTCTGGAATGATCTATGCGCCTATGGTAATGCCAGAGGTGATATTAGGCTTATCTACGCTACTTACATTTATAACTTTAGCTATTGATAGAGGCGTTTTAACAGTAACGCTGGCTCATATAACTTTTTCGATGTGTTATGTTTCGGTCATTATTCAGTCCAGAATGTCTAGTTATGACGATAGTATTAATGAAGCAGCACTCGATTTAGGTTGTACGCCCTTTCGCACTTTTTTGTTAATTACATTCCCAATTATATTACCGGCAGTTGTGTCGGGTTGGCTATTATCATTCACTATGTCGCTTGACGACCTTGTCATAGCAAGCTTTACTTCTGGCCCTGGTTCAACAACACTACCAATGAAGATATATTCAATGGTTAGGCTTGGAGTTACTCCAGAGATTAATGCCGTATCTACAATTTTAGTTGGCTTGGTTACGGCCGGCGTTATCACTGCCTCTCTCATTGGCAAAAGACAAAGACAACAACTAGCTCAAAGCTAACAAAGTTAAATATTATAAAATTATAATTAAGGGTATTATAATTTGCGACTTCTAAAAAATTAACTGAACATTTTGGACAAACATATGCTGAACAACACTGAACTCTTAAAAACCGCTGGATATATCAATGGTCAATGGTTGGGGATTGACTCCGATAACAGATTTGAAGTGAAGAACGCTTATACCAAAGAAGTGATATGTACACTTCCAAATATGGGTGCAAAAGAAACAAATATAGCAATTGATGCCGCTAATCAGTCTTGGCTAAGTTGGAGAAGTATGACTGCCAAAGAAAGAGCTGGTATTTTAAAAAAATGGTTTGAATTGGTTATGAAGAACCAAGAAGATTTGGCTATTTTGATGACGTCGGAGCAAGGCAAGCCATTGGCAGAAGCTCGAGGTGAAGTGGGCTATGGTGCTTCATTTATTGAGTGGTTTGCTGAGGAAGGAAAACGAACCTATGGAGATGTTATCCCTACACCTGCAAATGACCGTAGAATCCTAGTTATTAAGCAACCTATAGGTGTGGTTGCTGCGATTACGCCATGGAATTTTCCAATTGCCATGATTACAAGAAAATGTGCTCCAGCACTCGCTGCTGGCTGCCCGGTGGTAATTAAACCTGCCGCTGAAACCCCACTCTCAGCTTTGGCATTAGCAGAACTTGCAGACCAGGCAGGCGTTCCAAAAGGTGTTCTAAATGTAGTTGTGGGAACTAATGCAAGTGAAATTGGTACCGCACTAACTAACAGTCCGATTGTACGAAAACTCTCTTTTACTGGCTCTACAGAAGTAGGTAAGATTCTGACTCGTAATTGTGCAGACACTATGAAGAAGGTCTCTATGGAGTTAGGAGGCAATGCCCCATTTATTGTTTTTGATGATGCTGATTTAGATTCAGCCGTGGCAGGAGCAATGACATCGAAGTTTCGTAACACTGGACAAACATGTGTTTGTAGTAATCGTATCCTAGTGCAGGAGGGTATTTACGATAAATTTGTAGCCAAGTTAGCTGAAGCAGTTAAAACACTAGAGGTTGGAAACGGAATGATGGAAGGAATTAATCAAGGCCCTTTAATTAATGAAAATGCACTCAAAAAAGTCCAAGATCACATCTCAGATGCTGTTGATAAGGGTGCAGTAATTGTAACTGGAGGTAAACCACACTCAAGCGGCGGCACAATGTTCGAACCAACCGTTATTGGTAATGTAACAACTTCAATGAAGGTAGCATCAGAAGAAACCTTCGGACCTTTAGCACCTGTTTTTAAGTTTTCAACCGAAAAACAGGCAATTGAGATGGCCAACGACACCGAGTTTGGTCTAGCATCTTACTTTTACACAAACGACGTAAATCGAATTTGGCGAGTTTCAGAAGCATTAGAGTATGGAATGGTTGGAATCAACGAAGGCATTATATCCAACGAAGTTTCCCCATTCGGTGGAGTTAAAGAATCTGGACTAGGTCGTGAAGGTTCTCACTACGGAATTGAAGACTTCCTTGAACTAAAATATATTTGTATGGGTGGTTTAAGCTAGAAAATAACTACTTTGGATAGTTAATACAACTCAAAAACTCTAATAACATTTTTAAACATGATTGGTAGTGAGCCTTTTCACTGCTTGGTATAATGCTGTTTTTTGTATTTATTAAAAGAAAAAGATGAAAGTTGGAATTCTCGGTCTTGGCACTGTTGGTGGTGGCGTTGTCAATGTACTGCAAAAAAATGGCGCATCTATAGAGCGACGCACAGGTGTCAATATTCAAGTTATTTTGGCTGGTGTTAGAGATGTTAAACAAGATCGTATTTGTGATACCTCAAATATCAAGCTTACTGAAGACCCATTTGATGTAGTCAATCACCCTGAAATCGATGTAGTATTAGAGCTTATCGGTGGCACGGGTCTGACCAAGAAATTGGTGGAGACAGCTATTAAGAATGGCAAACATGTTATTACCGCTAATAAGGCGCTTATTGCAAAACACGGTAATGAGCTAATTCAATCCGCCAATAAAAACAAAGTTCGGCTTTTATTTGAAGCCTCTGTCGCAGGTGGAATTCCAATCATCAAATCATTAGAACAAGGACTTAGCGCCAATAAAATTGAATCACTTGCTGGAATCATTAACGGAACGGGAAACTTTATCCTTACTGAAATGAAAGAAAAGAACAGAGATTTTGATGATGTTCTTAAGGAAGCTCAAACATTAGGCTATGCTGAAGCAGATCCAACCTTTGATGTAGAAGGTATCGATGCTGCGCAAAAATTAGCTATACTCGCAGCAATTGCCTTTGGCACTGAACTTCAATTCAATAAAGTTTTTACTAAAGGTATCAGTAACATAACCACAGAAGATATTAAATATGCTACCGAGCTGGGTTATACGATTAAACATTTAGGTATTGCCAAGAGAGTAGGTAATGGAATCGAATTACGTGTCCACCCCACTTTGATTTCTAACGAAGAACTTATCGCCAATGTCAATGGTGTGATGAATGCCGTTCTTGTTAAAGGTGACGCTTTAGGAACAAGCCTCTACTATGGCGCAGGTGCAGGTGAAGAAGCAACAGCCTCATCTGTTATTGCAGACCTTATAGACATTATCAACAATCAAACTAGTAATCATATCTTGGGTTGGAAATCACAAGAAAAACTCACTGTTATTGACACGAAGTCAATAGACAGCGAATTTTATTTGCGCCTCCTAGTTAGCAATATGAAGGGTGTATTAGCCCAAATTACTGGAATTTTTCATCAATACAATGTAAGCATCGAGGAACTCATTCAAAAACAAATAGATGAAAACAATAACGCCCACATTGTCATCATAACCAATAAAGTTAATACTAAAGACATTATGGGTATTAAAGCTGCCATAGAAGCTAGCGAATTTAATCAAGATGATATGCAAATTATTCACGTTGAATCGCTTGACTAAATATAAATAATAATATGAGATACACAGGTTTAATTGAAAAATACCGAGACAGACTCCCGGTCAGTGAGAGCACTCGTATCATCAGCCTAGGTGAAGGTAATACGCCACTCATTAAGCTAGAAAACATTCCAAAAGAATTAGGCAAAGAAGTTGATCTATACGTTAAATATGAAGGACTAAACCCAACAGGTTCATTTAAAGATCGTGGCATGACAATGGCAGTCACAAAAGCTGTCGAAAGTGGTTCTGAAGCAATTATTTGTGCTTCGACAGGTAACACCTCAGCCGCTGCCGCCGCCTATGCGGCTCGTGCAGGCATCAAAGCATTTGTTGTTATACCTCAGGGTAAGATTGCACTCGGAAAATTAGCACAAGCGATGATCCATGGATCTACTATTATTCAAATCAAAGGTAACTTTGATGATGGTATGAAGATCGTCAAAGAGATCTCCAATCATGCCCCAGTTTCAATAGTAAATTCGATTAATCCTTTTCGTCTTCAAGGTCAAAAAACTGCCGCATTTGAAATTATTGAAGAGTTAGGCTCTGCCCCTGATTATCACTCCTTGCCGGTTGGTAATGCGGGCAATATTACCGCACACTGGATGGGTTATACTGAGTACCATGAGATTGGTAAATCAGACTCAAAACCAACAATGCTTGGCTATCAAGCAGAAGGAGCAGCTCCATTTATAAAAGGGTCGAAGGTTGACAATCCTGAGACGATTGCAACTGCCATTAGAATCGGTAACCCACAGAGTTGGGAACAGGCTCTTAAACTAAGCAAAGAGTCTAATGGTTGGTTTGATGCATTTACGGATAAGGAAATTTTGGCGACTCAAAAAATGTTGACTGAGAAGGAAGGTGTTTTTTGTGAACCTGCTTCAGCCACTTCTGTTGCTGGCGCTTTGAGGGATATAAAATTAGGTAAAATACCTGAAGGTTCCAGTGTTGTATGCACACTTACAGGTCATGGTCTCAAAGACCCCGACACTGCTATTGCTCAGTGCGATCAAAGTGCAATGATTAATGTTAATCCAACTCTGGAGGAAGTTAAAAAGGCCATATTAGACCACATGTAGTTCTAGTAGAGGCTCTAAGTAAAAAATTATTAAACTAGAGCTATCAATTTATGAGTAACCAGCATTACAAAACTATTGAACAATGTGTTGGCAATACTCCATTAGTGCGCCTTCAAAGGCTGAACCCTAATCCGTCCAATACTATTCTTGCCAAACTAGAGGGCGATAACCCTGCAGGTTCAGTCAAAGACCGTGCAGCACTCAATATGATTACTGAAGCAGAACAAAGAGGCGAGATTAGTCCTGGAGATACACTTATAGAGGCGACTAGTGGTAACACAGGTATTGCACTTGCGATGATTGCTGCAATTAAAGGTTATAGAATGGTTCTGGTGATGCAAGAAAACTTGTCACAAGAAAGAAGAGATGCGATGACCGCTTATGGTGCTGAGCTAATTCTAGTTTCTGAAGAGCAGGGAATGGAAGGAGCACGTGATCTCGCTAATCAAATGAGTGCAGATAAAAAAGGAACTCAACTTAACCAATTTTCTAATCAAGATAACCCAAGAGCTCATTTAAAAACTACTGCTAAAGAAATTTGGCAAGATACAAATGGTGAAATCACTCACTTTGTGAGCTCAATGGGAACTACTGGTACGATTATGGGAGTCTCTAAGTACTTAAAAAAGAAAAACCCGAAGATTCAGATTGTTGGAATTCAGCCTGACGGTGATTCACATATACCAGGCATTAGACGTTGGCCTGAGGGCTATCTTCCCAGTATTTTTGAAGCTTCTAGAGTAGACACAATAATGGATGTTTCTCAAAAGATTGCTGAACAAACAACAAGAAATTTGGCAACCCAAGAGGGTATTTTTGCAGGCGTTTCCTCTGGAGGAGCAGTCGCCTGTGCCATCAGGCTTTCAAAAAAAATCAACGATGCTGTAATTGTCACTGTGATTTGTGATCGAGGAGACAGATACCTGTCTACGGGAATTTTTAACGATTAATTAAGAGAATTTGAAGTTAAAGTTTTAGCAACTTTGACACGAATAATCTAGCTATTCATTACTCAAAGGTGTGTACAATAATACTCTCATAAATAAAAAGGAGAAGTAAATGAATATTAAGTTTGGCCTTAAAAAGGCAACTATAGTTCTTACAGCTGCCTTATTGTCAGTGAACATGTCAGCCAAAGCTGGCGCTGTTTATGATTATATTAAGGCAAATAACGAACTAATGATTGCCACGGATGCAAACTGGGCTCCATTCTCATATATTGACGATGATGGAGTGATGCAAGGATTTGATGTCGAAGTGGGTAGAGAAATTGCAAAACGTATGGGTGTTGAAGCTCGCTTTATAACCCCTGATTGGGATGTTATCACAGCAGGAAACTGGAATATGCGTTGGGACGTTTCTGTTGGCTCTATGACGCCAACTGCAAGCCGTTCTGAAGTATTGAACTTTCCAGCAACTTACTACTACACACCCGCAGCTTTCGCTGTACACACTGATTCACCGATTACAACATTAGCTGGACTGAATGGCAAAAATGTCTGTACAACGGCAGCGTCTACTTGGGAGATGTATCTTCAGGGTAACCTAGATATGCTTAATGCTCCAGCGTTCACTTATGACGTTACACCGGGCACAATTACCTCTTTGAAGGATGGTTCAATGTGTGCGGATGACACTCGTTTAGGTGCAGGCGTTCGAAATGATGGTTTTATTGATTCAGTACCAATGATACAAGGAGCAATAGAGGCTGGTTATCCAATTCGTTTCTTAGGAGATCCGGCTTTCCATGAGCCTCTTTCATTAGCGACTGACAAGGGCAATGATGACGCTGAACTAGATGCTGAACTTGCTAGAATCATAGCTGAAATGCAGAAAGATTACACTTTAAGTTTGTTGTCAATTCAGCACTTTAAAAATGCAGACGGTTCTTCTGAAGACTATACTGTTGCTTACTAATAGGAATTGTTAGTTAGTTTTTTTGGTTAGAATTTAGAAAAAGGTATGTTCGTCGATACCGTTATTGAAGATAAGGCACTGCATAAACCAGTATTCCTTATCGGTTTATCATTAACGGTGTTGGCGATTTTCTTTGCCCTTAATTTTACAAACACCCTTTTTGGTGAATTCCTTAGGCCTGTTATAGGAGACCCCACGGAAAGCGGTTTTTTTGGTCGTTTTGCAGTTTCACTTGTTCTAACAATAATATTTGTCGTTAATTTATTTGTAATTAGTTTCTTTAAATTAAAAGTACAAGTTGCAATTGTTTGGGTTGAATTATTTTTACTTTTCTTGGCATTTGCCTATTCTTTTGATCTCAAAATGTCGTTTATCCAGAGTAGGATTCCGCTCATGATTTCTCGGGGGCTATTTACGACAATTTATATTTCAGCAATCTCAATTGTTATTGCGACCGTAATTGCCATCATAGGTGCCATTGCAAAACTTTCGAATAACGGCTTTGCTTATGCGATTTCCAGTTTTTATACTTCTCTGTTTCGAGGGCTTCCACTTCTTTTGCAACTTTTCCTAATCTATAAAGGGTTACCACAACTCGGTTTTATGGTCGACGCAGTGCCTGCAGCCATCACCGCCCTGTCACTTTGTTATGGTGCCTATATGACAGAGATTTTCCGTGCCGGGATCCAGAGTATCCCTAGAGGTCAATGGGAGGCTTCTAGAGCTCTAGGTTTTAAATTTAACCTTATTCTTCGTAAGATTATTTTGCCTCAAGCCATACCAATTATTATTCCTCCAACTGGAAATCAGTTTATCGCTATGCTAAAAGATAGTTCTCTTGCCTCTGTTCTTGGGGTTTGGGAATTAATGTATCTCGCTAGAACCTTAGGACAAAGAGATTTCAGGCACATGGAAATGCTCCTAACTGCTGCAATGATTTACTGGGCTCTAACAATTGTGCTCGAGGTGATTCAAGCTCGAATAGAAGAAAAATACAAACAAAAAAGTTAATTATGGATACAAAAACCAATATCCCAAATAACACTGAAATGACGCCAGTCATTTCTCTCAAGGGAGTCAATAAGTGGTATGGAGATTTTCAGGCTCTATCCAACATCGATCTCGAGATTAAGCTCAAGGAGAAGATTGTAATTTGTGGTCCTTCTGGCTCTGGGAAGTCTACCCTTATTCGTTGTCTTAATCGTCTTGAAGCACATCAAGAAGGCACAATTCATGTTAGCGGTATAGAACTACATGAAAGAATGAAAGATATTGATGTTGTTCGCCAAGATATCGGAATGGTCTTTCAGAGTTTTAACTTGTTTCCACACTTAACTGTTTTAGAAAACTGCATGGCGGGCCCAAATTGGGTTCGTGGCGTTGATAAAAGTAAGGCTAAAGAAAGAGCTATTTTAATGCTGGAGCAAGTTAAGATACCGGAACAGGCAGATAAGTATCCAGATCAACTTTCGGGTGGTCAGCAACAACGTGTAGCCATTGCAAGAAGTCTATGTATGCAACCGAAGGTTATGTTGTTCGATGAACCCACTTCAGCACTTGACCCTGAAATGGTATCAGAGGTCTTGGAGACAATGATCGAACTGGCAAAAAGTGGCATGACAATGATTTGTGTAACCCATGAGATGGGTTTCGCCCGTCAGGTCGCGGACAGAATTGTATTCATGGCTGAAGGTGAGATTGTGGAACAAAGTTCACCCGAAGAATTTTTCAATAATCCACAACATGAACGCACTAAAGTTTTTTTAGATCAAATATTAGAATAAAAGACTGTCAGCTCTTAAAGTATTCTCGAAAAACTTCAATAACAGATTTAATATCCTTTTCAGTGATACCTAAATGACACACCAGTCTGCCTCTGTCAAGACTTGAGATTCGAATATGATTATCAGAGAGATACTTCTCTAGAGGAGCTCGATGCTGCTCCGGACAATTAACAAAAAGCATGTTGGTTTGGTCTTCACCGTAATCTACTTTAAGCTCTGATATTTCAGACAAACCTTGAGCCAACAGCTTGGCATTGTTGTGGTCTTCTTGAAGTCTTGTAATATTGTTCTTGAGGGCATACATCCCGCAAGCAGCCAAAACACCAACCTGCCTCATGCTGCCACCTAGGATTTTTCTTATGCGTTTCGCTTTAGCGATTATTTCATGGCTACTTACTAGCAATGTCCCTGCTGGCGCGCCTAAACCTTTCGATAAACAAATAGAAACACTGTCACAGTTTTTGGTGAGTTTCACGGGGGATAAACCATTATGGATGTGAGCATTGAACAAACGAGCACCATCTAGATGAACACTTAAACCTCTTTCGTGAGCAGCTTGTGCTAAGGCATCAATTTGAGATTGTGGTTGGACCTGTCCTGAAATAGGATTTTCCAAACAGAGCAACTTGGTGATTGCATAATGGGGATCATCTTCCTTGATTTGATTGATCATATCTTCTACCTCCATGCCACCAGATTCATTGATATCAATAGGACAAATACCAACTCCTCCAAGAACCGATGCTCCACGCGCTTCATATAAATTGGTGTGGTACTCACGCCCAATCAACGCCTCATCTCCACGCTGGCAATGGGAAAGTATTGCGGTTAAATTGCTCTGGGTGCCACTCGGGAAGAATAAACTCGCCTCCTTACCCAATAACTCTGCTGCATATTGCTGTAGTTCTAGTACTTCAACATCTTCGTCATATACATCGTCACCCAGTTTGGCTTTTGGGATAGCCTCAAACATACCAGCAGTTGGCAATGTAACTGTATCACTACGGAAGTCAATTGGTTTATCCTCTGAATAAACTGGCAATTTAGTGCTACTTTTCTTATAGTTATTCATCTTTTTTTCTAAGGCTGATACTCTGGATAAGCCAGTGTTGCTACTAAATGAACTCTTGGCTTTACACCCCCATTAAGAGCAGTATGATAGCCTCGGGTATCAGTAAAATAAACAGAGCCATCTGCGGGCAGATGGGTGCAGTGGTGGTTAATAATAAGTAAGGCTCCAGGGTTTGTATAAATTGGGATATGAATTCGTGGTTCAGGATCCCTATGCCAGGAGTTGCAATTAAAGCTATCTTTTTCTAGAATACGAACCCTTCCAATCGGGTATCGAGCCAATAATTCTTTGTAAATGTTTTCAAAATAGGTCCCTTTAAAAACATCCACTAATTCAGTAAATGAAGATTCATCAATCAACTCATCTTTTGCTATCTCCTTATAACTCTCATCAATTCGAGTGTAATAGCGTCCAACCAAGTCTTGATCTGATTCCACTGTATGGTTTTTTCTTCGAGTCATAGCTAGCGCATGAAAACCTGATGCAGCAGTTTTAAATTCTGATTTGAGACTCACTTCATCGAGTGCTTCACGTATTTTTTTAATATCAAACTTTAGTTTAAGTCGAACAATGTGCTCGTTCCCTTTGAACGATGCAACTGAGTTAATATCAACCTTTCTGTCGATATAAGAATTCAACTCTCTTGTGTCTTCAGTAATACTCATAAATTCAACTTAAAAAGGTTTAACAACAGAAAGGATGATAATACCAATGAGAAGTGGAACTGGAAATTCATTGAACCAACGATAAAAGGTGTCAGACCGGGTATTTTTATCCTCTGCAAAAACACCTATCAAATAGCCACAGTAAAAATGATATACAATCAATAGACCTACTAATATTAACTTGGCTTTAAGCCAATAGTGAATATTGTAGGCTTCCCAAGCATAGTTTTGCACCATCCATAAACCAAATACAGTTGTGATAATAAAGCTTGGCATCATAATGCGTCTATAGAGTCTTCTCTCCATTAACTTGAAACGCTCAATGCTAATTTCATCATCCGCCATAGAATGATAAACAAACAGGCGTGGCAAGTAAAACATACCAGCAAGCCATGAAATAAATCCTAAAATATGTATAGCCTTAACCCAAAGCATCTAAACTCCAGAAAATAGATACATAATACCGTTTCAATACTAATAATGTCCAAGATTCATTAAAGAAGTTATATGAAATAATCAATCTTTGATTTGCACTTCTCTTGTTCAATGACATAGTAAAATTTGTCTACCATTTAAAATTAGATCAGTATGCTCAACTTTTTTAAGAAAAATCAAAACAAAGATATACCAACTGATACAAAAAAAACATCCCTAAAAGATAGGTTATTTAAATCAAAACGTCGCCTTGGAGATGGTCTTTCATCACTACTGATTGGCAAAAAGAAAATCGATGATGAACTGCTGGAAGAGTTAGAAATACTTATGATAAGCGCTGATATTGGAATTCAAACAACCGATAAGATTATCGAGTCGGTTCGAAAGAAGGCTTCTCGTAAAGAGCTTAAAGACGGTGACAGTTTATACCAATTAATTAAAATTGAATTAGAAGCACTTCTCGTAAAAGACAACCTATTGGAAACAGTTAGTGACAGCACTTTTGTGATCCTTGTTGTTGGAATCAATGGAGCAGGTAAAACCACTACGATAGGTAAACTTGCTAAATCATTTCAAAGTCAAGGAAAGTCGGTAATGCTAGCTGCAGGTGACACTTTTAGAGCAGCGGCAGTAGAACAACTTCAGATATGGGGAGAGAGGAACGAAATACCTGTAATTGCTCAAAAAACTGGTGCTGATGCAGCTTCGGTTGTCTATGATGCTTACCAGTCTGCAGTTGCAAAAAATATTGACATACTGATTGCAGATACAGCAGGACGACTCCATACCCAAGACAACTTAATGCAAGAGTTGGAAAAAATTAAACGTGTTCTGAAAAAACACAATGAAAAATCACCCCATGAGACTTTACTAGTGATAGATGGTGGATCTGGTCAAAACGCTGTTCAACAAGCTAATGAATTCCATAAATCTATCGAACTTTCTGGAATCGCCGTGACTAAACTCGACGGCACCGCCAAGGGTGGTGTGTTATTCGCCGTATCAGATTCACTAAATTTACCTATACGCTACATCGGCATTGGTGAAGCTATTGATGATCTCAAACCTTTTCACGCCAAAGATTTTATTAATGCCCTATTTGATTAATGTCTTGATTTAGGCAATTCTCTTAATAAGTAAGCTAATTTTAGGATTGTATTGAGTTATTAATGCTATCAATTTTTATGGCCAGCTCTTTGTCCAGTAATGTAATTCCACCTTCACTGTGAGTTGATAAATTAATAATAACCTTGTTGTAAACATTTGACCACTCAGGATGGTGATCCATGGTTTCTGCTGTAATCGCTACCTCAGTCATAAAACCAAAGGCCTGAATAAAGCCCTTAAATTTAAATTCTTTTGATAGTTGGTTATCAATGATTTTCCAACCATCAAGCTCTTTGAGTACTTCATTTAACTCTAAATTAGTCAATATCATGATCTAAACTCCTTCTAATAATTTTCCTGCACCGATAGCAAGAAGTTGGTTTGCAACCAATTCACCTAAAGCTCCGGGTTGAGAAATTGAATCTGAACTCTCTGCTCTTAGTATAGAACCTGACTCCACGTTACCTACTAAACCTTTAAGTAATAATTCCTCTCCCATTGTTGTAGCATAACCAGCGATTGCAACCGAACAGCTGCCTTCAAGAGCAGCATTCATGGCTCTTTCAGCTAAAACTTCGGTCATCGTTTTGCCGTCGATGAGTGGCTTTATAAGTTCTCTAACAGTCTCGTCATCCTTTATATTTTCTATACCTAAGGCACCTTGACCAACTGCAGGTAAAGAGGTTTGCGCATCAAGGGGTTGTCTAATTCTGTCTTCAAAACCAAGTCTAATGAGGCCTGCACAGGCCAAAATAATAGCATCATATTCTCCCTTATCTAATTTCATTAATCTAGTATTGACATTGCCACGCAAATCAAGAATTTCCAGATCCGGCCTAATTGCTTTTAATTGAACAATACGACGCAAACTACATGATCCAACCCTTGCACCCTTCGGAAGTTCATTTATTTCATTAAAGTGATTTGAAACAAAAGCATCAAAAGGATTCTCACGAGCCAATATCGCCCCAATTTCGAATTTATCTGGTAATTCATAAGGAACATCCTTCATGGAATGCACAGCAATATCAGCCTTACCTTCCAACATACCAACCTCTAGCTCTTTCATAAATAGACTCTTTCCACCAATCTTTGATAGAGGTGAATTAAGCATCTGGTCACCCTGAGTGCTCATTTTGACCAACTCAATGTCAAGTTCAGGGTAATAAATCTGTAGCTGAGACCTTACAAAGTCAGCTTGCCATAAGGCTAATGGGCTTTTACGTGTTGCAATCTTAAGTGCTCTATCCATGATTCCAATTCAGATCTTTTGCTATTATTATTTTATCGAGTGTTGATTGGTAATAGTAGCTTATCGGTAGGATTAATATCTCACAAAACGGTCGAATCGGTGTATTTTCCGAAACGGAAAAAATAGGTTTTATTATATTTTCAATAAATTGTCATCGATATAGGGAATAATGTGCTCTGAAAACGAAATTTGCTTTAATGATTTTAATAATAGAATAATGAACTCTGATAAAAACCATTTATGGGGTGGTCGCTTTAATGAGCCAACTGAAGAATTTGTAAAAATTTTTGGTGCTTCCATTTCTTTTGACAAAATTTTAGCCCTCTACGACATTGAGGGTTCTCAAGCACATGCAACTATGCTTAGTGAGGTAGGCGTATTGACGAGTAAAGAATTAAAACAAATATCTGAAGGCTTGGACCAAATTAAACATGAAATAACCAATGACCAATTTGAATGGTCTGTTGATTTGGAAGATGTTCATATGAATATTGAAGCTCGATTGACCGAAATCTGTGGTGATTCAGGTAAAAAACTGCATACAGGTCGTTCACGAAACGACCAGGTTGCAACTGATATTAGACTCTATCTTCGTGACCAAGTTCGCAACATTACCACTGAAATTGAACGATTACTGAATGCTCTACTTGATCTTGCAGATCAAGAAAAGGAAACCATCATGCCTGGCTTTACACACCTTCAGGCTGCCCAGCCTGTTAGTTTCGGTCACCACTTATTGGCTTACTTTGAAATGTTTAAACGCGACCATGAACGACTTCAAGATGGATATAAACGTATCAATACAATGCCATTAGGAAGCGCCGCTCTTGCGGGTACAAGTTACCCAATCAATCGTGAACGAACCGCTGAAATTTTAGGTTTTGACCGAATTTGCCTAAATTCAATTGATGCAGTTAGTGACCGTGATTTTGCCATTGAGTTTACTGCTAATGCCAGCCTAATCATGATGCACCTCTCGCGATTTTCTGAAGAGCTTATCCAGTGGTCAAGTGCACAATTTGACTTTATCTCCCTTCCAGATAGTTTTTGTACAGGTTCATCAATCATGCCACAAAAGAAAAACCCTGACGTCCCAGAATTGATTCGTGGTAAAGCCGGAAGAGTTAACGGCAATCTAGTTGCTTTACTGACATTAATGAAGGGCCAACCTTTAGCCTATAACAAGGACAATCAAGAGGATAAAGAGCCACTATTTGATACTGTTGAAACGCTACATGCTTGTCTTCATGTTTTTGCTGATATGGTCCCAACTATTCAAGCAAAAAAGGAAAATATGTACCAGTCTGCCCTAAAAGGTCATACCACGGCCACAGATTTGGCAGATTATCTTGTCAAAAAAGGAATGGCATTCAGGGATGCCCATGAAATTGTTGGCGAAGCTGTCTCTTATGGAATCAATGAAAACAAGGACTTAAGTGAATTAAGCTTAAAGGAATTAAAAGTATTTAATTCTTCAATTGAAAGTGATGTTTTTGATACTATCTCGATAGAAGGATCACTTAATGCACGAAATCATTTAGGTGGCACTTCACCAAAGCAAGTTTCACTAGCTATCAAAGCTGGTCGTAAATCGATTAAATAATGCGCATTGTTTTTGCTGGAACACCAAAATTTGCCGTTAAATCTCTCTCCGTTCTGAATCAATCAGAGCACGAAGTTGTTGCAGTTTATTGTCAACCAGACCGACCCAAAGGTAGGGGGAAAGTTTTGACTGCATGCCCAGTAAAGATTTTTTCTGAAGAAAATAACCTGTTAGTTATTCAGCCAGAAGATTTTAAGGATAAACAAAGCCAAACCCGACTTGCTTTATTAAATCCCGACATTATGGTGGTGGTTGCTTATGGACAAATCCTACCCAAAGCTGTATTAGAAATTCCTAAGCTTGGATGCCTTAATATTCATGCTTCCCTGCTGCCGCGTTGGAGAGGTGCAGCCCCTATAGAGAGAGCTATTCTCGAAGGTGATAGGGAAACTGGGATTTCGATTATGAAAATGAATGAAGGGCTGGATACAGGAGATATCTTGTTTGAAAAAAAGTGCACAATCTCTAATCATGAAACAGCACAAACTCTCCATGACACTTTATCAAACATAGGCGCCAATGCCATTCTTGAAACCTTAAATATGTTGCCTACATTGAAAGCCAGACCACAACAAAACAATGACGCGACTTACGCTGAAAAAGTAACAAAGGATGAAGCACAAATAGATTGGCATCAAAGTGCTGAACAAATTAGTCGTGTGATTCGAGCGTTTAACCCTCGTCCTATCGCTTATACCAATGCCTTGGCTAAACAATTTAAAAACAGAGTACTTAGAATTATAGAAATAGAGGTTGTGAAAAGACAAACCACTAACTCTCCAGGGGAGATTATTAAATATGACAAAGACGTATGCTATGTTGCTACTTCTAGTGGTGTAATAAATCTAAAAAAGGTCCAACTTTCTGGGAAAAAAGAGGTTTCCATTAAAGACTTTAATAATGCTTATCAATTAATTAAGCTTAACTAATAGAGCGCTACAAATTTTAAGGAAACAGTTCAAGTGCTAGTTTAGGTAAAGCTAATGATAGAAAGTCGACCACTTCATCTGTTTTGATTGTTCTGGAGCTCTTAGGAAATTCAAAATGAAGGGCTGGTTTAATTTTACTGAGAGACCCTTGAGCCTTAGACGATGTCGCGTGGTAGTAAATATAGTCAATATGCTCAATAGCAATTGATTGGGTTAATTTTGTTGAAGACAACGCATTTTGAAGTATTAATTTTATACGCCTCGCTTGATCGTCTTTAATGCCGACTGTCGCAATTTCTATTCTATTTTTACTCTCATTTCGACTATTTCCATGGATCTCAACATAGAGTTTTGGTGCTTTATTTATCAAATATATTTGTCTTAAATACTCATCATATACGTACAAAGCTCGATCTGTTCGAACTTCATGGTTGCTTGAAACACCATATTTTTCTGTAGGCCTGTTGACATTAAGAGGATGACTCTTAGAGCGAAAATCCTGAGCAATGAGACAATTCCATAAGATATTGTCACAAACTTTACGAACAATTACCTCTGTCATTAAATCATACCCACCATGAGGCGCTGTAATTATGTAATGTGAATTGTTATCTTGACTACTAAACTGCCCAAGAGATAGGGCCTCTTCGCGTGCAGTAACAAAATTGTTAGAATCCGCACCAACCTCTAAAATAAAAAAGAGGGACCAAAGAGTGATAATCAGTAATACTATAAAGCGAGATTGCTTTGAGCAAGGCGGAGCCACTACTAACATTTTAATAAATCTCAAAAAAATTTCCTCAATACTACTCGGTTACAGCTAAATTCAGAAGTTATTTTTAAAACTAGGTGCTACCAATAAAATCCGACCCTTATTTAAGGTTTGGCATTTCGCGCATATACATGGCACGCTCAATTTCAATTTCAGGTGTTTCAAAGTTTTCAGCAGCAAGGTGGCCTGAATAAATTGAGTCCGCAATAAGTCCAGGTGACTCTGCATCACCAATCAACTGTATATTTTTTGACGAGCTGCTGCCAAGCGCCTCTTCTTGTTTTATCAATTTATCAAAAAGACTATAATTTGGAATTCTTTCTGTAACCATAATTATGGTCTTACAATCAATAGTAGTTCTTTTGCCAGTAAAAACACATTTAGCCTCTATGCCTTTGCTGTCTGCCTGTTGAATGCTCTTATTACAGATTATTTCTACGCCCTGATTTAAAAGGGATCTTTGCACCCTTGTTTGCTCTAGAGTAGATTCGGTCCATGGAGATACAACGCTTGCAGGAGTTAAAAATACTATTTTGTGGCCAGCAGCACTAAGATGGTCAGCAATAACCCCTGCTAAATAGCCTTGTTCATCGTCATAGACAATAATGGGATTTTTTAGATTGGTAGTATTTTTTACAGCCTCTTCTGGCGACAATACCTTAATTTTATCAAGGCCTTTTATTGGCTTTCTTGTACTTCTTCCAATACCGTCTAGTCGCCAACTAGCTCCTGTAGCTAGAAATATATTATCGATACCAAGCTCATTTATATGAGTAGCTGTAAGTTCACTATCCTTATATATTTCAATATTATTTTTTTGTTGAATCTCATAAACCCTATTGTCGACAACTCTTTTCCAAGCTGAAAGTCCCTTTAAATTAGCCTCAAATATAACTCGACCACCGAGCTCTTTTTTAGCTTCTGCCAAAACCACCTGATAGCCACGGCGAGCCAACTGCAAACTACACTCAAGCCCTGCAGGTCCAGAACCAACAACAAGTACATGCTGATCTGTCTTCTTTGGTTTTATGGTTTCTGGGTCCCAGCCACGCCGCCACTCTTCTCCCATTGTTGGATTTTGCGTACAACGTATTGGCACAGAAAAGTTATCACTTGAAACACAAATGTTGCAACCAATACACTCCTTTATTTGATCAATCTTTCCAGTTTTTATTTTATTTGGAAGATAAGGATCAGCTATTGAGGCTCTGGCAGCGCCAATAAGATCTAAAACACCTTTTTTTACAAGCGAGGCCATTAAGTCAGGTGATGTAATTCTTCCCACACCAACCACTGGCTTCGAAGTAAGCCCCTTCACAAACTCAACATAAGGCAATTGATATCCTTCGTTTGGCTCAAATCTTGATGTTTGGGAATCGTTTGACCAATCAGAAACATTAACATCCCACAAATCTGGATGTTCAGCTAATAACTCAACAACAGCTCCGCCTTCCTCTCGAAATTGCATACCATCTTTACCTTTCATTTCGTCTACAGCAAACCGAAAAGCAACACCACAAATATCTCCTATTGCATCAACTGTTTCCTCAAGAAGCTCTCTTGTTAAACGAATTCGGTTCTCAAGGCTGCCGCCATATTCATCAGAACGAGTATTCATGTTTGGCAATATAAATTGTTGTGCTACTGACATACCATGCCCTGCATAAACATAAACAATATCAAATCCGGCCTCCTTAGCATTAAGAGCGGCATTACGATGCCACCTTCTAAAATCAGCAATGTCTTTTTTGCTCATGCGTCTGGCTTGCTTTGGGTATAAAAAGTTAATTGGATAATCTACAGGGGACATAGTTGGTATTCTAGAATAAAGGTTTATAGCATTATGTCCGCTATGGGTAAGCTCTATTGCTGCAAGAGCTCCATGCTCATGAACAGCTTCTGTCATAAGACGCAATGCAGGAATGTCTTTTTTATCCCAAATCCTTTGCTCAACATACGGGGCTAAATCCGAACTTGGATGTATTTCAGCCTCTTCGGTGCTTACAACTCCCCAACCACCTTTTGCTTTTACGCCTCTCATTGCAGCGTGCGCTTGGGGCCGTAAATGACCCATACCACAGCAATGTGGGACCTGGTAGAAGCGGTTTTTTGTAACAACAGGGCCAATCTTAACAGGCTCAAAAAGCACACTATACTTTTGATTTTGTTTCATGCTAATACCTTTCAACATAAAGCTTTGGAGCTTTATTTTAACGTTGCAACTTCTAATGGTGTAATAAATCTAAAGAAGGTCCAAATCATTTATCGATCTTTCCCGACGCCTTTAAATCTTTGTCTTGTGACATACCATGCTCCAAGATCTAATAAAGGGCTTGGGGGTAGCCATCTGGCCTTTTGAATTGACAGGCAATCACTCACTAATTTGGAATCATTGCCACAGGCGTAATCGGCCATTCCCAAACCAAAAGCAGTTCCTTTAGTGATCCCAGAGCCATTGTAGCAGCCAGAAAAATAAAGATTATTTGACAATTTTTTGAATATGTTAGTTTTGTTCGCTGTGACTCCTTCTACGCCAGAATAAAGATGTTCAAAGCTTACATGACTTAGCTCTGGAAATCTATTATCGAAAGCTTGTCGATGAATTTTTTGTCTTCTTTTGAGTTGCTGATCATTTAATAAACGATGACTATTGTATTCAGCAGTGTTTCTAATTGAAATTCTTTTATCTTCTGTGAGTCTTACTGTTGCACCACCACTATGAAGTGATAAAACACCCCATGATGATTCACTTCCAAGCATGTTAACTTCATCCTGAGTCAATACTCGCGTTATACTTCCTGATAGTGTAACACCAACAACTCTTTGTTTTTGTTGGCCTTTAGCCAAAGACTCATAGTTACAGGCCATGATGACGTTTTCAGCTTTAATCGTTAAATTTGG
Organism: uncultured Gammaproteobacteria bacterium; assembly: GCA_902606745.1. GTDB lineage: Bacteria > Pseudomonadota > Gammaproteobacteria > PS1 > Pseudothioglobaceae > Pseudothioglobus. Next base: position 57,545 of record CACLHR010000008.1, read on the forward strand.
AAGTCTTATTGTATTGATTTTTCCATACTCCATTCCCAATACTGGAGAGTTCTCATAGAGCTCAACGTTACTTGGGAGGTTGTCAGCGAGACCAAAAACTAATTTAGCAGGTTGAACTAGAGCACCATTTTTAACCTTGACTCCCTTTCGATACCATGATGTCCCGAGCTCTAAATTAATTTGATCTTGCGAGAGTGGCACATGCTCAATTTGCCTCTTTTTAAGATAGTCAACAAAATAATCACACTCTTCAGATGAGTTTTTATCAGCCGCCATATGATAAATTCCTGACTCCTTAAAGTCGCAATTAATATGGTTTTTATCAATTATAGATTTTAGAGAGTCAAGACCGGTCTTATTAATGCGATCAACCCTTTCATATTGTCTGAGTTGATCCTTTTGATAACCTCCAGAGAAGTGACTATGCTCCACAGCATATCCTGAATTTCTTCCAGACGCACTCTGCCCGACTTCTCTAGCCTCAAGCAAAACAATCTTTTCATTAGGATTAAGCTCTGCCAGTCTTCTCGAACATGAAAGACCTGTAAAGCCAGCACCAATGACCAACCATTTTGTATCCACTTGAGAGGTTAATTTTGGACGAGGTACTCTAGATGGGATTAAATCAACCCAACCCCTAGTTTCATGATCAAAGTTAAGGTTATCCTGACTCACAAAATGATTAATTCAAATGATCAATTAAGACAAAGTGGTCACAAATTTCTTCGGCCTGCTTTAACCAACGATTAACTAGCTCCCTCTGATGGGGAGCTGCTGAAACACCAGGAGGAATTTCTTGATTAATTACCGCTTCAACCGCAAGAGCAACAGAACATGACACTAATTGAGCCATTGCGCTTCCTTTGTCATTTCCAAGAGTGTCCATTAAGAATTGTTTATGCCAAATAACCTGTGATTCTTTTCCAACCTTTAACTCAACGGTTAGGATGACTCGATCAACCTCATCCTCCTTATAAGAATATTTATTCCATAAATCATCACTGATCTCCTTCAAACGATCTTCTGCTAAAGAGGATTCAAGCGAATCTACCTCTGAAAAAATATCTCTCCATGCATTTTTCCAACCTTTGTAGCGTAAAGTACCTCTTACAAATTGGTTGATTTTTAGACCACCATCCATTTTGTATTGTTCTATAAATGGAAGAGAGTCTCGATTTGGGTAAACTTCAAACTCATCTTCACCCCATGGCATCGGGAGAGGATAAAGCTCTACAGACTCCCATGGCTTTTTTACAGTATAAACTTCGCCATCACGAATACTCACAGAGGTCGACATCAAAGCCTTTAAAACGCCAAGTGGAGACCAACTAAACTTGTAGCAAAAGTCATTTGGAATATCACTCAAGCCGCCACAATAACTTAGAAAAAAATGTTCATTCTGCGCTGAAAAAACACTTGATTTTTTGTAATCCTCAACCAAGGCATGCGACATACTATGATCAATTCCAGGGTCTAGCCCGACCTCATTGACAAAACATAAATTTTTTTCTTTTGCAGCATCATTTAAAACTCTCATCTCATCTGAAATATATGAGCTTGATACAAAATGAGCGTCTAGTGAAAGACAAAGCTCTGCAACCGGAACATGGAAATTACCAGGAAGCATTGAAACAACTAAATCTCCAGCTATAGCATATTGCTTGACAGCATTGAGTGAAAATGGAACCACTTGATAGTCTCCATTGACACCAGACAATGCTTCAATTGCTTTATCAACTGTGCGGTTATAAACAACAACTGAATGTCCTTTCTCAATCAGCATTTTTAAACCTGGAATTGCTGAGAGTCCAGTTCCAAGCCAATGAATTTTTCCCATTAATGCTCCTTACATATTTTTATGGTGTCTATCCCAAAATTGACATATAAATTAAACTTATCTAATAACTCATTTTATCCCTCAATCGGATATATTTAATTTTCATTTTTTAGTTTAAATAGCAAAGTCAAGCTGTCGCCATGCCTCATAAGCGACAATTGACACACAGTTTGATAGATTTAGACTTCTTGAGCCATCCTGCATAGGAACCGTAATCCCTTCATATTCATCAAATATTTCCTTTGGAAGTCCTTTTGTTTCAGAGCCAAATAGAAATGAATCATTGTTATGATATTTTATGTCAGTATAGTTCTTACTTACTTTAGAGCTGACTAAATAAAGTTTAGATGGATTAGCTTTGTCTAAATAATCATCAAAATTATCATATTCATAGACACTTGCTAAATCTTTATAATCAAGTCCAGCACGTCTAAGGCGCTTATCATTCATCTCAAATCCATAAGGCTTAATAAGGTGAAGGTTAGCACCCATATTTGCTGATAAACGAATGAGATTGCCTGTATTGCTAGGTATCTCTGGCTGGAATAATACTAAATTTATCATAACGCTATTTCACAGAAAATTACATTATCATCCCATAGATATCAAAAAAATTAAAGATTCTCTAACACTTGATAATTTCAAGCCATAGCAAAACCAGCTTGTTGATATAATAGCGACCTTATGCAAGAATACTTAAAAATTACTAGGAATGGCCTTTGGAATAATAACCAAGCATTGGTTGCTTTGTTGGGCCTGTGCCCACTTCTAGCAGTTACCAACAATGTAGCTAACGCAATAAGCTTAGGGATAGCAACAACATTTGTGTTGGTTACTTCTAACCTTAGCGTTTCATTATTTCGTAACTACATTAGAAAAGAAGTAAGAATTCCTATCTTTGTTTTATTGATCGCTTCTTTTGTGACATTAGTTGATCTTCTTATGCAATCATTCTTTTATGACATGTACTTAATACTCGGTATTTTTGTTCCTCTTATCGTTACCAACTGTGCAATATTGGCTCGTGCTGAGGCTTTCGCTTCAAAGAACACTTGGGACAAATCTGTTATTGATGGTTTGATGATGGGCATTGGCTTTTCAATAGTATTAGTATTGCTAGGAGCGATGAGGGAAATCTTAGGAAGTGGAACATTATTTGATCAAGCGGATCTAATTTTTGGTGAACTGGGATCTAATCTGAAAGTGACATTTTTTGATCAATATCAAGGAACTCTAATCGCTTTATTACCACCAGGTGCTTTTATCGGCTTGGGTTTGATTGTTGCCCTTAAAAACTTAATCGATTCAAGACAAATAGCCCCTCAAACTGCTGCTGACTCTAAAGCAACTCTAGAACCTCAAACAAACTAAAGTTACTCCATGTCTGGGAGAAAAACAATACAAGATTTTCTAAGTAGTAATAAAGTTGATATAGCAAAATTACTAACCTTGGCGCTTGAAAAAACAAAAGAAGATCTTTATAAAAATTTAAGCTATAACTTAACCAAGAAGGAACTTGAAAAGCTCAAACTACTCATTTATAAAAGAGAGCAAGGTATACCTTTTGCTTACTTAAGTGGATCACAAGGTTTTTATCACTTGGACTTTAAAGTTTCTTCTGCAACCTTGATTCCTAGGCCTGAAACTGAGCTACTTATTGATATTGCAATTGATTTATTTAAACCGAACCAATTGATTGATGTTTTAGACTTAGGAACCGGCAGTGGAGTGATTGCCATAACTTTAGCTGACAAGTGCCCTTCGTGGCGTATAAGTGCGACCGATAAATCTATAGATGCATTAAAAATTGCCAAAAAAAATACAACCAAAGATATTAATTTCTGTCACAGCAGTTGGTTTGATGAACTGACTGGAAAGACCTTTGACTTAATAGTTACAAATCCACCCTATCTAGCAGAAAATGATTCTCATCTTGAAAGTCTCAAATACGAGCCTATCGAGGCAATGGTTTCTGGGAAAGATGGGCTAGATGACATCAGAGAAATTATACAAAATGCCCCTAAACATTTAAATCAAGGTGGTTATCTTCTTTTAGAACATAGTGATAGACATCAAAAAGAAGTTGTCGAGTTATTGAAACTTTCTTTTGTTAATATTCTTACCTATCAAGATCTTAATGGTTTAGACAGGGCAATACTTGCACAGTATCTATAATGAAAATCTTGATTAATTAGCCTACTTTCACTCGGCTTTGCATTAATATAACCTCCCTAACACAACAAACGAAATTTGGACTTTGACTAAGTTCCAATTGAAATATAATTCTAGTATGAAAAAACTACTCAAAAAATTTTGGCTGAAAAAATAGATACGCTAGTAGTTGGTGGTGGTCAGGCAGGTATAGCCATGAGTGAGCACCTGAGCAACTGTAACTTACCTCACCTCGTTCTTGAGCGACACCGGATAGCTGAACGCTGGCGTTCGGAAAGATGGGATTCTCTAGTTGCTAATGGTCCGGCCTGGCATGATCGATTACCAGGAATGGAGTTCGCGGATTTCGATCCCAATGCATTTCCTTCTAAGGAACGGATTGCAGACTATTTAGTCGCTTATGCAGATATGATCAATGCGCCTATCCGTTGCGGCGTAGAGGTAAGAGAAGTGCGAAGAAATATTGGCAACCCGGGCTTTCGTGTCGAAACCTCGGGTGGTGTGATCGAAGCCAACAATGTCGTTGCCGCCACCGGATCTTTTCAAATCCCTGTGATTCCAGATCTGGTTACTGCAGATGCTGAAATCACGCAGATCCATTCCAGCTCCTACCGCAATCCAGAGCAATTACCTGAGGGTGCGGTGCTAGTAGTCGGAGCAGGATCATCAGGGGCACAGATCGCAGATGAACTATTGCTTTCAGGTAAATCTGTTTACCTCTCTGTCGGCCCTCACGACCTTCCTCCTCGAAGCTATCGTGGACGTGATTTTGTTTGGTGGCTGGGGGTTCTCGGCAAGTGGGATGCTGTGACTATGGATCCCGGCATGGAACATGTCACTATCGCGGTAAGCGGAGCTCGTGGAGGTCATACGGTTGATTTTCGACGTCTTGCTAGGCAAGGGATAACACTTCTTGGTAGGACAGAATCCTTCAATAATAATGTGGTGTACTTCGCGACAGATCTTGCAGATAATATTGCGCGAGGAAATGCCTATACCCTTTCGCTGCTAGACGAAGCCGACGCTTATGTGGTAAGAAATGGTCTTGACTTTCCAGAGGAACCTGAAGTCCGTAAAGTCGAACCAGACCCGGCGTGTGTGACTGATCCTATTCTTGAGTTGAATCTGATAGAGGCTGGAATAACTTCAATACTGTGGGCAACCGGTTTTGATGTTGATTACAACTGGTTAAAGGTTGAAGTCTTCGATGAAGAAGGTAAGCCGAAACATGAGCGTGGTATTTCAGCCGAAGCCGGAATCTATTTTCTGGGATTGCCGTGGCAGTCACGAAGAAGTTCCTCCTTTATCTGGGGTGTCTGGCACGATGCCAAATTTCTGGCTGACCAGATATCTATTAGACGTAATTATCTGGCTTATGATGATTCAGCACGATGAAAGCCTGAAAGTGTATCAAACCTTGATAATACTAAGGGTTAAATAGATTTATAATGGAAAAATCTATGACACATCAACGAATTAGAAAATTTAACACCTCAGAAATGTATCCTGGCAAAGGGATGGATAATGACCTCTGTATGGCTGTGAGAGCGGGCAACCGAGTATTTTTAAGAGGGCAAACAGGCTTTGACTTGAATGGCAATATGACCGGTATTGGTGATGCTGCAGTGCAAGCTGAAAATGCAATGAGTTGCGTTAAGATATTGCTTGAAGAGTCAGGCGCCAAGTTGGAACATATTTGCAAAGTAACAATCTATATCACCGACCGATCTTATCGTGAAGAAGTATATGAGGTAGTCGGTCGTTGGCTTAAAGGAATTCATGTATGTTCTACAGGTTTAATTGTTAAAGGATTAGCATTGCCTGAGATGATGATGGAAATTGATGTTGAAGCAATGATTCCAGAGGATGATTAAATACTAAACAAAGAGAATTAAGAGGAGAGTGAGTTATGACTTTTTCTGTTGCGGGATTTTGTAAAAAAACAGGTATGGTTGGTGTTGCTATTTCCTCATCAAGCATATGCGTAGCGAGTCGTTGCCCCTGGGTTCGTGCAGGCGTTGGAGCGGCAAGCACTCAAAATATTACTGACCCAAGTTTGGGTAATGCAATGCTAGATTTAATTGCAAAAGGTTCAAGTCCTGAAAAAGCAGTTCAAATGGTTGCTAACGGACGAAAATTTATCGATTATCGGCAATTGACTTTGATTGATACTAAAGGTCGAAGTGCTAGCTTCACTGGCTCAGAAACTCTCGGTACTAATTCAGTGGTTAGTGGTGATGGTTGCATTGCAGCGGGAAATCTGTTGATCAGTACTGAAGTACCTCAGGCTATAGCTGATAGTTTTTCTAAGCACACACACTTACATCTAGCTGAGCGCTTATTGTTGGCCTTAAAGGCTGGCCTTGATGCTGGAGGTGAAGAGGGTTCTGTGCACTCGGCTGGAATTAAGGTTGCACATGAACATCCTTGGCCATTAGTGGATTTACGAGTGGATTGGGCTGATGAGGATCCTATTAATCTTCTGATAGACCTGTGGCGAGACTACGAAGGACAAATGATGGATTACAATACTCGTGCCATAGACCCTCGAAGTGCACCAAGTTATGGCGTTGCTGGAGATCTCTAGTATGTCCTCTAGCACTACATCAGAAAAAGAAACAATCACAGTAATTGAGGCCAAAGCAATTGAGTTGCTGAGGACCTTAGTTGGGTTTGACACCACCAGCTATAAATCCAACCTTGAATTAATTGAATTCATTCAATCTTATTTGACAAATTATGGAATTCAATCGACTTTGGTGCATGACGAGAGTGGCAAAAAAGCCAACTTATATACAACGATTGGACGCACAGATATTGGTGGAATTATGTTATCAGGGCATACTGATGTTGTGCCCGTGGCTGATCAAAACTGGAATACTGATCCATTTTGTTTAATAGAATCTGACGACAAGCTATATGGACGTGGTAGTGCTGACATGAAAGGTTTTATCGCTTTAGTATTAAGCCGAGTGCCAGATATGTTATCTGCCAATCTCAGTAAACCTATCCATTTGGCTTTTTCTTACGATGAAGAAGTCGGATGTATTGGTGTCCAGCGCTTATT
>CACLHR010000009.1 GCA_902606745.1 uncultured Gammaproteobacteria bacterium
TCCAAAAGAGACTTGTCATAAACCAATGGTGAATTGGCATTTACAACGGTTGTAATTGATGGCTGTTTTAGAAGTGTTTCTTCATCGATGCCTCTACCAATTCGAACAATTTCAATTGCGTCGAGCATCCTTTCACTTCCAATTGCGTAACCAAAAAGTGGCTTGGTGGAGAGGCGAGCTGCAGCAGACACGGCATGCAAATGACGCACTTGAACGTCAATATCACAGGGCTCGACAGGGTAGCCACCAAGAGCGTGCACAGTGTTTAGACTTTCTCCTAGCTTTATCAGATTAGAGTAATCTTCAAAGTTACCTATAATCCTGCCTCTATCTAGGTCAGAAACATTGGGTGCGCTTGAAACCATTGTGTTTATAACAGAGCGACCGCCGACATGAACATGCCTTTCTTTATGTCTTCCATGAAGCGTAAATTCGCTCGGAGTGGTGGCAATTTTTTCCATGATAAAGTCAGGATCAAATCTAGCTCGCCTGCCGTCACCATCAATCATGACCCCTTCACGCTTGAGAATTTCAACAGCTCGAGGAGACTGAATATCCATTCCAGTATCACATAATACTTTTAACGAGGCCTCATGAATCGATTCAATCTCGTCCTCTGAAAAAATATTCATGGGCTGAAAAGGATTCTTTTTTTGACCGTAAGGCGCCTGTTGAAAGTTTGTGACCTCTCTGGCAGTTTTGCCTCTTCCTCTTCTCATTTAATTGTCTCTTTTATCTGAGCTAAAATATCTACACCCTGTTGATTCCAGAAATGTAAAAAATCGATAAATATCCAATTCTCGGATAACTTATCACCTTCCCGTCGATACATATCTATAACACGCATGTCAACAGGTTTGGCTTTTGTAGGTATTCCCATATACTCACCTGTAGGTGTCAAGGTAAGATTTGGCCAACCAAAAAAACCACCGAATTTTCCTTCAGCAAATCTACAAAGATGGCCATTAAATATACGATCTGTAAAAGCAGCACGAAACGGCCCCGAATGTTGCTCAGCATAACGCTCTATTGTGTACGTTGCCCCGATACCTGCAGGGCCCCACCAGATCATATCTTCATGCCAGCTTCTTCTAAGTTCTTCAACTAGGGGTAGTTTTTTTGGATCTTTCCAATTCTTCAGATCATTGATCATGAAATCTATTGAAGCTAGAGTTTTTTCACCTTCTTTGGGGTCCTGTTCTTCAAACATCACACCATCATTTGTCATTGGTCCTGGCTGTACCAAATGTGCTGCAGTTTGAGTTGGAAATGGACGTAATCCCACTTGAATCATAAGATGAGGAATGTCAAAGAACATTGCTGTTTCAGTGATCTTTCCACCTTCTACCTTATTAAACTCACAGTATCGCAAAAATGCCATCTTTCCTGATGGAGTAATCCCTAACCATTCATTGTCAAATAGGCCCATCAAGTGACCCATTGAGGTGACCCATATAGATTCAGAACCATCAATTTCATTACAACCTGCCATGAAAATATCCATACGACGTTGCATATGACGAAAAGCATGACGTAGTGGTTGCCAAAATAATTCTGACACTGCCTTAGCACTAGATTGCTCATTGAACGGATGAAACCCACGCCAGATATAATGAACATCTAAGTATCGTTCCATTACTTTAGTAATGTCGTTTTTTGATGCTGTATCTAGCTCTTGATAATAATTTAAAACTAACTGTTTCTCAACTTGATAGCTGCTCATTGATTGGTTTACCTCGTCAAAATTATCCCTTAACGGCACCAGCCGTTAAACCACTAACAAGCTGACGCTGAAAGAACATAACCAAAATAAATAACGGAACTACAGCAGAGACAACTGCCGCAACTGCAAACATCACATTACCCTCTGTTTGAGTTGTTCCCATAAAGCTATTTATTTTAGGAACCATGGTTTGATTTTCCTGAGATAGCAACATTGCAGTAATAGCAAAATCATTGTAAGCCAAAAGGAATGAAAAGAGTCCAGCTGTAATTACTCCTGGCCACATAATAGGAATTATGACATTCTTAAATGCTTGGAACTGGGTGCATCCATCCACTTTAGCGCTTTCATCCAATTCTTTTGGAATTTTTTGAAAAAATGAGTGCAACATCCACAAGGTAAATGGTTGATTTATTGCGACTAAAACAATGATGGTAGTTGGCAGGATTCCCCATATGTTCCACTGAAAAAATGGTAATAAATAACCTGAAACTAATGTGATTGGCGGTAATGCGCGGAAAATAAGCGCGATAATTAATAGCCAAAATGCATAACGAAAACCAGAGCGTGATAAAGCATAGCCACCGAGTGTCGCAATGGTTAATGAAGTAAGTACAGTAAAAAAGCAGACTATGCCTGTATTACGAAAAGCTCTCCAAAACTCTTCCTGTATCCATGCACCGTCGTAGCCCGCACCTGTAAAAGCTTTACCATAGACAACCTGTGTCCTCGCACCTGAAATTGCATTTGTCCAGTCTGCCTTTGAGAAAAAATCAAGCTCTACCTTGAACGATCCCCAAAATGTCCATAAAAATGGAAAAGCCGCCAAAATAAACCAGAGCAGAACAAATCCATATATCAATATTTGAAGCCCTAATGGTTTTTTTATTTGGCTGGAAGACATATAATTATCCCTTTGGGTTGAATTCGCGCCAAGTCCTAACTAGAACTGGAGCCAGAAGTATAGAGACGCCAATAATTGTTAAAACTGATGTAGTTGCTGCTGAAGAAAGCAGACGTGTCTCACCCCCAAGGTCATTATAAATAATCCAAGAAAGGGAGGTTGCATGGGCCTCTGCATGAAATCCAATTATAGGTTCGAACACGCGGAAATTATCCATCAGCTGCATTAAAGCCACAAAAGCCACCAATGGCACTAAATGAGGAATAACGACATGGAAAATCTGCTGAAAACGGGTTGCTCCATCAATCATCGCTGACTCAAGTGTCTCCTTTGGTACAGTCTGAAGTCCAGCATAAAAAACAATGAAGGCAAAAGGAGCTGCATGCCAAATACCATAAATAATTAATGTAACCCATGTTAATCCTGTAGAGGCCTTGAGCGATAAGTCAGGGTTTTCGAGTAAAACCTGAAGCCCTGTTCCAATAATGCCTCGAGAATCAATCATCCAAAACAAGATGAGTGAACCAATCAAAGGCGTTACAATCATCGGCAGAAGAGAGAAAAATATCATCAGCCCTTTCAAGCGCTGATGCAGTGAATTTACAGCTAAAGCAATTAAAAATCCGACTAATATAACCAAGGGCGTCACTACAAAGGTGAACGTCAATGTAAATCCCATGGCACGATAAAATGGAAGATTCTTAAGGGTGGAAAAAAAATCACCCAAGTCAGAACTGCCTCTCCACATCTCACCAACCTCTGTAATTGCAAGGTGGCCTCTGTCAAAATAGATTCCGAGTCCAGCCCATTGACCTAAAGGCTCAGCTTCATACAATTCCTGAGTTAACGTGTGATCAATTTGCGTTTGAGAAGTACAACCAAATGGATCGCAGTTTTCAACAGTTATTAAAACCTTATCGTGAGGCACATGAAAGGACTGCGATACCACTGAAACTAGTGGCAAGGCTATAAACAAAAACATTGCCATGGCAGTGGGTAAAAAGAACCAAAAGAATGTCTTGTGTTTCATCGAAGTTTACAAAATTAGTGTAGTTACTATATTACAGAAAAAAAGAGGGGTGTGTAACACCCCTCTGGAGGAAATCACCTAACGAAAAAAACTTATAGGTAACCTTTTTCTGTCGCAGCTGCTGTATATGCCGCTTCTACATCAGCTAGAGCAGTAACCGCATCTTCCTTGCCCATCATAAAGTCAATTATCTCAGCACCTAACGCTGAATGTAGTAGACCTTGATAAGACACCATCGGATATGGTTTTGTGCCCATTTGAGCTGCAGCGACTACACCACGAGATGCAGTAGTTGGCTCATAGCCGTCGATTAACCATACAGCAAGAAGTGACGTTTCATCATTCAACATTTCAGGACGAACTGCGTGCTTCATTGCAAGGAATGTTGCCTCAGCATCTTCGTCAGAAATATTCTTGGCTACAGTCCAACCATCCCACCAAAGTGTTGCAGCCGGAATAGAACCACCGCCAACAGTCATAGGACCAGCTATATCTGTATTACTAGCTACTTCTGCCGCTACTTCATCACTCTTAAGTGGACCAACACGTGATCCCCACATATTCATAATGGCAACGTTACCTGCTTTCCATTCAGCACTAGTTGCATTTGAATCATGTGTAAGGTAGTCAGGGTTCATAAAGTGTGACAATGCTTTCATCATATGTAATGCATCAACACCAGCTTGGTTGTTAATTGAAACTTTAGCTGTACCTGGCTCAAAGAATTCACCACCATGTCCAATGTACATGTTTACAAACTCTTCAGCTATATTCCAGCCCGCTTTGTAAGCACCACCAACTGGATTCTGCATTAAACCCATATCACGGATTATTGCCGCAGCAACCAACATCTCTTCATATGTTGTTGGTGGATTTAGGCCAGCTTGTGCAAGTATGTCAGCACGGAAAACCAAGTGCTGAGCATTAGCCATAAAGGCTACAGCCATTATATTGCCATCCACAGTTACTAACTGATGTTTCAGTATATCTTGCCCATGCTTAGCAACAAGGTCATCTAATGGTCTTATGACATCATCGACCATTAATGCAACAATAGATGAATTAGCAATTATTGCTGTTGTATATTCTGCCGGGTTGCCGGTCATACCTTGGACATTTATTTTTTGATGGTCTGCGGTCAAGTTTTTCGTAACCTCGACACCACCACCTGCGCATTCTGCCGCCGCTGATCCTACTGCTTGAATTGCAGGAAATTCGTTACCAACGATACTAACACGTCCTCCGTCGATACCACAACCTGCCCAAACACTAGAAGAGAGGGCTGCAAATGCTATAGCAAATGCTATCTTTTTATTTAACATAAAGTTCTCCCCGTTATTTATAGTCTATAAATTTAACACTAGAACCTTGCTAATTACGAAATATCATGTTTCTAACTATCAAGGTTTTCAGGGTATTACCCCCGAGGTGTTACATCGCAATAAAAATCAAGAAATCAAATCTTGCATACGATTGCAAATTATTATAACACAGGCAAATACTTTTGCAAGAACTTTATGCATTCGTATGCAATAAAAAGTTATACTACTTCTGCCAAGTCGGCAATGGGTCATATCCCAACTGCAATAAAACATGTGGAACATCGACGAACACCCAATTTTCCACTAAAAGCTCATTTTCACGCCGCCACCAATCACAGACACGCATTAAAACCCGTTCGTAGGTTGGACCTTGCCCTAGGAATGGTTTGACGTTAATACCAGTTAAGGATGGCCAGCCTCCTGAACAGGTGTAATTACCCTCACCAAATCTTGTGAAATGTTCTGTGAAGCCGTTATTTTTTGATCCGCCTGACCACCCTTCAAACTGGGATTCAAACGGAACCTGAAATGAAGCGAATTCGTCCACACCAACAAAGGAACCAAACGCACCCGGTCCATACCACATCATGTTCCTATGCCAATAGGGTCGCCACGCCTCATCCTTTGTCGCTAATTTGGCAAGCATGTCAGTAACAATTTGATAACTTAGCTGCCCCTCAGCAGGGTCAGCGTCCCCGATGAGGACACCGTCCTGTGATGCAGGCCCCTGTATCAGCCCTGTGTAACCGCGCGAATACCCGGGACCCATATCCAAAGGCCATTGATTACAGGCAATCATCAGTTCTGGAATGTCGAGATATATATAGCTTTCAACAGCTTGACTATTCTGGATGCGGTGGAATTCGCCATAGCGTAAGTAACACAGTGTTTTCGTCGCGCTAAGACCAATCCAATCTCTTGCAAATTGCCCGACATAATAGCCCATTGAGCTGATCCAATTTTGTCCCTCGAACTCTCCAACCATGAAAATATCATCACGCCGATAAAGCCCTTCGAATGAATGTTGCAGTGGTAAGAGAAATTCATTGAGGTAGGCATCTGCACCTGTTAGCTGATTGAACGGATGGACAACATTAATGTCGGCATCCTGAGCGAAAAAACTCGCGGCATTAGAGGAGAAATCGCCCGGATGGCTCAAGGCATCTGCATATGTCAAATAGAGTGAACGATCATATATCGACATGATTTTTACCTTTTAAATTGAATAAATTTTAGAGCATCTCAGGAAATAAATCACTTATAACTAGGTACGCGACTTTTCAAAATCCTCCCATGCACTTTTAAAATCATCAAAACTAAATCCTGTTTTTTCTGCTGGATCTAATATGAGCCTTTCTGAAGCAAACAACTTGTGAACTGCATCTTTCAAAATAGGTATTACTTCATTAGGAATTACAACAGCTCCATGACGATCTGCATGCACTAGGTCTCCTGGTGAGACTTTAATACCAAAGACACTAACAGGCGTATCTATCTCACGAACATGAACAAAGCCATGGCTGGGGCCAATTGAACCAGCGACAACTGGAAAGTCTTCTGCAAGATCTCCGAGATCTCTAACTACACCATTAGTCAGAACTCCTGATAGCCCAAAACCTTTATGAACCTTAGTATTTATCTCACCCCAGTATGCGCCAATACATTCAGGATAATCCACATCCTCAATGACAACTACAGCTGGACCATCAACTTTTGACATGTAACGATAGTAATTCATTCTGCGCACTTTAATTATGTCTTGGTTTTCTTTTGGAGGTTCTAAGGCTGCAATTTTTGCTGTTTTAGCAAAACCAACCAAAGCGCTGCCCTCTGGGTCTGAAGACACCATAGTGCCTCTTGTAAATTGTGAAAAACCACGCTTACCTTGTGCTACTTCTATAGCATTACACACTGTTGGAGTGTCTACTGATCGAAGAAGCGCAAGTAATTCAGAATCTATCAATTCATGAGCCATGTTTTCAATACCTCCGTGGTTTTTGCTGGTTGCTCTAATGTAGGCAAATGGCCAGCATTCTTGATTACCTCTAACTTTGAATTGCTAATTATATTATGCATCAATTCATGCTTCTCTATGGGACATAATTTGTCTTCTGAGCCACAAATTATCAGTACAGGCATATCCAGAACTTTAAGGTTGTTTTGTTGATCACTCCTCCCTTGAAGAGCTCTTGATTGATTAATAAAGACTCTAGGACCTAAAGAAAGTGCCATCTCCATACAGATATTTAGAATAATATCTTGATTTTCACTACTCGCTAAATAGTTGGGTTTCATCTCATCACGAATAACATTTACTAATTTTCCTGACAAAGCATCACTAATTTGAGGCTCACGTTTAAGTTTTACTTCCTCTAATTCAGCTAGTGGATTAGTATCAATTAGCACTAATTTTTCAATACGCTTTGGATCTTGTGCACATATCTCCATAGCAACAATACCACCCATTGAATGCCCAACAAGACAAAATTTTGGCGGTGCATTACTTAAGACATCCGCTGCCAAATCACTAATATTGTCCTGTTTAGAAATATCTGCAATATGCACTGATCTCTTTGAGACAAACTCTTCTATTTGTGGAGCGAAAATGCGTTCATCACACATCATTCCAGGAATCATTACCAGAGGTGTCATAGTCGATTACTTACAAGCGTAGCACCTTCTGATAGTGACTTTAATTTAGCAAAAGCAATGTCTGGATCTACAGCACCAAAACCAGCAAAAGTTCCAAATCCGCAGTCAGAGCCAGCAATCACTCGATCCACTCCAACTATATCGACAAACTTCTCAATACGTTGCGCAACAAGCTCTGGATGTTCAACAAAATTTGTTGTGGTGTCAACAACACCAGGTACGAGTATTTTGTCATCTGGAATTTCATTCTTTCGATTACGAAAAACTGTCCATTCGTGAGCATGGCGTGGATTAGAAGTTTCAAATAGAGTGTAGCGAGCGTTCGCTTTCATTAATGTTCCAAAAACCTTGTCCATGCCAATATCACAACAATGTGGTCCTTCATAATTTCCCCAACATATGTGAATCCTCACTTTTTCTTTTGGAATATTCTTTAATGCGTGGTTAAGTGCCTCCATGTGAGATTCTGCGATTTTCAGAAATTCTGTATCTGACAGATCATTGAATAACATGTGTCTGGAGAGTGCTAAATCTGGGCAGTCTAGTTGCAAATCTAGTCCCGATGCAACAATAGTTTCATATTCATCTCGCATTGCATCTGCAAGAGCAGCAAGATAAGCATCTCTTGTTGGATAAAAATCATTTTGCAGAAAAAGAGAGATAACACCTGGAGAGGCTGCGTTCATAAAACCTCTTTTAATACCATGAGTCTCCATTGCTGATTTCAAATTAGCAATGTCTTTTTCCAGTTCACCTTGACCTTTTGAACCTACTTCAGAGGTACACATTGGACGAGCATATTGTGGGGTGCCGCCATCATCAGCTAACCGTTGTAGAAAGCTTGGAAACATTTTCAAGTCTTCGGGTGGGTTGCGAGGGCTATCACCTGAAAATCCTGCATATCTGTCTTTGACATAAGTTGCATAGGATATTTTGGAAGTTTCACCATCACTCACAATGTCTATGCCCGCGTTTTTTTGTTTTTCAGCGGTATCCGATACATTTTTTTTCATGCATACATCAAACTCAGTTTTATCATATTCATGGTTATTTTCTCGGGAAAAAATAAAGTCTACAACCTCTTGAGAGCGAGGCAGTGAGCCTACGTGTGTTGTTAAAATTCTACTCATTTATTGCTCCTTGAATAAAGTATTAGAATGTCTATCCTCTCCAAGTCGAACCTGCAGGATCATCGGTGTTGGTGACACGGAAAAGACTTGACTTTTGAGAATTAGCGGGGAAGAGTTGATGCTCTAAACTAGGTGGTACAGAACAAGTGTCGCCGGGTCCAAGGACAGTATTGCCTCCATCCCAACTTAGATTCCAGTGTCCTTTCATGATCATGAGTACTTCATGGCGACTGGTTGAATACATATTTTTTGTACTTGAATCAGCAGTCAGAAAATCAACCTCAAAACCAGGACGATCCATTAATAAACCGTCTTCTCCAATCACTTTTACTGGCAAAGAGTCAGCTAATCCTGTTAAAACAGAATATCGAGCAACATAATCTCGAACAACGTCTTCAGAAGGAATTTCAGGAAAACTCTTTAAATCCTCTTCTGTTAGTAATGGAACTGGATTAACATTTTCAGGGAGAGATTCACCTTTTTTGATATCATACAATAAGCCATTTTCACCCAAAATGAGTCCATATTTTTTTGCCTCCTCAATTACCTGTGGAGCCCATGTCACTCCACCACCAGCATCATCACCACCGAGTATCGCCATAAGCATACCGTAATCATTTCCGATATTTTCGAAAGCCCGAAACATTCCAGTAGGTACATTAAATATATCCCCTTCTTCAACAATTACCTCTCCAGCAGTGCCCCACCTGCCCCAAAAAAATCGCCAGCGGCCTTCCAAAACAAAAAATACCTCAGCTGTTGTATGTGAATGCAATGAGTTAATGCATTTAGGTGGTTGTCCAGCAGCACCTATATTAAAACCTGGTGTTTCAGAAATATGTACATGTTGATCAGGACTTTCTGACACTCCTGGGCCGATAATCGTGAAGTTATCTTTTTGATCTGAGCCAGGCGTATGTGCATCAATAAATGCCGTTTTGCAAGGTTTCAAGTCATCATAGCGAACAATGTGGGATTCCATTTCTTGAGCCGTCATTTTTTTATCCTGTTTTTAGAATAATTTGTTTCCAAATTGCGGTCTCATCAAATACAATGTATTCACGACGTAGACCCCAAGGGCCAAATTCTGCATGAGAAATACCCATCAAATATAACTCTGCACCGCTTGGTTCCCCAAACAAACCCAAACCATCATGCTTCCCTTTTAAAGTCCATCTGACTGCAGCCCTTGGAGGCATCATTGAATCTGCACGTCCTATCTGATGTTCAATCGCAAAAGATGCACTTGGAAAAGATGATCTCAAGCCCATCCAAAAGGTTTCAGCATTCACATAAGAGTGGCCTGTAACGCCACTTGGATACTCCAATTGACAGGCACGGTCATACTCTTGACGAATAATTGATATGCCAGAATTCATAATACGATTAAGAATATCACTGTACTTTTCGCCCCATTCGTTTTTATTTCCTTTTCCGTTATAGGGTCCGGGTTGATCAATTGAGGGTGAAAATGGCCGTACGCAGTTATCAGGACCACCCTCACGATCAATTTCCTGTCTGGCAAAATCCTCAGGCGTCCATCCCATTTGAAGAACCATAGAACCACGGTCGCGTGTAAGCCACTCATCGTTGATTTGATTATTAATTGCATGACAGTCGGCAATAACTCGATAGGTCAACTTTTTACCGGTTGCTTTACCGAACTGGCCGTCACCCAAATGTGTTGCTGTAGATATAATACGATGTGAAGATAACATACCTTCTTCAGGGGAGCCCGACCAAATAACATCTTCACCAATAAGTTTCCTATCTGGGAACTCTAATAATGTGGCTTCAGTCGCTGCAATTACACCCTCATTGCCAATAATGATGGACGAAGGTGTTCTCATTACAACATCGGACGCATAATACTCGTGCAACTTTTCTACACCATTCTCCTCTTCCCAGATCTCATAGGTAATGCCGTTTATATAATCAGGAAAATTTTCAAATTTTGAATTAAAACCTTTCATTATTCATTTTCCCCAGATGCGTTATTTGAAATTCTTGTTGAACCGCGCATGATAAGTGGTCCATCTATTTGTATTCGACGTGGCTTCGTGTCCTGATCTTGAATGCTTTCAAGAATAATTGAAACAGTTTCTGCGACCATACGATTCGCAGGCTGTCTAACAGTTGTTAAATCATAAGCAGGCCATGATGCAATAGGAACATCGTCATAACCAACAACGGAAACGTGTTCTGGTATTTTTAATCCCAGTTCAAAACGAATAACGTCCATTACTGCAAATGCCATGTCATCACTTGCTACAAAAACTGCATCGGGTATTTCGTCATTGGTAAACATTTTGCGTGCAGCCTGTCGAGCATCGTCTTGAATAAAATTACCAACCTCGCGAGCATAAAGAGATCTACCTTGCTTTTTCAACTCATCAACAAAGCCACTTTCTCTATCACGCTGAGTTGAGGCACCTTCCCAGCCAGAAATATAAGCTATTCGCTTGTGACCTCCGGCAATCAAGAATTGCGCAACTTGTTTTCCACCAAGAAAGTTGTCTGAAGTAACAACTGAAAGCCTATCGTCATCTTGTGTACGGTTAAATAAAATTACAGGAACCCCTGCAGCATTACATCGACTTGCCAGGTTTGAAGACATTGAAACAGAAGCAAGAATAATACCATCAACCTGATAATCAAGAATTTCATCAACAATATCATCAATGTTTCCTGCTGTTTTTGCGACCATAAAAACCAATACATGGTAGCCTTTTTTTTGTAAAGCATTAGAAAGGAGCTCTAACGCTTCCGGATAAAAATAATTGTCTAGATGTGCAACAACGAGACCAATGATTCTTGACTTTCCTGTAATTAATGATCGAGCCAAGATATTTGGACGATAGCCGAGCTTTGAAGCAGCTTTACGAACCTTTTCATTTGTTTTTTTTGAAACAGAGGCGCCAGGCGTGAAAACCCGTGAAACTGCGGACTGACTCACGCCAGCTAGTTTTGCCACTTCTAGTGAGGTTATCTTTTTAGTTGCCATCAATCTGCCGTCCAGCCTCCATCAACCATCAATGCCGAACCTGTGATCATTGCAGATGCATCAGACGCTAGAAATACTACCGCTCCCATGATATCTTCAACCTCACCTACTCGACCAAGCTTAATCTTTTCTTCAATCCAACTTCTATGCTTAGGGTTATTGAAAGTGCTTTGCGTTAATGGTGTACGAATAAATGTGGGACAAATTGTATTGACTCGGATATTATATGGCCCCCACTCAATTGCCATAGCTTTGGTAAAACCTTCTACTGCATGCTTGGATGCAGAATATACGGCTCTATCAATACCTCCTACATGGCCCATCTGGGATGAAATATTGATCAAAGAGCCTGGCTTCTTGTTTTGAATTAACCCCTTCGCCACGGCCTGAGTCAAAAAATAAGCTCCACGAAGATTGACATTCATTACATCATCAAAATCCTCTTCATTCGTATCCTTGGAAGGAGTGTGACGAGCCGAACCAGCACTATTCACCAAAACATCAAATGGTCCGTTAGTCAAAATCACTTCTTGAGAGGCTTTAACATCAGAAACATCTAAAGTTATGGCTTCTGCACTCAAACCTTTTGCTTGAATAGCCTCCAAAACTTTATTGAGATTATTACTATTCCTGGCAGATAAACATACATGTGCACCTGCCTCAGCCAAAGCAACAGCACATCCTAAACCAATTCCAGATGAAGCGCCAGTGATGATTGCTTTACGACCATTAAGCGACATAGATGGAGTTTCAGGTAATTCAATCATTCTGCAGCTTCTCCATAAGGTATGTCTTTTCCACCATAACGACGAACCCTAATATTGGCCTGTTCAGCGTGCCCAACAAATGATTCCAATATACAAAGACGAGAACAATACTCTCCAATCTTGGTGGCCGCTTCATCAGTGGTTATTTCCTGATAGCTATGTGTTTTGAGGAATTTACCAACCCACAGTCCTCCAGTGTAACGACCCGCTTTTTTAGTAGGCAAAGTGTGATTGGTTCCGATTACTTTATCACCATTTGATACGTTGGTTCTGGGTCCTAAAAACAGTGCACCATAAGAATGCATATTATCCAAAAACCAGTGGTCTCGGTCGGTCATAACTTGAACATGCTCAGAGGCAATATCGTTGGCAACATTTAGCATCTCTTCATAACTATCACAAAGAATGACTTCACCGTAATCTTTCCAACTTACTGAGGCAGTATTCGCAGTTGGAAGAATCTTTAATATTCTATCTATCTCAGAAAGGGTGTCTTCTGCAAGTTTTTGGTTATTAGTCACCAAAAAGGCCGGAGAATCATATCCATGCTCAGCCTGACCAAGTAAATCAGTTGCACATAGTTCAGCATCAACTGTGTCGTCGGCTATTACCATGGTTTCTGTTGGTCCGGCAAGTAAATCGATACCTACGCGTCCGAATAATTGTCTTTTGGCTTCAGCGACATATGCATTTCCCGGACCTACCATCATGTCAACAGACTTTATAGTCTCAGTGCCAAGCGACATTGCACCAACCGCTTGAATGCCTCCGATTACATAAATCTCATGAGCACCACCAAAATGCATGGCTGCAATCACAGCTGGATTTGGCTCACCCTTAAATGGTGGAGTACAAGCAATAATTCTGGGAACTTTTGCAACACTTGCTGTTACCACTGACATATGCGCTGAGGCTACCATTGGGAATTTGCCTCCAGGCACATAGCAACCGACAGATTGCACGGGTATGTTTTTGTGCCCGAGAATTACTCCAGGCATGGTTTCAATTTCTATGTCTAACATTGAATCTCGCTGGGATTGAGCAAATTTCCTTATTTGAGATTGAGCAAACTTGATGTCTTCAATGTCACGTTTTGATACTTGCTTTATTAGATTTTCAATTTCGGCTGAACTCAACTTAAAAGATGTTGGGTTGTAATTATCAAACTTTATAGAGAAGTCTCTGACAGCCTTATCACCTCTTTCTGCAATTGCTTGAAGTGTATCTTCGACGATCTTACTAACCTTTGCATCATCTACTGCTCGGTCTGCTTCATCTTTGCCTTTCTTTAAATATTTAATAGTCATAATGCTCTCACTTACTCAGGTTTTGGAGGATTTTTTTCGCCACGATCGTAGACCTCCCAGCCTTGACCGTTAAATACGTCAACGCCAAGCTGTGCCAAAATACTTGGAAAGTCAACCGTTACCCAGTTGTCAGTTATGAGACCCTCTTTAACTTCCCAAAAATCAGTGTAGTGAATTTTCACTCTTTTG
Source organism: uncultured Gammaproteobacteria bacterium (assembly GCA_902606745.1). Taxonomy (GTDB): domain Bacteria; phylum Pseudomonadota; class Gammaproteobacteria; order PS1; family Pseudothioglobaceae; genus Pseudothioglobus. The sequence continues at coordinate 14,029 of CACLHR010000009.1, forward strand.
TTAGTTGGCTCAACACCCATAAATTCACCGCTATGGATTGCGTCAATGTGTCCAAAACATGAAGCCCATTCACCATCAACTAGCCATCTATCTGTTTTATATATTCGATCTGAAAAAGCAGCTCTAAGCGGTAGCTGCCAATTGTTACGGAACTCTTCAAGGTTGTTTTTGGTGCCGCAGCCCTGATTACCCATCCAACGAAAGTCTTTATGGAAGTACTTTCCCATATCATTAGATTTAGCAATCAAAGCTTCTTCCATTGCCCTCACTACAGCAAGTGTTTTTTTTGATTTCTCGTCATAACTCATATTTTTTATATCTCCAACCTTTAGTTCTCTAACATCTCTCCATTTTCCTTACTGAACAGCAAGCAAAGATTTCCTGGAATATGTGCAATAACCATAGAACCTATTTCAGCACTGTAGTTTTTCTCAGATTTGACGGAAACGACTTCGCCTCCAGCCTTAATGGAAACCATCGTCGCATCACCCAAAAGCTCCACAGAAAAAGCAGGGCCACTAATCTCGCCTTCACTTTCAACAATGGATGCATCTTCAGCACGGAACCCGAGAGTTACCTCACCAGAATGCTTTTTATTTAATCCTGTGATTCTGACGTTTTCACCAATAAAGATGCCATCATTAATTGAACCATGCATCAAATTCATAGCAGGAGAACCAATAAAGCCTGCAACGAAACTGTTGGCAGGTTTGTTATAGATTTCTTTTGGAGTTCCAATCTGTTGAATAGCGCCAGCATTCATAACAACAACTCTATCAGCAAGTGTCATGGCCTCTATCTGATCATGGGTAACGTAAATGGTTGTAACACGTAATTCATGCTGTAGATTTTTTATTTGTGCACGAGTAGAGACTCGCAATTTAGCATCAAGGTTCGATAATGGCTCATCCATCAAAAACACAGTAGGCTCTCGAACAATTGCTCTAGCCAGGGCAACACGTTGACGTTGACCACCAGATAATTCGGATGGCTTGCGATGCAAAAAGTCATCAAGCTCAACCATTCCAGAGGCACGCATTACTCTCTCCTCATGAAGCTCTTTATCAATCTTTCGTACCTTTAGTGGAAATCGAATATTTTCGTAAACATTCATGTTTGGATAGAGCGCATATGACTGGAAAACCATTGCAACATCTCGGTCTTTTGGTTCCAATCCATTAACGATTTTTCCATCGATAATTACTTCACCCTCAGTAACATCTTCTAACCCTGCAATCATTCTCATAGTAGTCGTCTTACCACAACCTGAAGGGCCAAGCAACACAAGAAACTCTTCATCATGAATAGTAAGGTTGAAGTTATCTACACCAACAAAACTACCCCATCGCTTTGTAAGATTTTTTAATTGAATTTCAGCCATAGTTTCTCTGAGTATTATGCACCTGAAGCATTAGATATAAAATTATGCATACGATTGCAAACAATTATAGCACAGGCCTTATTTATTATAGTAAGTATTTGCATTCGTATGCAAAAAATATTTAGAGTTACTAGTGGACTACGGCAAAATTACTTCTGACGATAAGCACTGGGTGAACTATGATAACTTTTCTTGAAAGACCTTGAAAATGATGAAAGACTGTTAAAGCCTGTTCTGATAGCTATTTCTTGCATTGGTAAAAGCGTATCTGTGACGTACTTTCTTGCACGAAGCAGCCTTAGATTTAAATAATACGCTCCTGGAGTAGTTTGTAAATGCATTTGAAAGAGATTTTCCAATCTGCGACTAGAAATATTCAATCTCTCTGCAACATCAGTAACCGTAATTGGTTCGTCAAGTTGTGACTCCATGATGCGTATTGCTTTAGTGACACGTGGTTCAAAATCGTTCAACAGCCCCAATGATACGAGTGGCTGTGCGTCAGTTGAGAAATGTGTTTCATCATATACAAAAACACTGGCTACCTCCAAAGCCATAGGGTAACCGAGTCTTGATCTAATTAAATGCAGCATAAAATCAAAGGTTGGTGATGCACCACCTATTGTAACAACATCTTTATCAATAACAAAACGGTCCGGTTGAACGTTGGTGTTTCTAAAATAATCTTCAAAATCTTCTAAATCTTCCCAATGAGTTGTAACAGATTTACCTTCTAGCAATCCAGCTTTTCCTAAAATCCAAGCCCCGGTATCAACGCCGCCTATTGCCTCAAACTTTGATGAAAATCTTCTGATCAATCTTATCTCATCACTAGAAATATATTCAAATTGTTTAAAACCAGAAACAATAAAAAGTAGATTTCCATCTTTAACTGATTCAAGTTTTCCGTCTGGTGTAATCTTAAGACCACATGTACATTCAACCGATAGACCATCAGTTGTAACAATCTTCCAAGTGAAACATTGGGTCTCAGATAATCGGTTTGCAGCCCGCATCGGGTCTATCATAGATGCAAGTACCAACATAGAGGATTCAGGTAATACCAAAATCGTTACTTGCAATGTTGATTCTGAACTGGTAAATATGCTCATTTCGTATAATGTGAAATTTATAACGGAAAAAGTATAGCATAGCCTTTGTTCAGCAGTAACATATTTAAATCTCAATTTATTTTGTCTAAAATGAAACCTCTATATTTGGAGAAATTACTATGATCAACCTACAGCCATCAAGAGATGTATTTATTACTTGCGCCGTTACCGGCTCTGGTGATACAACGGGAAGGTCCGACAAAATTCCGATTACACCCCAGCAAATCGCTGACTCATGTATTGGAGCAGCCCATGCAGGCGCCGCTGTCGTTCACATCCACGTTAGAGACACTAAAACAGGTACACCTGCTCGTGATCCTGCTTTGTATGCTGAAGTCGTTAATTTCATTAGAGAGTCGAAGGTTGATATGGTTTTGAATCTAACCTCTGGAATGGGTGGTGATATGGTTTTTGGTTCTGCAGAAGACCCGCTAGCTTTAAATGAGAAAGAAACCGATATGGTTGGTGCAACAGAGCGTCTTGAACATGTCACAAATATTCTTCCTGAGATATGTACCATTGATTGCGGCTCTATGAATTTTGGCCAAGGTGATTACGTTATGACCAACACCACTTCAGTCTTGAAAGAAATGACGAAACAAGTTCAAGCGCTAGGGGTTAAACCTGAAATTGAAGTTTTTGATACTGGTCATTTACAGTTTGCAATTTGGCTCAAAGAGCAAGGTCTAATTGATGACCCTGTAATGATTCAACTCTGTATGGGTATACCTTGGGGCGCACCTGATGACCTCCACACATTTCTCGCAATGACATCAAATGTTCCAAAAGATTGGACCTTTTCTGCCTTCTCAATTAGCAGGAACCAATTGCCTTATGTCGCCCTGGCAGTTCTAGCAGGAGGTAATATTCGTGTCGGGCTTGAAGATAACATCTATCTCAAACGTGGTGTCCTTGCAACCAACGAAGAACTCGTTGAGAAAGCTGTACAGACCGCACAAGGCATGGGTTGCACTATTATGGGACCGCAAGACGTGCGCGACAAAATGAAGCTAGTGAAACGCTGGGGATAGAATGACTAAGATTGAATCGGCTGGCATTATTGGTGCAGGCGTTATTGGCAGTGGCTGGATAGCGCGATTTCTTTTAAATGGTATCGATGTTGCTGTCTATGATCCCTCAAAAGATGCTCCAAAAAATGTAAACAAGGTCATTCAAAATGCTGATAGAGCTTACACTCAACTACTTACATCTGAACTACCAAACAGAGGCACTCTTACATTCGTAAACTCGGTTTCAGATCTTCCTAAATCTGCCGATATCATTATCGAAGCTGTCCCGGAAAGACTGTCGGCAAAACAATCGGTTTATGATGAGATTGAATTGAGCGCCAATAATAATTCAATTATCGCTTCCTCAACTTCAGGCATCCTACCATCAGACCTACAAGCGAAAATGAAGCACCCCGAACGCCTCATCGTAGCCCATCCATTCAATCCAGTCTATCTTCTTCCTTTGGTGGAAATTGTAGGTGGTTCTAAAACATCTCAAGAATTGATTGAAAGGGCCAGTAGTATTTTTACTAATGTTGGCATGTTCCCGTTACATATTAAAAAAGAAATCCCCGCATTTATTGGCGACAGGCTCCTCGAATCAGTCTGGCGAGAGGCGCTTTGGCTGGTCAATGACGATGTCGCAACCACCGAAGAAATTGATGACGTTATACGTTTTGGGTTTGGCTTGCGTTGGGCACAAATGGGTCTATTCGAAACCTTTAGACTGGCAGGTGGAGAGGCTGGAATGCGTCATTTCATTTCACAATTTGGACCATGTCTTGAGTGGCCCTGGACTCATCTAATGGATGTCCCTGAGTTTACAGAGGAATTAGTGGATAAAGTTTCGAACCAATCTGATGAGCAATCTGGACAATTTAGCATTCGCGAATTAGAAAAAAAACGAGACGACAACTTGGTAGATTTTTTAAAGGTCTTGAAGGAGAACCGGTGGGGCGCTGGTAACGCCCTGAAAGAGTTTGAAGATCGTTTAAATAGAGCAAAAAAGCGCACAGACTTTGCAAAACTTGACCTGACAACTCCACTCTTGACGCTTAAAACCAAGGTACGTAAAGAATGGGCCGACTATAACGGCCACATGACTGAATCACGTTATCTGGAATGTTTTTCAGATGCCACCACTGAAATGATGGCTATTGTTGGTGTTGATGAAGAATACATATCTAGTATAGGTTCCTACTTTACTGTGGAAACGCATATTCGCCATTTAGATGAAGTTCTAATCGGTGAAGGAGTCTACGCAACAACCCAAGTCATCCATGGTGCCGGTAAAAAACTTCACCTATTCCATTACCTCTATCATGAGGACGACAGATTGCTGGCGACTGCTGAACATATGCTGATACATGTCAATCTAAAAACCCGTGGCGCCAGCACGCCTAGTGAACTAGTTATTGATAGAGTTGAGGCTGTTTACGAAGCCCATAAAAATCTTGCTAAGCCGGAAGGTTTGGCTCGAGCGGTGGGTGACAAGGTTTAATACCACTCGTCATCCATACTGTCCTTCTTCAACCTTATAAAGTCTTTCAATTCTTCATCTATTGCAGGATCCATTGGTGGTTCTACATATTCATCGAGCATGGCATTCCAGCGTTCGTAAGCCCTCTCTTCGGCATCCTTAGAACCATCCTCCTCCCACTGCTCAAAAGAATTATTGTCAGCTATTTCAGAGCGAAAGTTTGCTGTCTCAAAATTTTCTCCAGTATGCTCTGTACCTAAAAAATTCTCACCTGGAGAGTTTTCCTTGAAGGCACTTAAACCTAGAGAATTCTCATTTATAGTCATTCCATCACCCATCCGATGCAACATTCCAAGACGGTCTGAATCAAGAATAAATTTCTCATAACCTACCACTAAACCGCCCTCTAGCCAGCCAGCCGCCTGGTGGATAAAATTTGCCCCTGCTAAAAAAGCTGGAAACATTGAATCCGCTGACTCCTGCATGGCTTGTGCGTCAGTCACTTTGGAAGCCGTGTAATGACCGCCAGCCCGAAAAGGCAATCCCAACCTCCGTGCCATCTGTCCAACCGCTAGGGTTGCCAGAGTAGATTCAGGCGTTCCGAATGTTGGCGCCCCAGACTTAAGGTCCATTGTTGTTAAAAAATTTCCATACACGGCACTCGAGCCGGGTCGTATCAATTGCGTCAAAGCAACACCCACCATAGTTTCAGCATGGGCTTGAGCGACTGCTGCCGGCATGGTAACTGGTGACATGGCACCGCCAAGAATGAAGGGCGTTATAACAACACCCTGATTAGCTCTCGCGTAGGCTTTCAAAGCTCCAGACATGGTGTTGTCGTAAACCAGAGGCGAGTTAACGTTGATATTGCCCTGAATAACACAGTTTGACTCTAGAAACTCGTCGCCAAAAACAATGCGCGCCATTGTAACCGAATCTTCGGCACGCTCGGGTGCAGTAACAGCGCCCATAAAGGGCTTGTCGGAATACTTTATATGTGCATACACCATATCTAAATGGCGTTTGTTTACAGGTATATCAACCGGTTCACAAACTGTGCCACTTGTATGGTGTAGCCAAGGAATCATGTGAGCAAGTTTGACCAAATTACGGAAATCTTCCATAGTCCCCTGTCTCCTTCCTCTCTTTCGATCGTAAACAAAAGGGGGTCCATATGCCGGCCCAAAAACCAATCTATTGCCACCGAATATCGTTGACCTTGCTGGATTTCGAGCATGCATTTCGAACTCTTTAGGAGCTGTCTTGCAGAGCTCACTGGCATGCCCTTTATCAAATTGCAGACTGTTGCCTTTAACTGTGACACCAGCATCTTTGAAGAGTTTTAGGGCCTCATCATCTCCCCAAAACTCGATACCAACCTCTTGAAGAATCCAGTCTGCATGTTCTTCAATGCTCACCAATTCCTCTTCACTAAGTAACTCATAGCATGGAATTTTGCGTGACAAAAACCTTGGCGCTTCTATTTGCGCAGATTTCTTTCTAGATGCAATCTTCGCGGACCGTCCGCCTTCCCTTCTCTTTCTCTTGTGATCAGTCATACGCTAACTCTTACGAAATAATTAGTGCTTTAAGAATAGGGTGAATACTAACATTAAAAAAACTAAATTGCCAATAGATATATTAACTCTCTTTTACGATCTTGTTAATCGTAACACACGACCCGTAATTGGCGCTGATATGGTGCGGCGATATGCATGAATAATGCTTTCTTTTGATGTTGGCTCAAAGCCATCGAAAAGCATTCCATAATCATCGACAGAGTTTTCAATAATCGATGGTGACACAATGTTGATTCGAAGTTTGCCTGCATACTCTGCGGCCAAAGTTGATACGCACATATTTAGAGCACCGTTTGCAGCAGCAGCGCATGCTCCCGAAAGAAGGGGCTCATCACCTATGATGCCACTTGTTAATGTGATTGACCCGTTCTCACTCAAAAACGGAATAGCTGCTTTCGCTAAATTTAATTGGCTCAAACATTTGGTCGATAGTCCGCTCGCAAAATCTTCCATGGTAAGTTCTTCAAACGGCTTAAAAGGGGCGCCACCGATACAAGACACTAATCCATCAAAAGGGCCGACGCTGGCAAACACTTCGCTGACACTTGAAAAATCAAAAGCATCTAGCTTAAGATCAGGGCCAGAACGTCCGGCACGGATGACCTCATAATCTTTTTTCAAGCCATCAACAACCTCTCTGCCGAGTCTACCTGTCGCACCAACCACTATTATCTTTTTCATATCATCACCTTTTAATTAATTATTGTTTTTGAAAATAGAACTGATATTACCATTAAATGAGTAAATCGCTAATAGACTTCTTAACTTCGGATCTGGTTGCGTTAGCATTTAAGGGTGATCCAATATTAATATGAATATCTCTTCTAAAGCAAAACTTTTGTTTCTTTTTAATTTCTTTTGGTGCTTTGGAGAAAAAAGTGCCCCACATATCGTTAATTCCAAAAGGAACCACAACGACGTCATCCCTTGATTCCGATAATATCTTTTCAAAACCCCTCTTCAAGTCAGACAATTCACCGTTGGTAGAAATTTCCCCTTCAGGGAATATGCCAACGACACAATTTTTGTTTAATAAACTGACAATATTCTGCATTGCATTACGACTATTTAATGGTCTGATCGGCACAGCACCAACGGCGATCAGAACCCACTTAAAAATTAGCATGTTGTAGTAATCTTCGTGCACTACAAATCGAATCGTTCTTGGGGTTGCCCACTGTATGAGAGCAAAATCTATCCAACTAATGTGATTCCCTAAAAGCAATACTGGGGCTGACTTTGGAAGGTTTTCGATACCTTTTACCTTTAATCGATAACGCCATACAAACAAAAGATAGCCGGCGATTTGTCGCACTACTATAGAATCGCTTTTAATCTTTTAAGCACAACAGTAAATCCAACTACTGCTATCAATGCATTCAAGTAAAGTATATAGACACTATTCACATTAGATCTAGCAAGTAAAACCGTAAGCAATAAAAGACCAATCATAGCCATGTTCTGTATCCAGTTCTTACCCGCCAGTACACTCCCCAAACCATCCTTAGCCGAGTGAGCTTGAATTAGAGCGTTGAGCGGAACCAGCATCATACCTGCACCAACGCCAAACAGCAGAATTAAGGTTGATACTATTATTAAAGCTGTGGAGTTTGGAATGAAACTTAAGGTGGAAACAACAGGCACCAAAATCGCGCAAACTGTAATCGTAGTTGAGCCCGTATATATGTTATTAACTTTCACTGAATTGACACTTTTTCTTGCAGAAACATAAGCCCCTACCATAATTCCTAAAATTGAGAGTGCCAACATCGCATTAACCATAAGTGGACTTGTAACCCCCAAATTAACTTTGGCAAGTGCAGGAATAACCGCAACAAGGTTTTGAGACATTCCCCAAAAAATAGCCGTCCCCCAAATTGAAAACCAAATGATTTGGTTTCCTTTTATGACTCGAATATTGTTCATTAAGTAATGGAGCGTAATTAGTTTTTGTACTGACAACTTCACTTCACTAAATTTAGTAGCGTAAAAACGGACACCAAAGGTAGCCAAAAATTCAACCATTGACAGACCCACCAAGACCCAACCAACTGGAGCGATATGAAGCAATATTTCCTCAGGTGTTGAGTATTCCTTAACTCCTAGATAAAGTTCAAAAAGATAGGAGAAGAAAACCGTACCCAATAAAATTGATGTCAAGGTGACTGCAGAAGTATAAGCATTGCCTATACTCAATCCAGCCTTCTTTAGGCACTCTCTAATATAGCCATACTTAGCCGGGGAATAGATAGCGCTCTGAGTTGCAAGAAGCAGTGTAAAGCCGAATGCAGATTTATACGCTCCCTGATAATAACAATAGGTAATCGACAGTGTGATTAAAACAGCTGCAAAAGCGCTCCAGCGCATTATAAGAGGCTTGGCAAACTTGTCAGAAAGATGACCAGAAAGAGTAAATAGGAGGATAAAAGGAACAAGAATCATAGCATTCACTATGGCAGTCAAAATAAGCTGTGTTTGCTCACCATAGATCATAAAAATTGTATTCTGAATGATGATTTTGTGGCCTAAATCAACAAAAGCATTAATGAACAATACAACAAGATATATAGCAAAGATACCTGCACGTTCTCTCAGAACTGATTTTTCCTCTTGCATAATTTCTCTCCTTTCAAGCGCTAATAAAAAACACTAGAGTAATAGCATTATGACAGAATTATTGACTAATATCTAACCTGCTTGTTAGAATTCGAGACCTTCAATTTCACCAACAGTGTGCATGTCTTTGTCACCACGACCAGATAGGTTAATAACTATATTTTTGTCACTTGACCATTGTTGAGCCAACTTAACAGCATAAGAGACAGCATGTGCAGATTCTAGTGCAGGCAATATGCCTTCAACTCTTGTTAGTAAATGAAAAGCCTCTAATGCCTCTTTGTCTGTAACAGAGACATATTCAGCCCTTCCAGTATCCTTTAGGTAAGCATGCTCTGGACCAACACCAGGATAATCAAGTCCAGCGGAAATAGAATGGCCTTCGATTATTTGTCCATTTGGGTCTTCCATAAGATAGGTTCTGTTGCCGTGCAAGACACCAACACTGCCTGCACACAAAGGAGCTGCGTGAGCAACGGGTCCCTTTTCAATACCGTAACCTGCGGCCTCAACACCATAAATCTTAACTGAGGCGTCTTCAATAAAAGGATGGAAAAGTCCGATCGCATTTGAGCCTCCTCCGACACAGGCAACCAACGCATCTGGCAAGCCTCCAACTTGGTCATTAAACTGCTCTTTTACTTCTTTACCAATAACGCACTGGAAATCTCTTACCATCATTGGATAGGGGTGTGGTCCTGCAACGGTACCAATAATATAAAAAGTATTGTCAATATTAGTTACCCAATCACGCATTGCTTCATTCAGCGCATCTTTCAAGGTTCTAGAGCCCGCAGTGACCGGAACAACGGAGGCACCCAGTAATTTCATACGATAGACATTTTGAGCTTGACGGGCAACATCAACTTCGCCCATATAAACTACGCATTCTAAGCCAAGCCTTGCTGCAACGGTAGCTGAAGCTACACCGTGTTGTCCTGCACCAGTCTCGGCAATGATTCTTGTTTTGCCCATTCGACTAGCCAGTAGCGCCTGACCTATAGTATTGTTTATTTTGTGAGCTCCGGTGTGGTTTAAATCCTCTCGTTTTAAATAGATTTGAGCGCCACCCACCTGCTTGCTTAAATTTTTTGCGTGATATAGTGGACTTTTACGGCCAACATAGTGCTTAAGGTCATTTTCAAATTCGGCTAAAAAGTCTGCGTCATCCTTGTACTTTTCATAGGCAAGTTTGAGTTCTGTTACAGCTGTCATTAGAGTTTCTGCAATAAAAACACCACCGTATTGTTCAAAGTGGCCTTTTTCATCTGGTAGGTTATAACTCATGAACGAATGTTGCTAATAAAAGATTTTATTTTATCAATATCTTTAACACCTTTTGCACTTTCAACACCACTTGAAGCATCCACTGCGTAAGGCTTCACTTGGCTGATAGCTTCAGCTACATTGTCTGGATTAAGACCGCCTGCAAGAATCACGGGTAAGTCAATTTCAACGCATCCTAGGGACCAATCGAAAGGTTTGCCTGTGCCACCATAGGTATTGGAACTATAAGAATCCAGTAATAAGGCACTAGCCTTTGAGAAGTCGCTGGCAATCTTTTTAAGATCAGTCTTTGAAGATACTCCAACTGACTTAATGAAGGGCATATCGTATTGCAAACATTCACTGTTAGTTTCGTCTCCATGGAACTGTAATGTATCAAGTGCAACTTCACAGAGAACTTCATCGATTAGGCTTGGATTGGCATTAACAAACAAACCGACCCTATTGACGAAAGGAGGTAGAGCAGCAACAATTTCACAAGCTACATCTATGTTGACATGGCGAGGAGATTTATCATAAAACACCAAGCCAATAGCATCTACACCAGCAAGGGCAGCTTGCCGCGCATTTTCAGCATTTGTAAAACCACAAATCTTAACCTTTGTCATGTGCTCTCTACATTATTTTTTTTAAAGTAGGGATTTTCCCACAGCATAGAAAAAAATACTAGACAATCGGATAGCTACAACTTATTGATGTGATTGGCTTGTTTTTTTAGAATCAGCTTTTTTTACGCTTTTTTGCCTTAGCTTTTGCTTTACCTTCGATAGCTTTTTTACATTCTTCAAGTGTCAAATCGATAGGTGCCTTGTCTCCAAATACTTTTTCAACAGTGACGTTTTTTTGTCCTTTTCCGCGTTTTTTTCCATTCCAAATATAGGGTCCAAAGCGACCATTTAGAATCTGAATATCGGAATCATCAAAAATTTTGATAACCCTTTCAGCGTCAAATTTATCTTTAGCAGCAATTAACTCCAAAGCGGTTTCAAGTGTAACTTCTTCAGGTGAAACGTCTTTCAAAGAGACGTATTTTTTTCCATATTGAATGTAGGGGCCAAAGCGTCCATAGTTGGCCTTAACGGTTTCTCCATCATCTGTCTTACCCAAAATTCTTGGCATTTTAAAAAGCTCTAGTGCCTCTGAAAGAGTTATAGTTTCGATATCTTGTCCTTTTCTCAATGATGCAAAAGTTGGCTTTTCTTCATCATCCTGATGGCCAATTTGTGCGAATGGTCCATAACGCCCAAAACGAACACTAACGGTTTTACCTGTATCGGGGTCTTCACCCAATTCTCTCTTGCCGTGTGTCTCATCTCGGGACACATCTTTTGCAAGCTGAATCTGCTCGTGAAATGGATCATAAAAATTTCGAACAACGCCAGTCCACGGTTTAGATTCTTCTGCAATTTTGTCAAAATCACTTTCAAGATTGGCAGTAAACTCGTAACCGATAATATTCCTGAAGTTGTTTAATAAGAAGTCAACCAATATATAGGCAACGCTTGTTGGAAATAACTTGTTTTTTTCGGCACCAGTGTTTTCACTTTGAGTTGATTCCGAAATAACACCATCCACAATCTCAATCTGTTGATAATCGCGCTGAACGCCTTCACGTGTCTCCTTAATAACGTAATTCCGATCTTGCACCGTTGTAATCATCGTTGCAAAAGTGGACGGTCTTCCAATGCCCATCTGTTCAATTTCTTTCACCAATGATGCCTCTGTATATCTCGGTTTTGCTCGAGAGAACGATTCTTTTGAAATTAAACCGATCAACGACAAAGATCCCCCAATATCAAGTTTTGGTAACAGCTTATCCTCACTAGCCATATAGTCATAAACTTTAAGGAAGCCGCTAAAGGACAACACCTCACCATCGGCAATAAAGTGCTCATTTCGGTTTTCAATATCGATATTGATCTTGGTTTTTTGTAATTGTGCGTCACTCATTTGGGATGCCAATGTGCGCTTATATATCAAAGAATATAGCTTGGCCGATTGATCATCTAAACCCAAAATGCTTGGCTTGGTTAAATCTGTCGGCCTGATGGCCTCGTGTGCCTCTTGAGCACTAGATGATTTAGTTTTATATCTCCTAGCTTGATGAAAATCTAAACCATAGGTTGAAACTATCACGTCTTGTGCAGCAGTTATTGCTTCCTCTGATAAGCTTAATGAATCAGTACGCATATAAGTAATCGCACCTTCGCGATATAAATTCTGTGCAATCGACATTGTCTGCTTTACAGAAAAACTCAATTTTTGAGATGCCTCTTGTTGCAAAGTTGAGGTAATAAAAGGGGCCTTAGGAGAACGCTTAGAAGGTTTTGTATCTATGGAAATGACCTTCATAGTGGCTTCTAATATATTCTCTACAAAAGCTCGAGCATCTTCTTTAGTAGCAAAATCTTCATTGAGCTTCGCCTCAAACAATTCATTCGTCTCATCACTCAGAGTTGCCTTAACTTTATAACTACTTACAGGGCTATGTGCCGTAATTTCACGCTCCCTTTCAACTACTAATCGCACAACGGGGGATTGCACCCTTCCCGCTGAACGTGCGCCAGAAATTTTGCGCCACAACACAGGAGAAATTTCAAATCCGACAAGTCGGTCAATAACGCGCCTTGCTTGTTGTGCGTCCACAAGATCTGAATTAATCGTTCTAGGCTTAGTTATGGCATCAGTGATGGCGCCTTTGGTAATTTCATGAAAGACAATTCTTGGAGTATCTTCTGCTAGTGACAATGCTTGTTGTAGATGCCAAGCTATCGCTTCACCCTCACGGTCCTCATCGGTCGCAAGGTAGACTTTTTCAGCCGCTTTGACTGATTTTTTAAGATCAGAAACTATTTTCCTCTTGTCGCCACTAACTGCATAAGTGGGGAGAAAATTATTATTTAAATCAATGCCCATGTCTTTCTTAGGCATATCTCTAATGTGGCCTATGCACGACTTAACAATATAGTCAGGGCCTAGAAACTTTTCAATCGTTTTTGCTTTCGCCGGTGACTCGACAATAACAAGATTTTTTGACATAAATTATCCTACTGTAAGGTAGGGTTGTCATCATAAAACACAACAGACTCAATCCATTGGGCTGGAACGGGTGTCTCGGCACTATTTCCGATGACCATCATAACAACCCACTTTAAATCATCAATAGTCAATTTTGAGTCTTCCAATGACATAACTTGATCAATGACTATTTCTCGCTGACTCGCACTTAACTGGCCCATATTTTCCATAAACATAATGAAACCTCTGGCCTTTGCATCGAGTTTGTTTTTTTCTAGCTCATTGTAGATACGCATAGAATTATGAGTGGTATCAAAGGCAGTAATCCTTCCGTCTTGTAGTGCGGCAATATTTTCCAGCCAATTCAATGCCTTTTCGATTCGATCAGCGTCAAATCCAGCGTCAGATAGATGAGACTTTAAAAGATCGTCATCCACCTCTTGTGCTGAATCCTGCTCAGCAGATTCAAACAAAATATCGAACATGAAAGTTAATACATCCAGAATATTATTAGTCATATAGCCTCATCAAATTAATACATAATTCACAACATCGCCTTTGTCACTTCAATTGAAAAACCAAGAAACAGAAACGCTTGGATGACTACTTAAGGGCAAGACGCACATTTTTCAACCACCTGATCAATCGATATTAATCCATATGATAGGTATTTTAATAATATACCTGTTTCGTTATCCACATGTTTATCAAAGCTTGAGTTTATTAAGGATTTTATAGCATACAAACTGTCATTTAACAAATATAATGACTTTAAGCAAGTATGGTAAAATTCCAAGATTTTTGTTAGTAGATATTCATTATGAAAAGAACATTTCAACCAAGCGTACTAAAACGTAAACGTAATCATGGCTTCAGAGCCAGAATGAAGACGCGTGCTGGTCGTGCCATCCTAAGTGCACGTAGAAAAAAAGGCCGCAAACGCTTAGCCGCTTAATATAATGAATCGCTCGCTCGTTCAAGGTGCGCGTATAACCAAAGCTAGAGACTACACGCACATTTTCCAACAGGGTATGCACTCTCAGAGCAAGTTTTGGAAGTTGATAGCCATTTCCTCAGGGCAAGCAATTCCAAGGCTAGGTCTCGCAATCTCTAAAAAGATATGTAAAAGAGCGGTTGATCGAAACTTTTTTAAGCGCTTAGCGAGAGAAACCTTTAGACAGCATCAAGATGAATTCGATCTTCTGGACTTTGTAGTGATGATAAAAAAAATACCTAATACGAATAACCAAGAATTGGTATCAGATCTACTATCTTTGTTAAAAAAAGCTAACCAAGGACTTAAATCATAATGCGTTACATATTACTTATATTAATTAAGGGCTACCAGTGGCTAATTAGTCCATTGCTTGGAAACAACTGTCGCCATATACCTAGTTGCTCAGAATACACCTTTGAAGCTATCAAATCTCACGGCGCAGTTAGAGGTATAGGACTTGGCGCAAAAAGAATCAGCAAGTGCCATCCCTGGTCTGAAGCAAAATTTGACCCCGTACCCAAAAAGTTACCTAACTAATTGAAGCCAAGAAAACAGCCATGAATACTCAAAAAATATTCCTCTTTATCGCAATCTTCTTAACTGTATTTCTTCTTTGGGATAAATGGGAACTAACCAAAACAACTGACGAAAATGGCAACACTATAACTCAAACCAGCATAGTTGCTTCTGATTCACAAAACAACACCATTGATGTTCCTGAAGTCTCAGATGTGCCTAGTCCTGTTGCTACTATCGTCGAAGATACAACGCCATTAATGAACGAATCTATTACCCAAGGACCTTATACAACTGTTACTACAGATTTGTTGACATTGCAAATTTCACATAAAGGTGGAACAATAATTAATGCCTACCTAAATAAGTATCCAAAAGAGTTAAACTCAGAAGACAAATTTCAATTACTAAGCAACAATACTGGAAGTATTTTCCAAGCACAAAGTGGCCTTCTGCCGGCTGATCAGATGCCAACTCACCATTCAGAATACTCCTCTGATCAACAAGATTACTTCCTAGGGGATAAAGACGAACTCATTGTGCCACTCACTTGGAAAGGCGACAACGGTGTCCTCGTAACTAAAAATTACCACTTCAAACCTAACAGCTATATTGTTGAGGTTAACTATCAAATTACCAATAACAGCGGCATTGAACAAACCGTAAGCAGTTACACTCAGCTAGTGCGTGACAGTGTAGATGACTCTGGAGGCATGATTGGCATGCGACATTACTCTGGGGCAGCAACTTATAACGACGAAGAAATTTTCGAAAAAATTGATTTCGAAGATTTTGACTCTTCACCTAAGATGGTCTCCAAAGGCGGTTGGGGTGCAATGCTTCAGCACTACTTTTTTACCGCATGGATTCCTAACGAAAACGAAATTCATACCTATTCAACCAAATCTAATAATGGTAAATATCTTTTGACAACGGTTAATCCAGGTCTAAAAATCGCTCCAGGAAATCAAGCAACGCTTGCAAATAACCAACTCTATATTGGCCCTAAAGAACATGCACGTTTGGAACTTCTAGCCCCTGGCATAGACAAAACAGTCGACTACGGCATTCTTTATATTGTTGCCAAACCCCTGTCGGTAGTTCTGCACTGGATCAATAGCTATATTGTTAACTGGGCATTGTCTATTGTTGCTTTAACATTTCTTATAAAACTAGCCTTTTATAAACTTTCTGAGAAATCATTCCGCTCGATGGCAGGCATGAAAAAATTAGCACCTAGGTTACAAAAGATTAAAGAAACTTATGAAGGTGATAAGCAAAAAATTGGTAAAAAAACAATGGAGTTATATAAAAAGGAGAAGATCAATCCTGCGGCGGGTTGTTTACCTATCTTGGTTCAGATTCCAGTTTTTATTTCAGTTTATTGGGTGCTCATAGAGATGGTTGAATTGAGACAAACTCCATTCTTATATTTGCCAGACCTAGCTATGAAAGACCCATACTTTATATTACCGTTAATTATGGGTGCCTCTATGTGGTTTCAGCAGCGACTTAATCCACCACCGGCAGACCCAATGCAAGCAAAGATTATGATGATGCTACCATTTATATTTACGATTTTCTTCTTTTGGTTCCCAGCAGGATTGGTACTATACTGGGTTACCAACAACGTTCTGTCAATTGTTCAACAAATGTATATCAACAAAAAAATCAATGGCTAGATAAATCACAATGAAATTAGATGATGACACAATTGAAATAGCAAAACAAGTAAAACTTCTAGTCTTGGATGTTGACGGTGTTTTAACAGATGGTGGTATCTATTTTGATGACTCTGGCAAAGAATTGAAAAAATTTAATTCGTTGGATGGTTATGGCATAAAAATGCTACTTTCATCAGGCTTTGAAGTTGCCGTGATATCATCAAGAAGCACCCCTTCTGTAGCTCATAGGATGGAAGGTTTAGGGGTCAAGCACTGTTACCAAGATCAATCAGATAAGAATATAAAAATGCAACAAATCCTGGAGACACTTTCTTTGAATGTCGACCAGGTGGCTTTTGTTGGTGATGACGTTATGGACTTAACGGTCATGAAAAAAATTGCCCTACCAATAGCAGTTGCAAACGCCCACCTTTTTGTAAAAGAACACGCACTACTTATTACAGAGAATAGCGGTGGTAATGGCGCTGTCAGAGAAGTATGTGATTTCCTACTTAAGGCTCATAGTAAGTATGACGACTTAATGAAGTCACATCTTAAATGACATCTTTTCAAGCTCAATGTTATAAAGCCTTAAAAAAGGTTCCTTCTGGCAAAGTGATTACATATAGTGGTCTTGCCAAAATGGTGGGCCGACCTAAAGCACACCGAGCTGTAGGTAATGCAATGAATAAAAATCCCTTTGCACCTCAAGTGCCTTGTCACAGAGTGGTGAAATCAAATGCTGATTTAGGTGGTTTCGGAGGTGGCTCCAAACTCAAAATAAAACGCCTTCAAGAAGAAGGCGTTAAAGTTCTAAATAATAAGATTGTTGACTTTGAGTCTATCCTGTTTAAGGCTCATTAACGCCTTTTACCACGCATCTTAGTGATCATTTGAAGTTGTGCCATAGACTCGGCCAGTGCAGCTTGGGTTGTGGAGACATCTTGGTCTGATTGTGCATTAGACATAGCTTCTTCAGC
The DNA here is from genome assembly GCA_902606745.1 of uncultured Gammaproteobacteria bacterium. Lineage (GTDB taxonomy): Bacteria > Pseudomonadota > Gammaproteobacteria > PS1 > Pseudothioglobaceae > Pseudothioglobus. The sequence continues at coordinate 31,670 of CACLHR010000009.1, forward strand.
ACGCTGTTTCGCTTCAAGGGCTTTTGACTCGTCGAGGTCATTGGCACGAATAGCTGTATCAGAAAAAATTGTGACAGTATCAGGCTGAACCTCAATAATGCCGCCAGAAACAAAAATGGATTCCATGCCATTTTCTGTCTCAACTCTTACCTCTCCAGGCTTAAGTGTACTAATCAGTGGCACATGCTGTGGGTAGACACCAATCTCACCCATAGTAGCAGGTGCAAACACACAGTTTGCTTCGCCTGAGTAGATTTCCTCAGTTGCACTAACTACATCAACATGAATTACTGACATTTACGCATTCTCCGCTGCTTTTTCTTTTACTTCCTCAATAGAGCCAGTCATATAGAAAGCTTGCTCAGGAATAGCATCAAGCTCACCATCAAGAATAGCCTTAAAGCCTGAAATAGTATCCTTTAATGATACATATTTACCAGGTGAGCCAGTGAACACTTCCGCTACAAAGAAGGGCTGTGATAAATATTTTTGAATCTTACGTGCACGTGAGACGGTTTGCTTATCTTCTTCAGAGAGCTCATCCATACCAAGAATTGCAATAATATCTTTCAATTCTTTGTAGCGTTGCAATACGCCTTGAACGCCACGAGCAACATCATAGTGCTCCTGGCCAACGATTAATGGATCTAGTTGTCGAGAAGTTGAATCTAGTGGATCTACTGCAGGATAAATACCAAGCTCAGCCACTTGTCGCGAAAGTACCACGGTAGCATCTAAGTGAGCAAACGTAGTTGCAGGAGATGGGTCGGTTAAGTCGTCTGCAGGAACGTATACCGCTTGAATTGAAGTAATTGAGCCTGTCTTGGTAGAGGTAATCCGCTCCTGAAGTGCGCCCATTTCAGATGCAAGTGTTGGCTGGTAACCTACTGCAGATGGCATACGACCTAATAGAGCTGATACCTCAGTACCGGCAAGCGTATAACGGTAAATATTATCAATAAACAGAAGTACATCACGACCTTCATCACGGAAATATTCAGCCATCGTCAAGCCGGTCAAACCAACACGGAGTCTGTTTCCTGGTGGTTCATTCATCTGACCATAAACTAGAGACACCTTATCCAGTACATTTGAATCTTTCATTTCGTGATAGAAATCGTTACCTTCACGTGTACGTTCACCGACACCAGCAAATACTGAGTAACCTGAGTGTTCAATAGCAATGTTTCGAATAAGCTCCATCATGTTAACTGTCTTACCAACACCAGCACCACCGAACAAACCAACCTTACCACCCTTTGCAAATGGACAAATTAAGTCGATTACTTTAATACCTGTTTCAAGCAATTCTGCTGCAGGTGCTAATTCGTTGTAAGCAGGGGCAGCACGATGAATTTCCCATTCTTCTTTCTGACCAATATCACCTGCATTATCAATTGGATTCCCAAGAACATCCATTATGCGGCCTAGCGTCTTTTCGCCAACAGGTACAGTGATAGATTTGCCAGTATTAGTGACCTCTAGTCCACGCTTCAATCCTTCAGATCCTCCCATTGCAATAGCTCTCACGATATTGTCACCGAGCTGTTGCTGAACCTCTAAAGTAAGATTCGTTTCAGTTACATGAAGGGCGTTATATACTTTTGGTATTGCGTCTGATGGAAACTCGACATCAATAACCGCGCCAATAATTTGTGTAATTTTACCTATACTCATTTGCTTTTCCTTTTTTATAAATCTCTAAACAGCAGCCGCACCACCAACAATCTCAGAGATCTCCTGAGTTATTGCAGCTTGCCTTGCCTTATTGTAAATTAACCCTAACTCTTTGATCATATCTCCAGCATTGTCAGTTGCACTCTTCATCGCAATCATACGGGATGATTGTTCACAAGCCATATTTTCAACAATGCCTTGGTATACTAAGGCTTCGATATAGCGAACCAACAATGCAGTTAATGCTTCTTCGGCATCTGGTTCGTAGATATAATCCCAATAGTGGTCCATACCCTCAGTCTCTGTGATTTCCATTGGCACAATTTGTTTAACAGTAGGAACTTGAGTCATGGTATTTTCAAACATGTTGTAAGCAATCATGATTTGATTAAGCTCGCCTGCATCATAACGGTCTAACATTACTTTAATAACACCTAAAAGGTCATCAAAGCGAGGAGTGTCTCCAATATCAGTCAAAACAGATGCAATGTTTAGTCCAGTATTTTTGAAAAATGAGGTGGCCTTTTTACCAATCGTACAGAGCTCAATTTCAATACTGTCTGATTGCCAAACGGTTATATCTTTCAAAAGGCTTCTAAACAAATTGTTGTTTAAACCACCACAAAGACCCCTATCACTTGAGATAACGATAACTCCAATCCGCTTAACGTCAGTAGAGGCTGTCATATAAGGATGCTTAAACTCAGAATGGGCATGAGTTAAGTGTCCAATAACATTAAGAATTTTTTCAGAATAAGGACGCGAAGCCCGCATCCTATCCTGTGCTTTTTTCATCTTAGAAGCAGCAACCATTTCCATGGCTGAAGTAATCTTCTGAGTATTTTGAATACTCGAGATTTGCGTCCTAATTTCCTTACCTACTGCCATAGTTTTTTACCAAGTATTGTTAGCCTTAAAGTCATCAATTGCTGCTTGAAGTCCTGCAGCAATGTCGTCGTTGTAATCGCCAGACTCATTGATTTTAGCCATCAAGTCAGCTTGGTTTGCATTCATATATGCCAAAAGTGCAGCTTCAAAATCAACCACTTTATTAACTTCAACATCGTCCAAAGCACCAGAGTTTGCTGCAAAAAGTGATGCCGCAGTTTCAGCAACATTCAGAGGCGAGTATTGTGCTTGTTTCATCAGTTCAGTAACACGTTGACCACGATCAATTTGTGCTTTGGTTTCTGAATCAAGGTCTGATGCAAACTGAGCAAACGCAGCTAGCTCTCGGTACTGCGCCAAGTCTAGACGTATACCTCCGCCTAACTTCTTAATAGATTTAGTCTGGGCAGCACCACCAACTCGCGATACTGAAAGACCAGCATTAATCGCAGGACGAATGCCGGCGTTAAAAAGGTCAGTCTCTAAAAAGATCTGACCATCTGTAATTGAAATAACGTTCGTTGGAACGAAAGCTGATACGTCACCCGCTTGTGTCTCAATAATTGGTAGCGCTGTTAAAGAACCCGTCTTACCCTTAACTTTACCATTAGTTATTTTTTCTACATAATCGGCATTCACGCGTGATGCTCTTTCTAATAAACGAGAGTGCAAATAGAATACGTCTCCTGGATACGCTTCACGACCTGGTGGGCGTCTCAAAAGAAGTGACACTTGTCGATAAGCCCAAGCTTGTTTAGTTAAGTCGTCATAAATAATAAGTGCGTCTTCACCACGGTCACGAAAATACTCACCCATTGCACAACCAGCATATGGAGCAATATACTGAAGCGCTGCAGAATCTGATGCAGATGCCGAAACAATAATAGTATGCTCAAGTGCACCGTGTTCTTCTAGCTTAAGAGCAACCGCCGCAACTGAAGAGGCTTTCTGACCGATAGCAACATAAATACATTTAACGCCAGTACCCTTTTGATTAATAATGGTATCTATAGCAACTGCTGTTTTACCTGTTTGACGGTCACCAATAATCAACTCACGCTGCCCGCGACCAATTGGCACCATTGAGTCAATGGCCTTAATGCCTGTTTGTATGGGTTGACTAACTGATTGTCTTTCAATTACACCTGGAGCAACAACCTCAAGTGGGCGAGACTCAGAAGCTTTGATTTCACCCTTACCTTCAAGATCAAATCCAAGTGGGTTGACCACGCGACCTAGAAGTTCACTACCAACTGGTACTTCCATAATTCGATTTGTACACTTAACCGTGTCACCCTCTGATATATGAAGGTAGTCACCTAGAACAACCGCACCAACTGAATCTTGCTCAAGGTTAAGCGCTAGACCAAAAGTGTTACCGGGGAATTCTAGCATCTCACCGAACTGTGCATCAGCTAAACCATGAATACGAACGATTCCATCACTTACGCTGATTACTGTGCCTTCTGTGCGGGCTTCTGCTGAAAAGTCAAAACCCTCTATTTCTTTTTTAATTAAATCACTGATTTCAGAAGCGTTTAATTGCATAACTAACCTCTCTATATATAATTAATTTACAGACAAGCACACGCTTAACGCGTCTACTTTTGCCTTAATTGATGTATCGATTACTTTGTCGCCTTCCTTAATAATCACACCACCTTTTAGTGTCTCATCAACGACAGTGTCGACAGTTACTGTTGTTTTGTGCTTGCTTGTCAAATCATCAACGATTGCCTTTTTTTCAGCCTCAGTTAACTCGAATGCACTTACAACTTGAAAACTCTTACTCTGATTTGCGTTAGAGACAGCGGACTCAAATGCAGAAGAAATACTGCCCAATGCGTCTGTACGTCCATTATTAAGAATAAGATTTATTAGTGCTGACTCTTGTTTGCTCAATTCCCTAGAAGTTGCTTTTTCAAGTAGTACACAAATCAATTCAACCTTTTGATCCTTGCTTTTGCCAGGGGATGCAACGAAGGCTTGAGTAGCGTCATCAGCCATAATTGCACTAGCAGTGCTCAATAGTTCGCTCCACTCCGATAGTGAGCTATTCTCCTCTGCAATTTCAAAAATCGCTTGTGCGTAAGGCTTGGCAATTGTTGATAGTTCCATAGCTCTAACCTATAGTGATTTAGAAAGTTTGGAAAGCATGTCTTTATGCGTCTTGGCATCAACTTCTTTCTCTAAGACAGAATTAACACCCCGCATAACTAAAGTTGAAACTTGGCCTTTTAGTTCATTACGTGCTTTGACAATTTCTTGATCAAGCTCAGCCTTCGCATGCACTTTAATCTTGTCCGCCTCTTCAGAGGCCGCACCTTTAGCATTATCAATCATGACGTTTGCTTGTTTGTCTGCATTAGCAATAATATCAGCTGCTTGGTTTTTAGTGTTGGCTAGTAGCTCTTCAGAATTTTGCTTGGCTTGTGCATGCTCTTCTTTACCACGCTCAGCTGCTTGAAGACCATCTTCAATGCTCTTCTTACGTGCAGCCATCGCTTCAACAAGTGGTGGCCAGATAAACTTCATACAAAACCAGACAAACATCGCAAACATGATTGTTTCTCCGACTAGCGTAAGGTTAATATTCATAGCTAAATACCTTTATTTATTAAAAAAACAAATTATCCAGCGACCGCAAATAAGATATACATTGATATACCAACGGCAATCATAGGTACCGCATCAACAAGACCCATAACGATGAACATTTGCGTTCTAAGCATTGGAATTAGTTCTGGCTGACGAGCAGCACCTTCCAAGAATCTTGCACCTAGAATACCAATACCGACAGCTGCCCCTAATGCGCCTAGACCCATTAAGATTGCCCCTGCTACAAATAACGTTGCTTGTACTTCTGTAATCATTTTTTACTCCTACATATAAAAACTACTAAAAAAAATTAATGCTCCTTTTGGTGCGCCATATCCATATAAACGATTACTAAGGTCATAAAGATAAATGCCTGCAGTGTTACAATTAAGATATGAAAAATAGCCCACGGTAAAGACAAACTCCACTGTATCCAGAATGGCAACAGTGCGCATAGAATGAAGATCATCTCACCTGCGTACATATTACCAAATAATCGTAACGCAAGCGAAACTGGCTTTGCCAGTAAGTTCACTCCTTCTAAAAATAAGTTAGCGGGTAACATCCATTTACCAAATGGATGTAAAGTTAGTTCACCAACAAAACCCCCCAATCCTTTCTCTTTGACACTGTAGAAAAGAATTAACAGGAAAATACCAATCGACATGCCAAATGTCATGTTGGGATCAGTGGTCGGCACTACTTTTAGATATACATGATGAGGGTCTGCGCCAAATAATTCACCAATCTTTTGAGCTAATACTGGCAGCCAATCAACAGGCACTAAATCCATCGTATTCATTAAAAATATCCAAATAAAGGTTGTGAGCGCCAAGGGCGCTACCATAGGATTTTGCCCTTTAAATGAGCCACGAACATTATCATCAATAAAGTCGATTATGCTTTCTACAAAATTCTGGAAACCGCTTGGCGCGTCAATAGATGCACGTTTTGCTGCTTTTGCAAACAAGAACAAGAACAAAACACCTAATACAAAAGAAAATCCAAGTGTATCGACATGAAAAGCCATAAACCCCATCTCTTTCGCTTCAATGGCATTTTCTGCAAAACCCCAATGACCGTCAGGAAACTTTCCATAGGTTAAATTTTGAAGATGATGCTTAATATAAGCACTAGATGTTAATTCACCACTTGCCATTATTTTTGCCTTAACCTATCCAAAATAAATCCAACTTGTCCAACTACCAAACTCAAAATCAGCGCAGCTGGTTCAAGTTCTAACAAGCTTAGTCCAATTAAAGTTAATGCAGCCAGAGAAAACATTCTGAGCACACTACTCTTGATTGCCATCCTAAAACTTTTTTGAGCGTCAGCATCGACTACCGCTTTTTGTTTATTTGTATACCAATCAAAAAGCCAAGTATTACTAAAACTGACCAAAGCCCCATAAAGAGCGGCAAGTCCAAAACCATAAATGGCAAAGGCTATAACAACTATAACAAGGAGCGAAGATTGGAAAATTGAGACCACTTTTTTCCCCTTTTTTTTCGACAACTACCCTGCCTGATACACAAACGAAATATTATACAATCTTACACCAAAGAGTCAAGCCTTCCAAGTATAAATTATTGACTACGAATCAACTTTTTCATGACTAATAAAGTCATTCTTAAAAGATATTAAAATCAGTTTTTTTTATAAAGTCATTGTGAGTCTGGAATAGTTTTAAATTGGACAATTTAAGCGCTTGATTTAATCATTTCTGCGGCAGCCATTCTTGTTTTATCACTGATCTTAATGCCACCTAAAATTCGAGCTACTTCATCGGTTCGTTGCTCCTGATTGAGTGGTGTGACTTGTGTAAATGTTGAACCGCTCTTTTGAAGCTTGACAACCTTCAAGTGCTCTTTTCCTTGAGCAGCAACTTGTGCCAGATGTGTGACACAAATGATTTGATATCGATCCGATAACCTTTTCAGAAGCTGCCCAACAATTTCTGCAACCGAGCCACTAATACCAACATCAACCTCATCAAAAACGATACTTGGAGTAAGCTCGGTTTTGCTAGTTACTACTGAAAGTGCCAGTGAAATGCGTGATAACTCACCTCCAGAAGCCACCTTACTTAAAGGCTTAAAATCTTGTCCGACATTGGTTTTCACATGAATAATAATTTCTTCGTTTCCATTTGTCCGTATTAAATCTTTATAAGAATTAAGACAAAAGAGTATCTCACTGCCAGGCATACCTAAATCTTGCATTAAATCAGTCACTTTTTCTGAAAGAGACACACTGGCATGTTGTCTTTTCTCGCTCAGTATTTTTGATTTTTTGAAGTAGTCTTTTTCGAGCTGCTTCTGTTTTGTCAACAATTCTTCTAACTTATCGGAAGAAGTGTCGAATTCATTGAGTTTATTTTGAATGCTGTTTTGCGCATGTAATAATTCTGGAATTTGACAACGATGCTTTCTACCCAAGTCATGCAACATATTAATTCTTGCTTCCAAATCGTTGACATTAACTTCCTGGCCACTAACTTTACTTAGATAATTCGTTAAATCATAAATACTTTCTTGAATCTGAACTTGAGCGCTTGACAACAAAGATTGAATTGACTCCAGACGATCATCAAACTCTCGCGCTTGGCCGATAACATCTTCTGCCTCTATCAAAATATTATTTACACCCGACTCATCATCCAAAGACTTAAGTATCTTAGAAATTTTTTCAATCAACAAACTGGCATTACTTGACATTTTGTAGTTATTTTCAATACTATCTAATTCATTCTGGTCAAGCTGACACTGAATAAGCTCTTCTAGTTGGTGATTTAATAAGTCTTTTTGTGCAGATAAAAGCTCATTACTGTTTCTCAAATCATCAACCTCTTGTACCACTTGTCTGTAACCATGAACAATGGTGTTTACCTCTTCACAAAGATGATGAGTATCTGCAAAGTCATCCAAAATAATACGATGCTGGTGATTACGTAGTAGCAGTTGATGTTCATTTTGACCATGCATATCAATCAAATGACAGCCAACATCTCTCAAAGTTGACAAAGTCACATTACTTCCATTCACATAAGACCTAGACTTACCATCAGACCCTATAACTCTCCTCAAAATACATTCATTGCTATCTTCCAAATCAAGGTCTTCAAGGACAGACTGAATGCTTTGATTACCATCAAGACTGAATGTTGCTATAATTTCTGCTTTACTTTTCCCATTTCGAACTAATGCAGCATCTGAACGTCCGCCAATAGCTAGGTTGAGTGCTTGAACTAAGATTGATTTACCAGCACCCGTTTCTCCAGTGATAACAGTCATACCATGCAGAAACTCTATATTTAGGTCTTCTACAACCACCAAATTTTTGACAGATAGTTGATCTAGCATAGTTTAAGCGTTTTAAACTTTATGACCCCAGTGTAACTTTGAACGAATAATTTCAAAATAGTCATAGCCCTTTGGATGTATTAAGTGAATAAAATTATCATATTGTCTAACACGAACACTATCTCCCAGCAACATTGAAAAAGAAGCTTGACCATCAAAGCTAACAGTAGTCTTGTCGTCTGAATCTATCAGTGAAATCAAAACTTCACTCTCTCCATGAAGAATAAAGGGTCTATGACTCATCGTATGAGGGCTTATTGATACCAAGCAAATCGTGTCAACACTAGGATGTATAATGGGTCCGCCGCTGGACAGTGCATATGCAGTAGATCCAGTAGGTGTCGTCACTATCATTCCATCTGCACGTTGTTTATTAACAAAATCACCATCAACGGATAATTCAAATTCAATCATCCTAGGGGTTTCATTGCGATGCACAGCCACCTCATTAAATGCCAAATGTTGGGATAAGATATTGCCTTCTCGCTCAAGTTGACAGCTTAACAAAGATCTTTGCTCTTTTATATAATCACCATTTAAAATATCACTTACTACATTCATCATAGATTCAACAGAAACATCAGCTAAAAATCCAAGTCTACCGAGATTGATACCAAGAATAGGGATATTACTGTCAACATAAGTTCTTGCTGTACTCAGGATACTACCATCACCACCGACAACAATAATCAAGTCTGCACTTTTCTCAATGGATTTATTATCCTCTACAAGTAACACCCCTTGTTTTTTAAGAAAAGCACCTAACTCCCTTGCAGTTTCTTCACTGGTAATATCTTTTCGTTTAGTTATAATGCCAATTGTATTAAACATAGGTCTTGAAATATTCGAAAGAGTGACTACATAACATGGTAAATATACATTAGTTTATTAAATAATGACAAAAAAGAAAAAACAAAAACAGCAAAAAGAAGAGCGTATTGAGGCTAAAGAAGGAGCTTCAATTGCCAATGAAAAATCTCTTGATTTAGAAGCTCAGCTTGCTGAAGCCCAACAATCAGCTAAAGACAATTGGGACAAGTTATTACGCTCTCAAGCTGAAATGGAAAATCTAAAAAGACGTACTGCAAAAGACCTAGAAAAGGCTCATAAATATGCTTTGGATGGCTTTGTAAAAGCACTTTTAGAAGTGAAAGATTCACTATCAATGGGTCTCAAATCTGCAATGGATAAAAATGCAACCCTTGAACATACTATTGAAGGTTTAGAATTGACCAATAAAGTTTTCGACTCAACTCTTGAAAAGTTTGGAGTTGCAACCGTTGATCCCATTGGTGAGATATTTAATCCAGAACTACACGAAGCAGTTACTATGGTGCCGATGCCTGAAAAAAAATCAAACACAGTTCTTGAAGTTGTACAAGTAGGATTTACTCTTAATGATCGACTAGTTCGACCAGCAATGGTGATTGTTGTTCAATAAAACAACCCTCTACAACCCCTACTCCAACAACACTTTTTAGAGTGTGTATGGAGTCATGATTTTGAAAATCTATACTTGTTAAATAAATTCAGTAGTAGAATTAACATATGAAACTGATTAAAAACATTGTTAGTCTGATAGCAATAGTAATATTAACTAGTTGTTCAAGTACAGCACCTCTTATAGTTGAGGTTGGTAGTGAATCTTATGACTGGAAGAAGTGGGATTGTTATGATTGGCGTGTTAATGGTGAGTACATATTAAGTGTTGGATATATTCCAGAAATTGGAGATTCTAAAGGTATATTATTTGTAAAAGGTGCTGACTCACATATTGATACATTTCACTCTCTTAGAGGTGTTCAACACTTTTGGGAATGGGATTCTTACACTATAGTGATCGAATCTAATGGAACTGGAGGGTTTTACAATAATGGAATTCCTGAGGAAAGGTACGAATGTACATCTGCCCCTTTAGAGAAGTTGATGTCTGATATCTGGTGATTTTTTAAAAGTAATACAACTAACAAAAAAGTGAAACAAAAGTGAAACTCAAGAATGTTGATACAATAGGCAATATTTTAGTTTTTTTATAAAATTAAGTAAAAAGCATCTTTTTTCACTAAAAAAGTACCAATAAGTGTCTTTTTTTAACAAATATTCACCTTTTCTATACTTATTTTACTTATTTTTCGCATTTATCTGGCATTATTTAACTAATTTGCCCAATTGTTATCAAAAAATAGGCTTTTCTCGTTAAAAATGAAGTTTTTAGTGTTAAATAATAGCATTTATCTTGAATAGATTTGCTTGAGTTTATGTTGGCTTGACACGTAACAAGCAATGCTTTATATTTTCTTCATACTCAAGTCGGCAGGCAGTGAGCAAAAAAAGGTGTGTGCCTAGTAAAGGATTTTTAGCAACTTAAATACGGGACAGTTTGTGCGTGACTTGGGAAAACACAATCTAAAGGTTGTATCTACTTTTTATACTAAAGATGGCACTGCCTTTAAAACTTACGGTGATAAAGCTTCTTCTTTGATTTTTATTCATGGCGTTGGTATGAGGGGAGATGTGTGGACTCCACAGGTTGAATACTTTTCTAACGACTATCAAGTTATAACGTATGACTTTCTTGGTCATGGTGAAAGCCCTTTACCTCCAGAAGAACCCATACTTGATGATTACGTAGAACAGCTTAATAACCTTCTCAAGCATCTTGACCTTTCTTTAATTTCTTTGGTGGGACATTCTATGGGAGCACTTATCAGTGTTGCTTTTGCACTCAGGTACCCTGACAAAGTTAAGGCTCTTGTACCAATAAATATTGCATTCAATCGAAGTGAGGAGGCTCAAAAAGGAGTCTTAAATAGAGCCAATCAAATATTACAAACTAACAAAATACTTAATATTGAACAAACATTAGAACGCTGGTTTAAAAACAAAACAAGCGCAGATGACTTAAAAAAGATAGACAAAGTTCGTAAATGGTTAGCGGATGCATCACCACAAGGTTATGGCAGGGCTTACAGACTGTTTGCCTTATCTGACAAAGTTTTTCTAAATAAGCTATCCCGTTTAAGACCTCCTGTACTATACTTAACGGGAGACGAGGATCCAAATTCTACTTCCGCCATGTCTCAACAAATGGCAAAAGAAACGCCCAATGGTTCCAGCAACTCTCTTATTGGTGAGGCACATATGATGTCCTATATTACATCTGACAAAGTTAACCCAATCATTAAACAATTTTTTATGGACTCCGAGAAAGAAAATCCTGATGAATAAAGAAGAAATGCGTAACTTCCGACAAGCACTTGGTTCATTTCCAACTGGAGTGACTATTGTCACAACTCTAGATAAAGACTCCAAACCGATAGGTTTTACTGCCAATTCTTTTACTTCTGTTTCACTTGAACCACATTTAATCTTAGTATGTATTGACAAAGCTTCTTTCAATATAGAGGCCTTTTCTAAGGGTAGTTATTTCGCGGTCAGCATCCTCTCAGAAAGCCAACATCAAATTTCTAATACTTTTGCACTCCCTGCAACAGATCGATTTGACCAGATTAACTGGGAGCCTAAAATCACTGGCAGTCCAATAATAAATGAATCCGTTGCTTGGTTTGACTGCATAAAGGATAGTTTTATAGACGCCGGTGACCACTTCATTCTTATTGGACAAGTCCAGGCTTTCGATAGCTCAACACAGACGCCATTGGTTTATTTACGTGGAAATTATGTGAACCTGGGCCTTGAAAAGAAAATGCTACTAGCGATGGAAAATGAAGAAACTAAAATACTTGTTGGTGCACTAATTGAATGGCGCAAAAAAATATTCTTGCTCAAAGATGAATCAGACAACGTTCTATATTTTCCATCGGCAACTAGGCTTGGTTCTGTTGATGACGATAATAGCCTTTTGGGAAAACTACAAAAACTAAAGATTTCAGTCACTGAACATTATCTTTTCTCAGTTTTTGAAAACAGTGATGATAAAACCAGCCTCATATATTACCGCGCCCAAGTTGAAGATGGATCTTATGTCACAGCTGGTCAATTTTATGAGTTTGATAAGGTTCCATTTGAACGTCTCGCTGACGAACCGAGTAGAATAATGCTTAAACGTTATATTGTGGAGAGAGAATTAAACGCTTTTGGTATATTTGTTGGTAAAGAAACTGAAGGAAAAGTTGAGGCAATTACAAAAACAAACAATAATTTATAGGATCTGAAATGGACTTTTCTTTTTTTGCACATATGGAACGTATTGACAAGAGTCAATCTCAAACACACCTCTATGAAGAATTTATCGAACTCTGCTTGTTGGCAGAAAAGGGTGGTTTTAGTACCATATGGAATGGTGAACATCACGGTATGAACTTCACTATTGCCCCTAACCCTTTTACTAATTTGGTTGACTTATCTCACCATACAAACAGTATAAAACTTGGGACAGCGACCATTGTTGCGCCATTCTGGCATCCAATCAAGTTAGCTGAAGAAACTGCAATGGCCGATATTATTACTAAAGGTCGTCTACAGCTTGGTCTCGCTAGGGGTGCATACTCCTTTGAATATGATAGGTTGGCTGATGGGATAGACCCTTTTAATGCTGGTGGTGCACTTCGAGAAATAGTGCCTGCAATTAAAGCAATTTGGAAGGGCGACTATGCACATGATGGTGAGCACTGGTCTTTTCCAAAAACGACTAGCTCTCCTAAGCCATATCAAGACCCTCACCCACCAATCTGGATTGCGGCAAGAGGTCAAAATTCCCATGATTTTGCGCTAGAAAATGATTGTAATGTTCAAGTAACACCGCTATGGTTAGGTGACGAAGAAGTTGAATCTTTGATGGAACGATTTAACAAAGCCTGTGAATCGTACCCTACAAAACCAAGGCCTAAAATAATGGTACTTCGCCACACTTTTGTGGCTGAAACAGAAACAGAATTAGTTCAAGGTGCAAAAGATATTTCCAGGTTCTATTGTTACTTCGGAGCCTGGTTCAAGAACGAAAGACCCATTGAACAAGGACTTATTAAAAAACTTAGTGAAGAAGAAATGTCAAAAATTGAGATGTATTCACCTGAAAATATGCGTAAAAATAGTATTATTGGTACACCTGAGGAAGTTATTAAGCGAATTAAATTCTGCGAAAAACTTGGCTATGATGAATACAGCTATTGGGTTGATAGCAGCATGAGCTTTGATAAGAAAAAGAAATCTTTAGAACTTTTTATTAATAAAGTAATGCCAGAATTTACTTAAAAAAAAGGAAGCCGAATGGAACAATTTCAACACTATATTAACGGTAAATTTAGTAGTGGAGTAGATTACTTCGAAACACTTAACCCAGCCAATGGAAAACCTTGGGCGACCTTTCCTGCAGCCAACGAAGAAGAGTCAAATATGGCAATTGAATCTGCCCATGATGCTCTATATAAAGGCCCATGGTCTGAATATACAGCAACTGAACGAGGAAAGTTATTACACAAATTGGGTGACTTAATTTCAAAACATGCAAATGAGCTTGGTGACCTTGAAACAAGAGACAGTGGCAAGTTAGCGATTGAAACTCGAGCTCAATCAAAATATGTAGCTGATTACTACTACTATTATGCTGGGCTTGCAGACAAAATTCAGGGCGAAGTTCTGCCTATTGATAAACCAAACATGAGAGTCTTTACAACCCGTGAACCGATAGGCGTTGTAGTTGCTATTGTGCCATGGAATGCTCAGCTATTCCTCTCGGCAACTAAAATTGCCCCCGCTTTGGCGGCCGGTAATACGATCGTCGTAAAAGCATCTGAACAGGCACCTGCTGCTCTATTTAAATTGGCTGAATTGGTTCATGAGACAGGCTTTCCGCCTGGTGTTATTAATATCCTAACTGGATTTGGAGAACCATGCGGACGCGTTATTACCTCTCACGCTAAGGTAGCAAGAGTGGCGTTTACAGGAGGCAGTGAAGTTGCAAAACACATTGTTAGAAATACTGCAGAGAATTTTGCCCATGTAAGCCTAGAGCTTGGCGGTAAGTCTCCAATGCTGATCTTTGATGATTGCGATATTGAAGGTGCGGTGAATGGCATTATTGCAGGTAATTTTGGCGCTTCTGGACAAAGCTGTGTGGCTGGATCACGTGTGTTTATTCAAAAATCTATCCATAGCAAAATACTTGAAAAGATTAAGGAACGCGCTAAAGCCATAATTGTCGGTGACCCATTGGATAAGAAAACTCAAGTTGGCCCCCTTGCAACAATCCACCAAGTTGAACGCGCTCATGCCGTCATTGACAGATCCATTAAGCAAGGCGCAAAGATTATTTTTGGTGGTAAACGTCCTGATTACTTATCAGAGGGTTGGTACTTTGAGCCAACCTTGATTGACTGTCCCAGCCAAGCTATTGAGAGTGTATCAACGGAACTTTTTGCCCCCGTTATTAGTGCGATTACTTTTGACACCGAAGAGGAGGCAATAAAAATGGCCAATGACTCTGATTTTGGACTAGCCGCGGGCGTGTTTACTGAAAACCTTGCTAGAGCACATCGCGTTAGCCAAAAGATACACTCTGGGGTTGTTTGGGTAAATACTTATAGAGCTATTTCCCCTATATCACCTTTTGGTGGATTCAAACAAAGTGGCGGAAGTCGCGAAGCCGGCATAGATTCCATTCATGAATACACAAGAACTAAAACAACATGGATTAACACCTCCTCAGAACCTATGGGCAACCCCTTTGTTATTAGATAATTAGATATTTTATGTAAACCCTAAATTATGGAGAAAGAAGATGGACAAAAAATTATTTGAATTAGGACTTTCTAAGCGGAAGGCAACCTTGGGTAGTGATTATGTCGATAAAAACTTAGCCTCTGCCGACGATTTTAATCGTGACTTTCAAGAACAAATGACCGAATGGTGCTGGGGCTTTGGTTGGGGAGACGACACAATTGATGAGAAAACCAGATCGATGATGAACTTAACCATGATCGCTGCACTTGGAAAAATGGAGGAATGGGAGATTCACTGCAAAGGCGCTCTTAAAAACGGTGTGAGCAAAGAAGAGATCAAGTCTATATTACATGTCATTGCAATCTATTGTGGCGTACCCCAAGGTGTTGAATGTTTTAGAATTGCAAGAAAAGTGTTAGAAGAGGCTGGAGAAATTTGAATTAATATCCCTCTGAATCAATAAATCTTATCTTAGTTTTGAGGCTTTTATGAAGCGTTTTTTGTCGATTGTTTTGCTTTTAGTCCTGGCACCACTCTCACAAAACTGGGCTTCTGAACTAACTAAAAATACTGAGCTTAATCAGAGCACAAGTACCAGTAGCGATTCGCAAATTAATAATGCTCTTCAGCCACAAGAGAACCTCAATAAGGAAAGCCATCCACTCCAAGTCCATGACGCTTTTCCGTTAACTGTAGTTGCAATTGATAATCAAACTGTTGTTATTACTTGGCTCATTAAGGAAGACTATTACCTCTATAAAGATAAAATTTCTTTTGTTGTTAATGGGGCAGAGATTGCAAGCATAAACTTTCCTGAGGCTAAATTAAAGAATGATGAATTTTTTGGCGAAGTCAGAGTTTACGAAAAACCAATAGAAATATTAGTCACTTTAAGTGAAATCCAAAATGATGCACTCACCCTAAACATAGGATACCAAGGTTGTTGGAGTGGAGGTGTTTGCTATCCACCTCAGAATGACTTAATTAAGGTTTCACTCTCAGGAACTGAGACCGTCCAAAGCCAACCTACAGAATCAATAAACACTGAAGAATTAAAAGCTAGAGAGCTATTTCAGCAGGGAGGATTGGCTTTATTCTTTGGAGCATTGTTGGCAGGGTTAGCTCTATCCTGGACTCCTTGCGTATACCCCATGATTCCAATTTTATCTGGCATTATTATTGGACAAAAACAAACTCCTAGCACCATAAAAGCTTTTCTGATGTCTTTAACCTTTGTCCTTTCAATGTCTCTTGCTTATGGTTTGATTGGGGCAACTGCCGGTTACTTTGGGGCTGGAATTAATTTACAGGCAATCATGCAAACGCCGTGGATATTAGTTGTTTTTAGTTTAATTTTTATTTTTCTTGCTTTTTCTATGTTTGGCTTTTACGACATTCAGCTGCCAATTAAACTTCAAAACAAACTTACCCAACTGAGCAACAAACAAACAGGCGGTGAATTTGTTGGAGTCTCTATAATGGGCTTCCTCTCGGCACTTATTGTAGGCCCCTGTGTTACACCATTTCTAGCAACTGCTCTGAGCTACGTTATAGCTGGCGGCAGTGCAATAAAAGGCGGTATAAGTCTTTTTGCTATGGGACTAGGAATGGGCATCCCAATACTAATAATTTGTGGATGGGGAGTCAACACACTTCCTAAAGCTGGGCCATGGATGAATACCATTAAAAATATTTTTGGTTTTCTCATGATTGCTGTTGCACTGTACCTGCTTGATCGTATTCTGAATCCAATTGCCTCTCTTGTTCTTTGGGCAAGCTTACTGACTATAGCGCCGATTCAGCTTGGTGCTTTTAGCAATCTAACTAAGACTAATGGCTTATGGCACATGCTAGTTAAAGCTACTGGTTTAATTATATTGGGTTATGGCTTACTTCTTTGGCTACTTGTAATTAAAGGAGGAGGCGACATACAACAACATATAGAGTCGCTGATTTATGGTGAAAATGTAAAATCATCTGAAAACATACAATTTCAGATTATAGAATCTGAAAATCAAATTAATTCAGCCATTTCTGAAACTGAAAACAGCAACAAGCTCCTGGTGATTAAATTCTATGCTGACTGGTGTG
>CACLHR010000010.1 GCA_902606745.1 uncultured Gammaproteobacteria bacterium
TCGAAAGGGGCGCCATTCATGATTTGGGCATAATGTTTTCCTGAAGAACCAGGAATTAGTATCACTTTGTGTTGTCCTGTAGAGCCTGCTGTTTTTATCTCAAAGTGCTTTGCAATTACTTTCATAGTTGGATAAAAGTTACTTGCTACGGCAACTTTTAGCTCGTCAGCAACTACCTGAGTAGCACCCATAAAGAATCCAAAAAAAACAAAAAAACAAGCGATCAACCTAAGTTTAGTTTTTCTCATAGTTTATAATTGATTGACATAAGGACGTATAGTAAAAATGAATATAATTTAATTGCGCTACAGATAAAAACGGATTACTAGATGACAAAAATTAAACTAGCACTCCATTTTAAACTGAAAGGGTTATTTAGTTAATAAAAACAGGCTCTTTCAAGCCTCCATAATTGTATTCAAGTATGTTAATATAACGCCCTAACAATCGTTAGAATTTATGTTGTTGAAATTTATTGAGTAAAACCATGTCACTAAAAAAAATACTATCACTTTTTTTATTATTATTTAATCTAATTGGTGTTTCTAGTGCTGACTTTGCTGATGGACTTGATGCATATAATGCAGGTGACCACAAAACAGCACTTCATGAATGGCTGCCACTTGCTGAAGAGGGTGACGCTAGGGCTCAATATAATGTAGGGTGGATGAATGCTTATGGTATTGGAACGCTGAAAGATCATGAAGAAGCTGTGAATTGGTATCGAAAATCTGCCGATCAAGGTTTTGTTCATGCACAATTCAATCTAGGAAACATGCATCTAAGAGGTGATGGCGTTGAAAAGGATGACACCCTTGCCTTTAGCTGGTTTCTTAAAGCCGCTGAACAAGGAGATGCTGCTTCTCAATACAATTTAGGTCGGATGTATGTTCTTGGTAAAGGGGTAGTTGAAAATATGGCTGAAGCTAAACATTGGATTAAAAAAGCTTACGAAAACAACGATAAAAACATCGCAATACTCGCTGAAGAAGTATGGGATAAGTTTAAATTGGGCAGTTACTAAAAAGTTAACTCTCAACTCCTAAAACAACAACTGAGCAAGATTTGATGCTTACCATCTCAGCCTCAATAATTGCCACTGATTCAGCTGCCTGCTTCAATAAATTTATATTGATTTTCTTATTACTTAGAATGTCATCTACAAAAGAACGGATTTCAAATTCATAGCCCATTCCTTCATCCAAATTTATTAGCTCAGGTTCATAGCCTGATCGAAATAATGTCAGTGTTTCTTCATCATCTAATAAATAACAAGCCGTCGCCTTTTCAAAATTTGCAGTATAAGACATGTTGAATCCATAGCCTTCTTGCATTGTCCATGTCCCCTCAGCAGTCACTAAAGGAGCATTCTGAGACTGATCATAAATGTAATGAGTAGCCACGTGGTCAATACCACCACTAGGCCCTTTATAGCCTTGACTGAAAACCGCCCTTGGCATACCAAAACAATAATTAATAAAATCAGTGTCATGAATATGAAGATCTAATATTGCTCCTCCACATTCATCATCACTGGAATAAAATGTTCCTGGTGGGTGGCTGGTTTGGCGTTTACAAGTCAAAGAAAGACACTCGCCATACTCTTTGTTTTTTATCAATTTCTTCAGCCAAACCCAAGCAGGCCAATAACGTAAACACATCGCTGACATTATATTAGTGGAAGAATTCAATGCCAGAGCAACTATCCTTTTGGCTTCATCGTAGGTTCGCGCTAATGGTTTTTCAACTAAGACATGTTTGCCTTTCGCTAACGCTGCCTCAACGAAAACAAAATGTAAGTTTGTGCCAACACAAATATCGACTAGTTCAATGTCTGGGTCATCAATCAAATCCATTCCGTCAAGATATTTTTTGGCTTCGAGTCTTGTAACACTACCCTGAGCTTGGCCTCTAATGTTACCTTCGGCTCTGTTAGAGCCGTCAAGTCGACTTTTTTTTGGATCGGCAATAGCTACTACCTCTACTTCACCAATTTGTGAGTAAATATCTAAATGTGTTGAACCCATGCTACCTAAACCAATAACGCCAACTTTTAGTTTTTTAGCCATAATGCTTTATAGATTTAAGTTGAACTATTGAAATCAAATATTTGGTTCATTGCGTTCGATGTGCGAGCTAGAAGTGTCTCATCCCAAGGCAACATTTCTGCAATAATTGTACTTTGATAGTTAATGGCTTTCAGGGCATTGATAGTCTCTTTCCAAGGAACATCTCCTACGCCAATATCACAAAAACTAAAGCTACCAGTCCAATCAAAATTTTCTTTATAATCTTTGATCTGAATCCTTTTAATTCTATGACGTAGCAACTCAACCCAATGTGGTGGATATTGCTGATAGCCAATTAAGTTACCGACATCTAAATAAACACCTAACTTCTCTGAATCAAAAGAATCTACAAAATCTCTAAGTTCAATTGGTGAATAGAAAAATCCATTCCAAACATTCTCCATGCACAAATCTACGTCTAAATCTTCTGCAATTGGAAGTAGCTGGTTAATCGCGTATCTTAATCGCTCCAAAGCTCTATCATAACGAACGATTTCGGGGGAGATTGGGCTTTTCACAACTCCTGGGACAAACAATAACGCCTTGCATTCTAGATTGCTTGCGACCTTAAGTGCATTTTGATGGAGCTTAATAGAGTTTTTTCTTACATCTTCATCATCGCTGGTTGGGCTTACACCCCAGCTCATACCGGTCGCAATACTATCAACAAATATTCCAGAGTCATTAATTTTTTGACGAATAACTTTACACTCAGTTTTTGAGGTACTCGTATTTATTACGCCCTCATTTGAAACGGACAATTCAAGAGCGTCAAACCCATTGGATTTAGTTTGATTTAAAGCAGACTCTATAGATTCATTATTTGATAGTCCATTCTTAAATGAAAGATAACTTATACCCTTAATCAAAACTTTCTCCTTTAATATAGTGCATCAAGCTCTTGCCATGTTTCAGTCATATCAATAATTTCTCCCTTGATTCGACTTTCATCGATAGCCATCGCAACTAGACCTGCCTCTATAGCATCCTTAGGACCAACAGGCAATGAATCTGATTCACCACGAAGAAATGCTATGATGTCTGCACACATTAATTGATCAGCACCATAATGAGCAGGATAATTTCCAGCAATTTCTGTACTTAAATAATTAAATTTGTGATCCTCTAGGCACTTTCCTGTTCGTGCATCAGTGATTCGAAGATTGCCTCTCATGAAGTCCCCTTCTGCCATTCCACGACTACCAATAATACAAAAGCGTCGATGTTCGTCAGGAACATTAATACTTGTATGGAAAGAAAAACTAACATCGTTTGGATATTCTAATAATGCATTTTGATGGTCAACAATATCAGCGTCACTGGTAAACGGATCATCGACACTTTCCCAGTATGATAGTTTTTGCTGATAAACGTCATCGTGCTTATTACCCGGAGATTCCTCAGGGATAAAATTGCCTCTTCCACCAAAACTTGCAACTCTAGTCGGCCTCTCACCCACAACATTGTTATATATATCTAAGTCATGGCAACACTTTTCTAACATAAAGCCACCTGAATATTTTTCTAAACGGCGCCAGTCACGCATGAAAAATGACCCGTGATAGGGTGCAATATGTTCATTGGCTTCTATCGATGTAATTCGACCTAACATTCCTGCATCTATTACACGTCGTAATTCTCTCATGTGTTGGGAATAACGCAACACAAGACCCACAATTAGTTGGTTTTCACCGTGCTCATGTATTAATTCAGCAAGACTGAAGCTTTCTGACTTGGTGATAACAATTGGTTTTTCTGTAAAAACTTTTAATCCTGCCTCTAGTCCGGCTCTGATATGTTCCAAATGAAGATGATTTGGTGATGCTACCCAAAGTAGGTCAAGGCTAGACTTGGCAATCAGAGTTTCTACACTTTCATGTTGCTGAAGTTGGTTCGCGATACCTTCAAGCAGTGATAATCCGCAAGGATCTGGGTCGACGTAACCGACCAATTCCAGCTCTGTCATATCGGCTTGCATCATCTTAAGAACATTGCCAGCCCTTAAACCTAAACCAACAATACCAGTTCTCATAATTATTCCCCTAACTAACCTCAGCTGCCTGTTTTCTGTGCAGTGCTATCTCTTGTGAATTAAATGCATGACACTTTGAAGAATCTATCAGCAAGTTGATTGTTTGCCCAGGGTGAATTAAAGTATCTCCAGGCAATACGGCGCAAAAGTCATCATTACCAGCGGCTGAACCATAGATGATTGCTGTTGCACCTATATGCTCTACAACCTCTACATTCATTGACAATCCCTGATTATCGGAGCTAAGCATAAGGTCTTCAGGACGAACACCAAGCTCAATTGTATCCCCTGACTTTGTCCCTCCTATTTCTACAGGCAAAGAAATGTTTTCTGCACCAAGTTTCACTGTCAATTCGTTACTTTCAACAACAGTATTGTTTGTCTTTATAAAATTCATTTTCGGATGGCCAATAAAACCAGCAACAAACTTTGTTGTAGGATGGTGATACAACTCCATTGGTGCTCCAAATTGCTGTACTACTCCATCATTCAAAACCACAATTTTGTCAGCCATAGTCATAGCTTCGATTTGATCATGGGTAACATAGATCATTGTGGTTTTTAAGTTTTGGTGTAGTTTAGCCAATTCGACCCTCATATCTCCACGAAGGGCAGCATCTAAGTTAGAGAGCGGCTCGTCAAATAGAAAAACTCTGGGATTTCGAACAATTGATCTACCTATGGCGACCCTTTGGCGCTGGCCACCAGAAAGCTGTCCGGGCTTAAAATCTAAACGATCGGTTAATTGCAGTATTTCAGCAGCACGATCAACTCGCTGCTTTAATTCAGCTTCATTAATTTTTGCAACTCTCAGTGGAAAGGCAATGTTTTCAAATACGGACAAATGTGGATATAGCGCGTAGGACTGAAATACCATAGAGATGCCACGATCAACCGGCTGTGCATTGGAAACATCCTCTTCATCAATAAATACCTTGCCACTAGAAGCCTCTTCTAAACCACAGATAATTCTTAGTAATGTCGTTTTTCCACAACCCGAAGGGCCAACAAAAACAACAAACTCCTTGTCTTCAATACCTAGGCTAATGTTATTTAAAACCTCGGTTTCACCAAAACTTTTAAAAATATTTTCCAGTTGCAAAGTCGCCATATTTTTATCCTTGATTATGGCACATCAATTATGATATGCAGTAAATTATTATTTTTCTTACACCCAAGGCAAACCATAAAAACATACTTAAAATTTATTGAAAACAGATAAGTATGTTTTTGAAGTTAGCCTTTTAGGTGCAGGAGCAACGTTGCCGTTGCTCCTGCTAGTCAACTAGTTGACTTACAGACCCTCGGCTAGAGTGTCTGCAGCCTCTGCCACTAGATCAGCAGCAGAACCTTCACCCAAGATCATGCCTTGGATGGCGCTGTTGATACCCATTTGAAGTGCTTTGAAGTCTTCAAATAATGGCTCAGGACCACCTCTACCGATTGGATCAACAAATACTTGCCAATAGTCAGTAGTGTAGTAGACATCATCCATCATTTTCTCATATTGCATAATTGGTGTTAAACCCCAACTCTTATCTAGATCGTATTGTGCTTCACCAGATGAAAGAGCAGCAGCTAACTCCATCGCAAGACCTTCATTAGCAGAACCTTTAAATACCGCAATTGAGTCAGTAATTAACAATGTACCGCTTTCGCCACTTGGTCCAGCTGGGATAGGTACAACTATCTCAGCAATATTAGCATTATGTTGACCACCGCCCCATGGGCCGTTGATATACATACCAATCTGACCATCGTTGTATAACTGAGTCAGTTGAGAACGCTCATATCCCATTGGTCCTTCCTGCGCAACACCAGCTAACTTACCGTAAAATTCTAGTGTCTCAACAGTCTCAGGACTGTTGAAAGTTATCTCACCAGTATCTGCATTACTTACAGTACCACCATTGCTATATAGGTAGTTAAGGAATTGGTGCATAGTGTTGTCAAAGTCTTTAGCAGCTAAACCAATACCTGCAGCTGAGGTATTGTCATTAACAGCCTTAGCCATATTGTAAAGTCCTGTCCAAGTTCTTGGAGCAACACAAGCTTCACCCGCTGCTTCAACTAAACCACAGTTGATGAATAACGCTTTCGTTGAGAAAGCATGTGGAAAGCCCCAGAATTGCCCACCATCAGAAACAGTGGCAAGAATACCAGGCTGATACATTGCCTGTTGTGCATCTGGAATAGTGACTGGAACAATCAAGCCACTACGACCTAGTTGCTTCAAGGTACGAGAGCCCATATATGCCAAACCAACTGGATCACCAGCAGCAGCTAGTGTTGTTGACTTGTCTTGACATGTGCCCCAAGGTACTGCTTCTGCATTAACTGTAACACCAGCATGGCTGGCCTCAAAATCAGCAATCACAGCTTGGTCAGCGGCACGTATTTCGCCACCACACATAATCATATGCACCTCTTCTGCTTGCACTGGTGCCATTAATCCTAGGCCCATAACAAGCAAGAAGAGTGTTCGCTTTATATATTTCATTTTTACTTCTCCTTTATTTTTACATCAAGCTACCAGAAATAAATAATTTTTTCTGGTAACGGTTTATGTGAGTATTTTACTTCTCACTCCTTTACTGCCCCCGATGTTAAACCTGCTATTAGATGTTTCTGCATAAACAGGAAAATAACTAACACGGGCAGAATTCCAATGAGGCTTGCCGCCATCATTTCGTTCCATAAAACTCTTTGATAACCAATAAACTCAAATATACCAGCAGGAAGTGGCATGTAATCTCTATCTTGGTTAAACGTAATTGCGAATAAAAACTGTTGTGCATAAGCGCCAATAAATATTGCAACACCAACGACAACTAAACCGGGAACTGCTAAAGGCAGAATCACTCTACGCAATGTATAAAGGCGTGAAGCTCCATCCACAAACGACGCCTCCTCTAATTCATACGGTATCTTCTCTAAAAATGATTTAAGTAGCCAGATTCCTGTTGGTACAAGAAATGCGACACCAGGAATAATCATTGCCCAATAAGTATTCAACATACCATACATTCGTAACAATTTATATAATGGAATGAGTAAAACCGCTCCAGAGAACATATTGACAGCTAAAAATAGTGTAAGACTAATTGATTTTCCGCGAAAGCTAAAGCGTGCGTAGGCATAAGCAGCAGGAATCACAAAAATCATTGAGAAAATAGTAACCGCAGTGGCTAAAAATACACTATTAAATATATATCGGCCTAGTTGTGGGACGGTTACCCACATATCTCTATAGGCTTGAAAACTCATTTTATCTGACCAAAACCTACTAATAAAATCAACAAAGCTCATTGTTTCTCCAACTGGAACGTCAGGTCGACTAAATAAATGAGTTAATGGTCTCAATGATGCAGTGAACATTTCAACAAAAGGAAGCAACATAAAAGTTAAAAATAGTGCGATTGAAACGTAAATTCCTATCTTGTGGAGTAATGAGTATTTGTCCATCATTTTGCTACCCCAGAATAGCCGAATTTTTTACTAACTCTTCCTAACACAGCTAGGTAGATAAGAGAGAAAACACCTAAAATTAGAACAACAAGAACTGCTCGAGTTGCGCCCGCACCAAATTTATAACTGAAAATAGCTGTTTTGAAGGTATCAATTATGAGAGTGGTGGTTGCACCACGAGGGCCACCTTCGGTCAGAATCCAAATAATCTCAAAAGAATTAAAAGTCCAGATAGCAGACAGTAAAGCCATAGTAACAACAGTAGGCATAATTTGTGGCATTGTGATTCTACGGAAACGATACCAACGTGAGGCGCCATCGACATAAGCGGCCTCATACAAATCTCTTGGGACACCCTGCATGGCAGCTAAAAAGAATAAGGTAACCATCGGCGTACCAATCCAAACGTCGGTCACAACTGCTGAATAAAAGGCACTTTGCTTGTAGCCCAAGAAGCTGAATGGTCCATCAGTTAAACCAATCATCTCCGCGAAATTTGAAAGGAGACCGAAATGACCATTGTATAACCACAACCAACCAAAACAACCTATTGCTATAGGGATGATCCAAGGTGGCATAACTAATGCCCGGATAACTCCACGCGCCCTGATATTGCTTGCCAGCAAAGTGGCACCAATCAAGCCCAATATAATTTTTAACCCAACCGAAAGGAACATCCAATAAAAGGTTCGATTGACAATCGCAGGAAACTTGCGACCACCGAGTGCTTTTTCATAGTTAGCCCAACCGATATAATCTGCACCCTCTATTAAGGTCCCCAAGTTTGAATTTGTGAAAGAAAGGCGAAATGTTTCAACTAATGGCCATACAACTATCAAAAACATATATATCGCTGCCGGGGCGATTAAAGCCCATGCAAAAAGAGTTGTTGTTTGTGCTTTAGTTTTTGGCCTGAACATTTGCAACAAATCACTCATTGATTAAAACCTCCTTATTCTTTGCTGGATCGGACATGATATCAAAATTTTCCGACTTATAAAAGTCCCAACCAATTTTTTCAAATAAATCCCTATAGCTATTCAATACCAAATCATTCAATTCGGCACCTTTGCGTCTATTGTTTTGACTAGTCCATGCGCTTTCTGATAGTCCCAGAATTCTTGGACACAACATTGACTCCATGTCGTTATCCTTAAGAATTGTTTCGCTCCAAAGATGTCCCTGTATTCCTTCAATATTTGACTCAAGTTCTAGCTCATCTGAAGGAATAATCTGCCAATCAACGGTATCCTCTAAGGAGACAATTGCAGCCCAATTAACACCTCGATCACTATAAGTTTGACTTTGAGCCATATCAAAATAAATATACTCAGCAGGACATAATACAACCTTAAAACCCTTTCTAGCTAATTTATAACCAGACTCAAGATTTTGCCAAGAAAACAACAGCTTATCTGATCTTTTCTCATGGTAACTACCTTCTTCAGCTTCTTGCCATGCAGCAGTTTTTTTACCATGAGATTCGACCTTGGCGGAAAGTTTATTAATAAACCAAGATGCGACATCTTTATTAGTTTCGAGATCGTATTTTGTTTTTAAAGCGTCAACTGCAGGAGAACTTTTCCAGCTTTCAGGTGCCACCTCATCGCCGCCTAAATGAATATAATCGCCCGGAAATAGATTACATAGATCATCAATTAAAGGCTCAATAATTAAAAATGTCTCAGGCATTGCAGGATTTAAAGTATTTTGAAAATAACCTTGAATTGAAACTTCGTTACTTTTATCTCTTGGGTCGCGGGTAGTTGGAAAGAGTTGAATTAACGACAAGTTATGTCCCGGTAAATCAAACTCAGGCATTACATCAATATAATTAGATGAAGCTCTCTCAATAACTCGCTTGATATCACTAGAGTCATAGCAACCTCCGGTTGGATTGGGGCCTGAACCAAAAATAGGTGGGACTAAAAGGTTATTCCCTCTTTTAGCAGTGGCAGTGGCAAGTTCAGGATTACTATCAAGCTTGAAACGGAATGCTTCATCGTCAGTGCCGTGCCAATGAAACTTGTTGAGTTTAAATAAGCTCATTAAATCCAGAAGTTTTAAAATACTTTCGACAGCATAAAAATGCCTAGCGCAATCTAGATGCTGGCCACGCCAATCAAAACGTGGCTGGTCTATGATTGTGCCGCATGGAATTAATTTGTGATACGTTTGGTTCAATTGTAATAAAGTAACCAAGCCATAAAATAAGCCTTGTTCGTCACCAGCATTAAGTTCGATAACATCACTAGTTATAACTAGGTTATATGAAGAACTTGCTTTATGCTTTTGGACTTTAATGATTAGTTTTGTATTATAGCTAATAAGATCTTTATTATTGCTAGATAGAATGTTGAAACCGAGTCTTTTACCAAGTTCAGAAGCAGCACTAACAGCTCTAGTTACCATCTCTGAATCTTCAAGGGAAAGACCTAAGGGTTGAGTTAAATTACATACTCCTGCACTAGGCATCCATTCTCTAGGATGTGGTATCAATCGCAAAGATTTGTCAATCGATTTATTAGATGAAGTCTTTGCTATGGACTCCGAAGAGGAGAAAACTTGGAAATCCAAATCATCAACATATACTGAAATAAATGTGCCATCAAGAAATTTTACAAAAACACCTTGTGGACTCCAGGTATGGTTCAGGGGTCTATGCCTAGAATATTCATAAGCATACTTAAAAGACCACTCTTCACCTGGAAGCAAAGAGGACTTATTAAGTTGTGATATCTCTACATAACCACCGACTTGAGTGATGACAAGACAATTATTTACGGACTTGATAGGAGAAAGTAAACTGAAGCAGATCAGAAAATTATCTAGCGGCTTGTCACTATTATTCTTGAGTACCGAGCAGAATTGACCATCTGAATCGATAGTGTTTACCAAAACAAATTCCGTGTCTACTATACTCATACTCCTCTTCAATAAAACCACTAAATTGAGAAAAAAAATTTCTGCCATTAACTTTTAAAGTTAATTCTCTAAGTGGTGGTGTTGTTACAAAATTGGTAATGAAATGGTATTATATATCAGGATACAATTAAAAAGCAAATTTGTTTTTATATAATTATTATTGCACTTTTATTTTCTAGATAAAGACCTTTTTTGTTTTCATAATAGTGTTTTTTTGCAGATTATTGTTTTATACGTAAAATATATAATATAATACCAATTTAATACCAATAATTTGATTGCCATATGATAAATACGGCCAATGTAATGTCGAAACAATCAATAAAGCAATAATCTGATGACTGAAAGAAACGTTTTAATCAACTATTTACTTCCCTCTAGTGATAGCCCTGAATCTCTCTATAAACAGCTTTCACGATCTCTTCATAATGCCATCCAACAGGGGATGTTAAATCCTGGTGATTCGTTAATTCCTGAAAGAGAATTAGCAAACAAACTTAACTTATCAAGAATTACTGTTAGAAAAGCCATAGATCAACTTGTTGATATTGGTGTGTTACAAAAACGTCATGGTGCTGGCACTATTGTTTCTGATAATGTTGACATTGTTCTGCATAAAAATCTTTCTTCTCTGAATAGTTTTACTGCTGATATGAATAGACGAGGTCTTGAATCCCATTCAAGAATTGTTTTACGTGAGGAGGGCAAAGCTAGTCCAAAAGAAGCTTTAATATTAAATTTGAAAGAAGAGGATTATGTTCATCGACTAAACAGAATCAGATTTTTAGTGAATGAACCATTGCTTTATGAGATAGCAATTATTCCTGCTTCCATTATCTCAATTACTACCGCGCTGGATGACTCACTTTACGAAACACTTAAAAGAAAAAATATGAACCCCGTTACTGCCAAACAAAATATTCATGCCATAAATGCAGATCACGATATAGCTGATAAATTGGAGGTAAGTCCTGGCAGTGCAGTCTTGTTTGTGGAGAGGCGTGGTAAAGATGTCAATGGGAAAGTTGTAGAATATACGCAGTCTTACTATCGTGGCGACCGTTATGACTATGTGGTGGAATTAGGATGAAACAGGCAATATTAGGATCACAAATATTTTGTGGAGAACGTTTCTATGATGATCACGCTTTGCTAGTAGATGGCAAATCTATTGTCGATATAGTTGAAAAAAATAATATCCCCGACAACTTTAAAAAAATAGAATTAGATCAGGGTATTCTTGCACCGGGATTTATTGATCTTCAGGTTAATGGTGGTGGTGGTGCATTATTTAACAACTCTCCTAACAAGGAAAGTTTAAAAACCATAATAAAGGCGCACCAATTTTTTGGTACTACCAGTATTATGCCGACAGTTATTAGTGACTCACTGGAAGTTCTTGAGCAATGCATTCAAACAGTTACTGAAGAAATAAAGAATAACTCTTCACTATTGGGTATTCATATTGAGGGTCCTTTCTTTAATATTAAATATCGAGGCGTACATCAAAAAAAATATATTAGCACTATTAACTCTGATTATTTAAATTTGTTCGAATCCTTAAAAGGCTTCCCAGTTATGCTGACCCTAGCGCCTGAGTGTATTTCTAGTCAGCAATTGAAGCAGCTTACATCTCTTGGTATAAAAACCCTTGCTGGTCATAGTGATGCAAGCTATGATGAGTTAGATGAGGCTATCAAAAACGGTCTTGATGGATTTACTCATCTGTTCAATGCCATGAGTCAGATATCTGCCCGCGAACCCGGAGTTGTTGGCGCTGCATTACACTTTGAAAATACATTTGCAAGTATTATTGTTGACTTACATCACGTTCACCCATCATTAATCCAGTTGGCATATCAGTTAAAACAAAAAGGTAAACTGTTCTTTATTTCTGACTCCATGGCTACTATTAATCATGGTAAGCCCTCTTTTGAACTTTATGATGAAGTGGTAAATGAATCAGATGGTCGTCTCGTGAACTCGGAAGGAAAGTTAGCCGGTTCATCTATTACCCAGATTGACGCAGTTAAAAATGCCTACCAAAAGTGCAACATTCCATTGAATCAAGCACTTGCTATGGCCTCACGGTACCCCGCAGAATACTTAGGAATTGCAAATCATTTGGGTTTTTTAAAACCCGGTTATAGAGCTGACTTAGTGCATTTTGATTCGAATTTTAAGGTACACAATGCTTGGGTGTCTGGTAAACAAATTAATAGAAAGTCATCATGAGAGTAGTAATTCTTCCCTCTGAATTAAAGGCAAGCAATTTTGCTGCCAATATTATTGGAAAATTTATTTCTGAAAAAGAAAAAGCAGTGCTTGGTCTAGCAACAGGCAGTTCTACAGTGTTAACCTATAAAGCTCTGATCAAAAAATACGAACAACGAGAAATCAGCTTCAAGTCTGTTACTACATTCAATCTAGATGAGTATGTGGGTCTCCACCCTGACCATCCTCAAAGCTATCGACATTATATGAATAGCAACCTCTTCAATCACATTGACATCAATTACAAAAATGTTTTTATCCCTGAATGTTTAGATGATGATTACGATACCAGCTGTGAAAACTACGAGTCCATGATAAAGCGTCATGGTGGAATTGATATTCAGGTTCTAGGTATAGGAACCAATGGACATATTGGTTTCAATGAACCCACATCAAGCCTAAACTCAAGAACAAGAATTAAAACATTGACACAAAACACAATTGAAAACAATTCTCGTTTTTTTAAAGATAATGAAACACAACCAACACTCGCCATCACTATGGGTATTGGAACGATAATGGAAGCAAAACAGATTCTTCTTTTAGGTCTGGGTAAACACAAAAGCCAAGCCGTCGCTGAGATAATTGAAGGTCCGGTATCGTCATTCTTTCCAGGAAGCATTCTTCAGCTACACAAAAATGTAATAGTCGTTGTAGACAAGCATGCAGCGTCAAACTTAAAGCTGTATGATTATTACATTCATACAGAAAAAATGCATCGAGCATATACGTCTAAATGATAAATCAACATACCTCACTGAATATGATTATAGGGATTACCGAATGAGCTTGATTTGCAAGCCACTTTTTGAACACGATAGCTCAACTTTTACCTATCTTATAGCTGACAGCGTCACAAGAGAGGCAGCAATTATTGATGCTGTAGATTCTATGATAGACCGTGATATTGAGTTAATTCAAGAATTAGAACTTGACTTAAAATTTATAATGGAAACACACATTCATGCTGATCATATAACCAGTGCTTGTCCACTTAAAAAAACCTTCCCTCTCGCTAAAATTGTAATAGGAATAGAAAATATTGACGCGGAAGCGTGTGCTGATATTATGGTTGGAGAGGGGCATATTTTGCCTATTGGTAAGCATGAGATTGTTGTAATAGAAACACCAGGACACACTCCTGGCTGCATATCATATCTTGTTGACAACAAAGTCTTTACAGGTGATTCATTATTTATTAGAAGCACAGGCCGGTGTGATTTCCAGGGAGGATCTGCGTCAACGCTTTATCACTCTATACACAAATTATTTACGCTACCTGATTCAACGCTTGTCCATCCTGGTCACGACTATAACGGCTTCACAGTTAGTACTATCGGTGAAGAGAAAGAATTCAACTCATTAATCAGGCTAGAATTTGATAAAGCAACCTTTGTCAATAAAGTTGACAACTTGAATCTTGAACCACCAAAAAAAATAAAGACGGCTGTACCAGCAAATCATAGTTGCGGTCTCATAAAAAACTGAAATTTTCTAAACATTAACATTTCATGTATCAGTGAAGGTATATTTAATGTAGCAAGCCAATAACTTAGATTTATTTTTATAACAATATAGGAGAGATATGGTGAATACAATGGTCATGATTGAAATAAATAATGGAACGTTTGATGATTGGAAGAAAGGTTTTGATGACCTAGCTGATCAGAGAGCACAATTTTCAAGAGATGCTAAAGTAGGAAAAGTCGATGACCATACTGCTATTGTTGCTGTCGATGTTTTTGACCCAGCAGGCATGATGGCAATGTTTAACTCGGACGCAGCTAAAAAAATGGCCGAAGAGATGGGCGTGGTAAGGACTCCATTTAAGCTTCAGCCAATGGGGTAATTATTCACCTAAACCATCGATTGCTTTTGCATGGTAACGACCTGTCTTTTGTTTTTTTGACATCTTATTATATTCAATAAGTGCTTTTTGATAGCGATCTTCAGTTAGTTTATGCCAACCAATGCATCTACCGACTGGAGATCTGCCACAGCTACATCCACCTTTCTTTATAGATTCCAAAATTTTTATTATTTATTTCTTTCCCAACAACTCAGTATTTCATCTGCAATGAATTCTACTGGCGTTCCAGGAGGATATTCATGTCGAAATTCTGTTGCAACTCTCCGCGCAATTCGTTTGTCATTAGAAATGGGGGAAGACGGAAAACGATATGCTTGACTCAGCTGCTTAATGATATTTCTCATTCTTCTTTTCATGACATTTACCTCGTCATTTGTTAATTGGTGCACTTTTTATAGTAGCAAAAACATCATGTCAAGTTTTTTTGAGGAAAAAACACTAAAAAATAAATAAATTTTACAAAAATTTGAACTCAATATAAATTCATAACTCAAGTAAGATTAAGTTTTACCTCTTATATAACATAGGAAGAATAATATTGTTTGTAACTGTAATAAAGTATGTATTCACTAAATAGTAACTCTATTATGATTGAAGTACTCTAGAAAATAACTATATTCGACAACATCATGATCATAAGAAAATATAGAAAATCTGACTGGATAGAAGTATGGCAAATTATTGAAAAAGTATTTCGTGAAGGTGAAACTTATGCCTATCCCCCTGAAATTTCAGAAGAAGATGCGCATAAGGTTTGGATAGAGTTACCAAAGGAGATATATGTTGCTATTGGGAAAGACAACAAAATACACGGTACATACTATATAAAAGCAAACCAACCAGCCCTAGGTTCGCATGTGTGTAACTGTGGTTATATTGTCTCTGAAACTGCTAGAGGAAAAGGTTTAGCGACCCGCATGTGTGAACACTCTCAAGAAGTAGCGAAAGAGTTGGGTTATAGAGCGATGCAATACAACCTTGTAGTTTCAACAAATGAAGACGCTATACGGTTGTGGAAAAAACTCGGCTTTACTATAGTTGGAAATTTACCCAAAGCATTCAAGAGTAAAAGTGCTGGTTACGTTGATGCATTTATAATGTATAAAGAACTATTGGCATAAAAAAGCATCTTATTTATTATCGGACTTTAACAATAGCTTAATGCAAGTCATTGTTTTTTTACGTGACAGAAAATATACTTCACACTCACCTATTTCCTTAAATCCAAGCTTCATTAAGACATTTGAGGAGCCTGTATTTCCTTTTATATAACATGCATTAATTTGTTTAAAGTTAAACTCTTTATTTACGTATTGAATTAGTGCCATTGCCGCTTCAGTGGCATAACCTTTACCCCAGTACCGCCGTCCAATCCAAAAACCCAGATCTAAATCGTTATCTTCTTCTAGGCTTAATCCAACCCCGCCTATTAAAGAATTATTTCTAAATATACTAAAAAGCAGGTCATCATCATTGATATTATTTAACCACTCTCCAGCTTTTTTTTCCGTGTAAGGGTAGGGAACACCTGATAACCATTTCGCTACTTCCCAATCTCCGATTTGAGAAACAATTAATTTCTTATTTGTTTTTTTTGTTGGCTTCTTTAAGACCAATCTTTTTGTCTTAATTTGATTCATAAGAAATATCAACTCAATACATCCTAATTGTTATGCAGAGTTAATTTAAGTTTTTTGCTTTCTGGAACAGGCAAACAAGTTTGTAATTTCAAAAACCGTGGTAGCCGCCGACAAAGAGGTTAATTCTGCATGATCATAAGCTGGAGAAACTTCCACAACATCTGCAGAAATTATGTTTAACCCTGCCAATCCTCTCAAAACACCTACAAGCTCTCGTGATGACATTCCTGCTATCTCAGGAGTCCCTGTGCCGGGTGCGTGAGCAGGATCCAGAACATCAATATCGATCGATAAATACATTGGATTGTCTCCCACACGATCTCTAATGCGTTTAGCAACATGGTCTATACCTTCACTTTGAAATTCATCACAATGTATAACTTTAAAGCCTAATTCCTTATCTTTTTTTAGATCATCTCTAGAATACAAAGGTCCTCGAATACCAACATGCATTGAGGCGCTCTCTAAGAAAAGTTTTTCTTCAGCTGCACGTCGAAATGGTGTGCCGTGAGTATAGGGAGCTCCATAATAGGTATCCCAAGTGTCTAAATGCGCATCAAAGTGAACGAGTGAAACCGGGCCATGGTAATGATTGACAGCGCGCAGTAATGGCAAGGCAATTGTATGGTCTCCACCCAGACTAATTATTCTAGCCACTTTTCCCAACAGGTCTGTTGCCCCCTTTTGAATTTCTACAACTGCTTTTTCAATATTGTAAGGGTTGCAAGATATATCCCCAGCATCAGCCACTTGTTGCTCCGCAAAAGGTTCGGTGTCATATGCCGGATGATACTGTGTACGTAAGTGCCTTGAAGCCTGCCTGATGGCTTGTGGTCCAAATCTAGCACCAGGTCGATAGCTGGTCCCTGCATCAAATGGAATTCCTACAATAGCTACATCACAATGTGAGACATCCCGGAGTTCAGGCAACCTAGCAAAGGTGGAAGGACCAGCAAAACGTGGAATCACTGTACCACTGATTGGTTGAATAGGTGTATTTTCTGAATTAGTCATTCCCCCTCCTTAGGTGAAAATAGTTTTTTCATATATTTGAAAATCTATTGAACTCAGTATATAACTATAAAGGATAAAAGTCCAAATTCCGTTTGATGTGTAACATAGGGCATATTAATATTTAGCCGAGCACGAGAGGTGCTCCCTCTTAGTTTCCTTTGCCGGGTTTTTCGGAAAATAAATGCATCTTTCCATCTGGAAAATTAACCGGGTCATATTTTTCATGCTCTGGATCTGGGTCTCCGTTTTCAGTAATAACTGGCCACTTCATCTCAATACTATATTTTCTGTTGAACTCTAACCACTTAGCAGCAGCTGGATCGGTATCAGGAAATATAGCTTCAACTGGACATTCTGGCACACATATATCACAATCAATACATTCTTCTGGGTTAATAACAAGCATATTTTCGCCTTCGTGGAAACAATCTACTGGGCATACTTCAACACAATCCAAGTGCTTACATTTGATACAATTATCGTTTACTATATAGGCCATTTAACTTTATTCAATAATAGAAATTAAAATATATATTTGTGCTAATTTGAACATAGTATATAGCCTGAGGATATAAATGTAGTCTAAATCTCTTTTGATGTAAGAGGGGTGGAGTTTTTTTTGAGCTATAATTAAATTTCTTTAATAATATTTCAAGGAGTACTAATGTCAGTAGCAAGAATTACGACAGTAACTTTTAAATCAAAAGAAGCAGCAGATATTGCTGTTGCATCATATGTAGAAAATTCACCAAATAATTTGTCCAGTAGAAGGAGGGAAGTATGACATCATTAGTAGATAACCAAATTGAAGCCGCAGAAAAAGAATGGCTAGAGCTTTGGAAGAAAGGTCCAACTCGACTTCGATGGACTGAAGTACCTTTACAAGTTGGAGACTTAGCTCCTGATTTTGAATTACAAGATACTTCCGGTAAATTGGTTCATCTAAGTGATTTTTGGAGTAAAGGCCCAGCCCTAATCTTGTTCTGGCGGCATTACGGTTGTAGTTGTGGTGTTGACCGTGCAAATCTTCTGAAAAGTGAATATGCAGACTATATAAAGTTAGGAGCATCCATCGCAGTGGTTGGGCAAGGCGAACCTGAGCGTTCAAAAGAATATTCACAAAAGAATGAAATACCCTGCCCTGTCTTATGTGACCCGACTTTTCAGGTCTATGAGGCCTATGACCTGCTCGAAGGCAAGCCCTCTCAAATCATCTATGATGCGCCCGAAGAGTACCTTCGAATTGACTATGACACTGGGGCAGAATTGCAAAAATCCCGTCACGGAACAGATGGTGGATTGGTAGATAGCCCTTGGCAGCTACCTGGTGAATTTGTAGTTGATCAATCAGGCATGATTCGCCTTGCCCACCGCTATCAACATTGCGAGGATTGGCCTACTCCATCGGTGCTGATTCCGGCTATCAAGGAAGCTATCTGGGAAAGTAAATGAACCTCAATTTGCTGTTGGGTCGGCTTATATTATAAAAAGTGAAGGGTTTCAATTCATTCTAGTGTACCCCGAGGGTATCCCAGAGCATTATTTAAGAAAGTAGTAAATCTCTGAAACCCTTATAGGATTTGGTGGTTATGGGTGGACTTGAACCACCGACCCCAGCATTATGAAAATGTATCTTGTAGTTTCCATTAAATGCTACGCATCATTCATATAATTTTCTTTCAACTACTATTCCAAGATCATGATTAATTTCGTAATGAATATTTTTCCTATATGGAAGTTTAAAACCATAAGCACAATTTAAAGCAAACCTTATTGTATTTACATTTGTTTTTGGTAATCCGTATTTGTCAAAGCAAATTTCAGGTGCTTTAATAGCATTGAAAATGCTACCTGCAAATAGATATTTTTCCTTTTCAGTTAGTTCTAAATTTAAAAATTTTCTCAAGCCATGGTCACCCTGGAAAACAACTATTGCTTCTGGGTCTATATTGTTGATTTTCTCCATAAACATTTTTACTTTTTTCAATGTGCACTGGTACGATGCTTTATAACCTTCAAAATTTTGATTAAAATAATTGGTTGGCTCACATTCATTTGTAACTAGATATGGCACATTTCCACCAGCGTCATTGATAAATGCAAAAAATGGGGTTTTTGGCATACCATTTTTGTCAATGTATTTTAAAAACTCATCAAGTGAATCCGGTGTTCCAGTATTTTTATTTAAAATACGTTGGTAAATCTTAGGTAAGGGAGTGGTTAAATAAAAATTCCATATTTCTGGTGGGAAAATACTGTGTAATGGATTTAAACAAGTCCAACCAATTGAACGTCTGCAACCAAATTCTGGGTCTGCTTGCCAATAAAAAGAACTATTCGCTTTTTTTAAGTAAGAAAATAAGGGTATTTCATTGTGAGTGTTATACATCATGTGTGGCCAACTTGGGAATGCAGTTGAACTATCAGAATATTTTGTTGAACTGGGCTTACGATGATAATCGAGTAGCATCAAAGATGTCAGTGAAGACAGTGTATCAGTATATGATGATTGACTTTTATCAATATATTTTAATTCAGTGTTTGATAATTTATCTATCACTTCCTCTTTTGTAACAATATTAAATGGTTCAAGAGTATCGATAGCCACTAGTCTGCGAGCGATAATATAATATACATTGCGTTTTATTAGAACGGCATCTTGAGCATAAAGTCTGCTATTGATTTCATATGAAATTGTTGGTTTTTTCCCAATATCTTCAGAGAGATAGCCAACTAAAGGAATGAATGTATTAATTAACATGAGAATAGAGAATATAAGGATCATTCTTATTGAGAAGACATTGAATTTTGTTCCAAATGCAATAATTGCAAGGCAGCAAAGCTCAAAAAATATAAATACTAGTATTCCAATTGACCTACAGGAGCC
This sequence comes from uncultured Gammaproteobacteria bacterium, assembly GCA_902606745.1. Classification (GTDB taxonomy): domain Bacteria; phylum Pseudomonadota; class Gammaproteobacteria; order PS1; family Pseudothioglobaceae; genus Pseudothioglobus. Next base: position 20,180 of record CACLHR010000010.1, read on the forward strand.
TAACTTTAGGCATAGAAATTCTTCAAATGGTATGTAAAAAAAATTAAGATAGAAGGCGAAACAAAGCAGAGGAAATAGGATATTTTTTTTCTTGAAAAATCGCTTTATTAGCATTTCTACACTTAATGAAATGATGAAAATTACAATAAGAAGGGCTATTAATGATAGAAAAATTTCTAATACAGCAGGTCTACTAAGTTGTTTTAAATTTTCTGGTGACAAATAAGTAAAAAAAGGTACGAAAAAAATTAGCAATCCAATAACTGTTGTTGATAATTTACTAGTAAGATTTATATTTAACATAAGTTTTTTGAATTTTCCGGCCTGATGATGTAACTTGTGTGTTGCTTAGGATCTTTTTCGAGTTAACAAGAAGTTAATCTTCTTCCGGCGTATCTGTGTCTGCTTTTTCTTTGCTAAAAAATGCTTTAACTTTTTGCCAGTATATTGATAAAAAAGCCATAACAGCTGCTATTCCGCCAATCAAGCCTTGAAGAAGCACACTTCCGGTTCCAGGATCAAGGTAAGCGTAAGCTGGAGAAGTATATGCAATTAAGCTAAAAATAAGAAACGGAAATTTTAAATTTGATATAGAGGTATTCATCAATATTTTAAATTAAATACGTAATCTATAGAATAGGTATTATATGTGAAACTAATATTTCTAAATTAGGAATGTGTTCATCGGACAATATTTATTTAATTTCAAACAACGTAAACATAGAAAGATTAAATAATAATCCAGTAGTAATTAGCGAAGAAACATTAAAAAATATTCTAAGATTCCTATCTTAAATAGTTTATTATGAAATAAATTTGATGCTGAAAACTTTACAATATATATTGCATGCAAATGAATTTCTGCGCTTACCAAAGGTGAAGCGAAGAGTTGTTTTCTACTCCGAGGGGGAAAACTATTGGCCACTTTTTAAAGGCCTAATTGACGGAATTCTTGATCAGTCAGATCTGAATATCTGTTATATAAGTTCGGGAAAGGACGATCCTGGTTTTGAATATAGTGATAATCACTTCAAATCATTTCTTATCGACGATAGTTATGTTCGTAATTGGCTCTTTGAGAATATGCAAGCGGATGTGTTGATTATGACAATGCCTGATCTTAATAATTATCAGGTAAAAAGATCTAAGCACCCCGTTCATTATATTTATTTGCAACACAATTTACTAAGTTTGCATATGTCATATCGGCAAGGTGCATTTGATTGGTTTGACACGGTGTTCTGTGCAGGCCCACATCATGTCCATGAAATTCGTTGTCTTGAAGAAAAATATAATTTACCGCAAAAAAAAATACTAGAGCATGGTTATGCGAGATTGGACTCTATTATTAAGCATAAACAACCAGCAAAAGTTGATAATGAGTTCAAACACGCCCTATTCGCCCCATCATGGGGCAATAATGCAGCGATTGAGTTGGGCTTTGGAGATCAAGTTGTTGAGAAGTTTCTATCTTTTGGATATAAAGTTACTTTGCGCCCCCATCCTGAAACTTTAAAGTCTTCTTCAAAAATAATTAGCAAAATAATCAGTAAGCATTCCAATAATAAAATGTTTATTTATGAGGAAGGTGTCTCCTCATTGGATTCATTTCATCAGTCTGATTTTATGATTACTGACTGGTCAGGCGCCGCATTAGAATACTCATTCGGACTAAACAAACCAGTGATATTCCTTGATCTGCCAAAAAAGATTAATAATCCATTGTATAAAGAGATTGATGTTATTCCACTAGAGGTTTCTGTCAGGGAAGATATTGGTGTTGTTGCTAGCGTAGATGATATAACTCCTTCATTAATTAGCTCACTACCTTATGGTAAAGTGGATCCAAGCAAATATGTATTTAATATTGGAAGATCTGATTTCTATGGTGTGAAATATATATTAGATTTGACAGATGATATTTGCAATAAAAAATCCAACTAATATTTACCTAGTACTATTTATTATGACTCATTGATTTAATTGAATAGCAGTAGAATTTCTGCTATGACATTCAAGGTTTATGAGCAGAAAGAAGAGAACAACTATTCTTACATAATATCCTCTTTGACAACTTGAGTCTATGGATGCTCTCGGTAACTCTCGCCGTATAAATCCCTCAAGATTTCAAATGTGAGATCATCTACATGACCCTCAAAAATAATCTTTCCAGCTGAAATTCCTAGTAGCCTATTAGCAAATTTCTTCGCTAAATCAACTTGATGTAAACTTACAACAGCAGTTATAGACTTCTCAATACATATATCATTTAAAAGTGAAAGTATTTTCACTGAAATTGCTGGATCAAGACTAGCTACTGGTTCATCTGCCAATATAACAGTTGGTTCTTGAGTCAGGGCACGCGCAATACCTACTCGCTGCATTTCTCCTCCACTAAGATTTGAGACGCGCTCAAGTGATTTGCTTAATAGGCCAACTCTATCAAGGGCTTCTAATGCAATCAACTTATCTTTTTTAGACCAGGGCATAAGACACTGTAAGTTTCCATGATGAGGCACCCTGCCAAGTAAAGCATTATGAAGAGCAGATTGACGACCAATTAGTTGATGTTGTTGAAATATCATAGCAGTTCGTCTTTGATGTGAATGCCATGATTTCTTATCAGACAAATGTCCGTGTTCTTTAGTTGAAATAGACCCAGTAGATAAAGTGACAAGACCATTTAAAGCCCTTAACATAGTTGACTTGCCAGCACCTGACGGACCTATTAAAACCGTAAGCTCTCCATCATAAATTTCAACATCACTTGCTTGCATTCCAATAACACCATTTGGATATGTGACACTAGCTTGATTAGTGCTTAAAAGAGTTATTGGTTTTACTAAATTCTTTTTATTAGCTGAGATATCATCTCGTTGAATTAAATCAAATAAATAATCAGCTCCAACTGAACCACTTGTTCCTAAATTAAAGACAGATTTCTTTCTTAATTTTGTAATATTCTTTTGAAAAGAATCATCAATATTGAGATTGGTGATTATATTTGGTATATCTGCTAGTTTTTCAGGGCTTACTATTTTGCCGGTTTTGGAGCGCATCTCCACTTCAAAAGCTGGCAAGTTGGTCGCGTTAAAATCTGCATTTCTAACTCTAATTGGGACATCAATATATACTACAGGCTTGAGAAAACCAAAAGCATACTCAAGTGCAACACCAGAAAGGTCACTTATTAAAACATCTGAGTCTATTAAGGAACTAATCGATGATAAATCCTTTTCTATCTTAAAAGTTTTGTATGTTTTTTGTCTTTCTGTAATTTTAGAAATTAATGAAGGATTATTGTTTATAGTCATCCAATGCGGTCTTAGTGTAACTGCAATGTTAGCTTCAGCAAGAATATTCAATAGATTACAGCAGAATTCACCATTATCAATTTCTAATAAACTATGTTGGCCATATGTTGGAGCGATAACAACATGCATGTCCCTTTTTTTTGTCTTCAAATTTTTAGGCTCTTGCTCGAAGGCGTCTAAAATATTTTCCAAATGGCCATACCCACATTCAATTATTTCTTTTTGTTTTAGTCCGTAGTGATGCTCTATAGCTTTTAATTCATTATGCTGGTGAGGCCCTAAGCAAAGTATTGAATCGTAATAATCAAAGGCATCATGCATATATCCCATATGCGCACTAATAAGAGTGCTGAATACATAGGCATAATGAACATCATAAGGTGAACGGATAAAATTAAACTTACCTAAATCAGGCGTTGTTGTAACAAAAATCTTAAACTGCAAGGTTTGAAAAAAAACAGTTCTAACTTTGTCATAACCTATATAGTAAGGAAAAATATTTTTATTTTTATTTGTTAATATAGAATCAGTGTGATCAGATGTTATGTAATAAACCTCTATGTTATGAATATTTATTAACTCATTAATAATGTTAGAATAATGATTCCAATCCGAGCCTCTTTCTGCATAAAAAGCAATTTTTTTATCAATCTGATCAAGTTCTTTTATTTGTTGTAAGCTCTTTTCGGCTTCTAACGATAATTGATGATTATTCATTATTTATTTGGTTAAAGTTAATTAGACATAGCAGTTCACTCTGGTACAAACATATTATTTGAATATATTGCTTCAATAACCTCAGGCCGCATAACATAAGGAGGAGGTCTAAGGCCAGCTAAAAGTAATGAACGAATCTTAGTGCTACTAATATATTCAATTGAATCAGGGTCACTCGAAATATGCCTGCATGCACTTTTATTTGTTATGGTATTACAAATCGAACAATAGTATGGTTCTTTGTATTTAATAATCTTTATTCCCAATGCATCTTCATATTTTGTGCAAAGATTTTGAGAATCATATATATCATAATAATTATTCACTCCAGCATGGTCTCTTCCAATAATTATGTGGGTACATCCATAATTTCGACGTACTAATGCATGAAATAATGCTTCACGTGGACCAGCATAACGTCCGGATGTTGTTAACGCACTTAATATAACCCTATTCCTAGGATAATATTTAGATATTAAAAACTGATACCCATTAATTACAGCCATCGGAAGAAAATCCCCTGGCTTCTTTTGACCCAATATAGGCTGAATTAATAATCCGTCATACGATTCCAGAGTCATTCTTTGTAACCACTCATGCGCACAATGTGGAGGGTTACGGGTGTGAAATGCAGCTACTGTATTCCATTTTTTTTCTTTGAATATAGCCTTTGTCTGACTGGGAGTTAATTCATAACGTGAAAGTTCATGAAGTATTCTTTTTTTTATTGCAACTCTACCGCCAATGAAAACTTCTTTAGTTTTATAAAAAGCATTAACACCAGGGTGCTGTATGTCATCTGTACCATATATTTTTTTTGCGCATTTTTTTTTATCACATGAAAATATACTCTCTACTAGCATCTCACCAATTAAATTATCATCGTATAGTAATTTAACATTAGAATTAATTTTAAGATCATTTGCACTTTCCTTCGATATATCAAGGAAGATGGGCATACTAAAGAGTCTGCCATCAGGAAGTATATAGTTATCTATTACACTATAAAATTCATTTTCAGTCATAAATCCACTTAGTGGATGATATGAACCATTGGTAATTTTTTCTACTTCAAAAAATTGATTTTGATTTAATGCAACTTCCTTCATTTTATTTATTAATATTACTAGGAATTATTTTATTACTTCAGTCGATTACGCAATGCCGATCCTGATAAGTCAATAGCAGTTACCATTACTAGAATTATAATAAGAATTGCAGAGACTTCATCATATCTCATAAGCCGCAAGGATCCAACTAATTCAGAACCTATACCACCTGCACCTACCATTCCCATAACGGTTGAAGCCCTAAAATTGTATTCCCACCTGTAAATACAGAGGTCAGCACCCTGCGAATATAGCTGTGGCAAGATCGCATATCTAATAACTTGCAGTCTTGATGCTCCAGTTGCTTGAGCGGCTTCGATAGGATGTGGATCAAGATGTTCTATTTGCTCAGCAAAAAACTTCCCCATCATTCCTGCGGAATGAAGCCCCAAAGCCAGAACTCCAGGCAACGCTCCAAAACCAACTGCCGCCACGAAAATTATGCCCATAATTAACTCAGGTATAGCTCTTAAAAGATTTAGGATTACTCTACTTACTGAATATATAATTTTATGTGGTGACGTATTGTTGGCTGCCAATAGCCCTAGAGGAAAAGATAATATAAGAGCTAAAGCAGTACCAGCAATACTCATAACCAGAGTATCAAATAATGGTTCAGTCCATTTTTTTACTTCATTGAAATTTGGTGGAATCATCTCTTTAAATAAAATGCCAATCGATGGCATACCTTCGAGCATTCTTTCTTTATCAAAGAACTCAACCAAATAAAAACAGGCTAGAACAATGCCAATAAATATAAGTGTTTGAAAACTTTTTTTTACTAATGATTTTTTTTCACTAGCTAATATATTTTGAATTATTGAGTTTGGTTCTTTCATGAATTTAACAGTTCATCAATTTATAACCATTTATAAATTGAATGTGGATTATTAAAGATTTGTATGTAGATATTTGATTCCATTAATAATTCAAGCATAGCGTAATTTGAATCAATTTATTATAATATTAATATTAATATTATCTAATAGCAGGGATTTTTAAGATAGTGTAAAAAAAAGACAAGTCAATTTATGGTTATTTCACAAGTGACTTGTCCTTTCAAATCCTTAGTCCATACCTAACAATGTTCTTGTATCACGGACAATATCATAGTCAGCATCAGTAACAGGCAAAAAGCCATCTGCTTTTAGAGGTTTTGTGATTTCAGGATCATCTAATTCATAAAATGCTGTCTTGATTTTTTCCTTCAATTCAGGATTTAAAGATGACTGCATTGTCCAGGGATAATTTGGAAATGGATCAGATACAGCGATGACCTTTACCTTATCTAAACTGATCATGCCTCTCTCAACCAAATGCTCAAAAATTTTCTTGCTCAATCCTCCTGCATCAGAATTACCATTTTGGACATTCATAGCAACAGCATCATGAGCACCTAAATAATGAGGTATGTAATCATCGATATCCAGGTCTGCATTTATAAGTAGATGTGCTCTTGGAATAAGATGACTTGATGTTGATGCTGGATCACCATAAGACATATGCTTTCCTTTAATGTCTAAAATTGTATTAATATTACTATCATTATTAGCAATAATAACACCATGATACATTATGGAGCCTTTTTTCATCTGAGCAGCAAAGCACTCAATTTCAGCTTTTTGTTTTGCCATAACATAAGACAAAGCACCAAAATATGCAAGCTCAAGCCTTCCGAATCTCATCGCTTCAATCATTGAAGAATAGTCAGTTGTAACTACTAATTCAATTTTCTTATCAAGACGGTTTTCTAAATAAAGCTGTAATTTTTTATTTTGCTTAATTAACTCAGAAGCATTTTCATCAGGCAGAATGGCAATCCGTAAAACATCAGGGTTGGATTTGTCTGCGGCAAAAACTAAAGAGTTTGAAACTAGTCCGATAAAAGAAAGCAGTAAAATAAAGATTTTTTTATTCATAGTTTTTCGAGAGGTTTATTAAAAATATCACGATTGTATATTATTTGAAGCTCCATCCTTAGTTGAATGCCATTGCTTAACTAAGTATGGGTAGGAAATTAAGTTCATATTTTTATTATAAGTCCAAATTCCGTTTGATATGTGAGGGAGGTTATATTAATACTTAGGTGAACCTGAGAGCGGCTAAGTGCTTGTGCTTGTGCCTGCTCCAGCTACTAACTCAATTACAGTTGGCGCGGAATTCTCAGGTGGGCTAACCCATAACTCTTGTAACTTGAGACGAGGATAGGTGTACTTAGCTATCTCTTTATAACAGTTAATCCTTTGGTCAAGGGTTGCCTCATCAGATTCAGCTATTTCAATTAGCTTCTGGATTGGGTTAACATCCAACTCAAGAAGTAAGTCATCTGCTTTGATAAGAGTTACTTTATTAGGTGTTCCTTTCTTTCTTCCACCTACTTTTGAGTGTCCTTTTTCAAACATAGTGAATTAATAGTAATAATTTAGTTAAATTTGCCATAAAGGCTTTCATAACAATAATCTTATTGTGCTCTATAATTATGTCAATATGTAATCCCAGTGTAATCCCAATAGGATTTACTGTTTATTAAAATTTGCTGAAAGCCTTATGGGATATGGTGGTTATGGGTGGACTTGAACCACCGACCCCAGCATTATGAATGCTGTGCTCTAACCAGCTGAGCTACATAACCAAAAGAGCGGCTATTATCGAAATATTTTAATAAAAAGTCAAGACAAACTGCTAAATAAGCAATTGATTAATATCATTCACTTTTCATCAACTAGATTTTCAATATAAAATTTGGTGATGTCTTTTATTACATTTAAGCTTTAAATGGCTAAGTCAAATCTTAAAGTTGCTCTTACTGGAGGCATTGCTTCGGGAAAAAGTCAGGTCAGCGCCATTTTAGAAGGCCATGGTTGTTTCATCATTGATTTAGATGTTATTGCAAGAGAAGTGGTCGAACCTGGAACAGCCGGTCTTAACGAATTGATAGAAAATTTTGGCAACTCTATTTTGTCAAATGATGGAACGCTTAACCGCAAATATTTAAGAGATGAGCTGTTCAAAAAGGGACGCAATCGAGCACTCATTGAGCAAGTACTACATCCAAAAATTCTACACAAAATGAAAGCCGCTATGGACGCATGTACACAAGGCATTGTGATTGTAGTTGTCCCACTTTTAGTTGAAAAAAACCTTTGGCAACCCTTTGAAAGAGCGATTCTAGTCGATTGTGAAGTTAAAAATCAAATTGATAGGCTCATGACTAGAGAGAAAATTGATCAATCAAAAGCAGAGGCCATGTTGTTAGCACAAGCTAGCCGTGAACAACGCCTTCAACTAAATGAACATCTTCCTACAGATATTATTGAAAATAATTCTAAAGTCACCGATCTTAAAGAAAAAGTTGACGAGCTCAGTCAAAAACTTTTTTCCCTTATTTAACAATCATTAAATATCATAAGAATTACTCATTACGTATGAGTGGATATACCTTTGGACTAAATATACTTCGGTTAGCCATTAGGATTAAAACAAACGAAACCACTGCAGTTGATAATAATATCCAAAGGGTTAGGCCTAGATCAAACTGCCATGAAAGCTGCAAAGCATTCTCTACAACTAGGAAAGAACTTATTGTTGCTACTGAAAGTGCAAAAAATATTAAAGTACCATAAATAACAGCAAACTCCATTGTCATTGCTTTAAGTATCGTTGGAAAATCAACGCCCAGTATCTTATAGATTAGGTTGTTATATCTTCTGAATGTTGTTTGTACCAATACTGCGCTCACAATAACAATTAATCCAATAATGATCACAATTAAAGATATAGCGGTAACCGCTATAAATACTTTATTTAGAACTTCACTAACCTGAGATAGAATTCTATCGATCTTTATTGCAGAAACATTGGGAAACTTTTCAACAATCCTTGCTAAGATTTCACTAGATGGTAATTCTGACTTTAAAGTTCCAACATACTCATAGGGAAGTTTATTAGCAAAAGCTTTATTTATGATGATAGCAAAATTAATGGAGATATCTCGATAGTCGACCTCTCTAAAATTCTTCACAATGCCAGTTACATCTCGGCCTAATATATTTAACACGATCTTATCATTGATTTTCATTCCTAGATCATATGCAGCACGACTATCCATTGAAATAAACAGCTCGTCCTCAATTCCAGGCTCCCACCACTCTCCCTCAATAATGGGGTTGTCTGGTTTTGGCTTCTCAGACCAAGATATCCTTCTATCTCCTCTTACAACCCATGCAGACCTATTACTCTCAGAAACAACTTCTTCTATTGGAGTTCCATTTAATGAGATAAATGATGCACTCGCCATTGGGCTAAATTCAAGCTCTACATTAGGATCAACATCTTTAATGAAGGATTCCAGATCCCTTTGCATATCTCTATCTATACTAACAAAAAATAGATCTGGAGCCATAGATGGAATACTGTCTGATATTTCTTTTTTTAAGTTGTTTGCAACAAAACTTAGAGTGAGTAATAAGGTTAAACCAATTCCTAACGAGATTGTCATAATTGGTGCAAGTGACTTTTTAGCCACAATGTTTCTATAAGCAATCCTATAACTGTTGTTGGAAAATTTATAAAAAGCTTTAATAAACAAAATTAATAATTTTGATACTCCATAAAAAATGAGCATGGTGACAAAAAAGGCTACAAAGTATAAAACTGTATAAAGCTTCTGTTCAGTTTGATAAACAAAATAAGTCGTCAAAATAACTACCAAGATACTCAACAAAATAATGTTCATCAAGGAAAAATTTAAGCTTACAGGGTTAAAAGTATTTCGAAATAAAGCAGCCGCTTTAATTTCACTAATTGAATATAGCGAAGGTATAGAAAAAATTAAAACAACTAAGAGGCCAATGAAAAAAATATTGAGATATCCTATAAAACTAAAAGTAGGTTGCAAATCAATTCCAAGCGCCTCGGGTAAGAGTTCATTCGCTAATAGTGGACTAAAAACACCTATAAAGTATGCAACAACTGAGGTCAACACAAGAATCATCATGATCTCGTAAAAATACATTGTTTGAATAAAGCTGGATGAGAATCCTATTGATTTTTTAACTGCTATGCTAGTATTACTTTGATTTACAAATGAGAGAAGCGTATTACTAATTCCGACGCCTGCAATGACCATTGCGCTAACGGAGACCAAGTTTAAAAAATTTGAAAAGTTATCTATTATCCTGCTAAGACTCTGACCACTCTCTCCAGGCAATCGTATTTCAATTGAATCATCGTATTCAACAATAGACCTTACGAGCTTTTCTTTTGCCTCGACCTGAGTTGAGTTTTTGAATTTAATTCGATACTGATGATCTAGAAAGCTACCTCCTGAATTAAGCCCAAATTGCTCATAACTCTCCATACTAATAATTGCAAATTCGCCGAAAACAGCACTTTCAGCTAAATCTGGAACAGAGGAAACCAGTCCAGCAACCTCAAACTGTTGACCCATGATAACAACATCATCACCAAAACTGAGTTTAAGCAGCTTTTGGATGCTCTCATTAATCAATACAGATGGCTTTTGTGAATTAACGAAAATTCTCTCAGATGCGATCTGGGGAATTGTTTCAATATTACCATAGAGTGGATAATTATCATCTACAGCTCTCAGCTCAGTAAATACTGGCGACTCCCCTTCTTTTGAAAGCATCGTGGCAAACTCAATAGCAGTACTTACCTTTCCAAGATCATCAAACTCATCAATTATCTTTTCAGGGAGTGGGTCTATACCGCTTGTGACCTGAATATCACCGCCTAGGAGTTTTTTCGAGTTATTCTCAATTTCACTATTTAAAGCCTCTTTAACAGAAAATGTTAATGATAGAAGCAACAAGCTAACGAATAGGGTTGAGGTAACGACCCATAGTTTTTTATAGCTCCTAGTGAAGTCCCTTAAAGCGTACTTGTTGATTAATTTGAATTGCTGAATATCAAACAATCTGGCCGTCCCTTATTTCAATGATACGATCACATCGTTTTGCTATTGAATTATCATGGGTTACCATCACAAGTGAAGTTTGGCTTTTTTTTGTATAGTCAAAAAGCAAATCAATCATGATTTCTGAGTTTGCACTGTCAAGATTTCCAGTAGGCTCATCAGCCAAAATGATTTTAGGTTTATTGATTAGGGCTCTTGCTATTGCCACTCTTTGCTGCTCTCCTCCAGATAACTCACTTGGAAGATGATGAAGCCTATGAGAAAGGCCAAATTCACCAAGAAGCTCCTCAGCATCTTTTTCTAGATTATATTGCTGGTTTGCCTCAAGAGATAACAAAACATTCTCAACTGCAGTAAGGTTAGGAATTAAGTAAAAAGATTGAAAAACAATGCCAATATTTTTTCTTCTTACTTCTGATAATTCATTTTCTTTTAGTCCAACAATTTCCTGATTATTAATTTTGACCGAACCTTTTGATGCAGTTTCTAGTCCAGAAGCTAGCATGATAATTGATGTTTTGCCTGAGCCGCTTGGTCCAACAATAGAAACAACCTCTTCACTATCAATCGAGAAACTAATACTCTTTAAAACTTCAACAGTATCTGTTTTGGTGCCGTAATTTAATGAAACATTATTGAACTGTATGGCTGCACTCATTTCAAAATCTAATATAAAATTCAGCGCATGATTATCTCAAAAAATAAGACGCTAAAGTCGTTATTCTTTTTATTTTTTTTATCCACAATATCGTTCAACGTCTTCGCTACAAATCAAATAAAAATTATGCTTTATGGTGACAGCTTGATGTCTGGTTATGGCTTACCTCAAAATGAAAATTTATCTTCTGTATTACCTTCCAAATTTAACCTTGCTGAGTCTCAATTACAAATCATTAATGCCAGTGTCTCTGGAAATACTTCAAGTAATGGTTTAGCCAGATTAGATTGGTCTCTCGAGGATAAACCAAATATTGTGATTTTATGTCTTGGCGCAAACGATATGTTAAGAGGTATAGACCCTAAATTAACCAAACAAAACCTTAATCAAATAATTGAAAAAATGATACAAAATGGTTCAAAGGTTATACTTGCTGGGATGCGTTCACCTGAAAGTATGGGTAAGAACTATCAACAAAAATTCGATCTAATTTATCAAGAACTTGCTGAAGAAAATGACGTGATTTTTATGCCATTCCTGCTCGAGGGTGTTGCACTTGAAAAAGATTACCTGCAAAGCGACTACAAACACCCAAACGCCTTGGGTGTTAATATTATGGCAAGTAATTTGTATCCTTACATATTAAAAGGTATGGGTTTATTGTAAACTCCCTGCTTGGAATCTTTATCTATTTATTTGATTATGAGGCGCTTGACCTCTTTGCCACCCATTAAATGTGACTCAATAATCTCGTCAACGTCTTCTTCATCAATATACTGATACCAAATGTCGTCTGGATAGACCACAGCGACTGGGCCATGCTCACATCGTCCTAGGCAACGAGACTCGCTGACACCAAAACGTCCTTCACCTAACATCAAATTCTCACGGCAGCGATCCTTGGCATGACGATAAAGTTCTTTGGCACCATTTTGTGAACAGCACTGCTTTCCATTAGTGCGAATATTGTTACAGAAAAAAATATGGTGTTTGTAAAAGCTACTCATAAATCTACGGCCTTCTTATAGCATTGATTTTTATCAATACCAGTAATTTTAGCGGCTAGCTTAGCCGCTTTTGATGCGCCCATTTCAGCGCAAAGAATCGGCAACAGAGAGTCCAATTGGTTCTCAGCCTCAGCTATATCTATTTTATCATTTGCTGAAATTAATATTACAAATTCCCCTTTCTGGTGGTTTTGTTCAATTGTGAGATATTGAATTAGATTTGGAATTGAATCTGTATGAATTGTCTCAAATGTTTTAGTTAACTCCTTGGCAAGGCAAACTTCTCTAACATCTCCAAATATTATATACATGTCACTTAGGGTCGACAATATACGCTTAGGAGATTCGTAAAAAATAATCGTCTCAGTTCTACTAACAAGGCTTTTTAATAGCTTTACTCTTGCAATTTGCTTGCTCGGTAAAAAACCTAAAAAGGTGAAGCTATCACTTGCTAGGCCTGAAACAGATAGAGCAGTTATTAGTGCACTTGGACCCGGAATGGGAACAACTCTTAGACCTTCTTTTTTTGCTTGAACCACTAAAAAATAACCAGGATCACTGATAAGAGGTGTTCCTGCATCGCTTATCAGTGCAATAGACTTTCCGGACTTTAATTCACCAATGATGGCTTTGGTTTTGTCCCGTTCATTGTGTTCATGAAAAGCACGAATGGGTTTTGAAATATCTAAGTGTGACAATAGTTTTTTGCTGCGTCGAGTGTTCTCTGCCAAGACAATATCAACACTTTTTAGTACTTCTACAGCCCTAAACGTGATGTCATCTAAATTACCAATTGGGGTGGCAACAATGAAGAGTATTCCTGTCATATATTTAACTTAAAACTAAAAAAACACTAATATGTTGTAAAAACAGACATCATTATGCTTGATTAAACAATTAATTATCAAAATTTATCTCTTGGTTTAGTTTAAATATTGTTAAATCTGATTTAAAATACAGTTAAAGTTAATTTGAAACTGTCCTCCCGACAGGATACAAGGAGTAATAGTGAAAAAAGTTATACTGTTATGCGCCTTTTTAGTTTCAACGTTTGTCTTATCTTCATGTTCTCCTATAGTGCAAGGTGCAGCAGCCGTAACTACGGTTGCTACGATGTCAAATGATCGTCGTAGTGCGGGTGAAATTCTTGATGACAAAACTCTTGACTTGAACCTGAGTAGCATTGTCAGAAAAGATACAATACTTGAAGATATGCATGTTAACTTCATGGTCTATAACAAAGCTGTACTAATGACAGGTGAAGCACCAAGCGAAGAAGCAAGAGGTTACCTCGAAAAATTAGTTAAGCAAAAAGCACCAAAAATGAAGCAACTCATCAATGAGGTTGCAGTGATGCCAAATAGTAGTTACTTATCAAGAGCTAAAGATGGAATTATTACTGTACAGATTGAAACATTATTTCTTGACCAAGAAGTCTTTTATCCAACGCATGTCCGTGTTATGACTGAACGAAGGACGGCGTATCTAATGGGATCAGTCACCAAAAGAGAGGCTGAACATGCTACTAATCTAGCTACCAAAGCAAAAAATGTTGATAAGGTCGTTAAACTATTTAACTACTTGTTGGTTCGTCCTGCAGCAGAAATTGAGAGAGATAACAAAAGGAAAGAGGAAGCAGAGAGAAGGGCTGAGCTTGAAGCTAAAAAGGCAGCACTTGAAGCAAAACAAACAGAACTTCAGCAACAGATTGAAGAACTGAACACTAACTAAACATCTTTATCGGCTCAAAAGATTGTCGGTGAACTCCTTTGATAGGGCCGTATTTTGACAAAGTTAAAAGGTGTTTCCGGGTGCCGTAACCTTTATGTTGAGCAAACCCGTATTTGGGATATTGCTTATCTAATTCTCTCATATGCCGATCTCGAGTCACTTTTGCAATGATAGATGCAGCTGAAATTACTGGCTCACTCAAGTCTCCTTTGACAATTGCAATACAGTTGGAAACATCAGGGCAACGATTACCATCCACTATTACATTGAAAATAGTTTTGCCTCTACACTTGGAGTATTTTTCCTGTAAATCAATAATAGCTCTTTTCATTGCCAACATGGTTGCTTGTAAGATATTGATTTGATCAATTTCAATACTGCTTGCTTCGCCCACTGACCAGTAGCATTGATCACTAATCTGTTGATAGAATAAATCACGTTTTTTTTCGCTCAGTTTTTTTGAATCTGTCAAATCAGGCAGGTGAAAACCAGAGGGTAAAATAACAGCTGCCGCAACAACACTTCCTGCTAATGGTCCTCTTCCGGCTTCATCAACACCAATAGTTCTCAAATCAGAGTTATGTTTAAATTGCTTTGAAGCCAATGTCTGTTCGGTAATAAGCGCCTTGCCAGTCAACTTTCTCTAGAAACCTATAGGCTTTCTTCTGCGCTTGATGAATGTCCTTCCCTAAAGCTGTGGCACACAAAACTCGTCCACCATTACTATATATATTATTGTTGCCTAGCTTGGTGCCTGCATGAAAAATCTTAGCATTTAACGAATCACTTGGTAGTTTAATTTTTTCTCCTTTAACATATTTTTCTGGGTAACCATCAGCTGCCATTACAACTCCCAAACAGGCTCTTTCATCCCAATCAGCGGAAACCTCATCTAACTTACCTTTAGTCGCTGCAATGCAAAGTGAAGCAAGATTAGATTTCAAACGCATCATTATAGGTTGTGTTTCAGGATCACCAAATCTACAGTTATATTCCAAAACTTTCACTTTGCTATCTTTATCAATCATCAATCCCGCATATAGAAAACCTGTGTAGGGCACTCCTTCTGAAGCCATCGCATCAACAGTGGCTCGAATCACTGTGTGCATCACATTGTCAAAAATGGCTTCACTAACAATCGGTGCAGGTGAGTAAGCTCCCATACCTCCAGTATTGGGTCCTTTATCACTATTATCGCGAGCCTTGTGGTCTTGTGAGGTTGCCATTGGTAGAATGTTTTTTCCATCTACCATGACAATAAAGCTTGCCTCTTCACCAACTAAAAATTCCTCAATAACAACACGCGACCCAGCGTCACCAAAACGGTTTTCTTGCAACATATCGTGTATAGCATCAATTGCTTCTTGTTCTGTATTAGCAATAATAACGCCCTTCCCTGCTGCCAAGCCGTCCGCTTTAATAACTATAGGAGTACCCTTTTCCTTAATATAATGAATGGCAGGTTCTTTTTCCGTAAATACTTGATAAAAGGCAGTAGGAATCTTATTTCTATACAAGAAGTCTTTACAAAAAGCCTTCGAGGCCTCTAATTGAGCAGCAAGTTGGGTTGGTCCAAAAATAGCTAACTTCTGGTCTCGAAAGTCATCTACAATACCATTCACCAGAGGGGCCTCTGGGCCAACAATTGTAATATCGATAGTTTCATTTTTGGCAAATTCTATTAGTGCCGGAATGTCTTCAGATAGTATCTCAATATTTGATATTTTATGTTCTAGCGCTGTACCTGCATTTCCTGGCGCAACAAAGACATGTTGAACCTCTTCAAATCCAGCACATTGCCAGGCTATTGCATGTTCACGACCACCAGATCCGATTACTAAAACCTTCATAATAATTCCATTCTATTGTTTGAACCTAATCGATCTAGTTAGTAATGATTACAAATTATAATCTAGCAAAATATGATCGCTCATAAAATGTAGAACAAAGTAATGATTATATGATTATTTTTACCTATTTAAAATTGCAGAACTTGATCTATACTTAAATAAATAGCCTATTAGGTAAGATTTCAGATATTAGATTACTTTCCCCGATGCCTAGAAATTGTTTATTATTATCATAAAGCTTAAGCTTTTGAGAAGTACTAAACCCTTGATACTCAATTTTCTTACCAAGTCTAATATCGCTCGTTTGTTCTGAATTTAAATAAAGACTTTTAAGGTTGGGAAGCATTTCATCGGCACTTAGGATAACTGAATCAAGAGATTCAAGGTTTTGCTCTTTAAGTTTTGATAATTGTTCATAGGTTTTACTTTCACTGAGATTAAGATGGGCAAACCCAGTGCGCCTTAATTCAACAACGTGTCCACCACATCCCAGAGATTTACCTATATCTTCAACTAAAGTTCTTATGTAAGTGCCTTTAGAGCAAAAAACCTCTAGACTTACAACTGATTCATCGAAGCTCAGGAAATTGATTTCGTGAATAGTCACTGGTCTTGGAGATCTTTCAATCTCAATACCTTTTCTTGCAAGCTTGTACAATGGAGTGCCGTTTCGTTTTAGTGCCGAATACATTGGCGGAACTTGGTTAATATCTCCAATAAACTGCAACAAAATGGTTTTAATAGAACTTTCATTAATTCCTTTAGTTGAACCAAAGTTTACTATTTTGCCCTCAGAGTCCCCAGTACTACTGACTTCGCCAAACTTGGCACGAACCAAGTAACGCTTGTCATCATCAAGCAGAAATTGTGCCACCTTGGTTGCCTGACCTAAACAGATAGGCAACAAACCACTTGCGAGTGGATCTAAACTACCTGTATGTCCAGCCTTGTTCGCACCAAATAAGCGTTTTACTTGCTGCAAGGTGTAGTTTGAACTACTTCCACTGGCCTTGTCTAGTAAGACAACACCACTAATGTCTCTGCCTTGTTGATTGCGTTTAGACATTGAAAGTAAATAATTTAGAGTTTGCTAAGAAGGTCGTCTATCTTGGCCCCTGTATTAGGCGCGGTATCATAAATAAAACTCAGCGTAGGTGTATGCCGCAAATCCAAAGTTTTAGATAAGCTTGAACGAAAAAAACCACTAGCCCTGTTTAGCAAGGATACAACAGTTTTGATAGATTCTTCATCTACAGAAAAAAATACTTTTGCACTACTTAGATCACGACTAACAATAACATCAGTTATAACAACCTGTTTTAATCGAGGATCTTTAGTCTCTTGCTTCAACAACAAAACTAATTCACGTCGCATAAGTTCATTGACCCTTTCAGTTCTATAACTAAGTTGTTGAGCCACTAAGAAAATCTCCCCTATAGTTTACGAGCTCGCTCAATGCGTTCGAACACTTCAATTTGGTCGCCTGGCTGGACGTCAGTATAGTTGAGAACACCGATACCACATTCAGTACCCGACTTGACTTCTTTGACGTCATCTTTAAAGCGTCGCAATGATTCCAATTCCCCTTCATAAATAACTATACTTTCACGCAGCACTCGGATTGGACTATCTTTCTTAATAACACCTTCGTCTACTATACAACCAGCAATGTCACCAAATTTAGGAGATCTAAAGACGTCTTTCACGCTTGCCATACCAATAATATTTTCACTAAATTCTGGACTTAGCATGCCACCCATAATGGCCTTCATGTCATCAATCAAGTTATAGATTATGCTGTAATATTCAATCCTAACACCTTCCGTGTCAGCGGTTTTACGAGCAACGGCATCAGCACGTACGTTGAAACCAAGCACAATTGCTTTAGAAGCGCTTGCCAGCGAGATATCCGTGTTATTAATTGCACCAACACCAGAAAAAATGACCTTGGTTTTGACCTCCTCTGTTGAGAGTTTCTCTAAAGCGTCAACTAGCGCCTGAGCTGAACCATGAACGTCAGACTTCAGAAGAACATTGACGGTCGTAACTTCGCCTTCTTCCATTTTAGAAAAGAAGTCATCCATTTTTTCAGCTTGCTGCTTTTGTAATTTCGTTTCTCGGTCTTTGGTTTTTCTAAAATCAGCCACCTCTCGAGCCTTGCGCTCAGTCTCTACCACTAATACTTCAGCTCCTGAGTTTGGCACGCCAGATAAACCCAAAATTTCAACTGGTGTTGAAGGACCAGCTTTTTTAACTGGATTACCATTATCATTAATAATTTGCTTGACCTTGCCATATTCCAAGCCAGCAATCACAATATCGCCTGTTTTCAGTGTTCCTGACTGTACCAAAATCGTGGTCACCTTGCCTCGACCTTTGTCCAATCTGGCTTCTAGAACAACTCCACTTGCTGGTTTATCTACAGCCGCTTTAATTTCAGACATTTCTGCAGTCAGGGAGACACTATCTAGGAGCTCATCAATACCTTCTCCAGTGTGAGCTGAAACACCAACCATCAAGACGTCACCGCCCCATTCCTCGGAAATAACATCATGAGTGGACAGTACTTGCTTCACTTTGTCAATCTCCACACCCTCTTTATCTATTTTGTTAATTGCCACAACAATAGGAACTTTTGCATCTTTAGCATACTTAATGGATTCAATGGTTTGTGGCATGACTCCATCATCAGCAGCAACGACGAGAATTACTATGTCAGTTGCATTTGCTCCTCGAAGTCTCATTTTGGAAAAAGCGGCATGCCCAGGAGTATCGATGAAAGTAATAATGTGGCCTTTTTGCGTGACCTGATAAGCGCCAATATGCTGAGTAATACCTCCTGCTTCTGCAGAAGCTACTTTGGATTTTCGAATATAATCGAGAAGAGATGTTTTTCCGTGGTCTACGTGACCCATGATGGTTACTACAGGCGGCCTTGGAGTTGCTTCCGTACTATCTTTTTCATCTTGCACTAAACTATCTTCTATGGTTTCTTTACTGCTTGCTATTGGCGTGTGACCCATTTCCTCTACTACCAGCATTGCTGTGTCTTGATCTATTACATCATTCAAAGTCGCCATTACTCCCATACTCATCATCACCTTAAGAACTTCACCTGCCTTGGTTGTCATTTTTAAAGCTAATTCAGAAATTTTTATTGTTTCAGGAATTAGAACTTCATGAATAATTGGTTCAACCGGCATATGAAAACCGTGTTGTGCTTGTTCTTCTTGAACTTTTTGCGAAATTTGTGTTCTCTCTTTTTTCTTGAGTTTGCGATTTGGATTATGATGAGCAACATGAAGCTCTTTACGTTTTGATGAAGATGTTGAAATTTTACGAAGCCTTTTTGGTTGTTTTTTTGTTTTGTCAGCTTTTTCAGTCACTGGAGGTTCTGTAACTTTTTTCTCTTCTTGTGCTTTTCCAGAAATCTCTTTCTGATTTTTTTGCGCTATTAACTCTTCATTTTTTATCTTTTGCTGACGAACCATATCTTGACGTTTGGCATCGTGCTCTTGATCCTTTTGGTCAGCTAATCTACCAACCTCTAAAGCCTGTTTGGCTTTTAATATTTCATCATCTGTAGAAACATCAACTTCAACATTAGGCGCCTCACGCTTCTTTTTAACCTGAATTTTGACACCACCCGTTAAGGTTGAGGTTGTGTTTGACTTGGGTGTTTTGCGTGAAACAGAGATATTTGATTTGGCTCCAGAACGTCTACTAAGGCTGGACATTAGTATGTTTCTTTCTTCTGCAGATATATCTGCTTCTACAGTTTTTCCTTCTATGCCTGCTTCAGCTAGAATCGATATAACCTGGTCAGGTGTCTTTTTGAGCAGTTTGGATAAACTTTCTACCGTATGTGCCATATTAATTGCCTTTAAATTCTATTGTGTTGAGCCTTTTATATACATAATATTAATCAAACCATCCTTCATTTTCTCTGGCTGACATAATGACAGTTGAAGCGTTATCATTGCCGATATCATGAATTTCTAATAGTTCAATAATAGCTAGCTCTGCTAATGCATCAACCGTTAATATTTCTGCTTCAACCAATGCAGCTGCAAGAGAGTCATCTACACCCTCAATGGCTTGCAGAATCTCAGTAGCTTCTGCATCATTTAATGCTTTAACCAGTTGTGCGTCCTGTGCTCTTTCTTGAAGTTCTTCTACCATTTCAGAATCAAATTCCTCAATCTGTGACAAGATCTCAGCTTCAGCTTCCGCAATCTCATCTAGATTAGTATAGCCTTCGTCTATCAAAACTCCTGCAACCTCGGCATCAATGCCTAGCTTTTCAGCTAACTTTTCGCCCGTTTTTTGCACCTCATTTGCCTGTAGCTCGTCAGCATCGGTAAGCGACATAACATTTAGCTTCCAGCCCGTCAATTTGCTAGCTAATTTAATATTTTGACCACCTCTACCAATAGCAAGCGCCAATTGTTCTTCATCAACTGCTATGTCCATTGAACCTTTTTCTTCATCTACCACAATTGAGCTGACTTCTGCTGGAGCCATCGCGTTAATAACAAACTGTGCAGGGTCTTCATCCCATAAAATAATATCCACCCTTTCACCATTAAGTTCATTCGAAACTGCCTGAACACGCGCACCTCGCATGCCGATACAAGAACCGATTGGATCTATGCGTTTGTCTTTGGCTTTAACAGCTAACTTAGAACGCAGTCCAGGATCTCTAGCTCCGGCTTTGATTTCTATTATGCCTTCACTGATTTCAGGAACTTCCATCTCAAAAAGCTCAACCATCATCTCGTTTGCTGTGCGACTTAAAAAAATTTGTGCACCCCTAGGAGTCGATTTCACTTCTTTAATGAAGGCTCTCAAACGGTCATTCTTTCTGATTGATTCGTTTGGTATTAAGTCATACTTCGAAATCATGCCGTCTATACCACCCATGTCAACATAAACATTTCCTCTGTCTACTCGTTTTACCGTAACCATTACTACCTCACCAACACGCTGGGAAAAATTGTCAACAACAACGGTTCTTTCTGCTTCACGGACTTTTTGAATAATAACTTGCTTTGCAACCTGAGCAGCAATTCTGCCAAACTCGATAGACTCCATTTCTTCTTCTACATAAGAGTCTTCAAGTACTCCATTAGAATCAGCTTGATAAATGTGCAATTCGGAGTCAAATTCAGTTCCATCATCATCAACAAAATCAATATCGTCTTCAACTACTAACCAGCGCCTAAAGGTTTTAAATTCACCACTGTGCCTATCTACTTCTACACGCACATCAAAATTCTTTCGCTTTTTTGTTGCCACAGAAAGCGCCTCTTCTAATGATTCAATGACATCTTCTTGAGTTATATTTTTCTCGTTTGAGATTGCTTCAATCATTAAAAATAATTCTTTGCCATCCATGTGCTTCTCCTAAAAATGAGCAACTAAATTTGCTTTTTCAATTAAACCTATGTCCAAAATAACCGGGCCGAGCTCTGTAACCAATTCAATTGTATTGCTTTTTTCGCTAATGCCGCCAATACAACCAGTAAAGTTTCTCTTACCATCGATTGCTCTGTATGTTCTTAGACGTACATCATGACCAAGAAAACGCTGGTAATGTGAAATCACGAAGAGAGGTCGCTCAATTCCTGGTGATGACACTTCTAGATTATACTTACCGCTGATTGGGTCTTCAACATCCATTATCGCACTCACTTGTCTTGAAACAGTTTCACAATCATTCATCCCAATACCTTCTTCACAATCAATATAAAGCCTCAATACTGAATGCTTTCCACTGGCTATATATTTAATACCCAGCAATTCATAGCCCATATCTATAACGATTGGATTGATTATTGAAAATACTTTATCAACTATTTTAGCCATAAAAAATTCCTAATAAAAACCCCCAAAAGAGGGGGTCTAAATTGGTAGCGGGGACAGGATTTGAACCTATGACCTTCGGGTTATGAGCCCGACGAGCTACCATACTGCTCCACCCCGCACTAAAGTGGCAGAATTATACGCCCAAAAGCTTGTCACTTCAAGAACTTTTGCCATGCAAGCACATTCATATCTAAACCGATTCCTTTATAATAAGCGCATGCAACCAATCACACTTGCTGTCTTGATGGACGACATCTCAAGTATCAATCGAAAAAAAGATTCTTCTTTTGCAATGATGCTTGAAGCACAAAATCGAAATTGGGAAATCTACACTTTTGATAGTTTTAATATGTTCGACTTAAAAGGACAGGTATTCGCAAATGTCCGAAAAACTTTTGTTAATGACTCGGAGAATAATTGGTACTCATGTGGAGAACAAGAGTTACTCGCACTTTCAAAAGTTGATATTATTTTTATGCGCAAAGATCCTCCATTTGATATGGACTATATTTATGCCACCTATTTACTAGAGCAGGCTGAAATCGATGGCGTCATGGTTGTTAATAAACCTAGCTCACTAAGGGATGCTAATGAAAAATTGTTTTCATTAAATTTTTCTGATTACATACCCAAAACTCTTGTCAGTTCAAATATACAACAACTCATAGCTTTTATTAATGATAACGAAGAAACAATTGTGAAGCCACTTGATGGCATGGGTGGAAAAGACATATACAAACTAAAGATAGGCGATAAAAATATTAATGAAGTGTTGTTGGGTTTAACCAATCAAGGAAAACGCTACATTATGGCACAGGAATTTTTGCCGGAAATAAAACAGGGTGACAAACGTATTTTATTGATTAACGGCATTCCTATTGACTATGCACTTGCTCGATTGCCTGCAGAGGGTAGTTTTAAAGGAAACTTGGCCGCTGGAGCCAAAGGCGTTGGTCAGCCTTTAACTGAACGAGATCGATATCTATGCGAAAAAATTGCACCGATGCTGATTGAAAAAGAGCTAATATTTGTAGGTCTCGATGTTATTGGGGATTATATTACCGAGATTAATGTAACCAGCCCAACCGGCATTCGTGAACTAGACAAACAATTTGACCTTAACATCTCCGCCCAATTACTAGATGTCATTGAAGAGAAGTTAGCTTTGCGCTAAATTAAAACCATATTTAGCTAGCATCACACCAAGACCAGCAGCTAAAAGTGAGAGACCTATGTTCAACAAAATATTCAAAAGGGCTTGGCCATAGCTCCCTCCACTTAACATCTCAAGAGATTCAAATGAAAGCGTTGACATGGTTGTCAAAGAGCCGGTTAATCCAACTAATAACATAAGCCGATAGGTCTCACTGAGTAAGAGCTTTTCCAAAATAACAACCACTAATATGCCGGCAATAAAAGAACCAACAACGTTAGAAATCAAAGTTCCATAAGGAAATGCTTTACCAAGGTACTGTATAGATAAAACGCCTATATAGTAGCGACAACTAGCGCCAACGCTTGCCCCTACTCCAATGCTCGCAATTGATGCTAGTGTATTCATTAAGTTGATCTAAGTTCTTTTAATTTTTCCCTAATTTTAATCTCTAGTCCGCGGTCGGTGGGTTCATAATAAATTTGTTCACCCATTTCCTTAGGAAAATAGCTTTGCCCTTTACTAAAGGCGCCTAGCTCATTATGTGCATAACGATAACCTTCACCGTAACCAAGTTCTTTCATCAATTTTGTACTCGCGTTGCATAGGTGAATTGGGACCTCCAAGTCACCACTACTCCTTGCATCCTCCATTGCTTGGTTAAATGCTTTATAGACCGCGTTGGATTTTGGCGAACAGGCACAAAAAACAGCAGCTTGCGCTATAGCACGATTACCCTCTTTATCTCCCAAGCGTTCGTAAACGTCCCAAGCGTTCAGAGTAATTTGCAGTGCCCTTGGGTCAGCATTGCCTATATCTTCCGAGGCAATTGCAAGGAGACGTCTAGCAATCATCTTAGGATCGCAACCGGAAACAAGCATCCGCGCCATCCAATAAAGAGCTCCATCTGGTGAGGAGCCACGAACAGATTTATGAAAAGCGGACAGCTGTTGATAGAAAATATCACCCCCTTTGTCAAAAGTGCTGATTTTTTCTTGAAGCGTTTTTGTGACATCACTTTGATTGAGGTTTTTGTCCGATTTTTGACTCAACTGCTCGATGATGTTAATGACTCTACGAGCATCGCCACCACTGGCTGCAATGATTTGTGACAACGAGCCATCATCTTCAAGTTTTACTGACTGACTTTCGAGAGCTCTCTTAGCAACAATACTGAGCTCATCATCGTTGAGTTTTTTTAGGACATATACTCGTAACCTAGATAACAACGAGGAGTTGATTTCAAAAGATGGGTTTTCTGTAGTTGCACCAATTAGTGTAATCAATCCAGATTCTATGTGAGGTAAAAAGGCATCTTGTTGTGCTTTATTAAAGCGATGAATTTCATCAACAAACAATACTGTACTTTTGTTATTTTGCTGATAAAGTTGAGAATGTTCGAGCACATTTCTAAGTTCTTTAATGCCGTCCAACACTGCAGACATCTGTTCAAAATGGACTCCCATTTGATTACAGACAATACGCGCCAAAGTTGTTTTTCCTGAACCCGGCGGACCCCACAAAATCATTGAATGGAGTTTGCCGTCAGCTAATGTTTTACCAAGAGGTTTATCCGCATCCAGTAGATGACGTTGACCCACAAAGTCCGCCAAACTACTGGGTCTCAATATTTCAGCAAGTGGCTTATAGGTAGGCATAGTTAAGTTAAGGTAAGTTAATTTTTATGATTTGATTATTATCTTCTTTAATCGTTATAAGTAATGCAGTTAATTTCAATTTATTTGCGAGCTCAATAGCTTTCACACTGCCCATTGCCATCATAGCAGTAGCGTAAGCATCACTCATAGCACTTTGAGGATGAATCACAGTAGCCGAAGACAGGTCATTGTTGGCTGGCAAACCAGTTGCAGGGTTAAAAATATGCATGTATTTTTTACCTTCCCAAATAAAATAATTACGATAATTCCCAGAAGTTGCAATTGATGCATCTTTTAATACAATTGGAATCGGTGCTTTATTATCTGGACGCTCAACACCTAC
>CACLHR010000011.1 GCA_902606745.1 uncultured Gammaproteobacteria bacterium
GAACCATGTTGTCTAACTCTTTTCGAGGTGTTCTATAGCTATTGACTATTTCAGATTTATCTTCATAACCAAGCGCCATTCCACAAAGCAATAACTTGTCTTCAGCATAAGAAAGCTCTTCTCTGACAATATCTGGATATTCTCCAAGGGCTGCTTGTGGACAGGTTGCCAGACCATGTTCAACAGCAGACAACATAATCGATTGTATAAACATACCACAATCCATATAAGAGCCCTTTTGTAAAAAATTATCCATAAAAAAAAGCAGTATGACGGGTGCGTTAAATGCTTGATAATTGAGCGCCCATTGATCTAATTGTCTTTGTTTATCCTCTCTCGTTATTTCCAAAGTGGAGTAAAGCAATAGACCACAATCCCTCCTTCTCTCTTTGTATTCGCCAGCCCACTCTGTCGGATAGTAGTGATAGTCCATAGCACCTTTATTTCCAGCACGAAAAGTCTCTTCCAGTTTATTACAAAGATTTGTCTTACTTTTTCCAGTAACGACTGCCACTTGCCAAGGCTGAGTGTTAGCACCTGAAGGCGCGGTCTTGGACTGCTCTATAATGGTATTAATGACATCAATCGGCACTTCCTTGTCCAAAAAAGCCCTCGTTGATTTACGTTCTGCTAGTGCTGTTTTTACATCCATCTCTCTCTCCGTTAATTTTTCTTAATCTGAGGCAATTTTTTGTTGCCAGTAAATCAGGCCTTGTGTGTTAAGTTCCACGTCAACCATTAGCTTTTCTCTACAAGAATCTTGATTAGTAAAGCCTATTTTTTGAAGTTGTTGCAGAAGATGATCCATCATCATATTTTCAATTTTTTCATTGGCGTTATCTTGTGCTGCGTAATCAATTGCAAGACTTCTCATAAAGTTAACACCATCTATTAACTGCTGTATTACTTTGTTTGTCGGTTTGATTGCACCGAAATGAGTCAAACAAACACGTTTAGGTTTGTATTCCATTAACTTTTTTATACTATTGATCAACTCATCTGGGTCAAATTGTATTGGCGTTGTTGTGGGGAAAATATAGACCTCATCACCATTATCAAAGTCACGATATGATATTCCAAAAGTGTCACCTGTAAACATAGACTCGGTCATCTTATCCCAAACACAAAAGTGATGCTTTGCATGTCCTGGAGTGTCAATAAACTTAAGCTCTCTTCCGCCAAAGTCGAGCACAAAGTTATCATCAGCCTCAATAATCCGACTGGAATCTATTGGCACAACATCACCATATAATTGATTAAATTTCTCTTGTCCATAAACCGCAACGGTCCCAGCAATAAGCTTACTAGGGTCTACCATATGTCTAGCACCTCGAGGATGAATTACAAGCTGTGCATTTGGACAAAGTTTCATCAATACACCAGCACCCGCAGCGTGATCTAGATGGACGTGGGTTGGTATTATGTAGGTTACATTGGAAAAGTTCAGACCATCTTTTTCAAGAGCTTGTTGAATATTGGGGATGCTGTGTTTAGTGCCTGTCTCTATAATGGCAATTTCGTTACCCTGCCTGAGTAGATATATTGCAGCAAATTCTTCACGTATATAGCCTGTATCTATAACACTAATTCCATCTGCAATTTTCAATACTGACCCCATTATGTTGTGTTGATTCTATTAAGCATTAAGAAACTAGGTATTACCACCATTATTGTATAATAAAACACTTATATCATTCTTTTATTTCTCTAGATTTCCAAGTTCTTATGGGTATCAGAATACAACAATTAACTTTCAAGATTCATTTCTGCGTAGCCCATCGTAGTGAGTCATTCAATAGGCAATATTATGTTTGATTTCGGTATGTGGGAGATTGCTGTTATATTCGTCATCACGTTGATTGTGGTCGGCCCCGAAAAGATGCCCGCACTGGCTCGTAAAGCTGGTCTTTACGTTGGTAAATTTAGGAAATTTGTTTCCAAAATTAAAAATGACATTAATGATGAATTAGAAGCGGAAGATCTTAAAGAACAACTCTCTATTGAAAATGAAGAATTAGTTCTTTCAAGAACTCTGGAAGAAGCCAAAAGTAGTATTGACGAAATTAAAGATGAGGCTTCCAAGATTAGCAATCTATCCTCAAACGTTAACAAAAGTTAAAAGATTATGCCTGAAACGTTACAACAAGAAAAAATGCCAATCGTTCAGCATCTAATTGAACTTAGGGGTGCATTATTACGTTCGGTGATTGCAATTGTGATTTTCTTCGCAATCCTTTTTCCATTTGCCGATGACATATACACCTTTATAGCGGCACCGATTGTGCAAGCAATACCAGGTTCCAACCTTATCGCTATCGGCGTTATCTCTCCCTTCTTAACGCCACTAAAGATGTCATTAATTCTTGCCATCTATGTAGCTATGCCTTATTTGCTCTACCAGTTATGGTCATTCACTGCACCTGCACTTTATCGGCACGAAAAGAAATTAATACTGCCGCTTTTGATATCGTCAACGATACTTTTTTATGCAGGACTGCTTTTCTCTTTCTATATCGTTTTTCCTGTCATTTTTAACTTCTTATCGACTGTAGGACCAGCATCAGTCAACTTTGCACCTGATATCCAGTACTATCTTAACTTTATTCTAAAAGTCTCTTTTGCTTTTGGGGTTGCCTTTGAGGTTCCGATTGCAACAATCCTGCTGATTATGTTTGGTGCAACTACTGCTGAGCGCCTTAAAAAAAATCGTTCCTACGTCATTATCGGTTCTTTTGTAGTTGGAATGATTTTAACGCCGCCAGATATTATTTCGCAGATTCTCATCGCAATTCCTATTTGGCTTCTTTTTGAGGTTGGCTTGTTTTTTGCTCCATTTTTTAAAGTCCGTAAAACCGCTAAACAAGTAAATACCAAAAAATCCAAACCTCAGAAAAATGATTGGACTGACGAGTCTCACAATTCCATGATGGATGAAGTTGAATCTGAAATGAATAAACAAGGCGGACTAGACCAACAGTAGCTCGTTCCAACTAGTTGTATACCTTTTTGACCTAAAACCAGACCTTGATTTCCATCTATCGTTACCCACTTCACTGGCATATTTGACGGACTCATTGAAGCGCCTGTTTATGCTTCGTATAGGGTTAGATTTATTGTAGCTACCTGTCTCCGGTTGACTGTCCTGATTCATCGAAAATAAGTCTTGCTGACGGTAATTTTTACTGAGATTACCTAGCACTATACCTCCCTTGTAGAATGAGTGCCCTGGCTCATAGATAAGCTTGAGTATCTTCGCTGTGAGTGGTATCAGTAGTGATTCATCTTCAGTAGCTGTAGTCATTCCAACAGTTTTTGATAAATGCACACAGGGTTTGTCTTTTTTGTGAGGATTGGTGTAAATAAAGACGGTCAAGGTTGTGGCTGCCAGTTTGTGATTATTAAGCTTATTAACAGCCTTCCTAGTAAGGATAGTGAGCGCCTGATTCAATTCATCAAAGTCCGTTAAATCATCCCCAAAAGAACGCGAGGAGACAATCTGTTGCCTAGTTGGTGGAATACACTCAATAGATACGCAGGAGTGGCCACGAAGCTCTTGGTACACCCTCTTGCCGTTAACGCCTAAAAGGGTTTCAATGATGCCAATATCTGCTTTATAAAAGTCATAGCTGGAGTTAATGTTTACACGGTTGAGTTTTTTAGCGCTCTGTCTTCCTATACCCCATAAATCCCCCACTTCAAAGGACCGTAACAACTTTTTATACCTATGATAGGGTAGTGTATCTATATCAAAAACCCCATCAAATTTTGAATACTTCTTGGCAATGCGATTTGCAAGCTTAGCCAAAACCTTAGTGCTACCGATACCGACACAAACTGGGACCCCTGTCCAACGCCTAACCTGTCTCCTTAGAGACTGCATATGGATTGCCAAATCAAATGGCAATCCTTTCAAGTCTATGAAACTTTCATCGATAGAATAGATCTCCTGAATGGGAGAGTATTGAGCAATAATCCTCATCACTCTTGATGACATATCTCCATACAGGGGATAGTTAGAAGACCTAACTACTACATTATTTTGAAGAATCAGGTTTTTGACTTGGAAGTAAGGCACCCCCATCTTGATGCCTAGCGCTTTAGCCTCATTAGAGCGGGCAACAATACATCCATCATTATTCGACAGTACAACGATTGGTTTCCCTTCTAGTTTAGGTTCAAACACCCTTTCACAGGAGGCATAGAAATTATTGCAGTCAATTAAGGCAAACTTTTTACTCTCAGTCATACTGATGTATCACTGAGGTGACGACGCCCCATATAATGAGTTCATCGGTACCATTAACCTTAATGTCTTCAAACTCAGGATTTTCAGCTTTGAGAGTTATATTTCCTTTGTATTTGTGTAATCGCTTAACAGTGAATTCGCCATCAACGACTGCAATCACTATCTTGCCGCTTTTAGGAGTTAGGGATTTATCGACAATCAATATGTCGCCTTGATGAATGCCAGCACCCAACATTGAGTCGCCCTGCGCTTTAACAAAAAAGGTGGCATCTTTGTGTTGAATGAGGTGTGTGTTTAGGTCAAGTGCATCCTCCAAGTGATCATCTGCCGGTGACGGAAAGCCCGCTTGTACGCGTGAGGTAAAAATCGGAATCATCAGCTCTTTTGTATTCTCTTTAGTAAGCAGAACCTCTACCCCTGTCTTAACTTGGGATTTATATACTTCAATAGAGGGAAGGATAGATTCAACAAGACTGATCGGCACTCTGATAACCTTGGTATCTTCCTTAAAGCTACCTGAATTTTTTTTACGACCAGCACCCTTTCTGGCGCCACCGTGGTTGTGTGTATTCATCATCAACTTGAATTTTGTTACAAGATTCAAATTGAGATTATAGATCAACTACTATGCATAGTCAATCGGAATAATGAGAAAAACTAAGCGCTGGCTAGTTGACGTAATTTTTTCGCTGCATCGCTGTGGCGGTAAATCAATTCAGCTTCATCTTTGTCAACTATCTTTCCGTCAACGACTCGCCACTTTCCTGCCACCATTACCCTGTCTGCTCTTTGTGCACCACAGAGCAATAACGCTGCCAAGGGATCATGGCTGCCAGAAAACCTCAACTCGTCTAGCTTAAATAGTGCCAAATCTGCTTGCTTTCCGATTGCTATTTCACCGATATCGTTTCTACCCAAAAGTTTCGCAGAGCCTGTGCTTGCCCAGTCATATGCATGCTTGTGACTAATCTTTGAGGCGCCATAGCGTAGACGCTGTAAATACATTCCCTGTCTAAGCTCAGCTATTAAATTGGATCCGTCATTGGAGGCAGAACCATCAACACCTAGGCCTACAGTACATCCAGCCTCTTCAAGCTCAAGGCTTCGACAAATTCCGGAAGCCAGCATCATATTTGAGCTTGGACAGTGACAAATACCTACCCCAGAGTTACCTAGCTTTTGTATCTCCTCCTGATTAAAGTGGATACCATGCGCTAGCCATGTACGTTCAGACAACCAGCCAACACTTTCAAGATAATCAACCGTTCTTAATCCAAACTTTTTTAGGCAAAAATTTTCTTCGTCTATGGTTTCAGCTAGATGGGTGTGTAATCGGACGTCATATTGTTTGGCGAGCTCTGCCGTATCTTGCATTAGCTCGGTGGTGACAGAAAAAGGAGAACATGGCGCTAAAGCGATCTGGGTCATCGCACCTTCATCTGGATTATGGTAACTTTTAATGAGTCGCTCACTGTCATCCAATATCTGCTCTTTAGTCTGTACGACACTTTGCGGTGGAAGCCCACCATCCTTCTCCCCTAAACTCATCGAACCTCTTGTCAGAACCACTCGCATTCCTAGCTTTTGAGCTTGCTCAACCTGGATATCTATGGCATTTTCGAGCTGTTTGGGAAACAAATAGTGGTGATCACTTGCGGTAGTGCAACCGGACAACAAAAGCTCAGATAGTGCCAATTCAGTCGAGACCGCCAACATCTCTGGTTGGATATTTGCCCACACCCTATATAGACTCTTTAACCAAGGGAATAGCTCCTTATTCAAGGCCTCTGGATAGGCCCTAGTGAGGGTTTGGTAGAAGTGGTGGTGGGTATTGATTAAGCCCGGTAAAACAACACTGTCGCTCGCATCATAAACCTCATCAATTTGAGATAATGGAGCCTTTCCAGCGCCAACTAACTCAATAATCTCTTGTCCTTTAATGACAATACCACTTTTGCTATTTTTTGCGTATATAGCAAGTGGATCTTTAACCCAAATCGTTGCTTGATTCATAATTGATCTGCATCAGAGTTAGTAAAGTTCTTAATGATACATAATGAAATCGCACCCAAAAGGGTGCGATTATCATTAAAGCTTAAATGAACTTTTATTAGTTAGGATACTTACTGTCAATTCCTTCTACATAAAAATCCATAGTTATGATGTCAGGGAACATAGGTGGTGTTTCACCTTCCGCCAACCATACACTACCATCTTGCCTGTTGATAGGTCCAGTGAATGGATGAACATCACCAAACTCCAAGTCAAGTATGGTCATTTCCGCTTCCAACTTAACATCGTCAGGCATATTTTGCATTGGAGCAAACGTCACCATACCTTGTTCAACACCATCGAAAGTATCGGCTGATGTCCAAGTGCCATCTCTTATAGCTTTGACTCGATCAGCATAATATGGACCCCAGTTATTAATAATTGAAGTTAAATGAGCGCTTGGACCCCATGCAGACATATCAGACGCCTGACCAAAAGCGCGAACGCCATCCTCCTCTTCAGCTACAGTCATAGGTGCTGTTGAGTCGGTATGTTGCATGATAATATCTGCGCCTTGTGCTATAAGTGCACGAGCCGCATCTGCCTCTTTACCTGGATCATACCAAGTGTAAACCCAAACAATTTTGATTTGGATATCAGGGTTAACAGATCTTGCAGCCAAGAAGGCAGAGTTAATACCGCGAATAACTTCAGGGATAGGGAATGAAGCAATATAACCAATTACATTAGTATTTGTCATTCTGCCCGCAATCTTACCTATAACGTGTCTACCTTCATAAAATCTCGCAGAATAGGTAGAAATATTATCCGTAGGACGCTTATACCCTGTTGCGTGTTCAAATTTAACATCCGGATAACGCGCCGCAACCTTTATAGTGGGCTCCATATATCCAAAAGATGTGGTGAAAATAACATCATTTTTCCTGGCAAGGCTCGTAATAACACGCTCAGAATCGGAATTCTCAGCGACACTTTCAATACGTGTAATTACTACGTCATCACCTAGTTGATCTTGAAGATGGTTTGCACCTTGGTCATGTGCATAAGTCCATCCATGGTCTCCCGTTGGACCAATATAGATAAAGGCCGCTTTTACAGGATCAGCGAAGGCACTATTTGTAAATGCCAACATTAAACTTAATAACGAGAACTTCAAAATACTCGTTAATCTTCGACTAGACATATCTTCTTCTCCTTTTTTATTTAACGATTTACTTGCTTGTTTTACTAATTTTTAGTTGACAACTTAGTGGCAAAAACTAAGATGTTGAATGAAATATTCTACCCAAACAATTGGGCATTGTGCGGTTTGTTTTGTTTTTTACTCTCATTCTTAAAGTCACCAGTATCACAATCGTTGCTAGATAAGGCAACATTGACAGGTATTGCGCACTGATACGAACATCGAAACCCTGAGCATGAAGTTGTAGAATTGTGATACCTCCAAAAATCAAGGCACCCAATATAACTTTAAAGGGTTGCCATGATGAAAAAACAACTAACGCAAGTGCAATCCAGCCACGACCCGCAGTCATATCTTCACCCCAGATTGGCACCTGAACTAAAGACAAAAAGGCGCCACCAATGCCAGCCATTGCACCACCAAATAAGATTGCCAATACGCGGTAGCGAACAACGTTATGTCCTATCGCGTGGGCGGCATCGTGGTTATCACCTATAGCTCTCAATATTAACCCTTGTTTGGTTTTAAATAAAAACCACCATACCAAAAACACCATAAAGAAGGCAAGATACACAAGTGGGTTATAACTAAACAATAACGGTCCAATGATAGGCAAATCAGAAAGCACGGGAATATGGAGTGCAGAGATCAGTTCAATATTTTCTTCAGTATAACTTCTCCCTACAAAAGCTGCAATTCCAAGACCAAAAAGGGTTAAAGCGAGTCCGGTCGCTACATGATTTGTCAGCAATATTTGCGTTAAGAAAGCAAAAATAGAGGCAATTGCCATGCCCGCTAGTAATGCCGCCAATACCGCTAAAAAAGAACTTCCAGTATGAAATTCAACAACAAAACCGGCCAGAGCTCCGACAATCATCATCCCCTCGACTCCTAAATTAAGAACACCTGAGCGTTCAACTAGAAGCTCCCCTATTGCGGCAAAAATCAATGGCACAGAGGCGATACTGATTCCTATAATAATGGCAATTATCAGTCCTTCATTCATAATTTCTGTCGTATAGCTTTAAAGAAAACAATCTTGTATTGAATCAATATGTCACAGGCAAGAAAATAAAATAACAACATTCCTTGAAATATATTTGTAATCGAGCTTGGTAAATTAAAATAGATTTGTACATTCTCACCACCAAGATAGGTGAGCGCTATCAATAAAGATGAGAAGATTATAGCGATCGGGTGTAGTCTTGATAAAAATGCCACAATAATTGCAGTGAAACCATAAAATTGCGGCAATCCTGGGGTGATTTGGCCAGCAGGGCCTATGACTTCAAATAAACCAGCTAGCCCAGCCACTCCTCCCGATATTAACAATGCAAACCAGATAGTTTTCTTGTCATCAAAGCCTGCAAATTTAGCGGCACGAGGAGCACTACCGGTTATTTTTATTTGTAAGCCTGACAAATGTTTCTTAATCCCAAGCCAGGTTACAAATGAAAGAATAACAGCAATAATTAATCCAACATTTAATCGAGTTCCTTGCCAAATAATAGGCAACAATGCGCCATCATGAAATGGTCGACTTTCCGGGAAATTAAAGCCAGAAGGGTTTCTCATCGGTCCTTGTAGCATTGCACTAAGAAACAATACAGCAACATAAGTCAGCATAAGAGTCACTAAAATTTCATTAACCTGATATTTGTTCTTTAGAAATGCAGCAATACCGGCATAGAACATACCCCCTAAGATTGCCGCTAGGGACATTAAAGGTATCAACCAGAATCCCTCAACATTGTAAAAATACAGGCCAACAGCTCCGCCGGTAATTCCGCCAATAACATACTGGCCTTCAGCACCAATATTCCACACACCAGCTCTAAAGCCAATCGAAAGCCCGAGCGCTATCATAATCAGTGGTGCTGCCTTCACTAGCAATTCAGAAATGTAGTATGTATCAATCAAAGGCTCCACGAATAGTGTGTAAAAAACACTGGATACTTTGATATCAGTCAATATAAAAGCAAAAATAAAAAATGCCGTCACAGCCGTCAATGTAAGCGCCAATAATGGTGACAAGAAAATCATTGCTTTAGAGGGTTGGGCTCGCGGTATGAGTCTAATCATTGTTTCTCACTCCCAAGCATTAAATGTGAGATTTTTTCTAGGCCATTGTCCTTCATATCAACAGCAGCTGAGAGACTACCTTCTGAGAGAACATGAATTTGCTCACATAAAGTCAATATCTCATCCAAATCCTGAGAAATAATCAGTATCGCTGAGCCTTGATCAGCCAATGCGATTAATGACTGGTGAATATTGTTTTCAGAGCCCGCATCAACACCCCAGGTTGGCTGCGTGACAATTAATAATTCAGGATTTTGAATTAACTCTCTACCGACCATAAACTTTTGCAAATTTCCACCTGAGAGTGATTTAGCCAACATTTTGCTGGACTGGGTTTGTACTTTAAAATCATCGATAACTTGTTGTGTGAGTTTCTCAACATTCTGCCAATTAATGACTCCGTAATTCGTCATTTCACTTTGTTGCGGTCGACTCAGTAGCATATTTTCATGCAGCCCCATATCTGGCACAGCGCCATGACCTAGGCGCTCTTCAGGAATAAAAAACATTGACAATTGCCTTCTGTCGTGAGAATTCAATCGACCAACGTCTTCACCCTTAAAAATCAGAGAATCAGCTGGTGCTTCAACCTCACCAATCAGTAACTCCATTAATTCATCCTGACCATTACCGGCAACACCGGCTATTCCTACTATACTGCCTTGCTTGATGGTCAAAGAGATATCATGCAGATCAACGCCAAACATGTCTTCACTTTGGCGGCTTAAATTATTGATTGAGAAAATATCTTGTCCTGTCGTTATATTGCTTCTTGCTAATTGAATCAATTTTTTACCAATCATCATCTCAGCAAGCTCCTGCTTGTTGTGATCCTGAGGGTTGCAATTTTGCACCAACTTGCCGCCACGTAAGATAGTTGCCTGGGTACAGATTTGACGGACCTCTTCTAACTTGTGAGAAATATACAGAATGGCACAACCGTCCTCTGCAAGTTTTCGGAGTGTAACAAATAAATCATCCACCTCCTGTGGCGTCAAAACTGAGGTTGGCTCATCCATAATTAACAGTTTTGGACTCTGCATTAAGCAACGAATGATTTCAACTCTTTGACGGGCTCCAACTGACAGATCACCTACCACCTGTTGAGGGTTAATATCTAGACCATACTGCTTAGAATATTTGGTAATTTGTTCAGTGAAATCAGCATCCAGACCAATATCATCAAGGCCGAGTATGATGTTTTCAGCAACGGTTAAGGATTCAAACAACGAGAAGTGCTGAAATACCATCGCTATACCCTGCTCTCTCGCCTCAAAGGGACTCTTTGGACTGTATCCTTCACCACGCCACTGCATCTGACCACTGTCAGGCTGTAAAGAGCCATAGATGACTTTGACTAAGGTCGATTTACCCGCCCCATTTTCACCCAACAAAGCATGAATACTTGCAGGCTTGATACTTAGCGAAATATCATCATTGGCCTTTAAATCTCCATACGATTTTGTGATGTTTTGAATTTCTAATTGATATTTCATAATGCTATCGATTGTTTCTTATCTTCAAGAAAATTTAACAAATCCATAGCAATAGTGACTGCAATTGCGGTAGGAGATTTTAAGAATTTTTGTTTCGCGCCTATAGGGCAAATAAATTTGTCAACAGTCTCTTTAGGATAACCTTTTTTTAATAATCGATCTCTAAATTTATTGCCCTTAATTCTTGAACCAATCATACCTAAATAAGTGAAACTATTTCGAGAGATAATCTTCTCACAAATATCAAAATCCATTTTGTGACTATAAGTAATTACCAAGCAATATGTTTCTTCTGGTAGATCTGCCAATCCACTTATGAAATCATCACAAATAATGTTAATCTGACTAGTGTCTCCTTGGTATTGTTCAAACTGCTCAGCTCTATCATCAATCCAATAAATCCTAATGGGTAGTTTTGTCAATATTGGCATCAATGCCCTTGAGATATGGCCTGCACCAAAAATCGCTACGGACTGGAGTTCAGTGTTATTCATCTTCTCATAGCAGACTTCAATTAAAGATTCTGAACTGTTCTGATATTGAGCTATAGTAGGGCTATCGTTTGTCGATAATAAATTGTAAGCTCCAGCACTAATCTTGTTAGTCAAATCATTACTAGAAGGAGATTTGTCTGAATTGGCAGTGTAGACAAATTTTTTTCCAGAATTACGTTTGTCAGTTTGATTATCAATTATTGTTGCTACAACAAAGTCTTGTTGCTTTTCAATCAAATCGGAAACAGTTTCAAGCCATGAGTTTTTTTTCTTGAGTTGGGTACTACTATTTACGAAGCTTTCAAACATCACCTTCACATAGCCACCGCAACATTGCCCAAGTGTTGCTCCTAGTGGATATTTTTCCAAATGGGTGGCATTTGTGTCTTTGTTCAATAAATCTTTTGCGAGTGTCAAAGCCTGAAACTCTAGATTACCGCCACCTATACTACCAAATGTCAATTGCTTATTAGAGAAGATAATCTTGTCTCCAACGCTACAGGGAGTGGACCCTTTTGTC
This sequence comes from uncultured Gammaproteobacteria bacterium, assembly GCA_902606745.1. Lineage (GTDB taxonomy): Bacteria > Pseudomonadota > Gammaproteobacteria > PS1 > Pseudothioglobaceae > Pseudothioglobus. The sequence continues at coordinate 12,035 of CACLHR010000011.1, forward strand.
TCTATCACAGTTAACAATACGCATCCATTATTTAGGGTAATGGCTTTTTTAAAAGAACTTAACCAGGTCATGATTGATTAGTTAAATTTTTTATTAAGATTAAAGAAAACTTTCTCAAAACTGGCAGGTGCATCTAAACCGGTTTTGTTGTTGTTATCTTCATTGTAGATGGCATTTTTGATTGCCAGCCACACAGATAAAGCAAGCATAAGCGGCGGCTCACCTACGGCTTTGGATTTGTGAATAGTATTTTCATGGTTAGAAATGTTGGGTTTAATTTTGACATTGAAATGTTCTGGAGTATCACCGATCGCTGGAATTTTATATGTTGAAGCTCCAGTTGTTAGCAGGACTCCAGAATCATCCCACTTCAATTCTTCGGAGCATAGCCATCCCATACCCTGAATAAAACCGCCAACTATTTGACCCATATCAATTGCAGGATTTAAGGAAGCCCCAACATCATGCAAAATATCGACAGCAAGCAACTTATATTCTCCTGTCAGGCAATCAACAATAACTTCGCTAAGACATACGCCATATGAATAATAATAGAAAGGTCGGCCCTGTTTTTTAGCCTCGTCATAATATATTTTTGGCGTTTTGTAATAGCCATTACTGAATAACTCAACTCGATTCAGAAATGCCAAAGATATAAACTCTTTGAAGGTTATTTTTTTGTCGCCTAAGAAAACATTGGAGTCTTCAAACTTTACATCATTCACACCTAAACCAAAATGCTGAACCGCAAAATCACATAGATTTCTTTTGATTCTTATACATGCCTCTTTAGCTGCCATGCCATTTAAATCGGAACCAGATGAAGCTGCTGTCGGTGAAGTGTTAGGAACTTTTGAAGTGCTCGTTGCTGAAACTTTGACCTGATCTAACTTGACACCAAATTCGTTAGCAACTACCTGTGCTACTTTTATAAATAAGCCCTGACCCATTTCTGTGCCGCCATGATTTAGGTATATGCTGCCATCTTTATAAATATGGACTAAGGCTCCAGCCTGGTTCAATAGCTGTGTTGTAAAAGAAATCCCAAATTTAACAGGAGAAAGTGCTAATCCTTTTTTTAGGTATTTGCTTTTTTGATTGAATTTTTGTACCTCTTGCCGGCGCTTATGATAGCTAGTTTCGTCAACCAACTCGCTCGTTAACTCATTGATGATATTGTCTTCAATAACTTGTGCATATGGCGTCACGTTATTTGTTTTTTGCTGATAAAAATTAACCTGTCTTACTTCTAAAGAATCCATACCTAAATTATTAGCAATCTCTTCAATAATATTTTCAATTGCCAGCATACCTTGAGGACCACCAAACCCTCTAAATGCTGTATTCGAGGCAGTGTTGGTTTTACATAAAAATCCACGAAACGTTGCATTTGGCAAGTAATAGGCGTTGTCTGCATGAAACAATGCACGAGAAAGGATGGCTTTTGATAGATCAAGTGAATAACCACAACGAGCTGCGAGATCAATCTTAACTCCTTTGATCTGACCTTTGTCATTGTAACCAACCTCATAGTTGACTTCAAAATCGTGACGTTTTCCGGTCAAAAGAATGTCATCTCTTCTTGACAATCTGGCTTTAACTGGTTGCAGGTTTTGCCGTGCAAATATGGCGCAAATACAAGCCAATTGAGAGGAGTCTGTTTCCTTTCCGCCAAAACCCCCACCCATCCTTCGAGTAATAACCTCTATAGCATTATGGGGGACATTTAGTACATGTGCCACTAAATGCTGGACTTCGGTTGGATTTTGGGTCGAAGAATAAACAACCATTTCGTTGTCTTCAGTTGGAATAGCTAGAGCGACCTGACCTTCCAAGTAATAATGCTCCTGGCCACCGATCCTTAGAGTACCTGATAAGTTATTTTTTGCAGCATTAATAGCTCTCACAGAATCACCGGTAATTATTTCAAGAGGTTTATCGAGGAAACTTTTCTTAGACATCGCCTGTTCGATGGTTATGGTTGCCTCAAGTTGAGTGATATTTGCTTCAATTAGTGATGCTGCTTTTCGGGCATTTTCATGACTATCTGCAAGCACTGCCGCTATTGCTTGACCAAAAAAATTGACCTCATCTTTCGCTAGCAAAGGTTCGTCGTGCTTTATCGGACCAATATTTAAGCGCTCAATGTCTTGAGCAACTATAACACTATGTACACCTAGAGCTTGTTCGGCTTTTTTTATATCTATATGGTTTATCTTGCCATAAGCGATATCACTCAAAGCAAAGGCTGCATGGAGGGTTTCTTCTGGTGCAGGCATGTCATCAATATAAGCTGCATTACCTTGGACATGCATATGTGCGCTGTCGTGAACTATAGGACGACCTATAATTTCGCTTGCACTCGTAGATAAATTGTTTCTGGTTTTAGTGATGATAGTCTAAGCCTCCAAAAAAGAACTTGCTTGAGTCGTCTCTGCTAAATCTGTAACATTCTCTCCTTTCATCATTAGGTTTGATTTTTTGACTAAATTGGCAGAAACTTTTAAACGGTAATCAGCAGAAGCCCGAACATCACTGAATGGAGTAAATTCTTTCTGTAATGCCTTATAAGCCTGCTGAGTTAGATTGTCTTGATTCCAATATTGTATTAATACCTTCTCAAGTTGATGTGCCCTTTGGGGTATCCCTGACATACCACCAAGTGCAATCCTAACTGATGTTGGCTGATCTCCACTTAAAGTAATATTGATAGCCATACAGACGGCAGAAATGTCGTCTTCATATCTTTTTGATATTTTATGGGTGATTAATTGTTCTTTGCTTGTAGGCTTAGGTATAACGATACTTTCAATAAATTCTCCTTTTTTGAGTATGGTGTTTTTGTAACTTACAAAAAAATCCTCCAATTTCACTAAACGAACATTTGAATTTTTTCTGAGCTTTAATTTTGCCTCCAGTGCAATCAGTACAGGCGGCATGTCTCCAATGGGTGAGGCGTTAGCAATGTTACCTCCAATCGTTGCCCAATTTCTGATTGGTAGTGAACCAAAGCGATGCAAAAATGCTTCCAAATCTGGCCAATAATTAAATAGACTTCTCGATGCGCCTTGATAAGTAACTGCAGAGCCAATCTCTAGTTCTGAATGACCATCTCTGATTGTTTGTAATTCCTTTACAGAAGTAACATTAACAATATGACTAAACTCTTTTAATGATTGAGTAATTTCAAGACTTAAGTCGGTCCCAGCTGCTATTATTTGTGCCGCGGGATTTTCACTCAAAACCTTCGCTAATTCCTGCAAACTTGATGGTGCATCATAACGAACAGTGTTGCCATTATTTGTGTAACTAGAGCTGACTTTTTGATTCTCATTTAACCTGATGATCTCTTGTTTGATTTTGGTCCGATTTTGAGTGTAGTAGTCCGAAGGCTTTTTAGATTTTTCGTTGAATGATGAAAACGCGGCAGCAATGATTGGTTTATACCCTGTACATCTGCATAAATTGCCAGACAGAGCGTCATTGATTTTAGATAGGTTGATTTTTGTCTCGTTGTGGTATAAGGCAAACAAAGACATCACAAATCCAGGCGTACAAAAGCCGCACTGAGAGCCACTTTCATCAACCATCGCCTGTTGCACGGGGTGAAGATCTTTTCCCTCCTTTAATCCTTCAATGGTGATCAAATGCTTACCCACTAAACTATAAGCTAGTGCTATACAGGTATTGATGCTTTTATATTTAACTACTTGCTTCTTGTTTTCAACTACCAATTCACCAATTACTGCAGTACAAGCTCCACAGTCTCCAGAAGCACAACCTTCTTTACTTCCAACAAGGTTGTTAATACGTAGCCATTGCAATACAGTGGTATTTGGATTTATTTCACCTAACTCTGTTGGCGTTGTGTTTTGGTTTAATAAAAAATACACTAACTGCCTCTATATGTGGAATAACTAAAAGGAGAGATTAATAAAGGTACGTGATAGTTTCCATCTCTCTCAGTGATGTAGAAACGGACAACCACATCCCTTAAAAAAGGAGAATCAACGCTGTTAGCTTTGAAATACTCGTCGACCGCGAACTCAAGCTCGTAACAACCCACTATAAAGTCCTTGCCAGACAATAGAGCTTCGTCACATCGACCATCAGAATTCGTTTCTGTTGTTTTAATGAAAACTGAATTCTGACCTTCTTTTCGATATAAATTAATCTTTACACCATTAGCTGGTGTACCGGTACTTGTATCTAATATATGTGTTGTTAGTTTTGCCATGTTTAATCCTTTTTCATTTTATTTTTGATAGGCACATTGACCAAAAATATACACCTTACTCACAAGTCTATCATCTCCAAGCGTCATCAAGCAAAACAATAGGTCATTAATATTTTTGGCTGTTTTAAGCCTCTGAGCTAATAGTTCTGTGGCATTTAAGTCAAGAACAATAAAGTCAGCTTCTTTGTTTGATTCAAAATTACCCAAACAGTCACTCATGTTTAACACCTTTGCAGCGGCTAAGGTGGTCAAATAAAATGCCTTGACTGGATCTAGGTTGTAGTCATTCAATCTACATATTTTATAGGCTTGATTCATAACATCAAACATCGAAAAACTGTCACCACCTCCAACATCTGAGGCTAGAGCTACATTTATGCCGTGTTGCTCTAGTTCGTCCAAAGCAAACAAACCACTCCCTAGAAACAGATTTGAAGTCGGGCAAAGTGCTACCTTGGAATTGGTTTCTGCCATGCGTTTATATTCATCAGTTGAGTTATGAATGCAGTGGCCAAAAACTGAATTCGTTCCTGACAGTCCGAGATTATCGTATACATCAAAATAGTTCTTAGATTGAGGATAGAGCTCTTTGACCCAATCTATTTCATCACTATTCTCATTGAGATGAGTTTGTAAAAGTACACCTTTAGCGCTCTTTGTATTAGGGTACTCTTTCAAAAGTTTAGCGGCCTGAATTAATTGGCCTTCTGTTGATGTGGGGGCAAACCTCGGTGTCACTGCATAGCTCAAACGACCCTTGTTATGCCATTTTTCAATGAGCGACTTTGAATCAGCATAGCTACTCTCTATATCATCACATAACTCATCCGGGGCGTTCCTGTCCATCATCACTTTGCCAGCAATCATACGTAGATTTCTTTTTTCTGCGGCATCATAGAAGACATCAACGGATTGCTTATGCGATGTACAAAATGTCATTGCTGTTGTGGTTCCGTTTATTAGCAGTTCATCAAGAAATAATTCAGCAACCTTTGTCGCATAGTCTATATCAGAAAACTTCTGTTCCTCAACAAATGTGTACTTGTTTAACCATTCCAACAAACTTGTACCATATGAACTGATTACTTTGTATTGTGGGTAATGGATGTGGGAATCAATGAATCCAGGCATAATCAGGCTATCTTTGAAGTGAACTATAGATTTTTCAGAGCTAAACTTAGCAGAGAGCTCTGAGTATTCTCCGACTTCAACAATTCTTCCTTTACTAACAACCATCAAACCATCTGGGAAGTAGACAGGTTCAACATTACCACCATCTTCAATGCAGTGAAAGATTGAGCCACGGTATAGGTTATAGTCAGTCATTAGCCCCCTCAAACCAAATCTTTAATTTATCTCTTTCAGCTTCAGTCATATTGGTTTTGTTATTCAACGGCATAGAATTAGTTGCCACTGTGCGTTGATAAATTATGTCCCTGCTGGCAATAATCTGCTCTTCTGTATTTAACATAAAGCCACTAGGAGCAACTACAAAAACATCATCAGTTGGGTTGTCAGAGTGACAACTAGTGCAACGTCTATCAATGATACTTTTTACTTCACTAATACTCACCATTTCCTGAATTTCTGATTTATTTTGACTTGGTGCTAGAGCAAAAACCAGCACTATTATTGTTAATATTATTAAACCAATCAAACTATTTGTTGCCTGCCCTACTCCCCTTAAATTGAAATAGTGACGTATCAATACCAAAATACCCATAATGGCTATCAACACTAGCCAACCATAGGAACCACTATACACTCCAGGATAGTGAATACTTATCATCGTAAACACTACAGGAAGCGTGAAATAGTTGTTGTGTCGAGAACGGATATAGCCCTTCAATCCTAACTCTTGACTAACTTGGGTTTTCTCCATACAGGCGGCCACCAATTTCTTTTGTACTGGAATAATAACAAAAAAAACATTTGCCACCATAATAGTTCCAATCATCGAACCAATCTGCATATAGACTGCCCTAGGATTAAAAATATCGCTGTACAAATAAGCGCTTAGGCTAATAATTAGAAACAAAATCCCTATAAAAATAATCGGCTTATCAACCAATTTCGATTTACACAAGAGGTCATATACAAGCCAAATTAACAGCAACCCCAATAGGCTCAAAGCAACTCCATAAGCAGGCAGCATAGAGCTGTCAGAACTCAACAGATACGTACTAGCATTGAAGTAATAAATGACTGACAATAGCAATATTCCAGATATCCAAGTGAAATAAGCTTCCCACTTAAACCAATGCAATGGTTCTGGTAAATTTTCTGGATATTTTTTGTATTTTTCTAGGTAATAAAAGCCACCACCATGGACTGCCCATAGGTGGCCAGCAATTTCATCTTTGTTGCCGACTCGATTAAGCTTATTTTCTAGCCAATTAAAATAAAAAGAAGCTCCAATCCACGCAATACCTACAATAACGTGGAACAACTTTAACGACAAGCTTAACCAGTCTAATAGATATATTTTCATCATAAGCTGAACTCTAATTTAATGTTGGAATCTTCTATAGGATGCACGATACATTGTTCAATGTCATCGGAATCGATCACATACTTCCTATCAATAACTATAAATTGAATATCATCTTTGACACTAATTAGAGGGAAGTGCCAAACCCCTCTTGAATAGTTTACGCCCTGCTCACCATTACTAATGAAGGCCCTTATATCTTTAATATTTGGCTCATCAGAGGCCGGTGCAACGACTACCAAAAACGGCTGATTGTCTTTAGGTATAAAGGCTTGACTGAAAAAAGGATGTTTCTCTAACATATTAATATGTAAAGGGAATTGTCTCTTTTTGGCTACATAAATATGAACTGTGGTTGTTCCGCCATCCTCCTGAGTGTCTATTGTCGCTAGGTCAGGATATTTTTTTGCATATCCGTTATTAATGGTTAAGAAATCTTTCTGTTCACGACTAATTATTTGACCAAATTGGCTAAAGTTTTCAGCTGTCAAGATTTCTGGAGTAAGGATTAAATTATTCATGATTGATAAAGCTTCCAATAAGTTTTAATCGGGCAATTCCTCCATCAGGAAAAATATCAATACGGATATGAGTGATAGGATCTTGGTGTAATAATTCACTCTTCTTAAAGATATTTATTTGATTCATTTCTAGTTTTTTTCTGCTAATCAGCTGGTCCCAGGAATTGCTTTGTTCTATTAATGTTTTATCATCAGGCTCATCAATGCAGGTTGTACAAATAGAAAACGTATCAGGATAGTTGCCTTTAAAAAATTTTGTATCAATCACAATTTCATCTACTGTTGCTGGTTTTGCAAGCGCAACAATCCCCCAATCATTTCCAGGTTCACGTCTTCTCCTTGTCTCCCAACCATCCGCCATATTGATTGGTTCATGCTTTTCAAGAATATTACTTAAACAGCCAAAATGCTCATCATTGGCAAAAACCGCTTTTGCTCCACTTTCCTTAGAAATAACGTTAGTACCCTTAACTACATATCTATTGTCGTCAGAGCAAACACTACCGTAAGCTCTTAGCCTGGCTATGCCGCCATCAGGGTACAAGGTTACCTTAAGGTGGGTGACTGGCTTGAGAGAATTAGAAGAAAAAATATTACTTGAATCTCCCGTTAATTTTTCTTTGAATAGTAAGTCAAACCATTCATCTACTGCCGAACCATCGACAACTCTGTCGTCAGTTACACCTCCAGAAACACAGCAACCCAATATAGAGATTGCAGGAGCAAAATTACCAGTAAAGTAACTGGTATCAATATTAAAGTCATTAATGACTGACTTTAACCCAAGCCTGATGTAACAAAAATCATTTTTGCCATCACGCCGACGTCGACTCTCCCAACCATCCATCCATTTGCCGTTCTTGTCATACTTGTCCTCAATAAAAACCGCCTCGTTGTTTTGCAGCATACGGCTTGAGTCAGCAAAAAAATCATCGCTACAATAAATTACCTTGCTCCCAAAGTCACTACTTGTGACATTTATTTGTCCTTCATAAACCATAAATTTCCTTAATTCTTAGCCAAGCGATTTTGTTAATTTCGCTCAAAGCATTTAGTCTTTCCTGAGAGTCAGTATTTTTCTGTCGGCTTTTAAAGTTCGATAATATTTCTGATTTATTTTTTTCCTTAACCGCCATAATAAAAGGGAAATTAAACTTTATAAAGTATTGATGGTTAAGTTCTTCAAAAAGCTTAATTTCAGTATCATTGCAGTCGTTTAAACCTGCAGATTTTTGTTCCGTTGTTGAAAAATCCGTGAGTTCATTGTTTTGCGCTTTTTTGCCAGCCAACATTGGATGTGAAAGAATTAAATTGTTCTGTAAATCGTTACCCGCTTGCAACATAATTTCACACAAAAGTTGATGAAATATCTCTAAATTGTTGTATTCATTGTTTGCTAAAACTTGCTCTAAGGCTTGTTCTACAATCCACGACGAGTGCTCATATACATTTTTGAAAGTTTCTATAAATTCTTTTGAAGAGTGTTTAGCTAAATCAGTAGGTAATTTCATAGCTGTCATTTCTGTTAAAAATTTTCATACCAATGGTCGGCTATTTGTTTTCGGGTACAAAACCAGACATCATCAAAAGTTCTAACGTATTCCAAAAACCTTCTCATTGCCATAATTCGCCCAGGTCTACCCAAGATACGTGCATGCATGCCTACGGATATCATTTTTGGATGAGTGCTGCCTTCCAAATATAGCGTATCAAAACTATCCTTAAGGTAATTAAAAAACTGATTCCCGGAGTTAAATCCCTGAGGAGTAGCGAACCTCATATCATTCACATCAAGAGTATAAGGAATCACTAAATGTTTATCTTTCTCACTCTTGCCTTCAACCCAATAAGGTAAGTCATCATCGTAACTATCACTGTCATATAGGAAACCGCCTTCTTCAATCACTAATCTTCTAGTGTTAGGACTATTTCTTCCGGTATACCATCCGATTGGGCGTTTACCTAAAACATCTTTCAACAAAGATATACACATCTCCATATGCTCTCGCTCTGTTTCTTCGTCAATAAATTGATAATCTATCCAGCGAAAACCATGTGCACAAATATCATAACTCTCTTCAACCAAATAATCCGCCAACTCGCGGTTACGAGCTATTGCCATTGCCACAGCAAAAACAGTGATAGGAATCTCAAATTCTCGAAAAAGACCTAATACTCTCCACACACCTACCCTTGAACCATATTCATACAAAGACTCCATGCTCATATGCCTCACTCCATCGTAGGGCTTGGCCCCCACTATCTCTGACAGGAATGCTTCTGAGGCTTTATCACCATGAAGTACGCAGTTTTCTCCACCTTCTTCATAGTTGAGAACAAACTGCAAAGCAATACGAGCCTTATTCGGCCACTGAGGATGAGTTGAGCCGCTTCCATAACCGGTCATATTTCGTGGGTAATGATTAAGACTTTCGATTAATTTCTTGTTCATAACTATCTCTAATTAAATATATGGCTATAACTATTCTTTGTCTTGACTTTAACACCAAAGTTTAATGACTGCACGCAGTGATCCAAATGAATATTTATTGCATCACTTGCCTTCTTTAGATTGTTACTTTTAATGGCCGCAATGAGCTCCTGATGCTCAGCAAAAGAGCAAAAATTTGATTTACGGTCAGCATATACTGAAGCAGCAAGGGCGCTCAATGGTATCAATGGTTTTAAGCTTTCAACTAGATACTTGTTATCACATAACTCAGCCAAGGTTAAATGGAAATCGCATGACAGTCTGGTGAGCTTCGCAAGTTCCTCAGAATCATGCAACTGCTTCTCTTCGGTAACCATAGAATCAATCTCAGTCAAGTCAAGCTGCTTGTTGTGATATTTTTCTACCAGAATCATAATGACACCAGTCTCTATGGCTTTTCTTGCCTCATAGATTTGTTTGGTTTCTAGTTCTGTTGGACAAGCAACACGAACACTTTGATTTTTTTTGTGTATTAAAACACCCGAATCAACTAACCTATCAAAACCTTGCCTAATAACTGAACGACTGTATCCAAATTCTTCTTGTAAAGAAATTTCAGATAACTTAACTCCCGGGTTGAGCCTCTTCTTTAGTATTGCTTCAAAGATAACGTCAACAACATCGTCAGAACTTGTGCTTAAAGTTGTACTCATAGTCTTTTACTTATTTATCTTAATAATCAATAATAACGCTATTGTAGACCTATAAATTTAAATAGTCAATATTGTTAACAATTATTGTATACAATATTTTGAGTCTAATATTTAAAAATTTATGATTTTTTATATAATTTTTTGCCAAAAAATTATAGACAGGAATATAATGATTGAAACTCGGGTATTTGTTTAAAAATTCCAAAACCCCAAGTTAAACACAGAAGAATTTTTACCCGTCTTTCTTAATGAAGGATTTTTGAAATTTTTATAACTATAAAACTAAGATAAAAATACATAATACAAACTAAGGAGAGTAAACATGAAACACACGAAACGCTCACTATTAGGTGGGCTAATTAAAAAAACAAGTCTGGCTTTGATTGCTGGCACATTTGTCTTATCTGCAACAATAGCACAAGCTGACATTAGACCTGCTGTTGTTTACGACATTGCTGGTAAAAATGACCAATCTTTCAATGAAGCTGTATTTGTAGGAATTACTAAGTATATGAATGATACTGGTATTGCTGTTACAGAACTTGAGCCTACAAACGCTGCTCAAGTCGAACAAAGCTTGAAGAAGCTTGCTTCACGTGGATATGAACCTATCGTCGCTGTTGGTTTTGCCATGGCTAATGCCGTGCAAGCTGCTGCTGAAGCTTATCCGGACACAAAATTCACTCTAATTGATATGGTTGTAGGATTACCTAATGTTCAGAACGTGTTATATAAAGAGCATGAAGGTTCCTTCCTTGTCGGTGTGTTGGCAGCTATGAATTCCGAGACTGGCACTGTAGGTTTTGTCGGTGGTATGGATATTCCTTTGATTAGCCGCTTTGAGTGTGGCTACAAACAAGGTGTTAATTGGCAAGATAGCTCAATGAATGTTCTTGCTAATATGACAGGCTCAACTCCAGCAGCATTTGGCAATCCATCTAAAGGTGGTGAATTGACCCGTACCCAGATCCAAAATGGAGCTGATGTGGTCTATGCAGCTGCAGGTGGCACAGGTTCCGGCGTCTATCAAGCCGCTGCTGATGCAGGTGTTCTGGCTATCGGTGTTGACTCAAATCAAAACTGGATGCAACCTGGTACTATGCTAACCTCTATGTTAAAGAGAGTAGGAGAAGCCGCTTATGATAGCTATGATGCAGCAAACAATGGTACTTGGGAAGCTGGTTTTAGAATTCTAGGACTTGCTGAGGGTGGTGTTGGTTGGGCTCTAGACGAGCACAACCGTGACATGATCACTGCAGAAATGGAAGCACGCGTAAATGAAGCCAGAGACGCAATTATTGCTGGTGACATTGTAGTACATGATTACATGGCGGATAATAGCTGCCCAATCTAAGTACTACTTTTTTATCCATTAATACATCCGACCTTAGGGTCGGATGTATTATATGTACGACTATAAAATATTATTGTATTTAGTTTAGAATTACAACTATGGACAATTCTCATATAGCTATTGAATTAATCGATGTAGACAAACACTTTGGTGCCGTTCATGCCAATGACAAAGTATCTCTGACTGTTAAGACTGGAACTATCCATGGCATTGTAGGAGAGAATGGCGCTGGTAAATCAACATTGATGAGTATTTTATACGGCTTTTATCAGGCAGATTCAGGGCACATTAAAGTCTTTGAGAAAGACTGCAAATTTACTAGCTCACGTCAATCTATCGATGCGGGCATTGGTATGGTTCATCAGCACTTTATGCTAGTTGAAAACTTTACTGTACTAGAAAACGTAATTTTGGGAACAGAGGGTGGCGCTTTAATCTCAGAAAGCTTAGAAAAAGCTCGCAAAGAGCTTACACGTCTTGGTGTTGAATATGGTCTGGAAGTAGATCTAGATACACCCGTTGAATTGCTATCGGTAGGAATACTACAAAGAGTTGAAATTCTAAAGGGTTTATATAAAGGCGCTAAGATTCTGATCTTAGATGAACCCACAGGTGTACTAACACCTCAAGAAACTGATGAACTTTTTCGTATCTTTAGTGCACTAAAAGAGCAAGGCGTAACCATCATTTTAATTACTCATAAGCTCCGCGAAATTATGAGTATCACAGACCAAGTTTCAGTCATGCGTGATGGAAAAATGGTAGCACATCGACAAACAAATGAAACCAGTACTGAAGAACTAGCCGAATTAATGATCGGCCGAAAAGTGTTGCTAAATATAGATAAATCAGAATCAAAAAGTGGTTCACCAGTACTGAAAGTAACAAACCTACATGTCTCAAACGAACAAGGTATTGAACGTGTTTCAGATATCAATTTTGAAGTCTGTTCTGGTGAAGTTCTTGGGATTGCCGGTGTTACCGGAAATGGTCAAGGAACACTATTGAAAGCTTTGACTGGTATTTTGCCTTTGACTAAAGGTAGTATTGAAGTCTTTGGTAAAATCATAACTTCTGATAATCATCTTGGACCCAGAATATTGCGTGAATTGGGTATAGCGCATGTACCAGAAGATCGTCAAAGGATGGGTTTGATTACTGAATTTAGTGCTAGTGAATCAGCACTCCTTGGCTATCACAATGACGAACATCTCAACCAAGGATTATTGCTTAAAAAAGCATTAGTAAAGAAAAACTGTGAATCCTTAATGTCTTCTTTTGATGTGCGTCCAGCAGACCCTAATCTAAAATCATCTAATTTTTCGGGTGGTAACCAACAAAAGCTCATTGTAGCTCGAGAATTCGAACGCGATCCTGAAGTCTTAATTATTGGTCAGCCAACCCGTGGAGTCGACATCGGCGCCATTGAATTTATTCGTAAGAGAATTATTGCTATGCGAGATGCAGGTAAAGCTGTTGTTCTAGTTTCTGTTGAGTTAGAAGAAATTATGTCGCTCAGTGATCGTATCATTGTGATGTGTGATGGACAAATTACCGGCAATGTGGATGCGAGAGATGCCGAAGAACGAACCCTAGGCTTGATGATGGCCAACGCTCTCACTTCATCAGAAAAAAACCAAGAGGTACAGTCATGACTCGTGATACGCGTCTAGCCTGGATTAATGGTCTAATGTTGCCACTACTTAATGTCCTAACTGCATTTGCTGCCATCGCTATCGTTTTTGTGTTTATTAATGTGGACCCTATTGAAGCTGCCAAAATTGTTATTCACGGCACTCTTGGTTATGAAGAAGGGGTTGGTTATACTCTATATTATGCTACCAACTTTGTTTTTACCGGTTTAGCTGTTGCTGTTGCATTTCATGCAGGGTTATTCAATATTGGTGGAGAAGGACAGGCCTATGTTGGTGGACTCGGTGTTGCTCTGGCAGTCTTAGCTTTTGATCCGAGTATAAGTCCTTGGGTTGTTATCCCTGCAAGTATTATGGGTAGTTTACTATTTGGCGCATTGTGGGCTATCGTGCCAGGGTACCTCCAAGCTTATAGAGGAAGTCATATAGTCATCACCACGATCATGTTTAATTTCATAGCTTCTGCGTTGATGGTCTATATGTGTGTTCACGTACTACGTGAAGTTGGGCAAATGAACCCTCAAAGCAAGATGTTTCCTGAAACAGCATGGTTACCATTTATTCATGACATTTTCGCTGGAATAGGTTACAAGATAGCCCCTTCACCTTTAAATTTATCAATAGTGCTGGCGTTACTTTTCTCACTATTGGTGTGGATTTTCCTTTGGCATACTCGTTGGGGTTACGCTATACGTGCCACAGGAAAAAACACTACTGCAGCAGTTTATGGTGGAATTAAACCGAAAAAAGTTATTATCCTAACTATGTGTATTTCTGGAGCCTTAGCAGGCTTAGTCGCTGTGAATGAGCTGTTAGGTTATCAGCATCGTCTTATGTTGGATTTCCAATATGGCTATGGGTTTGGTGGTATAGCAGTGGCATTAATGGGTCGAAACCATCCAGCAGGCATCCTAGTGGCTGCATTATTGTTTGGCATGCTCTATCAAGGCGGGATGGAGCTAGCCTTTGAGCTACCAAACGTTTCTCGACATATAGTGGTTGTTATGCAGGGTTTAGTGATACTTTTTTGTGGTGCCTTGGAGTATATATATAAACCCCGGTTGGTTCGCTTTTTAGCTCCTATAGAGGCAAGCGAATGAATGAATTTCTATTAAATACTTTAGATGCCACATTAAGGTACAGCACACCTCTCATATTTGCATCCATGGCAGGATTATTTAGTGAACGTTCTGGTGTTGTTGATATTGGCTTAGAAGGAAAAATGCTAATCGCAGCCTTTATTTCTGCAGCAGCAGCTTCAGTATTTGGCTCACCATGGATTGGTTTGGGTGCAGCGATTTTAGCCTCCAGTATTTTTGCTATGATTCATGGCTTTGCCACCATTACCCACAAAGGGAATCAAATTGTGAGTGGTGTAGCTATCAACATAATGGCATCAGGGCTGACGATGGTTTTGGGTTTAGCATGGTTCAAGCAAGGAGGACAAACACCCGCTCTTGCGAATGATGAAAGATTTCTTTCTATTACATTACCAGGTGTTGATATTATTGACTATATTCCAATTTTAGGAGATATATATAGAGAACTGATTAGTGGTCACAACATTTTGGTTTATTTAGCTCTTCTAATAGTTCCACTTGTTTGGTGGGTTGTTAACCGGACCCGATTCGGGTTACGTCTACGAGCTGTGGGTGAAAATCCTAAAGCTGTAGATACTGCGGGTTTATCGGTTGAAAGATTGCGCTATAAGGCATTACTAATAGGTGGAATTTTATGTGGTATCGGTGGCGCATATATTGCTACAGCCCATAACGCCCAGTTCACAAAAGAAATGACTGCAGGAGCAGGATTTATTGCTTTGGCTGCTTTAATATTTGGAAAATGGCGTCCATATACAGTTCTATCTGCGTGTTTTTTATTTAGTTTTCTTAAAGCTTTAGAGGATCGCTTGCAAAGCGTAATTATTCCCGGTATTGGTGAAGTTCCAGTACAGTTTATTGAGGCTACTCCTTACCTATTAACCGTCATCTTGTTGGCTGGTTTTATTGGAAGAGCAATACCACCTAAGGCAGTTGGAGAACCTTATATTAAGGAGTTATAGGTATGCATGAAGATAACTATATTGCATTAGTAAAAGAAGCTATGAATAAGGCCTATGTGCCCTACTCTAATTACCCTGTAGGTGCTTTAGTGGTGACTGACAATGGAAACACTTATAGCGGCTGTAACGTTGAGAATGCAAGCTATCCTGAAGGACACTGTGCAGAAACTGCAGCGATCGCATCAATGGTGATGGGAGGTGAAAAGAATATCAGAATGATTTATGTTATGAGTAAAAATGATCAAGGCGGCTGTCCCTGTGGAGGTTGCCGTCAACGCATACGAGAATTTTCTGACATCGATACGCAGGTTATCTTGTGTTCCCCTGGTGGCGTTCAACAACGCCTGCTTCTTGCTGACTTGTTGCCTAATTCATTTGGTCCAGAGCATTTGTTATGAGTCAGGTTGAAGACTGTATTAAAGTTATTAGCAAATCTGCAAAGGGTTTTACACCTCAGGTGGGCTTAATATTAGGTTCTGGATTGGGTCAATTTTGTGAACATATTGAGGTTGTTGCCAGTATTGACTTCGAAGAATTACCGGGCTTTCCTGTCCCCGGTGTAAGTGGTCATGCAGGAAAGTTATTATTAGGTAAAGTTAGCGACACCGATATTGCAATTCTTCAAGGACGAGCTCATTATTATGAAAGAGGCAAGGCCGATACAATGGCTGTAGCTATTCAAACCCTTAATGCCATGGGTTGTCAATCTTTAGTCATCACCAATGCTGCTGGAAGTTTAAATTCTGATGCCACTCCAGGAAGTTTAATGCTGATAACTGATCACATTAATATGACTGGTGTTTCTCCCTTATTTGGCGCTGAAAGTAATCAACGCTTTGTAGACATGAGCGAGGCTTATAATCATGACTTGAATGATGCTATGCGCTCTGCAGCTAAAGCTAATGATATCAATTTACATGAAGGTATCTATGCCTGGGTGAGTGGTCCACAATTCGAAACGCCTGCAGAAATTCGGGCTCTCAAAACCTTAGGTGCAGATGCGGTTGGCATGTCGACTGTACCAGAGGTTATTCTCGCTCGTCATCAAGGTCTATCTTTGTGTGCCCTTTCAGTGATTACTAACTATGCAGCAGGTATGAGTGAAACAGCTCTTAGTCACGAACAAACAATTTCTTTTTCAAATCAGGCTGCAGATACTGTACAGTCATTACTAATTAACTACCTTAAAGACCAATAATATTTTAAATGAAGACTAGCAAGCTAAATACTAAAGACTCGGTTGTTAACAAAAAATTCGCCGAGGAGGATAAAAAAGTTATTTCTTATCCAAAGATGGATGTAGAAGATAGACCTAATGATGAGTCCAATATTAAACGAAACCTAGGTGTCGAATTTCGAAAGGGTAAGATTGCCAATATCTCTATCAATCGAAGTGCTATAGAGCGTCGATGTGCAAACTATGGTGTTCGCCGTAGTATTAAAAAACAACAACAGGCGGCATGGTTGCTTAAAGCTATCACCTTGATTGATCTAACAACATTGTCCGGTGATGATACCGATGCTCGTGTTCGGCGTCTTTGCAGTAAAGCCACTCAACCCCTAAACCCTAACCTAAAAAAGAGTTTAGCTGTCGAATCGCTAGAAATAAGTGTAGCTGCAGTTTGTGTTTACCATGATATGTTGGCTGCTGCAAAGAAAGCCCTAAAAAAATCAGAAGTGAAATTAGCTGTTGTATCTACTGGCTTTCCTGCAGGACTCTCACCCCTACCCTTAAGGATGCAAGAAATTGAATATTCAGTTTCCTCTGGTGCAGATGAGATCGATATAGTGATAAGCCGCCGTCATGTTTTAGAGGGTAATTGGAAGGCACTATACAAAGAAGTTAAAGATTTCCGTGAGAAGTGTGGCACAGCCCATATGAAAACTATTTTAGCGACTGGCGAGCTAGGGAACCTTAGTAACATTGCTAAAGCTTCTCAGGTTTGCATGATGGCCGGAGCTGACTTCATCAAAACATCTACTGGAAAGGAGCCTATTAATGCGACCTTGCCAGTAAGTCTGGTGATGGCCCGCATGATTCGTAATTTTTATGAAGAGACTGGTTGCCGTATTGGTTTCAAAGCTGCAGGTGGAATCAGTGATAGCAAGACAGCGTTGGTTTATATGACCATGATTAAAGAAGAACTGGGACGACGATGGTTAGAGCCAGACCTATTTAGATTTGGCGCATCCAGCTTACTGGGTGATATTGAACGTCAACTTGATCATTTCTCTAGTGGTTATTATTCAGCTTCTTACCGACACCCTTTAACATAGGATTAACCCATGACATTATTAAAATCTTTTGAAGAACTTGATTATAGCCAAGCCCTAGAAAGTAGTACTGAAGCACAAAAATGGCTTGAGAAGCATGGTCGTCGATTTGGACAATTTATCAACGGTAAGTTTGTTAAACGGAAAAATGCAGAGTTAATCGCTAGTCATAATCCTTCAAATGGGGAACTACTGGCTCATATTGAAGTAGCCAATACTTCTCAGTTAGATGCGGCTGTGACTGCTGCCCGAAAAGCTCAACCTAAATGGCAGGCATTGGGTGGACACGGAAGAGCTAAAGTACTCTATGCGTTGGCACGTTTATTACAAAAACATACACGTTTAACCGCAGTCTTGGAGACCCTAGATAACGGTAAACCAATTCGCGAAAGTCGGGATATTGATATACCATTGGCTATTCGTCATTTCTATCATCATGCTGGTTGGGCACAACTTCAAGAACAGGAGCTTTCTAGCTATAAGCCGATTGGAGTGGCAGCACAAATTGTCCCTTGGAATTTCCCCTTATTAATGTTGGCTTGGAAGATCGCCCCTGCCATGGCAATGGGCAACACGATCGTATTTAAATCCGCTGAACAAACTCCTATCACTGCTATGTTCTTTGCTCATTTGTGTGAACAAGCTGGAGTCCCTTCTGGTGTCGTTAATATCGTCAATGGTGCTGGCGATGTAGGCGCTTCCTTGGCTTCTCATAAGGGAGTTGACAAGGTAGCTTTTACTGGATCAACAGCCGTAGGTCGATCAATAAGACAGAGTACTGCAGGTCAAGGCAAGAAATTAACTTTAGAGCTTGGCGGTAAATCAGCCTTCGTAGTTTTTGAAGACGCTGATTTAGATGCTGCTGTTGAGGGCTTGGTTGACTCTATCTGGTTTAATCAAGGTGAGGTATGTTGTGCAGGGTCAAGATTATTAGTTCAAGCAAAAGTTACTGATAAATTACATGCCAAAATCAAAAAACGTATTCAAAAATTACGTTTAGGCTTGCCACTAGATAAATCAACTGACTTAGGAAGCTTGGTAAGCCAAACTCAATACCAAAGAGTTGATCAGATGGTACAACAAGGTCTCCAACAAGGTGGGGAGCTTTTCCAAGCTTATGATGGCCAATCCGAAGGAAATTATTACCCGCCAAGTCTTATTACTGAGATTGATGCAAGCCACCCTTTAGCTCAAGAAGAAATTTTCGGACCTGTATTAGTGTCAATGACTTTTCGCACTCAAACTGAGGCTGTCGCCTTAGCTAATAATAGCCGCTACGGCTTAGCAGCAAGTGTTTGGAGTGAAAATATCAATCGTGCCATGGATATCGCTCCAAAGCTCAAGGCTGGAGTAATCTGGATTAACTGCCACAATCAATTTGATGCTTCTTGCGGTTTTGGCGGAGTGAGAGAATCTGGATTTGGTCGTGAAGGTGGAAAGGAAGGTCTTTATGAATACCTAAAACCAAAATCCTTAACCCATACTAAAAAGTTAAAACCTGTCGCCGTAAAACAACAATCAAGTAACAATGAAACTATTGACCGTACCTTAAAATTCTATATTGGCGGTAAACAGGTAAGGCCAGATGGTGGCCATAGTATTGCCACTTACAAATCCGATGGTAGTTTAGCAAGTTTAGTTGGTTCAGGTAACCGAAAGGATATTCGAAATGCAGTGAGTGCAGCAATTAAGGCCAATTCTTGGAGTTCGCAAAATGGGCATGTCAGAGCTCAAATTATCTATTTTTTAGCTGAAAACTTAGCACTGCGCGAGTCTGAATGGATACAGCGCTTACAAGATTTATGTGGGGTCAGTAAAAAAGAGGCGAAAACTGAATTTAACGCCAGCTTGAGTCGACTATTTAGCTATGCAGCGTGGTCCGATAAATATGATGGCGCTGTTCACAATGCACCTTATCGTGGCGTAACAATGGCTTTGCCTGAATCCATCGGAGTATTGGCACAAATCGCTCCTGAAGAAAAACCCTTATTAAGCACAATATCTTTGATTGCACCTGCTATATCTATGGGTAACAGAGTTGTTTTAATCCCAAGTCAGCGCTATGCCAGTGTCGCTTTGGAATTAGTTCAAACACTTGAAACCTCAGATATTCCTCCTGGAGTGATCAATATAATAACTGGCAACAAGAGTGAATTAGCTGATCAATTAGCTGGTCACGCTGAAGTAGATGGAGTTTGGTGTTGGTCTGACGACGAAACGGTTGCAAAAGTTGAAACTACTAGCGCTGCTGACTTAAAGCGTTTATGGGTTCATCAAGAAGGTGATCGGGATTGGCTGGATCCTCAACAAGGCGAAGGTTTAGAATTTCTGCGTAACGCCACAGAAGTGAAAAATATTTGGACACCATATGGTGACTAACTGGTAGATTTATGAGTGAAAAATTCCTACCACAAGAACTGATTCGTAAAAAACGAGATGGACTAAGTTTAAGCCATTCAGAGATCGGTTTTTTGGTTCAAGGTATTAGTGATAAAAGTCTTACTGATGCTCAATTAGGAGCTTTTGCCATGGCAGTATTTCACTGTGGAATGAACATGGAAGAGCGAGTCAGTCTAACGCAACACATGATGCATTCAGGTGAAACACTTAAATGGCATGACTTAGACCTCGACGGCCCTGTTGTTGATAAACATTCGACTGGAGGAGTGGGAGACAAAGTCAGCTTGATGCTTGCTCCTATTGTTGCAGCCTGTGGTGGCTACGTTCCCATGATATCTGGAAGAGGTTTGGGGCATACCGGTGGAACTTTGGACAAGTTAGAAAGTATTCCAGGCTACAACGGCACTCCAGATAATGACAAATTTCGAGCATTAGTTCAGGAAGTGGGCTGCGCTATTATTGGTCAAACTGATAAATTGGCACCAGCTGATCAGCGCTTTTATGCCACACGAGATGTGACTGCTACAGTAGAGTCTATAGACTTAATTACCGCTTCTATACTGTCGAAAAAGCTAGCCTCTGGCCTTGATGCCTTGGTAATGGATATTAAGACAGGAAATGGTTCTTTTGCCGCAAACTACAGTATGTCTCAAGAGTTGGCACAGAGTATTGCAGATGTCTCAAACAGTGCTGGTGTTCCAACCCGTTGCCTGATTACTGACATGAATCAAGTATTAGGCTATAACGTGGGTAATGCCGCAGAAATACAAGAGTGTATCGAGTTTTTAATTGAACCAAAAAACGCCGATGAACGCTTAATGCAACTAACACTCGAGCTGGCCGCTCAAATGTTACAGTTGAGTGGTATCGAATCTGATCTAGTAGCTGCCAGAACGAAATCCCAAGAGGCTTTATTTTCAGGGCAAGCAGCACAGGTATTTGGACAAATGATTCATGCGCTAGGAGGTCCAGTAGATTTATTGGAAAAAACGGATGACTACTTAGTCCCAATGCCAATTATTAACCCTGTATTATCGAAATCTTCTGGATACATAACTGAGATGGATGTTCGTGCTATTGGTTTAAATATGATACACCTGAAGGCTGGACGCACTAAAGCCAGTGACTCAATAGATCATGGTGTAGGTTTGACCGATATCGTAAACATCGGTCAATGGATTGATACTGGCCAACCTTTAGCTTATGCACATGTTCGGAATGATGCTCAAATCGAGTATTTACAACAAACATTGCCCTTAACCGTAAAATTCAGTGAAACTCCCCCAGAAACAGCACCTTTGGTATATGAAATATTTTCATCCAACAAAGAGATAAAATCGTGAAACGAGCAATCATTTTAGTGCTCGATTCCCTAGGTTTAGGTTCAAGTGCTGACGCTCATCGATATGGTGATACGGGTTCAGACACTCTAGGTCATATTGCTGAAGCTTGTGCAGACGGTAATGCTGACAATAGTTATCGCCAAGGACCTCTAAACATACCTAATTTACTTAGGTGGGGTCTAGGCGCTGCAGCTAATGCTAGTCGTGGAAAACCTTTGCCCGTGACGAGTGTTGTTCCTCAAGGCGCTTATGGTTATGCTCGTGAAGTGAGTGCCGGCAAAGATACTCCAAGTGGTCATTGGGAAATTTGTGGCCTGCCGGTTCCTTTTGAGTGGGGAACATTTCCAAATCAAGAAAACTGCTTTCCTGCGTCACTACTTCAGAATCTCATAACTCAAGGTCAAATTGGTGGCACCTTAGCAAACAAGCATGCTTCCGGCACAGAAGTCATCAAAGAGTTTGGTGTGGAACACTTGAAAACTGGTTTTCCTATTTGTTACACTTCTGCTGATTCAGTGTTTCAGATTGCCGCACATGAGCAATCTTTTGGCTTGGGTCGTCTTTATGAACTATGCAAAGTAGCCAAGCGTCTTGTCGATCCATTGGATATTACACGAGTTATTGCAAGGCCATTTATTGGCACTTGTACTGATGATTTTGAACGTACTGCTAACCGTCGTGACTTAACTACTCCTCCCAATGGACCAACTTTATTAGATTTTATTCAAGCTGCAGGTGGTCAGGTTGTTTCGGTTGGAAAAATTTCTGATATTTTTTCTAATCAAGGCGTTAGTTATACTGTTAAAGGTTCTGATAATATGGCATTAATAGATCAGTTATTATCACAAATGAAGCTAGTTCAAGAAGGATTAATATTTGTCAATTTAGTAGACTTCGATACTAAGTTTGGACACCGACGTGACGTTGCGGGCTATGCTTTGGCTTTGGAACAACTAGATAAACGTATAATTGAAATTGAGAACCTATTAAATATTGATGATCTGGTACTTATTACTGCCGATCATGGTTGCGACCCAACCTGGGAAGGTAGTGACCATACCCGCGAACATGTACCGGTAGTGTTTTATGGAAATAAAGTGAAAAACAATAATTTAGGCGAAAGAACTAGCTTTGCTGATATGGGTCAAACAATAGCGAATCATTTAGAGATAGATCCGTTGCCTTATGGTAAGAGTTGTCAATTAATATAGAACTGATAAATATAGATGAAATTAATACACCAAAAAATCCGTCAAATACCTAAGGTGGAACTCCATAGTCATCTCGAGGGAACAATACAGCCTTCACTAGTTAAAAAGATAGCAAAACGCAATAACATAAAGCTGAGGGATGGTTTATTCACTCAACAGGGAGACTTTGCCTGGAATGACTTTGTCACTTTTTTGAAAGCTTACGACGAAGTAAGTTCATGTCTAAAGCACAGCAAAGACTATCGAGACATTACCTATGATTACCTTAAATCCTGTGCACTTGAGGGAACGATTTATGCTGAAACATTTATTTCTCCAGATCATGCTGCTGAAATGGGTATGAGTTATGAAGATGTTCTGTCAGGCTGTACTCAAGGGATTGATGATGCTGAAAGAGACTTTGGTATCATAGGGCGTATTATCGTTACTTGTGTTCGTCATCTAGGACCAAATCAGGCGGTAAGAATTGCACAACTCATGGTCGATGAGCCGCACCCCTATATTGTCGGTTTTGGTATGGGTGGAGATGAATCCCAATATGTTGCATCAGATTTTACTCCTGCCTTTCAAATTGCCTTCGATGCTGGTTATCCTTGCACTGTTCATGCGGGTGAAGTCTGCGGCTCCGAAAGTGTATGGGATGCAATTAATCACCTACCAATGATAAGCCGGATAGGTCACGGTGTTCGTAGTGCTGAGGACGGTGAATTAATTAAAACCTTAGCAAATCGTAAATTATCTTTAGAAGTCTGTCCAGGAAGTAATTTGGCTTTGGCTTTGTATCCTGACTGGAAAAGTCATCCTCTAAAACAAATTCTTAAAGCAGGCATTAGTGTCAGTCTAAACTCAGACGACCCTCCATTTTTTAATACCAGTGTTGGTAAAGAATATCAAAATGGAGCTGAACACTTTAATCTCGATTTAAAACAGCTAATTTACATTTCTCGTATGGCTGCGGAGTCGTCGTTCGCTGATACTAAAACGAAAGCTTACTTAATTAAAAAAATTAACGAATGGTCAATTGACTAAAATAAAAACAAAATAAATTTATAATTAAATAATTATTAATCGGAATTGAATTATGTCTATAACAAAGAAATATATTACAGCGGATGAATTACTTCTCGATTCATTTAAACTTGGTGTGGATATCTATAATAGTGGTTTTAGACCAAACTTTATTGTAGGTGTATGGCGTGGTGGCACCCCGGTAGGCATTGCAATTCAAGAAATACTGGCGTATCTAGGCAATGAATCTGATCATATTGCTATTCGAACTTCCTCATATATTAGCATAAACAATCAATCAAAAGAGGTGCGCGTTCATGGCATAGATTATCTTATTAGTCACATGAACGCTGAAGATAGTCTGCTTTTGGTTGATGACGTATTTGATTCAGGAAGAAGCATTAAAGCGATACTAGACACTCTAAATGATAGGGCAAGAAAAAATATACCTCACGATGTTCGTGTGGCGATGCCTTGGTATAAGCCCGAAAGAAACATCATTGATAAAGTCCCAGATTACTATATTCATGAAACAGATGACTGGTTAGTCTTTCCTCACGAAATGGATGGCCTTACAGAAGAGGAAATATTTAAAAATAAAAAGAATATGAAAGAGATTTTATCTCAGGTAACTAGTAAATAGTTTTAGCCTTTTTTTGAAGTATCCTTATTAGCTAAATTTAAAAGACTGACTTAATTAAGTCCCACAAGCCATAAAATATAGCCAGCCATATGAGTCCCTTTATAAGAAAAAACATAAAGGGCAAGATAACAAGTAGCCATTTATTTTTTATGCGTTTTCTAAGATAGTTAATCATTAAAGTGGCATGCAACTTCATGACTACTTGTAGCTTCTTTGAGTTCAGGCTTTTCCTGAGAACAAATGTCCTGCGCTTTTTTACAACGAGTACGAAAAACACAACCAGATGGAGGGTTTATAGGTGAAGGTAAGTCCCCTTCTATTAGAATTAAATCCTTGTTTTTCTCTATTATCGGGTCTGGAATTGGAACTGCAGAAATCAGCGCCTGAGTATAAGGATGTCGTGGATTATTATATATATCTTCACTTTTAGCAAGTTCAACCATATTTCCCATGTAAAGAACCATAATTTTGGTACTAATATGCTTCACAATACTTAAATCATGAGCTATAAATATTAGAGTCAAATCCATCTCTTTTTGTAAGTCCATTAGTAGATTTATTACTTGGGCTTGGATGGAAACGTCTAGTGCCGAAACTGGTTCATCACAAATAATTAATTTAGGCTTTAAGATTAAAGCTCTCGCTATACCAATACGCTGGCATTGGCCACCAGAAAATTCATGAGGATAACGATTAATAAGATTTTCTAATAAACCAACCTTATTCATTACATCCTCAACTCTTGCTTTAATATCTATCTTTGAAGTTTTAGGGTAATGTGTTTTCAACGGTTCTGCAATAATCTCTCCAATAGTCATTCGAGGATTAAGGCTTGCAAGTGGATCTTGAAAGATCATTTGGATTTCTTTTCGGTGTTTTCTCATTTCTTTTTTTTGAAGAGCTAATAAGTCTTTACCGAACCATAAAACTCTTCCTGTTTCAGAAGGCACCATGCTAATAATTGCACGTGCTAAGGTAGATTTACCACATCCTGACTCACCCACTATGCCTAACGTTTCACCTGACTTTAATTCAAATGAAACTCCATTTACTGCCTGTAATTTTTTTCGTTTTGTCCAAGGCATATCTCCTTCACTAGAAACATCAAAATGCACCTTTAGGTTTTCAACTTGCATTATAGTTTCATGATTCATAATAATTCCTCAAATGCTACATGACAGGCTCTTAAGTGTTTATTTTCTCCGGCTTCAAGAAGTTCTGGAGTTTGAATAGAACAAATGTCTTTTGAAAATTTACAGCGTGGTGAAAATGGGCATCCTACAGGATCCAACATCGCATCTGGAGGATTTCCATGTATAGTTTTTAGTTTATCGGTACTGTCGTCAAGTCGAGGAACTGCACTTATTAATCCTTGAGTATATGGATGAGTAGGTCTTGCATAGATAAGCTCAGTTTTTGCAATTTCCATCACCTGACCACCATACATTACTAAAGTCTCATCACTGTTACCAGCAACAACACCAAGATCATGAGTGATTAAAATAATTGAGGTGCCAAACTCCTTTTGAATATCGGATAGTAAATGCATTATTTGAGCTTGAACTGTAACATCAAGAGCGGTTGTAGGTTCATCAGCAATTAACAATTTAGGGCTACATAGTAAAGACATTGCAATCATTACACGCTGCCTCATACCTCCTGAAAATTCATGGGGATACATTCTGATGAGGTTTCTAGCCTCAGGTATTTGAACCGCGTCCAACATACTAATTGATTGCTTAATGGCTTCACTTTTTGATAATCCTTTATGATGAATTAAGACTTCAGCCATCTGCTCAGAGACTTTCATATATGGATTAAGACTAGTCATTGGATCCTGAAAAATCATTGCTATCTTTTCAGAACGAATAAGATTCAGCTCTGAAATAGAAAGGTTAAGAATTTCTTGATCTTCAAATTTCACACTTCCAATAGCTCGACCATTTTGATCCAACAAACCCATCATCGCAAAAACCGTTTGACTTTTCCCACTTCCAGACTCACCAACAATTGCTAATATTTTTCCCTCTTCAAGAGAAAAACTAACATTATTAACAGCACGAACGATTCCGTCTGCTGTATTAAATTCGACGTTTAAGTTTTTTACCT
>CACLHR010000012.1 GCA_902606745.1 uncultured Gammaproteobacteria bacterium
TAAAGTTGAGAAATATCGTACATTAAGAAAGATGTTTATAAAGAACATTGAAGATAGCCCTAGTAATAAAGACGCTAGAGAGAAACGTGCAGCAATTTTAAAAACCATTCTCAATAATCAAGAGAAAGAAATCATATCATTAAGATTCGGTATTCCTGATGATGATAATATGACACTAGAGCAAGTAGGTAAAAACCTAGGTTTGACTCGTGAGCGTGTTCGACAGATTGAAAAGAGAGCATTAATTAAATTACGCGACCATCCTTCACTTAAGTTTCTTAAGGATTATCTAGATGAGTAACGATAAAGGAGAAATATTGAAAAATAATGCAAAGAAGTGTTCTCATTGCGGTTCTACCTCAACATTACCTATTGCGCACGGTCTTATGTCAGATGAGGTGCATCAAGAGAACGCCAAAGATAGAAAATGGGTATGGGGCGGTTGCGTAATTCATGTAGGAGGGGATACAGACCATTGTAATGATTGTGGTAAATCTTTTGGTGGTGACTTTACTTCTGAAGAAAAACTACAAGCAGAATCATTTGATGAAGAATCATTCCTTGAACGCAGAAAAAAACTCTTAAATGTAATTGACGAATACCTTGACGAAGAAAAAGATGGTGAGATGTATGCCGCTGCTTTGCATGAAGCTGAGGGAGATGAAGTGGAAGCTGATCATATTTATTTTGGGCTTTATATGCAGTCTATAGATAAATACTTATTCGAAGAATATGACGAAAAATTGTATGACAAAGCTTTATCTGAAGCTAGTGGAGATGAGAAGGAGGCTGAAAAAATTTATTTGAGGCTTTGTAAGAGTTAAAAATCCCCTCTTAACAAGCGAAGAAGTTTCTTAGGATAAGTTAGTGCCTTTGGTGTGTGAAATAGATAGACTTCATTCTCGCTCATTGATGCCTCTTGATTAAGTTCATGAGTTTCTAAAAGGGAATCTTTAATTTTTTCATACCACTCATAAAAAGTCGAGGGGAGCGATGGTGCGAGAAAAATCAACCAGAAGAAGAAAGCTATCTCATACCAGTTTTGAAATGAATCTCTAAATCCATTGTAATTAAAGGCAAAAGAGAGAGCCAGTAGAAGTGAACCAATAAGAATTAAGTAAGATATATTTGGAATTATGCTATGCCAAATATATTTTCTTCTCTCAATGCGTTGGAGTACTTTTCCCATATATATTAAAATTTATTTTTTATATTTGTACCAAACTGTCTATTACTCATATTTTTAAAGTCTTCTCTTGAGCCAATAGGGTTTTCTTTTGCTTTTCTAGCAACCGACTCAGGATGTTCTAATTCATATGTTTCTTGACATCTAGCACACCTAGAGGTGTTTTCGACCAATTCTAATCTCTCTGTTGGTATTTTACTTTGGCAGCTAATGCAATGAATACTCATAATGATTAGTTAAAGATACTATCAAACTCTGAATTTTGAGTTTCAATAGAATCTTCATATTTTGAAGAATATGATCCTGCATATAGAGCGGATAATTCAAAATCCTGGTTATCCCAATCGACTTGAGCATATCTAGGCGAGTCATTTTGATAGTCAACGCTAGTACCCATTATTTTTGAAATTCTTTGAAATATAGCAGGGTGGTGTTTATATAAGTCAATAGCTTTTAATTGTTTTCTGTGATTTTTGTTAGGTATACGTTTATTACTGAATTTTTTTGATAGATTTTTTGAAATTACTGGGTATTCTTTGCTTAATATATTGAGCATTTGGCTAACTATTAAGCTATCTTTCTTTGAAGAATTTTCTTTCATTATAAAACCTCCATAAAATTAAAAAGTCATGCCCACATTAATTAATTGATGTTGAATCTATATCTATAAATGGAAGTTGTTCAAGGGCAATTGTGAGCAATTCCCTTGTGTTAAGATCTTCAACATCACGATATGCTTCCTCTTGGTTATCACTTTGGATACCAATAATTAGATCTATATTAAGTCTTACATCGTAGCTATTTTTCATTATTAACCTCTTTGTTAATCTCTTTAGCAATCTCTTGAACCACCTTTAGATAATCCTCTGGTTTACTGAACATTTTTATATTTTTTTTAGTTTTTTCTTCAAACAATTTATCCATCAATTTAAGTCTCTTTTTTGTATCTTTTATAGTTTTTAAATTTTCCTTTTCTTGAGCTTCAATTTCTTTTTTTCTCTTAAGTTTATATTTTTTTGCATCCTCCGGATTTAATGAAAGTAAGACCTTAGTATCTTTTTGATCTTGAATCTTTCTTTTGTTATCAAATGCTATCTGATACTCCCTTTCCATTTCTTTGTAGCTTTCCTCATCAAATTCTGCTTTTTCAAGAAAAGATTTTTCTTGGTCTTTACGAAAATTTTCTTCTTGCTCATCCATCCATTCTTGATGTAATTTATCAAGTTCAATTTTCAAAAAATCTTTTCCTTTCTCTTCTTTGTATTCAGATATTGCTTGTTTTAATGCTTCCTCTACTACGGAAGAAAGTGATAAAGTAAAGCCATTTAAACTTGCATCTTCTGATGCATTCATAAAGGCGTCTATCACACAGATGCGTACTCGAGTGCTAATCATTTTTTTCTCATCTTCTTTAGATTTTCTTTTTAAATATTTAGCCATTTTTTAACCCTTTTTTATGAGACTATGACATATGTTACATTAAGTATTCCACTTTGTCAATACATTATGTAATATAATAATATATTATGTTTTAACAGGAATGCTATGCTATCTTATATTTAGGGGAGGTTATATTAATGTGTAGCCACTGAGCAATGAGCCTCCCCCGTACCCTAACATGCTGTTAATAATGTTTGGTGTGATTTGTGGATTTCTGCAAAGCTGGAAATCCTTGCAGGCTCTTTAATTAGCTTGTAAGCAGCTCTCATCTGTGCTGCACATTTAACAGGTTCCATAGAGCCTATTCCAGTTCCCAAGCCTGAACATACAAGGGACTTTATTGCTCTCTTAGGCTTGGACTCATTAAAGCTATTTATAGCAATTAGAATAGCTCTAAAGGCGATATAAGCATTAAGGGTAAAGGCAATATTCTCGGGTATTCTCATAGTTGGTGCTGCAATCATGTAACTCCATTTGTCATTGTTAGTATTGATAATTTCAGCAGTACCAATTGGCATCTCACCGTGGTACTTGTTAAGAATAACTTCTTGGATGTCTGTCTCAATTTGAAAACCTAGTTCATTTCTGATGGCTAAATCAAGCCCACCATCCATGATTCCAAAGCTGTTTGCAGGACTCACGATTGCATCTGCACTTTGTTGAAAGTAGTCACCTGTAAGAACCTCTACCTCAGGATAGTTAGAGAATACTTGCCTCCATTTATCGCACAACTCTGGTTTTGAATCAATTAAATATAGCTTATCTAATTTTGTATTTATCAATTTATATTCTCCTTATGCTTTAGAAGCCCAAATGCCACGAACACCATTGTGCTCGACAAATAATTTAGTTAAATCTTCTGAGTCTTTATGTCGAATAAACCCATCCTTTTCTATCAAATTACCATCCTTGATTAATCGGTTGATAACCAACTTATAATCTTTGGTTTCATAATCGAAATTTCCGTTCGACAATAAACGCAAGAATATATTTTTTCTAATGACTCTTCCTTTTATTTTTGATGTTATTAATTCTTCAATGAAATACATATCTAGGTAATGCATAAACCCTCCATTTATATTAAATTAAAATACTCTTTACTATACATCCGCATAACTTCCTTAAGAGCTTTTCAATAATCTTATCTATATAAATAGAAAGGGTAGAATAAATTTAAATATATAAGTCATTTGGTAATGAAATAAATGGAACAATACTCCTGGAATCAGCTGAGTGAAACCAAAATAGTCAAAACGATTGATTACTCTGTTTTTAAGGGGCGTAGTTCAGGAATACCTCAAGCTTTTTACGAATTTTTCGATATAAATCCTGAAGAAAAGAGTGATAAATATTTAACACTAATAAACAGTAATAACAAATTTGATGTAGTCATAAAATGGAAGCGCATTAAGACAACAGCAAGCATGTTCTGGGGAGAGGATTTATCAGAGTTAATTAAGCATAATTTTCCAAATTGGAAAACCATCAAGCCTCACGATAAAAAATCCCAAATGAAGTTGATTATTAATAAGACAAAAAAGAAAGGTGTCTATAAGATTTCATTTAAAGATGTTTTACCAAAGGTGCCACTAAGACTGATTAATAACTTTAGCGAAGGACAAGCTTCAGTTAATTTCGAAAAAAATAAATTCTATAAAAGATCTGAGCTACATGACGTTTATGGCGGCAATCGTCAACGTGGCATATCGAATTGTGCTGACAATAATCTGTTGTTTATTTTTACAAACCCTCATAAAGGTGAAGACGTCTACGTTGATAAATGGGAGGGTGATTCATTCTATTACAGCGGTGAGGGAAGAGTGGGTGATATGACTTTTACTGGAGGAAATCTATCGATAAAAAACCATGAAGCTAATGGCAAAGAAATCCATCTGTTTGAGGCTGATAAAAATACAAAGAACAGAGGTTATTGGCGGTATGTAGATCAATTAAGATTCGTCGAATTAAAGAACTATAGAAATCTTGATGATAATGGTGATGAAAGACAAGCATTTCAATTTGTCTTGGTTTCAGTATCAAATGAAGCTAATAATTATTCTATTGACAACAAAAACTCTGACGAAACAAACGACATCAACAAACCAAACATAACTGAAAGGCAAGGTTTGGTTACTTCCAGAGTTGGCCAAGGTCAGTATAGGAAAGAGATTCTTGCTAGGTGGGAAAATAAATGTGCTGTTACAGGCTTGTCCATAAGTACAGTTTTAATAGCATCCCATATTCATCCTTGGAAAGAAGCTAGCGACACTGAGAGGTTAGATGTGGGTAATGGAATTTTACTATCACCAAACATTGACGCATTATTTGATAAGCACCTTATTTCGTTTGAGGATAATGGTAATATCCTAATATCAAAATTATTAAATGATTCTCAAAGAGATGTTTTAGGCTTAGATGGTCTTTCTTTAAGAAAAGTTTATGATGATATGATTAAATATCTTGCTCAACACAGAAAAGTTTTTTACGAAAAACAATCCTAAAGATAACTCTAGTCTGAATATATATGCGAAGGAGGGTTGGTAATTTGATAGTAAATAACTAATCTAAATGTGAGTACTATTGTGAGTACAAATTATAATACTATATAATTATTATAGAAATATCAATGACTTACATAGATAAATCGGATACAGGTCAGGGAGCCAATTAAATAAAGGCCTATCTTACGAGATAGGTTTTTTATGTCTGAATGAAAAATACTGGGATCATGCAGGGGTCATGTTTCGCTAGAATTTATTAATCCCCCGCCACACATCAAACGCAATTTGGGCTTATAATCCTACCCCATATAGTATTTATCTATTTGCGTCAAAACGGTTGTTGATGCAACATCTGCACCAGCTGCCTCTCTAATTTCAACAATATCAGGTCGCTCACCAAAAGATTTTACAAATGATGGGTCTTTCGCTTCAGCTAATACATAGACAGCTGTTTCATCTGGATTTGCTCCTGCCCAAAGCATCTTTGCACCTTGCTCATTCATCTGAGGCTCAAGACCTTTTGCCATCTCTGACCAGGTTTTCCAGCCCTTAGAAATATTAATTGTCACCAACATACGTATCATTTTTATTCCTTCTTATTATTAAAGAAATTTAATTATAGCTCAAAAAAACACTATCCTCACACATCAAAGGATGAACTTCTACACCTAAAGCAAAAGGAATGCCCCAAATTACCTAATGAATTCATCACGCAGAAGTATAATCAATATGTTTGGATGTTGATGGGGCGTTACCGGCAGGTATTACAGAATAGAAAAATGTTACTCGCTCTTGGGCTATATAAACAATATCAGTATTACGTGGCACCCATAGCACATCTCCAGGGCCGGCTTCGAATATTTTGTCACCGACTTGTAACTTGAACTGTCCCTCGAGTATGTTGATGACCTCATCATAAGTTATATGCCAAGGTATAGAGCAATTTTCAAAAACGCCAATCCCTGCTCCCAGTTTATCGGAAAACGATACATTGACCAAACCGATGGTTTTCATGCCATTCACAGGCTCAAGGTCGAGGTCTTTTTTACGGAATATCTTTGTTTCTGACATAACGTCTCTCCTTATTGAGTATTAAATACTTTGTAATTGTAATAGTTATTTTCGAAGAGGTGATATAAAAAAATAGTAGGAATATCTCATATCATATATATTCACACATCAAACGAAATTTGGACTTTTATTTATAATAAGTTCAAGTTGATATACAATCATATTATGAAAAAACTACTCATACTTCTATTCTCTCTAATGCTCTCCTTTAATTCAAAGAGCGACACACATGGA
The DNA here is from genome assembly GCA_902606745.1 of uncultured Gammaproteobacteria bacterium. Taxonomy (GTDB): domain Bacteria; phylum Pseudomonadota; class Gammaproteobacteria; order PS1; family Pseudothioglobaceae; genus Pseudothioglobus. The sequence goes on from CACLHR010000012.1 coordinate 6,433, forward strand.
AGAACTTGAAAAACTGTCTTCGCAGTTAATTTCTCAATTCCGTACGGATGGTGTGGTGGTTATCCGGCAGTGCGTAAGTGATAAATGGCTTGAGGTGTTAGCCGAGGCAGTTGAAGCCGACATCGCATCTCCCGGCCCCTTCTTTCATGGTTATCAATCTGGCAACCGTCAGGGGCGCTTTCATGGGAACTTGCGACTGTGGGAGCACGATGCGACATTTCGTGAGTTCTGCTTTACCTCGCTGTTACCGAGATTAGCGACCCAGCTTCTGGAATCTCAAAAGATTAACCTGCTCTACGATCAGCTTTTTGTCAAAGAATCCAACACACCCAACCGGACGCGTTGGCATAACGACCAACCCTACTGGGCTATACGAGGCTGGCAAGTCCTGTCTTTCTGGATTGCGCTAGATCCAGTAACGGAAGATTCTGGCGCTCTGGAATTTATTCCAGGCTCTCACCGTTGGGGCCGATGGTTTCAGCCCGAGTCTTTTGGGGAAACCCAGGGCCAAAGCCGTTATGAGGTAAACCCAGATTACGAACCCATGCCCGATATTCAGTTACAACGCGAAGATTACCCGCTTGTCAGCTGGGATCTGGAACCGGGCGATGCCTATGCTTTCCATGGTCTAACGGTGCATGGCTCCGGGGGTAATCTTAAGGGATATCGTCGAAGGCGAGGATATGCCGTTCGGTATACTGGTGATGATGTGGTTTACGACAGTCGCCCCGGAACTAACGCGCACCTGCGTTCAGAAAACCATTCTGATGGCGACCTTCTGGACAGCGAACGCTACCCGGTCGTCTGGCCTGCGTGAGATCAAACGAAAAAAAATTTATAACTAATTACATAGAACAATAGAGGTTATTTTCAATACTAATATCAAAATGCATCTCATGTGTGATGGAGAGTTAATTTAAACTGTTGCTTAAAGTGTTTTAAGCGTTAAGTTTTATGGAAAATTATGATTATGTAATAGTTGGCGCTGGCTCAGCAGGGTGTGTACTTGCAAATAAGCTTGGTGAAGATAAGAAACATAAAATCTTAGTTTTAGAGGCAGGTCCAATGGATTACAATTTGATGATCCATATACCTGCTGGTGTTTATAAAGCTTACCGAAACCCAAAGATTAACTGGAATTATTCAACCGAGAATGAACCAGAGCTGTTTGATCGAAATGTTCCAATGCCTCGAGGTAAAGTTGTTGGAGGCTCTTCGTCTATTAACTCAATGGTATATATGCGAGGTCATCCATTAGATTATGATCGCTGGCAATCTGAATGTGGATTAAAGAATTGGTCTTATGATCAATGCTTGCCTTATTTTAAAGAAGGTGAGAATTCAGATCGTGGTGAAGATGAGTGGAGAGGAGGTAGCGGCAATCTTGGCGTCACAAAAGGTTCTTTTGATAATCCTTTATTTGATGCACTTGAAGAAGCGGGACGACAATCTGGACAAGGTTATTCTGAAGATCTCAATGGTTTTAATCCCGAAGGTATAGCAAGGTTTGATGCAACGAGAAAACATGGGCGTCGATGCAGTGCTGCTGGAGCACATCTAAGGCCAGCCCTTGCTCGAGGAAATATAACGCTCCTCACAAAAGCACAGGTCATGAAAATAAATATTAGTGGCAATTCAGTAAACGGGGTTACCTTTAAGCACAAGGGAAAGCTTCATTCAGTAGAGGCTAATAAAGAAGTAATACTATCGGGTGGGGCAATAAACTCCCCACACTTACTGATGCTTTCTGGCATCGGCCCATCAAAGCATCTGAAAGAGCATGGAATAGACGTTCATGTCGATCTTCCTGGTGTTGGCCAAAACCTTCAGGATCATGTAAGTGTTATATTGCAATATGCCTGTACAAAAAGTTTTCCAATACATAAAGTTAATCAACCTCATCGAAAATTAGCAACCGGCATAAGATGGGTTTTTACTAGAAAGGGAATCGCAACTTCAAATATTTGGGAAGCGGGTGGACTCATAAAAAGCAGTCCAAATGCAGCATATCCTGACATTCAGTATCATTTTGGTCCTGTAGGACTTGAATATAATGACGACAAAATATCGTTATTACAAGCCTTTTCAATTCATGTAGATCAACTGCGACCTCGAAGCAGGGGGCAAGTAACTCTAAAGTCTGCAAATCCGCTTGAAAAACCATTAATGATGTTTAATTACTTACAAGACCCAGAAGACTTAGCTGAAATGGTAAATGGATTTAAAAAAGCCCGTGAACTTATTTCACAGCCTGCATTTGATAAATTCAGGGGAGTCGAGTTAATACCAGGCCCACAAGTGCAATCTGAGGCTGACATTGAGCAGTTTATAAGAGACGCCGCGGAGACAGATTATCACCCCAGCTGTACTTGTGCTATGGGGGACGTTGAAATGGCAGTTGTTGATGATCAAATGAAAGTACACGGAGTCAAAAATCTTCGCATTGTCGATGCCTCTGTTATGCCGCAAATAATTTCAGGAAATTTAAATGCGCCAACTCAAATGATAGCTGCTCGTGCAGCAGACATGATTTTAGGAAAGGAACAATTAAGGCCTATAAAAGCAACTTTTGCGTTTGATGTGTGAGGGATTTATGCTAATCTAAGTGATAAATTATTAATTAATATGATATGAACTATTAAAGGATTCTATATGATAAATTTAGATAAATTTGAACGCTACCCTTTGACTTTTGGCCCAACTCCAATCGAGCATCTCCCAAGACTTACAAAAGCAATCGGTGGTAAGGTGGAAATATTCGCTAAGCGTGATGATTGTAATTCTGGTTTAGCTATGGGTGGTAATAAGTTACGTAAGCTTGAATATATTGTTCCAGATGCTATTGCATCAGGTGCTGATACACTGGTTTCTATTGGTGGTGTTCAATCAAATCATACACGTATGGTTGCAGCAACTGCCGCTAAAATTGGTATGAAATGTGTTGTCATTCAGGAAAGCTGGGTACCACATGATGATGCTGTCTATGATCGAGTTGGCAATATTATGATGACAAGATTAATGGGAGCAGACTCTCGTCTAGTTGATGAGGGTTTTGATATTGGAATTCGTAAGAGTTGGGAAGATGCAATGCAGTCAGTTCGTGACTCAGGTGGAACTCCTTATGCTATTCCTGCGGGAGCATCTGTTCATAAATATGGTGGCCTTGGATATGTTGGCTTTGCTGAGGAAGTAAGAGCACAAGAGCAAGAAATGGGTATTAAATTTGATTATATTATTGTCTGTGTTGTTACAGGCTCTACCCAGGGTGGAATGATTGTTGGGTTCGCAGCTGATAATCGCGCTGACCGTGTAATAGGTATTGATGGATCTGGCACTGTAGACCAGTTACGTACTCAAGTACGTTGCATTGTTGATCAAACTGCTAAGCTTGTAGATCTTGGTCGTGAAGTGCGTGATGATGAAATTGTCATTAATCCAGATTATTCCTATCCTGCATATGGAATACCAAGCCATGAAACCAATGAAGCTATTCGTTTAGCAGCTCGCACGGAAGCAATGATTACTGATCCTGTCTATGAAGGAAAATCCATGCAAGGAATGATTGATTTAGTTAAAAAAGGTTTCTTTCCAGAAGGTTCAAATATTCTTTATGCTCATCTTGGTGGAGCACCAGCTCTTAATGGTTACAGTTATACATATAGAAATGGTTAAATAAATATCAATGACTTACATAGATACATCGGATAAAGGTCAGGGAGCCATACATAAAAAAAGACACCTTGAGGTGTCTTTTTTAAATCTTCAACTAATCTTCTTTTATTCAACATTAAAGTATTGATAAAACATTTCCGTCACCTTCCACAAAAGCATACTTATCAAAATCTTTCTTATCTACCCAAGCAATATTTTCATGTTCTTTAAGTCTAATAGTGCCACTTTTTTCTGAACATAAATAATAATGCAAAATGATATCGATTTGATCATCTTTATATTTTTCTTCTGCAATTTTTTCATGTACATTAATTTTAAAATTTAGTTCTTCTTGAATTTCTCTAGATAGTGCTTCATGAAAAGTTTCATCAGATTCAACTTTACCTCCAGGAAATTCCCATCTCAAGCCCATGTATTTATGTCTGTTTCGTTGGGCAATCAAATATAAGCCATCTTTCTTGATTATTGCTGCAACAACGTCATGAGGTTCCATAATCCTATATTCCAAAAAGAGATTGCTTTACTGCAAAACGGTATCTTTTCATCATAGGGCATACAGTGATTTTTTCATATCAACCGCAAGCTCCCCCAAAACGGCTGCGAATGATGATTTCTTTGGCGTCAAAATAGCTGATATTAAATTTACGTGCCAGATAGTCTAAGCTCTTATGCTGGTAGGTATAGAGCATGACCATCATATAGATCTCATCATCGCTAACTGGCGCACTATCATTCTTGTGTCTAAATGATTTTTGCCCTCTTGCCATTTATCTTTTCTACGTTTTTAAACCAACTTAAGCGTCAGCGCGAGATTTCCAGTAAAGTAAAATCGCTAGCACCGCATCAGGCAGTGTACCTCCGATATTTGCTGCATCGAATGGAAACAGACCGATAGACATATGATAAAACGCTATGATCATAAAAGCCACATGAAGAATGGCAAAGAACATGCCCACAGTCTTAAGATTATCGCCCACCCAGGAAGGCATCTGCCAACTTAAATAAGCTACACCCAAAGCCATAAGCGAAAAATTTTGAAGCATACTAGCCATTATTTCTGATGATTCAATACCAAAACTCTCCATCATGGCGCCTGGAACTAATAGCATAAGTACACCGAAAAACGCGAAAACAAGCGCTTGAATTCTAAACACTGTAGATAAAGTCATTATTCTCTCCAATAGTTAATAAAGAATTATTAATATACCACAAATAGAAAAAGACACCCGAAGGTGTCTTTGTCTTTGTTTTTGATGCCTAACTGAGAAGGGTGGCGCCGGTTTCCAGACGTATTATTTTTCCATCCTTTATTTGATTATAGGCTAGAACTGATTCACGTGTTCCATCAGGAAAGCTCATTACTGCATGGGTAACCATAACTTCATCGTTTTCATAAAGACAACGTGACTCATGAGTTACAAAATCAGCATTATTCATCATAAATGAAAACATCTCCATAGTCTGTTCTTTATTCATTTTTGAATTATCTAGATGCATAATAAATTCAAAGTCATCATGTATAGTCGCTGCATAAGCCTCGATATCATTATTGTTTTGTGCTGCTTCTTGTATTTCAAATATTGACATACTATCTCCTATAGTTTTTTGTTTGTTAAGATGTTATATGGTTCTTCTAGTTCACACATAAGAAGTAAATAATTATTACTACTAGAGGTATTAAAGGTCTAATAGCATTCTTAACATCATGATCTGCACCATCAAAAGTTGGCCATACTTTTAAAACTAATCCCATATTATAAATAAATGCAAAAGCAGTAAAAAGCCCCAAAGCACCTAATAACTCTCCTGTAGCGGTAAACCCACCAATTCCAAATAACGTGGCAATCAGCATTAAAACCACTCCACTCATTAGAAATCCTGCGGGTTTTAAAGCAGCAGCAGCTTCTGGGGAATTCATGCGAAGTGTTGCAGCGAATTTTGTTGAGTTAAAAGTCATTTGGAAGGCAAAGAAACCTCCAAACAATATTAAAAAGACATGACAAAGAAAAGGAATATCCATATTACCTCCTAAGGTTAATAAAAAACTTGATTGGTATCAAGTGGCTTAAGTATACTAAATTTTTTTAACATAAAGTTGTTTTAAATAACTTAGCATTAATGAAAATTATGAATATATCAGAAATACAAAATCAGCTTAAAAAATTTGCAATTGAGAGAGATTGGGAGCAATTCCATACCCCCAAAAATTTAGCAATGGCACTAAGTGTTGAGGCTTCAGAACTCGTTGAGATATTCCAGTGGTTAAACGTAGAAGAGTCAAATTCACCTGATCAAAGGCAGATTGAGAAGGTTAATAATGAGGTGGCTGATATTGCAATGTATCTTCTTCGTTTTTGCAGTGTTCTTGGAATTGATTTAGAGAAGGCAATAGAAAGTAAATTAGAGAGAAATGCGGCAAAATATCCAGTTGATTTATCTAAAGGTAACGCTCAAAAATATAACCAGAGAGGTGAGTAACTATATCTCCACTTTGTAGCACTCATAACCCTTACCTGTATTTGGCTTAAGGTTGATGTAGTTATCTGAAAGCACGACGATTTCCTCAGATGTTTTGTCATTCAAGGTGAATAAGTCTTGCATATTAAAATACTCATCAAGCCAGGAATGATTCCTATTGGTGACTTTGACATAATCAATCATGCTGATAAGATTATCATCTTCAATTTCCCAGATGCCTGTGCCTACTGCACCATACCTAACTTTAAGGTAATTTTCGTCTAATGGAAAGTCAACAATCACTTCACCAAAACTATTCCAGGTTCCATCTTTTTTGTATCGAATCATTTCAAATGCAGCATAGCCAGGCCAAAAATCCTTACAGATCCAGTTTCCTAATATTTCAGTTTTGTAGTCACGAGAAACAGTCAATGCACCTGTAGCAGAACCGCTCAAAAATATTACTGCAAGAATTACTGATATGTATTTCATGAAGCTAGTTTAGAGTAATTGTGAGAAGACTATGTGATTTATTGATGAATTTAAAGTGAATCAAGAATAATCAAAAACTTAATTCAATATAATCTACTTTCTAGTTTTTAAATCTTCTGACATCTTAATTATCTTAGAGCTGGTAGTGTTCTTAAAAATGAATGGAAAAATGGAATGAATGAAGGCTGCTAAGAACAGCAAGAATAAGGTGAAACTGTATTTCCAGGCGCCCCAAAGATGCTGAAGGTAGGTCTCGCCAACTTCTTTAGGATGCTTGGTGAACATATTAGCCATAGACTTTTTAAAGATTTATATTTTGTTATGAAGCTAAGTATAAACTCTAATCTTTAACAAGCTTTAAATTTTCAGATTTTCTGTAATAAAATGCCCTTAAATGGTTTATTTGGAGTTTTTTTTGAGTCATGCTTAAAGTATTAACAAGACAACAAATTCAGCAATATCATGATGAAGGCTTTATTTCTCCGATTCGAGTCGTCTCTGAGTCTGAGGCGCTATCTATAAAATCTCAACTTGAGGAAGTAGAGACTCAATTTCCAGAAGAGATTAATGCCGAGAGTCGCAACAATTTACACCTCTCTTTTGAGTTTTTAGATGCACTCGCTCATAACCCTATTATCGTTGACGCTATGGAGGATTTGATCGGTCCAGATATTGCGCTTTGGGCGACGGTGATGTTCATAAAGGAGCCTTCATCCAAACATTATGTTAGCTGGCACCAAGATGCAACCTATATGGGAATGAATAACACCGACTTTCCGACACCCTGGGTTGCACTGACACCGAGTAACTTGGAAACAGGTTGCATGACAATGATTTCAGGAAGCCATAAGCAAGAAATCCATAAACATGAAGATACCTTTGAAGAACACAATATCCTGACGCGCGGTCAGGTCATTCCTGAAGTTGACGAGTCGAAGGGCGTTGATTTGATATTGAAGCCTGGAGAAATGTCAATCCATAATGGCGCTATCATTCATGGTTCTAAACCCAACAAAAGCAGACAGAGAAGGATAGGATTTTCACTACAATCCTACATGTCACCCGCTATAGAACAAGTAGTGGGTCAGAATATCTGGACCCATATTCGAGGAAAGCAAAGACAGGACAGTGACGGACTGAGCCTGGACCGACCGAAATACAATATGGATCCTGTGACCGTCTCTCAGCGCAAGATAGCCAATGAAAACCTTTCAAACATTCTTTACAAGGGCGCTAAAACGAAGCGTAACTATTAAGGCGAAGTCAATAATTTATGTTTAAGCCAACCAGTTTAATAATTTATCTACGGCCCCTGAGGTTTGTGAAGGACTCAAGATGTCACCGATAATGCCGTGATTAGAAGAGTCATCCTGTTCAGTCAGCGAAGGGTTGTGCAGAGTCACATTATCACCCATCATTGAGGCGATTCTGCGGGTCCATTTTGCATTAACCACCTTGTCCTCGTCTGAAAACCACATCATGATTGGTATTTTGATTGCTTGGTGGTCTACCTGATGTGCTTCGAGCACGGTTTCTTTTATAGTGAACAGTGCCATTGTCGGGTAAGAGGTAGTCCAACATCTGGCATGCTCGGCACTTCTTGTGATGAAGGAGTGCTTCTTGCCAAACACCAGTGGTACAAGGAATTTTGCTCCCGGCAGGCGCAGTGCCTGAGCTTTTAGTGGTTTTGGTCCAAAGTTTGGTGAGATATAGACTGCAGATTTAATCTGCACTCCTTGTCCGAGAGCGACATGAATCAAAGAGCATCCTGTCGAGCTGCCGATAACGATTACCTCATCGCCAATGGTCTTTCCAATCTCGATAGCCTCGATTGTGTCTTCCATGAACTTATCGAAGCTTGACTCAGCTAGAGCCCTTCCATCCTGACCATGACCTCTGAGTCTTGCGAAATAGAGGTTTGCTTCTAGTTTCTCAGCTACCATATCGATGACCGGTGAACATTCAAAACGGGTAGCTGAAAATCCATGAATAAAGACCATGCTAGTGCTAGATTTAACGCCAGATTCACTCGCCCAGACAATCTTTTTTGCGCAATCTGGGCGAAGTGCACGAACGCCACTTTCAGTTTTTTTGAGGTGGTCGTCTAATTTTGTAATGCTAATTTTCATTAAATCTCGACCATGAGTGATGTAGGGAATTATATATTCGAATTAGGGTAGAGAATTCAGTTTAAGCTCAGGGTTCGCTTAAGTGTATATATATGTATTCACGATATGAATCAATTTATACTTTTATTAATAATAAACTGAACGAATGAGGAGGAACTTTAATATGATCTTTGCCACATTTTAATTTATTTTTTTTAATATAAACTTTTTCTAAATTTTTTTGATCATTCAAATCTGTTGGCGAATTACCATTGACTAAATAGTTCTCTATTATTTTTTTGTGAGTAGGTATTGAAATTATTAAACTTTCTGTTTCCGATTTATTTACTATCGAAAGACATACCTGCTTTTGATCATAGGTTGCTGCAGCACTAATTAATTTATTTTCTTTATAAATTGGTTGTTTGCCAATTTTTGGGGATGAGAAAACGGGGCAATCTACAGATGTTTTTAGAATTTTCCCTTTGTGGTATTTAGTCAATAATTCTAAAATTAAAGTAGTTGGCGTTTTCCATATTTTTTGACCATCTATTCTATAGTTACCCATTACATTTATGAGATGGTATATTCCGGTATTTCTGATTATGTCTCCTCTATTAATGCAAGTATTTAATAAAGAGGCCGCATATAAAGCGTCTGCAATATTATAATTTTCAATAAAATTGGGATGTTCAGCCTCTACATAGGTATTCCACTCATCAAAAGCTATCGTAATATTTTTCTTTGTATTTTTTTTGATTTCTTTTATTGTTCTATCAAGCATTATTTCTACTTCTGTAGATGCAGCTACTGTAGGAATATATCTTGAAGTGTAATGAGGGTGGATCTTATCTTTTTCAGTTCTTATGGAGTAATAATGAATACTTAATTCATCAATTCTTTCTTTTATATTTTTCAATATTATTTCATTCCAGTGCCCAAAGTGATCTACACAGGCACCCACTGCAATGAACCTTAAGTCTTTATTAACTCTTTTAATTGCTTTTACAAACTTATCATATTTGAATGCGTAAGTTTTTGCATCTGTATGACCAATTTGCCAGCCTCCAAACATTTCATTGCCAATAAATATTGTTTTAAGGTTGTAAGGTTTGTCCCTTCCATTTTTTGATCTAAGTTTGCCATATTTGGTTTTAGTAGAACCTGTTAAATACTCGATCCAAGATGCTGCCTCTTCAGGAGTTCCATTGCCTGTATTTATTGTTATCATTGGTTCACTTCCAATATATTCACACCATTGCATGAATTCGTCAGTTCCAACATCATTATTTTCCCATGTATACCAAGCAAAATCATAAAATGGTAGACGATAATTTTTATCTCCAATTCCATTTATCCAATTGTAGCCAGATAAATAATTTCCACCAGGCCAACGAATATAACTTGGCAGCCATTCTTGGATAACTTTTGTAATGTCTTTTCTGAAGCCAAAGATTGTATTTTTTGGCATTAAGGAGCAATTGGCAATAAATATTTCGTCACTATTAATTGTTATTGATAAGGTTTTTTTCTTTTTTAAATCATTAAATTTTATATTTTTTTTAAATTCAAACCATTCCTTGCGACTTTTTATAACAAAATTTAATTCTCCGATTTGGATATAAACTTTTTGGCCAGCTCCCTTTAGCATTATGCTAAATTGATGCTCTTCATTAATAAAATTTACATTTATAGACTGCTTGATGCCTCTATTTTTTTCGCTTTTTTTTCTTATGGTAATTTGTTGAGATTGTTTGCCACTTCCAAATCTATTTATTTGCTCCTCACCTTTGACGATATATTCGGAGTTTGAATGTGCATACATTACATGTTGTGATGACGGGTTACATCCTTCCCAAGGCTTAATAATTCCAAAATCTAAATGATCATCATTCAATCCACTTTCCCAAATTAATTTATCTGGGCCACAAAATTTTCTATTCTCAATTACTTCAGCCCAAACACCATTTTTATATATTGCTTCACCTATGTGCTCAAGATTAGCACCAAACATGTGAGGAGAAAGTTTGCCTATACTTTCATCAGCATTAAATAGAATTTTGTTTTTTTGCTTAATCATTCATTCCCCATATTTTTTCTTCGGGCAAGTAGATAAACACTTCATCATTTTCAGAAATTTCTTTTTTCCCAACGGATTGTACAGAGCACTCTAGAACAGTATCCTTGATTTTAATTTTGTATCTCGTATTTGTTCCTGAAAAAATAATAGAAGTAACGATTCCTGAAAAATAATTTTCTTTAAATATGTTAGTTTTTGATATTTCTATATTTTCAGGCCTTATTGTAAGTAAATGATTATCCAATAAGTCATTTTTATTTTTTTGATTGTAACTAATGGGTCCAATCTCTGTTTCAATATGCGAATTGCTCATTGTTGATTTAAGAAAGTTTACACCTCCAAAGAATCTTGCAACCCCTTCATTAATTGGGAATTCATAATATTCTTTTGGCGATGCGTAGCTTTGTAGCTTGCCATCAAAAATTAAAGCTATTTTATCTGCCAATAAAACTGCTTCTTCTTGATCGTGGGTTACAAAAACTGTTGTAACTTTTAATTTTTGCTGGATAGTTACGATTAGCTCTCTCATCTCATCTCTTAAATGGGCATCAAGATTACTCAACGGTTCATCTAATAATAAAAGGTTTGGTTTTGAAATTAAAGCCCGAGCTAATGCAACTCTTTGCTGTTGTCCGCCTGATAATTGTTTTGGTTTTCTATTGCCAATATCTGGAAGCTTAACTAATTCCAACATGTCCTTAACTTTTTCATCAATTTTCTTTTTATCAACACCCTTCATTTTTAGTGCGAAGCCAACATTTTCATTAACATTCATATAAGGAAATAACAAATAGTCTTGAAATACCATAACCACACCTCTGTTCTCCGTTGCAATGGGTAACAAGGATGTGTTGTCTAGAATGATATCTCCACTATCAGGCGGCAATAATCCTGTAATCATTTTCAATATTGTTGTTTTTCCACAACCAGATGGTCCTAAAAAAGCAATTAACCCTCCTGTTTTAATATCTAGACTTACATTATTAACCGCTGGTCTATCCATTCCAGGAAAGCTTTTGTTCAAATTTGAAATTTTTAAATCACTCATTTTTATATATACCCTTTTATGTTATTGTTTAAATTTTCCCAAATCCAGATGTTGCGGCAGAATCTCCTGAGACAAATTTAGAGGTAAAGATTAAAATTAATATGGCTGGAAAAATAAACACTATTGATATTGCCGCTGTTAATGCTGGGTTTCCAGATGAAGCAGTTGAGAAAACAAGCAGTGGCAATGTCATAATCTTGCCTGCTCCAATAAGGAAAGTTAATAAATACTGACTCCAAGATACTAAAAAGGCAAATAAAGCCGCCACTACCATCCCCGGTGCTATTGCAGGTAGTGTAATCAAATAAAAAGTTTCGAATTTATTGGCACCCAATGTTCTAGCTTGATGTTCAAAATCAGGATTATAATTAGCAAAAATTCCTGTCATTGTAAGAACCACGTAAGGCATTATTGGAACTAAATGCACTAAACAAACCCCCAAAAAACTTCCTGAGAAACCCCATGAAATGAAATTAATGTTTAAACCTAGCACAAATGCAATTGGAGGCAATATGGTAGGGGAAACCATTATAAAAATAATTATTTTTTTAAATCTGAAATTTAGTAAACCCAATACTCTGGCTGCAGGTAATGCAATTATAATTGAGGCAATAGTAACTATTACACCAATAGTTACACTATTAACCAATGCTTTAATAATTGTGGGGTTTGATAGCCATAAGTCTAGAAATCCATCAAAAGATCTATAACCTTCCCTTGGGATTAATTTAAGTCTTACCCATGCTTGTAAACTAAGTTCTTTAGGTATGAGTTGGGGGTAGAACCATCTAAACGAAAAAGCATTGATAAAAAAAGCAATTATGGGGAGAATCAACATAAACGCACCTAAATAAATGGCGTAAATATTTATTTTTTTTAAATTGTCATTCATTGAAATTAATCTTTTCTAATTTTGGTTTGAGTTAGCCAAAAATATATAACAACCAAAATCATAACTATCATTGCAATAATCATGCTAAGTGCCATCCCTTCGCTTCTTGCATTCAGATCAGGGTTTAGAAAAAATTCAAACGCCATTACTGGAAGCATTTGAGGATAATTAACACCAAGAATCGCTGGAACTTCGTATGATCCAAAACTAAAGGCGAAAACAATTATTGAGGCAGAAAAAAGACTTGGCATTACCAGTGGAAGAATGACATATCTAAATCTTTGCCATTTATTAGCACCTAAACTTTGCGCTAATTCTTCAAAATTTTCGCCAAGAGACTGAAGAACAGACATCAATATAATAAAGAAAAAAGCGGACTCTTTCCAAATATAGGCTAATATTATTCCTGATCCATATCTATCTTTTACCAAGACTGGAAATTCACTTGGCGATCCAATGAAGCCTATCTGAGTAAACATTCGAGCTAATAATCCACTTTGAGAAAAAACAAAAATCATTCCTACGGCCACAACCAAGTGTGGCATAGGTAAATTTAAGGAATAGATAAAATTGCAAAACTTTTTTGCAAAAAAAGTTTTTCTAATAGCTAAAGCTCCAAACAAGGCAAATGCAGCTGCTATAAAAGTACTAACAAAACTAACCCATAAATTTAAAGCTAAGCCTGTCCAAAATAATTTCGCATACCTCTCTGAAAACATAACGTTATAGTATGCATCAAAATTAATTTCATATTTTTGAATTGCTGGCTGATAGCCTAGACTTTGAAGAAATCCATATAGTATTCCTCCAAAGAATAACGTGAAAATAATTAAAAGGGGCGGAGATAGTGAAAGTATAATTTTTAATCTATCTCCACCCATTTTTTACAGCCTATTTTAGAAGTACGTTTGCTTGCCAATCAGCCTCAATTTTATCTTGATATTCTGCAGCAATATCAGAAACAAGAGCTCTCGCTAATATTCCTTGATCTTCTGCAGCATCACCAAGATTGTTTTGAGCGTCTTGGATAGCAGCAACTCCTTCAGCGCTAGTTACTTTCGCAGTGCTTATTCCCCAACCACAACAAAAACCATTAGCTGGCTGAACTTGAGCAGCTTGTAAAGTAGGTTCTAGAACAAGATTAGCATAAACTAATGCCGCTGCTTTATTAGGAGCATTGTATGGGATTGCCCAATAATTAAAATCTCCAATCATGTTGTCATAAAAAGCAAAAGCTCTAGTAGTAGGTGGCGTTGTTCCAGCAGAGTTTGTTGGTCCTGCACCTCTTGGAGATTGAGTAAAACTCATATCCACTTCACCGTTTGCGAATAATGCATGCATGTCAGCATTATTAGTTGGATAGGTTTCACCACCTCTGTGTAAATCAGGTTCCCAAGAATTTAATAGTGCCCAAACTTTTGGAGCCCATTTGTTATACAATTCCTCATTGTATGGTCCAACCCATTGAGCATGACCACCACTTAATTCAAAGAAAATTTGCTTAACAAACCTTGTTCCAACAAATCCACCTTTACCAGGTCTGATATATGTAAATCTACCTGGATTATCAGAAATCCACTTAGTCAGAAATCCATAATTTCTCGGCATATCATCGTAGTTACTTCTAGCTGAGTCATACATAAAATGGAATTGTGCACTGGACCAAGGGCTTTCCATGCCATCAACTGGTCTGCCAAAGTCTAAATTTACTGCTGGATTGTCCCATGCAACAAATTGACTATTTGGTAAGCTTTCACCAAATGGCCCATAAAGAAGATCTGCTTGTTTTAAAGTCCAGAAATTTTCACCATTGATCCAAATCAAATCAATGTTTCCATTGTCTCCTGTAACGCCAGCTTCTTTTTCACTTAATACCTGGTTAACAGCATCAACAGTTCCTTTTAAAGGCATTCTGTTCAAAGTAATGTTGTAATCATTTTTTAATGGCACTCCATAGAAGTCATCTACGAAACCATTGATCGCATCAGAACCGCCCCACATATAAACATTTACTTGTCCGCCATCTGCAGCAGCTGTAACGTCATCCCAAGAATCAAATCCTGGGGCAACTCCAGCTGAAGCTAATTTTGAAAAAAATAAACTAACTATAGCGAGGGTTATTAATTTAAATTTAATATTCATCTTATCTCCTCTTTTTTGTTATCTAAATTATCAAATAAACATGTATTTGATTAGTGTTCCATTGGCGATAGATAATCCACCAACGGAATTTCTTCTATGAGCTTTAAATTGTTCCAAGCTGCAAATTCTATTAATTCTTTACTGTAATCACCTTGACCAACTGCATAATGATGTTCATGACCTACAATATTCAACGTATTTACTAAATTTTCTGAAGAAATTTTTTTTCGATTTAAATGGATATTTCTAAACCATCCTCTGGTTCCATCAAAACCTTTATTTGTGTGTTCAAATATACTTGAATTCAATACTAATATTCTTTCACCATTGTTACTTATATATGTTGTTGTGGTTTCTTGTGGAGCAAAAACTTGATCACCAGCAACGCCATATTTTTTTTCAGTTTTTCTTCCAAGGGTAGTATGATCAACCCATTTAATACCATCCTCATTTGCAAAATGTCTCGGCGATACTCCGCAATGCCACATTTGTACAGCATCTGCTTTTTTATCAAACGTCGCTAAGTCTAATAATGTGGATGATTTTTCAGCGTTTGAGATGTAGTTCAAAAGAAGCATACTCATTGATCCTTGAACATCCCCTTCGCAAGATACTGCTACACCATCCTCACTTCCCATCCAACTATAAGCCATGCAAGGCGCTATTCCATATAAATTTTGAAATTGAGACCAGCATTGAACTGCTAAAGAATCCCAATTATTGTCTTCCTTCATTTTTTTTAAAGCAAAATAAACGCGCGTTACCTTATTGAATGAATCTTCATTGGAAACTGAAATACTCGAAGCCGCACTTTTGATTTTTTGAATTTCACTATCAATAGTCTTTTGATCAAAACCTTTTGCAATGTGAACTAAGTCTTTGATTGTTGATTCTTCAATTGTTATACCTAGATTCTTTTTAATTTTTGATTGGTCAACCTCCATATTATCAAAGCCTGGAGATATTCCTCCTACCAGTCCTATTTTGGTATGTTGCATTTTCTTGAGGGCAACTAATGATCTGATTGTTATGGAAAATTTACTTTTAAACTCTTCAGTATCTGCGTAGTTATAAAACCATTTAGTTGTAATTTTTTTATCAGATAAAACTTTTTTTATCATTGCTAAGAAATGACTTGTAGAGACTAAAGAGTGCAACTTAACATCCCCCTCTGTCTCAATATCAGGAACTGCCCATATGCCCATTTTGTCTGTTATATTACATAGCGGATATAACTGCTCACCTGCACTGCAAGAGCTTGTTTGAAGAAGCAAAAAATCTATCTTGTTTTTAAAAAACTTTTCGGCTTCTATTGAATCTTCTTTAGAAAATATAGTTTTGTGAAATGGAATAAAATTTACATCAAAATTGTCTAATAATTTTTTTAAATCAGTTTCGGACTTTTCTCTAACTTTATATTCATTAGAATAATAAGGAGGAATAGCTGTAGCAACGTACCCAATATTTAATTTAACGGCCATTTAATTTATATATCCTAGATTAGTTACCGAATGTTATCATAGCATATTTATTGATTATTTTTTGATTTCAATTGTTACAACAACTTATTGTTTATGAATATTGACAAAAATAAATTAAATTGGATTTATAAAAAACTCTTTACCATACGTTTTTTTGAAGAAAGAATTAAAAAAATTGCTAAGGAAAAATCAGTCCCTGGATATTTGCATACTTGTATTGGTTCAGAAGCTATTTGTGTTGGCGTAATGTCTGCCTTGAGTGATGATGACTGGATTTCAAGCACTTACCGTAATCATGGTCATGCAATTGCTAAAAATTGCGAATTAAAACAAATAACATCAGAAATTTACGGAAGAAGTACCGGTATATGTAAAGGAAGAGGTGGAAGTATGCATATTAGTGATTTTGATAAAGGCATGCTCGGATCCTTTGGTATTGTTGCCGCTGGCCCTCCTGTAGTTTTAGGAGCAGCACTGCAAGAAAAAATTAATGGCGGGACAAAAATGTCAGCTACTTTTTTTGGTGATGGAGCAATACACAACGGCGCATTCCATGAAGCTGCGGGTTTGGCTAAACTCTGGGATATACCCATGCTCTTTGTATGTGAAAACAATGGATATGCTGAAGCTACAGCCACTGATTGGCATCTCAATACTAAAGAGCTAAAAGATATAGCTAAAGCATACGATATGATTTCATATCAAGGTGATGGAAATAATGTTTTTGAAGTTCATCAAATTACAAGAGACGCTATTATTGAATCAAAAGCCAAAAACACTCCTATTTTCTTAGAATTTAAAAATTATCGATTTTCAGGACAATATGAAGGCGATACTCAGCTATACCAGCCATTAGAGGAGATTGAAGAGGCTAAAAAGAATGATCCAATTAAAAAATCAATTGAGATGGCCTCTGAATATAATTTTTCTTCTGATGAAATTAAACAAATACAGACTGATGTTTTGAACGAAGTAAACGAAGCATTTGATTTTGCTGAAACTCAACCCTGGCCTAATCCGGAAGACGCTCTAGAAGAAGTATATGTAAATTACCCTAAAGAGTTACTAAGATGAGAGAATTAACAGTAAAGGAAGCAATTAACGAAGCTCTATTTGAGTCATTCGAAAATGATGAAAATGTAATTTTGATGGGTGAGGATATAGCGGGCGGAAAAGGTAGGGAAAATTATCCAGGAACTCAAGATAGTTGGGGAGGACCATTTGGAGTGACTCAAGGATTGCTCACAAAATTTGGTCCCGAAAGAGTCAGAGACACAACAATTACAGAGGCTGGCTTTTTTGGTGCAGCGGTAGGAGCTGCTATGACCGGATTGAGGCCCATAGTAGAATTAATGTATGTTGATTTTGCAGGAGTTTGCTTTGACCAACTGATGAATCAAGCCGCCAAAATGAGATATATGTTTGGTGGAAAACAAAGCGTTCCCATGGTTGTAAGAACCGTTGTGGGAGCTGGTTTCAGGGCTGGCAGTGAACATTCCCAAACACTCTACAGTTTGTATGCACATATACCTGGACTTAAGGTCGTCGCTCCATATGACGCATTTGATGCAAAAGGTTTATTGTTATCGGCAATTAAGGATGATGATCCTGTAATATTCATGGAGCATAAAAGATTGTATATGACCAAATGTGATGTTCCGGAGGATATGAAAGCAATACCTTTAGGCAAAGGAAGAATAAGACGCCCCGGTAAAGACGTTACTATAATAGCAATACAAAGAATGAATCTTTTTGCTGAAGAGGCCGCACAAAAAATATCAGAGGAAAATATAGATTGCGAAATTATCGACCCTAGAACTTATTCGCCACTAGATGAGGAATTAATTTTTGAATCAGTTAGAAAAACTGGAAGAGTTATTGTAATCGATGAATCAAATCCTAAATGTTCTTTGGCATCAGAAATTACCTCTTTAATTTCTGAAAAATGTTTTAATGATTTAAAAACTGCAGTTATTAAAATCACCGCACCCCACACTCCTATTCCATTTAGTCCTCCCATGGAAGATTTTTATATACCCTCCACAAAAAAAATAATTGAAGCTATAAAAAAAGTTCACAATGCTTAATAAGGCAGCAACTAATTATCAAAATGTCGATTCGCAGATTCGAGATTTTATATAATCATACGAATGAATTGATACTGGTAGATAAAGATATCAATTTTTAAAATTAAATTAGATAAAGAAATAGCCAATGACCGTACCTATAGAAATTTTGAATAAATTCCCTAAATTATCTAATGAAAAAATATTACTTAATTTATCTAATCCTTTCGGCAAAAATAAACTTATACTCGATACCGATACTGCAAACGAAATTGATGATCAATTTGCTTTGGCGTGGACTTTGTTGTCCGGGGATAAAATTAATTTATTGGGAGTAACTGCTGAACCATACTCTTTCCAACATCACAAGGAAGAACTTTTAGAGGCTTTTAATATAATAAAAGAAAATAAAGAAATTTCTAAAGACAATATTAATTTAGTTAATAATTATAGCGATTGGGTAAATGGATTAATTGAATCGAACATACATCCTAACGACATATATTTTGATACACCTAAAGAAGGTGTGGAAAAAAGCTATCTAGAAATAATAAAAGTATTTGATAAATTAAAAATTCCTCATGAAGGAAAAGCTTTTAGAGGATCGGATCAATATTTATCTAGTTTTGATAATCCTTTAATTACTGAATCTAGTGAATTTATTGTTAAATCATGTCTTCAATATCCTGATGAAAAAATTTATGTCTGTGCGATTGGATGCCTAACAAACATAGCCTCAGCTTTATTGATGGAACCAAAAATAATTAATAATTTAATCGTAGTATGGACATCTGGTTTTCCCACGTATAGCATAAATAATAATAGTCATTCATTCAACTTAGTTCAGGACGTATTATCTTCTCAATTGCTTTTTGAATGCGGGGTTGCAAACGTATATCTTCCTGGTTACAACGTAGGTGCACAATTAACTTTATCTCTTCCCGACATGAAAGAATTTGTTAAAGGAAGAGGAGATATTGGGAATTATCTTTATGAATTATATACAAATAATCCTCTTCATAAGCAAAGGGGAGTAATTGATCAAACTTGGAGAACATGGGTCATCTGGGATGTAATAACTATTGCTTGGATGATTGATGCTTCGTGGGTTCCTTCACATATTGTTTCATCACCTGTTTTAAATGATGAACTGTACTGGAAACGAAATAATGAATCGCACCCTATGAGAGAAGCATACGGGGTTAATAGAGATGCAATATTTCATGATTTTTTCACAAAAATTGATAAACTAAAATGATTTTAGGTGTACATTCCGCCACTTTTGTTAAAAATTGGCAAGAAGATATAACCCCCTATATACACAAGTGTAAAGAGGCTGGATTTAAATCTGTAGAGATTTCTCTTTTAGGTCAAACTCCTGAAAGTGCAAAAGAAATTTCAAATTTAGCTAGTGATTTAAATATTTCTCTAACTTGTACAACAGGTCTATCTAAAGAAGAAGATATAAGCAGTAATGATCCGAACATACGAAAAAATGGGGAGGAGGCACTCAAAAGAGCAATTAATATGACTTCAATTATGAACTCTCATTTGCTGACCGGAGTTGTTCATTCGGCTTGGGGTATTAGCAATACTTTGGGTAAGGACAAGGAAGATAAATTTAAAAATTCATCTACCTCTATTAAGAAAATTTCAAATTTGTTAACAGAGCAAAATATCAAATTAGGGATAGAGCCACTCAACAGATATGAAACAGATTTTATTAATACAGTGGATGAAGGATTAAAATTATGTGAGTTAATTGATCATCCAAATGTAGGTTTGCTTTTAGATGTTTACCACATGAATATTGAAGAAAAAAATATTTGCCAATCAATTGAAAAGGCTAAAGATAAATTATTCCATTTACAAGTTGCAGAAAATGATCGGGGCATACCAGGCACCGGCTCTATTAATTGGTTAGAAATTTTTAATACTTTAAAAAAAATAAACTATAACCAAAATGTTTCTCTTGAAATGTTTATTCAAGCAAATGTAGATACAAGCAAAGATTTGTTTACTTGGAGAAATATAGAAAATGACCCATACGATGCTATTGTAAGATCTTTTATTTTTTTAAATGAGCATTTGAATGCATAGCGCTTATAAAAAATGGATTTTAAATTCATACGATAAAATAAATTCTGATTATGTTGAATTGGATAAATTAGATCAACTTGTTGGAGATGGCGATCATGGATCCACTATCTATAAAGGTATTACAGTCGCAAAACAATTATATTTAAACAAATTAACTTCACCACTTGATGAGACGATGGCAATTATTTCAAAGCAAATGCGGATTGAAATGGGTGGGGCGTCAGGAATTTTAATGTCTATATTTTTTGATGAATCTGGAAAAATAGATAAATCAAATTTGAATTCATCAATAATTGATATTTTTGAAAAATCGATAGATAAAATAATGAAGATAGGAAAGGTAAAGGCTGGTGATAAAAGTATTCTTGATATTTATATCCCTGTTTTAAATTTTTTAAAAAAAAATTCTGATTTTCAATTTAAAAAAAATGAAATCAACGAAATTCTATCTCTTTCCTTAGCCAAAACAAAAGAAATGGAAGCTCAGGTTGGAAGAGCTAAATTTTTAGAAAATAGAGGTCTTGGGTTCATCGATCCAGGAGCTAAGTCTACTGAAATTATACTCAGAGAGTACTTCGAATCACTGCTATGAAAAAAATTATAAATAATAAAGATCAGATAGTTGATGATATGTTGAGTGGATATATTAAGGCTAATAGTGATAGAGTAAAATTTTCCAATAACAGTAAAAGAATTATTTTAAGAAGTCACCCAAAAAATATTGAGAAAACTGCCATTTTAATTGGCAATGGCTCAGGTCACGAACCTATTGCTATGGGTTGGGTCGGCGAAGGACTATTAGATGCAAATGTCGTTGGAGATATATTTGCTGCACCATCTGGAGATCTAATCTTTGAAGGTATAGAAATATTTAAAGAGAATTCTGGATGTATTCTTTTAATATCTAATCATGCAGGCGATGTTATGAACGGAGAGATGGCAATTGAATTAGCAAAAGAACATAATATTGATGCCGATTTATTATTAATGTACGACGATATTGCTTCTGCCCCTAGGGGAAGCGAAGATCAAAGAAGGGGAGGCGCAGGCACTACTTTTATTTATAAGATTTTAGGAGCGCTCTCTGAAATGGGAGAAAAAAAAGAGACCTTATTAAGCTTAGGTAAATTTGTGAGAGATCAAACAAGAACATTATCTATTGCAGTAGCTTCAGGAGTCTCACCAATATCGGGAAAAAAAATATTTCACTTAGATGATGATGAAGTTTTTATTGGAATGGGCGTTCATGGAGAATCAGGTTATGGAAGACAAAAAATTTCTTCGTCAAAAAAAATAATAAAATTGATGATGGATAAAATATTTGATGACTATCAGTACAAAGAGGGCGATATAGTCATACCTTTTATTAATGGTTCTGGCGCTACTACGTTAATGGAATTATTGATTATATATAATGATGTAGAAGAGTATCTTGCTCAATATAAAATTAAAATTTATAAACCGTTAATAAATGAATATATCACAACGCAAGAAAGTGCGGGATTTTCAATATCTTTATTAAACTCAAATGAGCAAATGAGAAATCTATGGATCTCTCCAAGTTCAGCACCATATTTTCACCTGTAATGAACATGTATACAAAACTTGGATTATTTATTGGTGGAAAATGGATTTATGAAGCTGAGAAGGGTGAAAATGTTTTAAATCCTGCGGATGAGAGTATTTTAGGGTGGCTGCCTCATGCAACTAAAGGTAATTTAAATGATGCCCTTAAATCCTCCGAGATAGGCTTTGATGAGTGGAAAAATACTAATCCCAATAAAAGAAGCAGGATAATTTTAAAAGCTGCAGATATTTTATCTGAAAGAATTTCTGCAATATCTAAAGTGATGACCCTTGAGCAAGGCAAACCCCTTGCTGAATCTGTTGGGGAAATAAACCAATCGATTGCTATTTTAAAATTCAATGGAACTAATGCAAAATTAATTAAGGATGAGCTGGTAGCTGATAGAGATAATGGATTAAAAACTTTGATTCAACCTCATCCACTTGGAATTTGTTTGTGTCTCACAGCGTGGAATTTTCCTATTGCTTTAGTTGTTCGAAAAATTGCCCCAGCCCTAGCTGCTGGTTGCTCAGTAATTATTAAGCCTTCTGAAGAAACACCAGGCACAGCTATAGAGGTTGTTAAAATATTTCAGGAAGCAGGTTTACCCAAAGATGTTATTAATTTGGTATTCGGTGTTCCTCATGAAATTTCTGATTATCTGCTGAGCAGAGATGAAGTTAAGAAATTAAGCTTTACAGGATCAGTTCCTGTAGGGAAACTTTTAGCAAAGAAATCGGCAGAAACATTAAAAAGATGCACTCTTGAGTTAGGAGGGCACTCACCAGCAATTATTGCAGAAGATGCTGACATTGAAAAAACCTTAGATGTTTTAACTGGTTTTAAGTTTAGAAATGCTGGTCAGGTTTGCATTGCACCAAGTAGATTTTATGTTCATGAAAAGATATACGATAAAGTACGGGATGGATTTTTAAGTAGATTAAAAAACATTTTATTAGGTAATGGGATGAGTGAAGGCATAACAATGGGTCCTCTAGCCAACTTCCGTAGAATTGAAGCAATGCAAGACTTTGTAGATGATGCAGTTAAAAATGGCTCAAATATCATTCATGGAGGAAATAGACATAAGAATATTGGTTATTTTTGGGAGCCAACTATTATTGAAAATATTAACGAAGGTTCAAAAATTATGAATCAAGAAATTTTCGGTCCTATACTTCCATTATTTAAATTCGATGATTATGACGATGTTATAGACAAGGCTAATTCTTTAAATTATGGACTTGCTTCGTATGTTTATACAACTAGTGAGACTTTACAAAAAAAAATGGCTAAAGAAATTATCGCAGGTGGGGTTTCTATAAATACTGCCACTCCTCTACATCCTGATATTCCTTATGGAGGAATTAAAGAAAGTGGAATTGGTTATGAGGGGGGAATGGATGCAATATATTCATTCATTCATAAAAAAAACATCAACATTATTTAATTAATAGAGAGGAAATATGAAAAATATAGGTTTTATCGGTGTTGGAACAATGGGTTTCCCTATGGCTTTAAATTTAATTAAAAATGGCCACTCTCTTTCTTTTTATGATCCTTTTGCTAATAACAAAACTATAGAAGTTTTAATTGAAGCGGGAGCTAAACAAGAAAAAACTATTGCAGACTTATGTAAGACTAAAGATTTTCTTATATCTATGCTGCCTATTGGAGAAGATGTAAAAGAAGTAGCGCTTGGAGAGGGCGGTATTATTAATCAAGATAACACGGATCTAATTTATATTGATATGAGCACAATATTACCGGCAGATAGCATTGATGTTAGCAAGCAATTACAAACAAAAAATATTCAAATGTTTGATGCTCCTGTAGCACGCCTAGTTAATGAAGCAATTGAAGGCACTTTACTCATTATGGTTGGAGGATCGTTGCAAGATTTTCCTAAAATTGAAGAGATTTTAAAATGTATGGGAAGCGATGTTGTTTATTGCGGCACTATAGGTTCAGGAAGTAAAATGAAGATCATTAATAATTACATGTCAATTGTTTCAAACATTGTTACTGCTGAAACACTTTCCTTAGTTCATAAATCAGGAATAGATCAAAAGCTAGCCATAGAATTAATGTCAACGACAGCCGCTGGAAAAGGCCATATGAATTTTAGTTATCCTAAAAAGGTTTTGATAAATGATATAGGTCCTGGTTTTAAAAATGTTTTAGCTTTGAAGGATTTGCGCTTAGCTATTGAACATGCAGAATCGGAGGGAATTGAATTAACTTCAGGAAAAAGTGTATTAAATATCTATGAAAGGGCAATGGATACTAAATATAAAGACTTGGATTGGACTGCTATGTTTAATTTTGTAAAGGAAAGTAATAATCTTGATTAAAATAAAATCTTTAAGATCTTATTATTTAGAATTTCCATTAATTGATCCTGTCATAACTTCTTTTGGTGTTATGAAGACTAGACCTTGCATAATAATTGAACTCGAGGATTTTAATAAGAATATAGGTTATGGAGAAATTTGGTGTAATTTTCCGAGTGATGCCGCTTCTTATAGATTTAATCTACTCAACAGTCTTTATCTTAACAACATCATAGGTTGTGAATTTTCAAATCCAGAAAAATTAATTGATAAAATTGCCGATACATTTAAAACTCTTTTTGTTCAATCAGGTGATATAGGTTCGTTTGATAACATTAATGCCGGTCTTGACTGCGCTTTCTGGGACTTGTTTGCTAAGACTAAAAAAATACCCCTTAACAAATTATTAAATACTGAATCGCAAAAACATATTTCCGTTTATGCCAGCGGAATTAACCCAAGTGAATCTTATGAGAAAATTACAATTGCGAGATCTATGGGCATAAAGGCTTTTAAGGTAAAAATAGGTTTCAATCACTCATTGGACATAGATCTATTAAATGTTCTAACCGATTATTTTTCTAATGAAGAAATGTTGATGCTGGATGTAAATCAAGGTTGGAATATTGATGAGGCTTCTAAATATTTAAAAATATTAGAAAATTATAATTTCTCTTGGATAGAAGAACCTATTTCTGCACTATCAAATAAAGATGAATTTAATAATATAATTAATTCAACAAACTGCAATTTAGCATTTGGAGAAAATATTAATAATTTAGATGATTTTATTTTTCTAGGTCAGAATAAAAAATTAAAGTATATTCAACCTGATCTCACTAAATTTGGAGGAATTTCTTTAATAAATAATTTATCAAAAAAAATTCAAAGCAATAAAATATGGATGCATTTTTTAGGCAGTGGGGTGGGCTTGCTAACTTCAGCTCACATTATGTCAGCCATCAATCCCTCTGCTTTTTTAGAAACTGATATCAATGTTAATCCTCTTAGAACAAATCTATTTAAGAATGAATTAAAGATTGAAGACGGAAAAATAAATTTTAGTGATGATCATGGAATAGGAGGTCCTTTAAATTTTGATACAATTAATAAATATCTGATTTCTTCAAATATTTAAACTCACACTATAGTATGAATATATATACATAATCAACTTCTCATACATTATCACAAGATATGTGGGTTGGAAAGAGTCAATATAACTGGTTGATGGTCAGAAGCATCCGTTTCCACATTCACAAAAATACTATCAATATTATCTTTAAGGTTGGCACTTACAAAAGCAAAGTCTCTACAATGAGCCCCATCAGGCCATTGTTTCTTGTCAAAAATTCCACATGTTGGAGCATGTTCAGAATTTGGATTTAAGTACCTCCAAGAATCAATGAGCGCCTCCTGATTTTGACTATTACTTGTAAGCAAGTTGTATTCTTTAGAATTTGATTCAAAGTTAAAATCTCCACAAATAATTACTCTATTCGCTCGTTCAAGCTTAGCATAAGGACCACCATTTTGAATAATTGGAGGGTATTGCGATAAATTATCTATATCATTCTTAATTGCTAGAATGCGTTTAACTTGGTCATAGCGTTGATCTTGAGATCCATATTCTAAGTGGGTTGTCATGACACATACTGGAAATAAGGGTGTTTGAACAGTAATTTCAGTTACCTGTCTTGGCATATGCCTGAAAATTCTATTAGTGGATTGTGGCAGAATATGATTAAAGGTAGATAATACTGGTAGTTTTGAAAGTATGATATTTCCAAACTGCTCTCTTTGACTTTCGCCCGCACGAAGAACATCATAAGCAGGGCCAAAAAATGGCAAATAACCTTTAAATAAGTTTGATAGCTGATTGACTTGATCAGGTTGCGTGCCATCTTTAAGTTCGCAATTACGAGAAACTTCCTGAAGACAAATAACATCAGGAGTGGACATATCAAAAATAGTATCAGCAATCCTATTTAACGAGATACTTCCATCAACATCTTCTCCATTTTGGATATTCCAGCTTAGAATTTGAATCATTTAGTTTGAGCTCAGGGTTCGCTTAACCGCATCTTTCCAACCTGCTAGTTTTTTTTGTCTAACATCATCAGACATTTCGGAAATAAAACGTTTATCCGAGTTCCAAGATTTTGCAAAATCTTGAGGTGATGGATAGAAGCCAACCTGCATTCCTGCCAAATATGCTGCCCCTAAAGCTGTTGTTTCTAGATTTGTTGGACGATCGACTGGCATATTTAATAGATCTGAAAGCATTTGCATTGTCCAGTCTGATGCAGCCATACCGCCATCAACTCTAATAATATTAGTCTTATTACTCTGCCAATCCTTTTCTATTGCGACCAATAAGTCAGAGGTTTGATAACAGACTGACTCTAGGGCCGCTTTAGTAATTTCAGCGGCACCAGTATTTCTTGTTAGCCCGTATAATGCACCACGACAATCGGGATCCCAATAGGGAGCACCAAGGCCAACAAAAGCTGGCACCAGATAGACATCCTGATGTGGATCCGCTTGCAGTGCAAGCTTTTCAGATTGATCTGCAGTTTCAATGAATTTCAAATTATCTCGAAGCCACTGCACAGCGGCGCCTGCGACAAAAATCGAACCTTCAAGGGCATAGCAGGGCTTGTTGTCGAGTTGAAAGGCTATAGTAGTTAATAATTTGTTGCTTGATGTTACGGCCATTTCACCAGTATTTATTAATGCAAAGCAGCCAGTGCCATAGGTTGATTTAACCATTCCTGGCTCAAAGCAGGCTTGACCCACGAGAGCAGAATGTTGATCCCCGATTAAACTCGATATCGGTAACTGAGCGCCAAATATTTTTGTCTCTGTATTGCCAAATTCTGCGGCACTATTGCAGACCCTTGGAAGTATTGATTTCGGTATGTTAAATAGACTCAGAAGATCCTCATCCCAATAACCCTCATGGATATTGTACAAAAGCGTTCTGGAAGCGTTAGTGGCGTCAGTTGAATGAACCTTTTTGCCGCTAAGGCGCCACAATAAAAAACTATCAATAGTGCCAAACGCAAGCATTCCATTGTTGGCTTTATCGCGTGCACCAGGTACATTATCTAGAATCCAGGCAATTTTAGTGGCACAAAAATACGGGTCAAGCAAAAGTCCTGTTTTTTTTGTAACAACTGACTCGTGACCAAGTTCTCGAAGGTTTTGACATTGTTCAGAAGTTCTCCGATCCTGCCAGACGATTGCGTTATAGATTGGCCTTCCGGTTTCTTTATTCCATACCACTGTAGTTTCACGCTGATTGGTAATACCTATTGATGCAATTTGAGTGGCTTCTATATTCGCTTTCGAAATAGCTTCATTGCAACTTTCAAGAGTTGATTGCCAGATCTCTTCTGGGTTATGCTCAACCCATCCAGAGTTGGGGAAATACTGAGTAAACTCCTTCTGTCCTATTGATACAATCTGATAGTTTGAGTCAAATAAAACCCCACGAGACGAGG
>CACLHR010000013.1 GCA_902606745.1 uncultured Gammaproteobacteria bacterium
CTTTGATTGACGCAGCATTAATCGATTCTCTGATTGAGAAGATGGAGGTATCAAATGTAGATATTTGTGTTGCCCATGATGGCTCGATAATGCATGCAACATTTGCTCTAATGCAAACTAACCTAGAAAAGAGTTTAGAAGAGTTTTTAGGAGAGGGCGGTCGTAAGATGGCTCTTTGGTATCGTCAACAACGTTTAGAAAGAATAGATGTTTCGAATCATTTGGAAGTTTTAACTAATCTAAATCGACCTGAAGACTTTAATCTTTAACGCTACCAGCGTTTTTTTTGTTCATCATCACTTTTTCGTGATTCCACCCATTCCTCTTTTTGCTCTGTTGATTCTTTTTTCCAAAAAGGAGCGTCCGTTTTTAAATAATCCATAATAAAATAGCATGATTCAAAAGCCGCTTGACGATGTTTACTGGTTGTCACAACTAGAACAATTTGATCATTAACTTTTAATTTTCCAATACGGTGAATAATTGTAACGTTTTGCAGATCCCAGCGCTCTCTAGCCTCTATGACAATTGATTTAAGTGATTTTTCAGTCATCTCTGGATAATGTTCAAGTGTCATACTACTAATGGGGTCAGAGTGTAGATCTCTAACGGTACCAATAAAGCTAACAATGGCACCAACCTGAGGGTTGTTGTTGCGTGTATGACTGACTTCTGTTGTTAAATCGAAATCCTCAGTTTGAACGACTATTTTATCCATCCTGTAATTTTATCGCTTTTGTGTCTTGTTTAATCATCTTTGAATGCTTTTTAATTGGATTATAATTCAATAAACCATTTATTAATCGACCAGATGAAAGTTGCTACTATTTCTTTAAATATTGCTTGGCAAGATATTGAAAAGAATCTTGAGCGGGCGGAAAAGTTTGTTCTTCAAGCTAAGGCGGACGGTTGCGATGTAGTAGTTCTTCCTGAAGTCTTTAATACTGGTTTTATAGCTGATGTAGGTAAGTACGCTGAATTGCCAAATTGTAAAACTCATCATGCTCTTCAACAATTTGCATTAAATAACTTAATTAATATAGTTGCTGGCGCCAGTGAAAAGCAACCTAACGAAAAAGCTCATAACATTGCTCTTGTGTTTGATAGTCATGGTAATGAGGTAGCGAAATACTCAAAATTACATCCTTTTAATTATGCCAATGAAGGTAAGTACTTTGCTTCTGGTAATGAAACTATTAAATTTGAATTAGAAGGAGTTGCTTGCTCTGTTTTTATTTGTTATGACTTACGTTTTCCTGAAATTTTTCGTCAAATTGCTGAAGAGATTGAGGTAATCTTTGTTATTGCTAACTGGCCACATACGCGCGAAATGCATTGGCAAAACTTGTTAATAGCTAGGGCAATCGAGAACCAATGCTTCATTGTCGGTGTTAATCGTATTGGTAATGACGGTGTTGGCTTAAAGTACAACGGCTCTTCAATGGTAATTAATCCTTTAGGTGAAGTGTTGTTACAAACCGATAAGAAAACGGAGTATGCCAGTTGCGATATTGACACTTCGATGGTCTCTAAGACTCGGAAAGATTTTCCGTTTTTAGAAGACGTTCGTTTTATCTAGCTACTCATAATGAATAAGCTCACTCGTGAAGACTTTACACGCCTCGATCAAATAGACCCTCTCGCTGAAGTTCGAGATGAATTCACTCTGCCACAAGATTTGATATATTTTGATGGGAATTCTCTAGGTCCGCTACCAAAACGAACCATTAATACTCTGGAGACAATGATTCAGAAAGAGTGGGGCGATGGCTTGATTAGCAGCTGGAATAACGAAAACTGGATTAACATGCCACGAGAGCTTGGCAACAAAATTGCCACATTAATTGGCGCCAAATCAGGTGAAGTTGTTGTTGCAGATAGTACTTCAGTAAACCTATTCAAGGTTCTTACTTCTGCCTTGTTTTTAAATAAGAATCGTAGGAATATTCTCAGTGAAGCTGGAAATTTTCCTACCGATCTCTACATTTTAGAAGGCGTAAAAAAAATGCTTGGAGAAAGTTACGAAAGTTACTTGATCGAAGAAGATGATTACGAAATTGAAAAATATATCGATACCTCAACAGCCGTTGTTATGCTTTCACACGTTAACTATAAAAGTGGAAGAATAAGTGATATTAAAAGAATTACAAGTGTTGCACATGAAAAGGGCGCTCTCGTTATTTTTGATATAAGTCACAGTGTTGGCGTTATGCCGTTGAATCTGCACAATTGTGGTGTGGATTTTGCAGTTGGGTGCACTTACAAGCATTTAAACGGAGGGCCTGGTGCTCCTGGATTTTTGTATGTACACAACTCACTTATTGAAAAAGTGTCACAACCATTAACAGGTTGGATGGGTCACATACAACCTTTTGAATTTGCATCCGAGTATCAGCCTGCAAATGATATTGGAAAGTATATTTGTGGCACGCCATCTATCATTGCCTATAAAGCAATAGAAAGTAGTCTGGCAATCTTTGAAGATGTATCGATGAAATTGGTCCGTGAAAAAAGTATTCAACTGTCTGAAATGTTAATACGATTAATGCAACAAGAATGCACTGCATTTGGCTTTGAGCTATTTTCACCCAGGAATGCAGAGAAACGCGGCAGTCAAGTTTCTTTTGCGCATAACAACGGTTTTTCCATTATGCAGGCACTCATATCACATGGCGTTGTTGGTGATTTTCGAGAGCCTAATGTTTTACGTTTTGGTATCTCTCCTCTCTATATGCGATACGTGGATATATGGGATGCGGTGATTTGTTTAAGGAAAATAATGCAAACCAATGAATGGCAGGAAGAGCATTTCAATCAAAGAGGTTATGTAACATAATTATTTAGTGCGTTTAATCTGAATTAAGTCTTTTTTGAGGCTTTGCCAACCATAGAAAGCCCAAGTGCAACAGAAGGTCCTATACCGAATGCAAAGATGGCTGTACCCAGTCCTACAACACCCCCCATTAACCAACCTACAATTACAACACTAACTTCAATGATCGTACGAATTGAATAAATAGGTAAGTTGGTCTTTTTTTGTAAACCAATCATTAATCCATCTCTAGGTCCAGCGCCTAGATTTGCTATGAGATAAAATCCGCTACCAATTCCAATAATAAGGACGCCAACTACAACTTGTAAAATCTGCATCGGATAAGTCTCTGGATAAGGCAAATAATAAACAGAGAATTCAATCGTTAACGCTATAATAAAGGCGTTGAGGATGGTACCCATCCCAGGTTTTTGTTTAAGTGGAATCCACATTAATAGTACAAAAATACTAATAACGAAAGTTGATAGGCCAATTGACCAGCCTGTGTGGTTTGATATACCCTGTGCAAGAACTGTGTAGGGGCCAACGCCAGCACCACTGGTAATAAGGAGACTCTCTCCTAAGCCAAATAAAAACAATCCAAACACTAAAAATATTAAGGTTAGTAGTTTAGGCTTTAGATTGAAGGCATCTTCTGAACTCCAAGTAACTTTAGGAATTTTTTTGATAGAGAAGGCAAGAGAAAAAAGTTTCATCGTCAATTAACGAAGCTAAAAATTATAGTAATAATACAGTTGTTTAAGATTATTCTATAACTGTGTATAAATTATTATATTTCTCATCTCATTTTCAAGCTTTACTGATTATCATATGCTTAGTAAAAAATAATCTTTTATTGTTAAATTGTTAAATCAAAGAATATGACCGAGGCCATTACTAGAACTGATATCAAAAACTTTAATAATGATGGTGTCGTTGTATTGCGAGGAGTTTTTAATGATTGGATTGAAATTCTTAGAAGGGGTGCAGAATTTCATATCAATAATCCTAGCGAAAGTGCCTTGATTCATAAGCAGGACAGCTACCAAGGGCAGTTCATGGAAGATTTTTGTAATTGGCAGCGTATTGCAGAGTATAAAGATTTTGTTTTAAATTCACCTTTAGGTTCTTTTGCTGCTGACTTAACGGATTCTAAGTCTATACAGTTTTTCCATGATCATTTTTTTTATAAAGAGGCAAGTTCCGGTGTTGCTACTCCTTGGCATCAAGATATGCCTTATTACTGTGTTGAGGGCCTTCAAACCGTAAGTTTTTGGATGCCACTTGAATCAAGAGAACAAAGTGTCTCATTGAAGTGTGCGGCTGGAAGTCATTCTTA
This sequence comes from uncultured Gammaproteobacteria bacterium, assembly GCA_902606745.1. GTDB lineage: Bacteria > Pseudomonadota > Gammaproteobacteria > PS1 > Pseudothioglobaceae > Pseudothioglobus. The sequence continues at coordinate 4,152 of CACLHR010000013.1, forward strand.
TTCAAAAGAAATTCGACCAACAAGCTGGTCTAATAACGAGAGCTTTTATGAAGATAATGAAGCATTCATGGACATGCCAAATATTGACAATGATAATTTTGAAATTAAGCAGTGGGCTATTGAGCCAGGTGATGTTGTAGCTTTTAATTTTAAGACAATACATAGTGCTAATGCCAATACCGTGGGCGGAGTAAGTCGAACGCTTTCTTTTCGTTTGCTTGGTGACGATGTGCGCTATCGGAAGCGTCCTGGAAGGACCTCTCCTAATTTTCCAGATATTAATCAAAAAAATGGAGAACGCTTAAGGGAAGATTGGTTTCCAACTATTTGGAGAAATTGATTATTATGGACTTAGCTGCTTACTCCTTCGAAATTTTAACTTTTTTATTTGTCATAGCCATCATTGCAGGCTTTATTGATACTCTGGTTGGCGGCGGCGGCTTACTTGCTGTTCCTGCGCTATTATTAAGTGGTATTCCACCAATCTATGTACTCGGGACTAATAAATTCCAAGGAAGTATGGGAACTGGTATTGCTACTTTGTTACTATTTCGAAAGAATAAGTTAAGCTGGGAAACTATTAAATACTTGATGCTTGCGTCCTTTATTGGTTCAATAATAGGTGGAGTCATAGTGCAATTCATTGATACTGAAATTCTTTCTTTTGTAATACCTATTGTATTAGTTGTGATTGCAATTTATTTTATTATTTCTCCTAAGCCTAAACTAATAAATAAAGATTCAGAATCTAATAAAAACTTCGAAAAATATGCTGTTCAAATAGTTGGTTTTTATGATGGGATGTTTGGTCCAGGTGCTGGCTCATTTTTTGTTATGACAGGAGTTATGCTTAAAAAACTTGAAATTATTCAAGCTACAATCCTAGCAAAGCCTCTAAACTTCGCCTCAAATATTGCTGGATTTATTGTATTTTTTAGCTTTGGACATATAGCCTTTATGATTGGACTAATAATGATGTTAGGTCAATTGATTGGCGCTTTTATTGGGACTCATTACTTACTAAAAGCTAATCCAAAAGTTATCAGAGTTCTAATTGTAGTGATGTCTTTTTTAATGCTAGCTAGATATATATACTCCATGGACTTTTATCCTTGATAGTAATAATAGGCGATTAAGAATCATAGTCTCCTTGATAAGTTACCTGGAGTGTGTTGTTGAAATAATTTAGCATGTTAATGTACCCGATAAGAAAAGTAAGTTCCACGATTTCTTCTTGAGAAAATAAGCTTCTTAAATTTTCAAAAAAAGAATCTGTAATCTCCAAAGAATTTTTCATGACCGATTCAGTGAATCTAAGAGCTAGTTTTTCTCGATCAGTCAAGTTTTTTGGTGAGTCTAGCTCTTCGATTTGAGATTTAGGAATTCCTAACTGAGTCATTATTTCCACGTGTGAATTGACACAAAATTGACAATCATTTAAGCGGGAAGCCTTGAGAATAACTTTTTCTTTTAGATTGCGTTCAATAAGTCCGCCGGGGTAAACACCCATCCCCATCATGCCAAATGCCTTCAAAATTTCGGGTCTGAGAGAAAGGGCTTGAAGCATTTCAACAGGTAACTTCCCTTTCTCAAAAAGTATCCTACTCTCTTCAAATCCAGCTTCATCTTTCATCTTAGCAAAGACGTTTCTAATTTTTTCCTCATTAAGAATAAGTCTCACAAAAAATCTCCAGAATGTATAGAAATTTAATTATAACTAAAAAAACTTCCCCCTCACACATCAAACGAATTGGGAATATTGAACTATCTTCTGCGGATTTTGGAGTGATCAAGTTGTGACAATTTATTAATCCCCATAAGCATCATATTGCGCTTAAGTTCAGCTTCAAACCTAGACAATACAGCCTCAACTCCAGCTTCTCCTGCTGCAGCAAGCCCATATAAATAGGGTCTACCCATCGAACAAGCGTTTGCTCCAAGTGCCAATGCCTTAAGGACGTGAGTTCCTCGCCTTATACCACCATCACATATGATTTCTATCTTGCCGCCAACCGCATCTACAATATCGCTCAATAAGTCAAACGGTGCAGGGCTGCAATCTAATTGCCTGCCACCATGGTTGCTGATCATAATGGCGCTGGCACCAATATCAACAGCACGTTTCGCATCTTCAATTGACATTACACCCTTAATGGCAAATGGACCTCCCCATGCTTCAACGGCTTTTTGTGCATCCTCCCAACATAGGTTGGTATCAAATTGTGAGTTGATATAGTCAATAACCGACAAGGATTCTTTGCTGCCTTTTTCGGTTTTGCCTTCTAAGTTTGCTAGCTTAAATCCCTTATGAGTGAAATAGTTGTATACCCAGCGTGGGCGCATGGCGAAACTTAGTAAGTTAGATGGGGTAAATTTAGGTGGCATGGTCATGCCTGTGCGCAAGTCTCGTTCCCTATTGCCAGCAACAATGGTGTCAATGGTTAAGCATAAAGAAGTAAATTTTGCTCTTTTGCATCGCTCAATAAATTCATAAGTTAGCCCACGATCTTTATGAATGTATATTTGGAACATCTTCGGAGTGCTTGTTAAACTGCCAATCTCTTCGATGCTAACAGAAGATAAAGTTGAAAGGCTATAGTAACAGCCATATTTTTCAGCGGCACGAGATGTTGCACGCTCACCGTCATGATGAAATAAGCGATTCATACCTGTCGGTGCGAGAAATAAGGGCGAGCTAACTTTTTGACTCAATATGGTGGTTGAGAGGTCGATACTAGCAACATCTGCCAAGCCATTAGGTATTAGGTCATACTCATCATATGCGCTGGTATTGCGCCTAAGCGTAGATTCATCGTCTGCACCACCATCAATATAGTGAAACAAAGGCGCTGGAATACGGCTTTTGGCCATTGTGCGAAAGTCATCAATATTGTGGCAGTTATTAATTTGCATAAAGTTTGGTTAATCCTCTAAAAAAGGTACTATTGTCAAGATAGTTTTACCACTACATTAATAAATCCTACTATTTTTTGACTTGAGGAATCTCAAATCGAGTTTTAAAATGACTCCATTCATAGTTCACTGCCATCAAGATTGATTATTTCTTCCTGTCGAATCGCCACCCAGATTATTGATGACAACACTACCACCGCACCTATAACCACGGCAATCGGGGCTGAAAATTTTGTAGCCAGGGCTCCGATAGCAAGTCCACCGAGTGCAATCATGCTGAAAGTGATGCTATGAATTCCCATCACGCGGCCACGTAAATTATCGGGTACTTTGAGCTGTAAAACTGTCATGGAACTAACTAGAAAGACTGAACTAAAGGCTGCAGCCAAAATCACGAGAAAGCAGGCAAGCCAAAATGCCCCGGCCGCATTGGCCAATGTCCCTGTAACCAGACTGAAACCTACCAGTGAGAATGGTACCAACGCTGCGCAAGATAACATCAATATCCCCAGTCGACGGGATTGCTGAAAGTGAGATATGAAAAAGTTCCCAGCTACTGAACCGAGCCCGGTTGCCGAAATTAATAAACCATATCCGCGTTCTCCACTATGCAATATGTCAGCAAAGATCGGCATGATCTGTATAAAAGATGTTCCAAAAAACATGGAGATCCAAGTCAACAGGATCAAGGTTAGGAACAATCGTTGGTGAAGAACATATCTCACTCCATCTTTAAACTCGTGCCAGGGGTCAGTCTTATCCTCAATTATCTGCTCCAGTTCAATTGAAAACAGTACCACAACCATTGTTATAAAACCAATTCCACATATGACAAAGATTAGTGAGGTGTCGGTCAGTGCAATGAGCAGTCCTCCAATTGCCGGAAAAATCATACGTGATCCCTGCCAAAGGATAGAATTTAATGCAACGGCGCTCATCATCTGTTTTGGTTCAATCAGTGCCGGAAAAATCGAAGAGCGCGATGGAAAATCAAAACCCTGTACCAATCCAAGCAGGGCTGCAATTAAGAGAACGTGCCAAACCCGCACTAGCTCAGTGGCATCCAGTACCGCCAGTATAAGCAGCAATATAGCTGAAGTCCCAGTGGTCAAAATTAAAACTGAGCGGCGATTTATTCGATCTGCAACCAGACCACCAGCCAGAGTTGCAAGAATGGTGGGTACCGCAGTTGCTGCACCAAGCAGGCCGAGATCGAGTGCAGAATCGCTGAGTTCGAAAACGAGCCATGCCATCCCTAGAAAATAGAGCTGCGTACTACCTACTGAGGCGATGGATCCAAGCCAGAAACGTCTGTAAGGACCAGATGAAAGCGCATCAAATCGCACGTAGAACCCCTCTATCTAAATCCCATTGCTGCAGAACTTATTCTTGCAGCATCAAGTACAGCTTCTCTAACAATAATTGCCTGTTTTGAGTTTTCATTAATGAAGATATCTTTTGGTCCACTTACGTTTAATCCAGCGATAGGCGTTCCTTCATGGTTATAAATAGTTGCGGCACAAGATCCAATATTGGGTTCAATCATTCCAATACTCCAAACATAACCTCGCTTGACATCAATTTTACGTTGACTTAATATTTGCTGAAGATTTTGAGGTGCTTTATTAGTTCCACCGCTTAATTCGCGATTTTTATATATATCTTTTACTGCTACTTCACTAAGATCAGCAAGAATTGCTCTTCCAATAGAAGAAGCATGTGCGGGTAAACGCGAACCAATATGCATATTACTAATCAGATGTGCTTTAGGAGTTTCACGAGTTAGATACACAACATCTGTTCCATCAAGAATGCCTAGATGTGCAGACATATTTGATTTTTTTACTAACTCTTGGATCGACTGCAATGACATCTGGACAATATCTCTTGATTGAATTGCTTGTGCCCCAAGTGAAATGACTCCAATCCCAAGGCAATAACCTTCATCTTCACCAATTTTTTCAATCATTCCGTTGTCGAGTAAGGAGTAAATTAATCGAATTAATGTTGTTCGGTTTATAAATAAATGGCTTGATGCCTTAGTAAGGTTACGACACTTGTTACCCTCACCAATATATTGAAGAAGCTTTATAGCGCGTTCAACAGGAGGGACTGAATAGCTGTTTTTATTTAAATTCCCATTTTCAAATTTTTTCATATTTTCTTCTTTCCACTATCAAAACAAATATCCATTATTGTGTTTCTGCCCATGGATGCGAATTCCCAGTAAGATCAAAATAAAGCGACTTTTGAGACATGAAAGCGCGAATACCGTTTCTTCCTTTTTCCCTACCTATACCACTGTTTTTTTCACCGCCAAAAGGTGTCGAAATTGAAAATTGTTTGTATGTGTTAACCCAGACTGTACCTGCATTAATAGCTCGACCCACTCGCCATGCCTTCGGAAAGTCACTGGTCCAAATTCCACAAGCCAAACCATAGTCATTCTCATTGGCTTGTTCAATAACATCAGCTTCATCAACAAAGGGCATTACAACCAAAACTGGGCCAAAAACTTCTTCACGACAAATTTGAGATGAATTATCAACTTCAGTAATAATTGTTGGCAGGTAATAAGCACCCTTTGTATACTCTGCACCACTCGGGCTTTTCCCACCGCACAATATCTTTGCCCCTTCGTTGCGTGCCAGATCAACATACGCCGCTACACTATCGCGATGTTGCGGATGGATCATTGTAGAAACTTGAGTATCTGGATTATAGGGGCTACCAACTTTCAGTTTTTTTGTTGCTTTTACCAATCGCTCAACAAATTTACTGTATATATCTTTTTGAACAAATAACCGAGAACCTGCGATACAACTTTGACCAGTTGATGAAAAGATACCAAACATAACACCGGCAATTGCAATATCTATATCAGAATCTTTAAATACTATTACTGGGGACTTTCCTCCCAACTCTAATGAAATAGGCATCAACTTTTTTGCAGCTTTTATTGCTAAGCTTCGTCCAGTTTTGGTACTACCGGTAAATGTCACTTTAGAAATATCTGGATGTTCAACTAACAAATTACCAACTTTTTCACCAGATCCTGGCAATACCGAAAATAAACCTTTTGGCAAGCCTGAGGATTCAACTAATTTTGCAAGCTCAAGACTTACTAAGGGAGACCACGATGATGGTTTCAAAAGCACCGCATTTCCTGCCGCTAACGCTGGCGCAATTTTTTGCGCATCTGATGCAATAGGAGAATTCCATGGAGTTATTGCTGAAACTAGACCCAATGGCTCATAGACTGACATGGTCAACGATTCATTACGCTGGGCTGTAAGTAAATCGTCACTACTTTCAAGAAGTGCTCCAAAATACCTGAAAGTTCCAGAAGCAGAGCTTGCTAAGATTGCTGTTTCTCTAAGTGTTTTTCCGGTATCACGTGTTTGTATTTGTGAAATTCTATCAATATTAGCTTCAATTCCATCAGCAATTGCATATAAATATCGAGCTCGCTCGTGTGGTTTTAATGAGCGCCAAGAAGGCTGAGATTGTGCAGATTTGGCAAGTTTGACTGCACGCAGGACGTCATTTTTTGAAGCTCCATAAAGAGAACAGTTGATGGAGCTATCAGCTGGAAAAATTGAAACTATTTCTTCACCAGTTCCAGTTTCCCATTCTCCACCAATAAACAACTTACCATCGGGCATTTTAATCATTTGTTATCCTCAAATTACAATAGGACCTATACGATTAGTGATTTCGCGCATGATACTATACACAGTAGTCACTGATGTTTTCGCATTGCCTGATGAAGGTTGACTTTCAACTCGAAAAGTATAATGGGCTAAAGGACAATCTACCCTATATTCGTGTATATTTCCAGTTGCTTTTGGATCAGCAACTAACTCAGTTTGAGTTGCCTCAAAACCTGCACCTGCTAGAGCAATAGTGGCAGCAACATTAGCATTTTTGGGATAGTTACTGGCAGCTTCACGAGCTGATCCACTGAAAATCACTGTTTCCTCGGACAAATGATCTAGATCCATAAAGTTGGCAGCCAAGGTTCCTGACCATGCGGCAGGTGGCTTTATTCCCCTATAAGAAACATCCAGCTTTCCATGTTTCTTCAATGATGCCAATAAATCAACTCCGCCAATAGCACCTGCTGGAATTATTAGTCTAGACATCCCTTTATGTGCCGCATCATACAAAGAATCAGCAAGAGCTGCGTCCGCTAAAGCGCCGACTGATGCCACTACAGTGTCAAAACCTGCACTCAAGACTTGAGCAATATGTTCGGTAACAGCTTCATGGCCTGCACATTCAACAACAAGGTTGGGTTTGTTATTTATTAGAATTTCTGTATTACTAGTTATGCTATTTTCTAAAGCAACTTCGTTAAAATCTTCCCTCATAATTTGATTGACTTGAGATTCGTATTCTGGCTTACAAACAATGGTGAGATGCTCCAATGGATCCTCAAGAACATCTTTAAGAAGTGTAAGCAATGTTGTTGAAATATTACCGAAACCAATTATTCCTAGTCTTGTCATGCTACCTCCTTAGTATTTGCAGAGCCAGCAGGGGGTCCAGAAAATGCTTCAGTAAATGGCCCAATACTGCACATATCAACTTCTACCATCTGCGGTCCTTTAGCCTTAAGCGCTCTTTTAATTGAGCCCTGAAAATCTTTTACATCTTTAACAATTTGATGAGGCAATTTGATGGATTGGCAAAAAAATGAAAAATCTGGCACATCTAATTTAGAATAGTGGCGACGACTGTCATATTGAGCATCTTGAATATTTTCTATAACACCATAAGCCTGATCATTCATGAGCACATAAACCAATGGTGCATTCTCACTAACAGCAGTGATCATTTCAGCCAAACCTAACATCGCACCTCCATCACCAATGAGTACAATAGCTTTTGCTTTCTCACTTGCAATTGCTGCACCGATTCCCATAGATATGCCCTGACCAATACCACCTCCAAGGGCATGAACGCCTAGAAAAGCTTTAGCAATTTTTACATAGCGATTACCAAATGTTGAATTAGCAATAGTGACATCTCTAACCCATGGATGTGAACCACTGTAGACGATATCCTTTAATGTATTCGCTATATTGCTATATGGCCCAAGCGTTTCCAGGAGCTTAGATTCACTTAACATGCGGGCTTTTTGGATATCATCATGAAACTCTTTGTCAACATTTAATTTTTCAGGCAATAATTCTAGTAGCTTCTGAAGTGCTTCCTTAGCTTCACCATGAATAAACTTTTGAGTCTTATAATTTCTTACTCCACGGAAATCATGAGCATCAATTTGAACAAGTGGTGGGAGTTTCATTTTGTAGTTCAGTGTCTCATTCCCTCTCAATTTAGATCCAACAACAATCATTAAATCACTTTTTGAATAAATTAAAGAAGCAGCTTGAGTCATATTGAATGCTCCAAGGTTTGCTGTATGATTTTCATCAACTATTGCGCGTCCATTGGTTGAGGTCACTACACCAAATCCTCTATTTATAAGTTCAGTTGCTTCAACAGAAGCGCTGCGTGAACCGCCTCCCAGCCAAAGCATGGGTCGTTTTGCCTTTTTAACGAGCTCTGCAAGCTCTTCAATAGACTCTTCAGATATCAAAATTCTACTTGGTTTAGGCCTCTCAATGGATCTAGGATAGCTCAATTGAGAAAGCTGAACATCGATAGGTATTTCTATACTGACCGGTCCAGCTGGTGGAGAAATTGCTGATGAAATAGCGGCAGAAATTGTTTCTAACGTTTTTTTGGCACTCTTAATGAAAAAATAAGCCTTTGATATAGATTTCAGCATATCAGGTTGATTAGGAACACTATGGATTGCTGAAGAATTGCAATCTAATAATTCAGTATCAATTTGTGTAGTAATGTGTAATACTTTTGAGCCTGCAGTTAATGCCTCTAATTGAGACCCTGCGGCATTACCAGCGGCAGTTCCTGTAGATGTTATACAAATCCCTAAATTTCCACTTACTCTAGAGTATGAGTCGGCCATATTGATGGCACCTGCTTCACCTCGAGTTGGAACAAAGCGAATTTTATTCTGACGGGCTATTGCATCTAGGATGGGCATATTATGAATTGAAATTACCCCAAAAATTACACTAATACCAATATCAGCCATATATTTTGCTATGGCATCCGAGACTGTTTCTAGTTTTGATAAATAAGTACTACTCATTAGATTCACTTATATATGTTTTGATAAGCCTCCTGAAATTTCAAGTTGAGCTCCCGTAATATAGGAAGCATCCGAAGATCCAAGGAAAGCTATTGCACTAGCAACTTCTTCTGGGTTACCTAATCTTCCTAGTGGAATACCTTTATTTAATGCAAGGTTTTGATACCAATCATTCCTGTTGATTGATTTATCCTCACGATCTTCAAATCGACTCTCCCATTGATTTGTTTTTATTAATCCTAACAAGATTGAATTAAATCTAATATGTGGTGCGAATTCAACGCTTAATGATTTAATTAAATTTTGTACTGCAGCCCTAGCCGATGAAGTACATATCATGTGTTGTTCAGGCTGGATTGCAAGAAGTGAATTAACAACCACAACTGATCCATTTTCTTTTTTTAACATCGACTGAAAGGCTCTAATTGGATATATTTGACTAAAAATCTTTAATTCGTATTCACTTTTCCAATCATCGTCGTCAGTTGTATCAAATGTAGAAATCATTCCTTGTCCTGCATTATTCACAAGTAAATCACATTTTCCAAATTGTGATTCAACATCTTTTGAGAATTTATTAACTTCATTTTGATCTAGGACGGATAGTGCTTTTGCAAAAACTTGGTCGTTACTAAATTCAAGCTTCAACTTACTTTCAACTTCCAATAATCGCTCTGTTGAACGAGCGCAAAATGCGACCTTTGCACCTGACTTAAGAAGAGTTTTTACCGTTGCAAGGCCAATTCCAGATGTACCACCGGTAACAACTGCTACCTTATTTTTATAATCAAAATTAATCATTATTTACCCTTAGAATTGATTTGATTAGGAAAGCCAGGATCTGGTTTACCCTGCATAGCAGTCCTCTGTGCAGTTGATGGTGGACCCGCTGTCATCCATAAATCCATGGACGCTGGATCATTCCTTGACCAAACCTTAGGCTGATGCTTTTTTTCATTTATTATTTGTAACTCAGTTGTAAATTCAACAACAAAGCCGGGTGGAGAAACAAAGTATGCAAAAGGATTGTTACCAGGCCCATGTCGACCTGGTCCCCAGGATACATCGTGACCCGCTTGTTTCATTCTTCCAATACTATGCATAAACTCATCAATTGATGATAAATCAAATGCAACATGATTAACACTTGGATGATTAGACCTTGATAACGCAATAGTATGATGCTCATTATTACATCTTAAAAAGACCATCTGGTCACCTGAATAATCAGATACACGAAAACCTAATACGGACGTAAAAAAATCTTGTAGGCGTTCCATATCAGGAGTATTCAAAACAACATGTGAAACCTTATCAGGGTAACCCCACTTTTTATTGCTAGTTAACTTAAGTGCATCAGTTCGAAATCTTAGGCGACGGTTATCAGGATCTAAAATTTCAAAACCATACCCACCAGCAAAATCATTAAACTCTCCTGGTTTACTAATTATTGTGCAATTTTGTTTAACAAGTTGCTTGAAAAGAGCATTCATTGAGGAACGATCTTTTGTTGAAAAATGAATATATTCAATTCCAAAAACTGGATGATTGATTAGACCATAGGCTATAGGTTCTGAACCATTACCTCGAAAAAAAACTTCGTCATTTTCAGAGTGAGAAAGTGTTAATCCCCAGAGATTCTCAAAAAAAGAGCAGCTCTCTGTTAAATTAGGCCCACGCATTACAATTCCTCGTAGCCCATCAATAAGAGAAAAGTTAGTCATAGTTTCATCCTGTAGAAGTTATTAAAAGGTTAGATTTTGCTAATTTTTTTAAAGATTTAGCAAAGTTTTTTGGAGATTGTTGATAAATTGCATGACCCGCTCCTTGAAGTTCAGTGAAATTGCTTAAAACAACTGAATTAAGTGTCTTATAGGCCTTAAGAGATGATTCTGGTGTGGTAATTATATCTTCAGCTCCAACGACAACATCAGTTGGACAATTTAATTTAAGTGCATCTTTCAATAATTCACCAGAAGCAAGCATCTTAACTGCCTGAATGTATCCAGGTATATTTATTCGCATCATTTCTTTGATAACTTTTGAGACAATCATTGGGTATTTATCTGGGTTGGCTACAAGCCTACTAGCGCGCCTTTTTGCAAACTTTTCTACTCCTAATAATTCAAGTTCATCAATTCGTTCTTGGGCTTTCGAGTCAAGAGTTTCATTTACTGCTTGACCATAACCCAACGCTGGAGATGCAAGCAGCAGTTTTGAAACATTTTTTGGGTAGTTGGCAGCAAAGCTTGTGGCGATTAACGCACCTAGTGAATGTCCAACTAAAAGAGGAGATTTTAATTTGAGTCTATTAAAAAAATTCTTAAGAGCCAGAGCATAATCTTCAGCAATTGGCCAGTCTGGTTTTAAAGGCTCCGAGTTGCCATATCCTGGAGCATTCCATGCGATTAATCTCCAGCTGTCTGGCAATTCTTTGATCAGTGACTCAAAAGATAATGCATTTGAGCCAATTCCATGAAGAAGGACAACTTCAAGTTCGCTATGACCTTTTCTTTCAAAAAACTCAATTGGTCCAGATTTATGATGACTTAAATTATTCATAAACTTAAGAAAAGACAAAGCCATTATTAACAGTCAGAAGTTGGCCAGTAAGGGTTAATGCTCCTTTCGTCAAAAGAAAGCTTATTGTTTCAGTAATATCTTCAGGTGCTTGAGGGCCAGGAACGGCGCGATTTTCATTATAAAAACTGTGCCTAGTTGCTGAAACATCATTAGTTGAGTCAGTAGTTAAAATCCCTGGAGCAACAGCAGTGATACCAACTTGGTCAGAGCCAAACTCTTGTGCAAGAGATTTTGTCATAGATATGATTGCACCTTTGCTAGCTACATATGACAACAATAATGGCGCACCCCAAATAGCTGTATCAGATGCAATATTTACTACCCTTCCAGAGCCGGAAGCACGTAATAGTGGAGCAGCTGCCCGAGTCATTAACCAGGTTCCTCGTACATTTACACGCATAACTTTATCCCAGGTGTTTAGGTCAATTTCTTCAAATGAAACTCCACCAATTCCTTTAGCAATAGCCGCATTATTAACCAAACCGTCTAGTTTGCCATCAAAAGTTTTAGCAACATCTTTTAGAAGAGCTTCAATGGAATTTGGGTCTTCTATATCTACATGTAAAAAGTGAACACCTAGTTTATTTGCAGTACGTCGACCTTCTTCAGTATCTATATCTGCAATAATAATCTTAGCTCCATGCTCGGAAAGAGATTTGGCAATTTCTGCGCCTAATCCACGTGCACCGCCAGTCAACAATATTGAGCGATTATTAAGCACTATGACTTGCCCTCGATGTTTAGCTCAAAGTCAACATTTGATTTTGCTTGCTTCAAGAGAGTTTGGCGAATACGATTTACACCAACATCATGTTGGTATAACTTTTCATTGCCACGTACATCATCTGACATGGCCTCTAATATTTCTCGATCCTGCTCTAAGACTGTCCAGTGCTTTGATTCCAGTTCTGTTCGATAAAGAAATCTCCAACAATCACGTTGGATACCACTAACCTTTCTCATGCGCCAAAAAAATACTTTGCAAGAGTTCTCATTAATAGGTAAAACAAAACCAACTATTCGCATATTTCCACCTGGGCCTGCAGCTTTTGGATAAGGAATATCTAGAAAACAAAACATTGTCCCATCATGCATTTCAAACTCTGTCCAATCAAAATTTTCACCTAACTGTCCAGTACGACTAACGATAAACCCGTTCTCGGTATGATCAACCTTAAATAAATCTTCTTTAGTGCCGTATGCAAGCGTAAAACTTTCTGCGTGTAAGTATGATCCATGCATCGGATCAGCAAGATTGTCTAGAGCATATCTGTAATTTGTTTTCCATATTGAGGTACATAAAAAACCCGACCAACTATCTGAAAGAAATTCTTTTGGAAACACCATACGTGGTGCTTTTTCGTTTTCAGCAGAAGGCATATAGATAAAAATCGCGTCATAAATTTCTGTAACCTCAAATGCTCTAACAATCTTTTGTCCTTCAAATGCACAGTTCTTCATAGCTGGAACTCTCACAACAACACCTTCTCCACTAACAACGATTCCATGATAACGGCAGGAAATGTGTCCTTCATGAAGTCTTCCAAATGATAATGGCGCTCCTCTATGAGGACACTGATCTTTAATGCAGTGAACTTTTCCATTGTCACCACGCCAAAGTACAAGTTTTTCTCCGAGTACTTCGATGCCAAGAGGTGAAATACTTCTCACTTCAACTGATTTGGCTACAGGGTACCACTGCCCCAATATTCCATTATTAATTCTATTTTCAATTAATTCGCTTCTATCTAAATCTGGCATAAATTACACTCCTGATACATTTTTGTTAATTCTCTGGTCGTTTAATTTTAGAAATCGGATGACTTTCTGGATAAGTAGGTATCACAGGTTTTGGATTGCCAATCATGACACACATCAGTGCCTCTTCAACACCTTCATTACGTAACCCACGATAAACGCCAGGTGGAACTGAGATTACATCTCTTTCTGTCAAAACTGTTTCTACTTCCTCACCTTTGTGCTCAAAAAATAATCTAATTTTTTTACCCTTTAGAATAAAAAATACTTCTTCTGCATCGTAGTGAATGTGCAGTGGTCCTTCACAACCAGCAGGCAAAACCATAGTTGAAAATGTGAAGTGTTCAGCTGGAACAACATTCGGATCCGATTTGACTCCCGAACCACCTGTTCCAATATATCGCATTTGAGCACGCTTATATTTGGGATCAAAATCAGCTTGAAATTTCAGTGCATTCCAATCAACTGTTCGGGTTTCATATCGAGCAGTACGACTCTCAATCCATTCTTTAAAACTTTTACCACTAGGAATTTGAACATTATGTGGCTCTATTTTTGGAAATTCAGGTGGAGTATTTGACATAATTTACCTTTTATTTAGAATTATTATTAAACCTCTTAAGGCTTCGAATTGACCACTAGGGTCAACAAAGAACCTTGATACATTTTTAAATTCAAGCCCCAAAACCGTTTTCCTTATAAGCTAAATCTAGCTGATTATTAGTTTCTATAAGCTCCTCATTAAGCAAATCAATTGTCCAATCCTTGAGGCCGCTTCGTGGTGCAATAATTTTCATACTCGAAAGAGCAGCAGCAACATCTTTGAAATCATGCACTCCATTCTCAAAAATACTCATCAAAGCTTTAGCGAGTGCTTTTTCATTGGTATCTAAATCTCGCCCTTGGGATTGATGAGCTAAATTTGAACTATGTAAAGACTCTGCATTTAATTCTACGAATTCTTTTTTCATATTTCACCTTAAGTTATATAAGTTCATATATGAACAATGTGTTCATGTTTTAATTATACTTCAACTAAACCAACAACATCCATTATTTTTTGTTCGCCCATACGGTTCCCTTCAGGCCTGATGGGTTGGAATCAGAGACTTACTTCGAAGGGCAATTTGCCGGTCAATCAGCAAATGCATCATCGCCATTTTCTGCGATGTTGCTGCGGAATCAGCCCACCGGTTATCCAACTCATCCGGATCTTCACCAAGATTAAAAAGCTCTCCAAGATCAGACCCTTCAAAAACGCTCATCCGCCAACTGTCATGAACGAGCGACCAGAAAGCGGTACGCCCATCGTCCGATGCCATCAAGAAGCCGGAATCCTCGATCAGTACAGGTAAGTTTTTGACATCATCAGCCAAAAGATCACGACCCTGCATTCCATATGGGACTTTCAGACCCGCTTTTTGCAGAAGCGTGGGCGCAAAATCGATCGCACTACCTTGAATTCCCGTGACGTCCGTCCCGCGATTTGCCGGATCGGACCAGATCAGAGGCACACGGATCAGTCCGTGACTGTGAACCCCGCCTTTAAGAATAGTGCCATGATCACCCATATAGTCGCCGTGATCTGACATGTAGATGATATTGGTGTTTTCGAATTTTCCCGTATTTTTCAAGGCTTGCATCACAACGCCAACTTGTTCGTCAATCATGGTGATAGCCCCGTAATTAAGCGCGATCATACGGCGCGTGGTCTCATCATCAGTATGAAATGGCCAGAACTCATCGGGTTTTTCCGCGCCAATTTCATACATCCGTTGAATATGCTTAGGTAAATCGCTTCTGGCGCTGGTTCGATGACCAAAACTTTTTGGCAGCGGGATGTCCGAAGGATCATAAAGATCAAAATAGCGACCTGGGGGTGTAAATGGGTGGTGAGGGTCTGGAAAAGACACGACAAGAATGAATGGAGTGTCGTCCTGTTCCTCCAGAAATTTGCAAGCCTGCTCACCAACATATGACGTTGGATAATGTTCCTCGGACAGTGCTGTGCGCCAGATTTGTGGCGTTTCCGGTGAACCGTCTTCCAACGCCCCAGATCGTCCGCGTGGGTCTGGCGCACCTGCTAGTTTGTCTTTCAGCCAGCCAGAATAGTGTCCCTCAACTTGGTCACCGTGCCCAATGCACAAGCGAACGTGATCAAATCCATAGTAGGGAAGTTGCAATTCCTTATTAGGGTTCTTGATCCAGCTTGTTCGAATTTCACATTCATATTCCGAACCCCGCCGTTGCGATCTTAAGGCTAGGTTGTAGGGCCCGTTTGGTTCTTCGCCCATCCCATTTGATTGAGGTAACTTTACCTCAATCGGTGAGACGTTCTGAAAGTGTGCTTTGCCCACCAGACCTGTTCGATAACCACTAGATCGCAAGATATCCGCGTAGGTCGTGCAATCCAAGCCGAGTGGTATACCGTTTTGCCTGCACCCGTTGACCGACGTCAACTGCCCCGTTGCAAGTGCTGCGCGGTTTGGTTGGCAAATTGGAGTTGCGACATAGAAATTATTAAACCGCGTTCCACGATTGGCAATCGCATCGATATTTGGAGTTCGTACGATGGGATTCCCATAGCAACCTAAATGATCAGCCCTTTGTTGGTCTGTCATAAAGACAATGAAGCTAGGTCGTTCATTTCCCAATTGGTAGAGTTTTCGATCGGTCATTCAAACATCAGTTTAACTGGATATGTCACAATTTCGGGAATGAAGAATATCAAGAGGATTGCGATAAAGTCGCAGATGACGAAGGGGATAGCGGCTCCATAAATGTCACCCATTGTTGTGCCTTTTGGCGCCACGCCCTTCATCACGAATAGAGCCGCGCCAAATGGGGGCGAGGTCGCACCGGTTTCAATAGCAACCAAATACATTGCCGCGAACCAAATCGGATCAAACCCAAACTGTATCACGATGGGAATGAATATCGGTAACGTGATCAGCATTATGGGTAAGGGCCCCATAACCATGCCCATCAATATCACGAGCAGGATCATCAAGAAAACAATGGCTTCATTGGAGATATCAATCGACATCACGGCATCAATCATGCCGTAGGTTGCGCCAGTGAACGCCAAGAGCTGCGAAAACGTTATAGCCGCAGATATGATCAGCAATACCATCACCGAAATATTGGCACTGGAAAACATTGTGACGCCAAAAACCTTGAACGTCAGTCGTCGTTTCAGGGCTGCCAAAATAAGGACCGAAAAGGCGCCAGTGGCCGCTGCTTCACTTGGCGTTGCTATCCCTAAGAAAATGACTCCAACGACGGAAAAAATCACAAATGCGAGTGGCAGGATATTAATTGCTGTTGCAGACAGTTTTTCAGAAAGAGAAACCTTTGGCACGTCGAATGAAGGTGCTAGCTCTGGTTGTAGCCGACAGCGTCCAAGGATATAGATCATGTATAGCAGTGCCATCAACAGACCCGGAATAATGATGCCGATTAGGATACGTCGGATTGAGAGTTCGGCGATGACGCCGAGCACAACTGCCAAAGCCGAAGGCGGGATCATAATTGCCAAACCGGACGATCCCAGGATCGGACCAAGCGACATCGGTTTTTTGTAGCCTCGCTTTTCCATCTCTGGCGTTAGCGACGATCCAAGTAACGCGATGGAACCCATCGAATTGCCGGTTAGGGTTGAAAAGAGAACACCACCTCCGACAGCCATTAACGCCAAACGCCCACGCAACCGCCCGAACCATTTATCGAGCGTGTCCATTAGATCAATTGCGATACCGGACCGGAACATCGCCTCGCCCATAATCATGAACAGGGCGATGGGTATCAGCACGAAACTAGACACTGAATCAACCGAATTCAGAATGAGTTGCTTAATACCCGGCAAGCCACCCATCAGGATAGCCGATCCAACAATGTTAACCGCGAGAAATGCAAACGCGACCGGCAATCCTACAAACATCAGGACAAAGAGTGGGCCAAGAATAATGGCGATTATATAGTACCATTCCATGACTATAAAGCCTTGCCTTTTAGAGTGCGGATAAATTGCTCTATGAACTGGATGGCCATCAATCCGGCACCCAATGGCAATGCTGCGGTCAACCACCAGCTATAGGGGCGCATCACGGTGATTTCCCGGACGCCAAGCCCATATTGTTCAACAACAACTATTACTCCGACAATTGCCAGAACAGCACAGACTAGAAAACCTATTACGGAATTCAACGCTTGAAATATTAACCGCCAGGTATTCGTGAAACTAGTGTAAACAATGTCGATAACCACATGCATATTCTTCTCGAGCAAATAGGGAGTCCCAAGGAATGTGATGTAAAGAAGTGAGTACTCGCTGGTTTCTAAGACCCAAAGACGCGAGGAAGCACCAAGTGCACGCCCAGTAACCTCAAAGCAAATTATAGTAGCGATGAAGAAGAGGAGAGCAGCGCCAAGGATTGCACAATACAAATTTAAGCGGCTGAAAAAATGACTCAACTTAGCAAATGTTGTGTACAAGTTTTTTTACTCCTATAAAAAAATAGGTGGAGCCAATGTTTGCTTGGCTCCACCTAACTTTCGTTGCCCGTGCGCTATTTGTCGAGCATTGCACGCAGCTCGGCAGCAACTTCGTCGCCGGCATTTTCAGCCGTGACAGCCCATGCGGCATCCATTGCCATTTGCTCATAACTTGCGGCTTCATCAGCTGGCAGTTCCAAAATGTTGAAACCAGCGCCTTTCATCAGTTCGATGTTATCGGCGATATCTTGACTCCAGAGGTAGTCCACACGATATGCAAAGTCCCATCGAAGGAACGTTGTCAGCCGTTGCTGTAAATCGGTCGACATCTTGCCCCATGTGTCCTTGTTAATCAGGACCGGGAAGCCAGCGCGGTAAACACCGGGGAAAATCACTGTTTTGACCAAGCCTTCGAATTGTTTGGCTTGTGCAAGTGGGCCTTGCATGTATCCGTCAATCGCTCCACGCTCCATCGCCGTGAAAATATCTCCCATTCCCATCACGATCGGCTCTGCACCTAGGGCTTTGACGATCGGTAGCAAAGTTGGGAATACACGGATTCGTTTCCCTTTCAGATCCTCAAGACCTGACACTTCATCGGCCATGTAGATCACAAAATTCAGCTGTGTCGCTGGAATTTCACCAAGAAAGATAAGGTCTTTTTCAGCGTGAAGTTCCGTCATGCGTTCATGGTAGTTTGTTGCTGCGATCTCAGCGTAAGTCTTGTACGACAGGTTCATGGTTCCAGAGGTTGGCACCAGACCCTGATAATAGCTCGGGCTGGTATAGGTCATATCGACTGCGCCATTGCGCACGCCCTCGGCTTGTTTAAATGGTGGCATAATTTCGGGGCCACCGCGCCAGTTAATCTCAACTTCGCCAGCGAATTTTGTATTCACTGCATCAACGAACATCTTGAACGGTTTGTTAATGTAAACCGGCTTTGGTGCCAGTGTTACAGCGTCAATCTTGACGACATCTGCCAAGGCTGGCGTCGCTAAAAGCGTCGCTACAAGAGATGCCGCAATGAATGCGCTTTTTATAAAGTGTTTCATAGTTTCTCCTTATGGTTGGTTGTTATTTCACTTTAAGTAATATATGTTCATATATGAACAATGTGTTCACGTTTTTATTATACATCAACTAAACCAAAAAATTAGAATATTTTGAGCCTAGTTAAAGTCCAAATCCTCTCTGATCTATGAGAGAGAGTGTATTAATAATTAGCCGAGAAAGTGAGATAATCGATTTCAAGGCACACTCCTTTGATAATAATACTACTATTTTTTAGCTTGAGGAATATTAAATCGAGTTTTAAAATGTCTCCATTCAAAGCGATCAGGGTAACTCCTACGGTAGTCCTCGAATTTTAAAATGTCTTTTATTGCTAGGTGGTCATCAATGAATGGATATATTGCATTAAGAGTTTCGTGAAGTGTATTTTCATTAATAGTAACTACTGCTGGATTTATAAGATGTTCAACTTCATTCTTCAAAGGAGCCTTAGTAAAGCTACATAAGTCCTTATAAATCATATAACTGCCCATAAATTTAGCATCTATTGAGTGTCCTGCAATGTGAGGAGTTGCCCAGTAGGCTGTATTCTGAAGTTTAGTGTTAATATTAGGCTCTTCCTCCCAGCAGTCGATTATGTTGGCTTTTGTTATATTGTTTTCCCAAAGACTCTCATCAATGATGCCTCCTCGAGCAGTATTAATTACAATAGAGTCTTGAGTAATGAGCTCAAAATTATGAACTCCTAGAAGGTTGTAGGTAGGATGTGAGCCTGAAAATGTTAGTGGAGTATGGAAGCTCACAATATCAGTACTGAGAGCCGTATTAAGATCTACAAATCCTTCTTTTCCCTCAATTTCCTGGCGAGGCGGGTCGTTAAGAAGGGTTTTGATTCCAAGTTGTTTTGCTTTGAAATCAAGCCTTGAACCTACATTGCCAACCCCAATGATTCCTAGTGTTTTATTAGATAAATCAAAACTTAAATCGTTAGCAAGATTTGAAATAGCACTGATTACGTATTCTGCAACAGCATTTGCATTACAACCCTGAGCAGACACAAAAGTTATGTTGTTTTCAAGCAAATAGCCTTCATCAATATGGTCAAGTCCGGCAACCGTTGAACCAACAAATTGAACCTTAGTTCCTTGAAGTAGCTCTTTGTTAACCTTTGTTGTCGATCTTATAATTAATATGTCACAATCTAACAGACTTTGACGATCAATCTGTCGTCCAGGAAGAGTAATAATTTCACCAAAATCAGAGAAAATTTCCTTAAAACCCCATACAGTATCATCAATCATTAATTTCATGAAGGTATTTGCCATTCAATAGGTGTTTGATCAGTAGATAGAAGATATTGGTTGGTTTTAGAAAAGTGTTTGCATCCGAAAAAACCCTTATTTGCTGAAAAGGGGGAAGGGTGAGGAGCCTTAAGAACTAGATGTCTTTCAGGATTAATTAATTCATTTTTTTTTCCAGCATAAGTACCCCAAAGTAAAAAAACTAAATTGTGTTTTTTTTCATTCAGTAATTTAATAACATTATCTGTAAAAGTTTCCCATCCCTGATTTGCATGAGAAGCAGGGCTGTTTTTTTCAACTGTTAAAACGCTATTAAGTAACAAAACCCCCTGTTTGGCCCAGTGAGATAAATGACCGTGATGAGGTATGGTAGTTCCTACATCAATCTCGAGTTCTATATAAATGTTCCTAAGTGAAGGCGGTATGGGTACACCTTCAGGTACTGAAAAACTAAGTCCTTCTGCCTGATTTATGCCGTGATAAGGGTCTTGACCAAGAATAATGACCTTTGTGTTGGCAAAACTAGAGTATTCAAAGGCTTTATACCAATTTTCTTTTGGTGGATAAATTTCTTTAGATTGATTGTTATAAAGAAAAGAATACAGAGATTGAAAATAATCAAACTCCCTTTCTTCTGCTAAAAGTCCAGACCAGTCTCCAATATCAGGCCTCATTTATTTTGCTCCTTGGGTAGAATATAACACTGAGAATATTATAGCAAGGTTTGGTAATGGCTAACTGGTTGGAGTTCTGGGAAAACAATGAAATTAATTGGCATTCTGATGTTGTTACTCAGGAACTAGAAGAGTACTTAGGATTACTCAAACTTGAGCCTAGCGATAAAGTGTTTTTCCCTCTTTGTGGCAAAAGTCTTGACATGATTTACATGCTAAATCAAGGTTTTTCTATCATTGGTGTCGAACTCAGTGAGATTGGTATCAAGCAGTTTTTTCATGAAAATGAGCTAGATTTTACAATCACTCAAGTTGATGAATTTGATCTTTACAGTGCTAAAAATATAGAAATATACTGTGGCGATTTCTTTTCACTATCCCCTAAACATTTGTGTGACGTCAAAGCTGTATTTGACCGGAAATCATTGATAGCGCTTGACCAAAATTTAAGACAAAAATATGTAAAACATTTAAATGATATAATATCCTTGGGTGTTCGGGTACTATTGATAATTTTGCATTATCCGCAACATCAGATGAGCGGCCCACCTTTTTCGGTTCAAAAATCTGAAGTTGAGTCGCTTTTTAGTATGGCCTTTAAATATCAAGAATTAAAGTCTTTTCAAGACATTGAGAATAGGTCAAAGCTAATGAATGCAGGTGTAGATTATATTGAAAATGCAGCTTATTGTCTGCAAAAAGTGAGAGAATAATGGCAAAAAAAATGACTGGAATAGTCGCTCAGTTTGGTACAAAGGGTTATGGATTTATTACGGGTGATGACGGTGAAAAGTATTTTGTACACCAGAAAAATGTTTACAAAAAGTCTCGATTAAGCGCCGATACTCGGGTCAAATTTAGAGTGGAAACTTCTGAAAAGGGTCTGGTTGCAACGGATGTTAAGCTTGAGAAATTGAATGAAAAATCAAAGCCTTTGACTGATAATGATATTAAATTTATGCTGTGCTTTTTATTTTTATTTCAGTTAGTTATTGCTTATTTTGTATTTTTTTAAATTTCATTAATGAAAAAATTAATTGTTCTTGGTTTAGCAATTTTAATGGTCCTTTCGGGTTGTTTTTCGACTCCTGCAAGGGAGGTTACCGATATTTGTGCTTTGTTAGATGAGAAAGTAAGCTGGTATCAAGCAGTAAAGCAAAGCGAGCAAAAATGGGGCGCCCCTATGCACTTACAATTAGCAATCATTTATCAAGAGTCACACTTTGCTTCAAATGCAAAACCACCAAGAAATAAGATTTTTGGAATAATACCAGGAGCTAGACCAACAACATCATTCGGTTTCACTCAGGCAAAGAAGGCTACTTGGGATTGGTATCAACTGAAAACAGGAAACAAATCAGCTAAACGAGACGATTTTGCTGATGCCGTCGACTTTGTTGGATGGTATGTTAATCAATCTTTGTTGCGTTCTAAGATTAGCAAAACAGATGCCTACCGCCAGTATCTAGCTTATCATGAAGGACATGGCGGTTATAACAATAAGACTTATGAAAATAAGGCTTGGCTCATTGATGTTGCTAAAAATGTTGAAAAGAAATCTAATACCTACAAGAGACAACTTTCTCAATGCAGGAAACAGCTTGATAAAAATCGTGTTTGGACATTTTTCTAATTAATTTTAATAGATGTGGTTTAAGGTTTCAGAACTCTCGCCAAAACCCAATTTTTTGCAAGAGATTTCTGCAAATGGCGTCGAATTAGTCTTGACGAATGTTCAAGGTAAGCTTTACTGTTTTGAGAACCGTTGCCCACACGAAGAAGTGAGACTTAGCTTGGGTTGTATCAAAAATAAAAAAATACAATGTGCTCTCCATGGATATAGCTTTAATCTAGAAACTGGCTGGAGTTCAGAAGAAAACCTTGAACGCTTAATAATCTATCAGGTTAAGCGAGAAAATGCCGAGATATTTATCGAGATGGAAGATTGTTAATGAGCTCGCAAAATCTTATTCATTCCATTATTCAAAGAATTGCTACTGGCCCTGAACTTAGTAAAAATATAGAAACGGAAGAGGCTGAAGCTGCCATGAGTGCAATTCTTAGTGGCGAAATAGACGAGGTTCAGTCTGCCATCTTCTTGATTGCATTGAGAATGAAGCGTGAAACTATGGATGAAAATATAGGCATTCTTGAAGCTTTATTAAAGTTTACTGATTGTCAGAAAATTGATGTGGATAATCTAGTCGATATAGGTGATCCTTATAGTGGCTATAATCGTTCTGTACCAATCTCCTCGTTTCTTCCGCCACTCCTTGCTGAACTTGGTCTGCCAACAATTATTCACGGACTTGATAGTGTATCACCTAAATTTGGTTTGACCCACAGGCATATTAATCTAGCTATGAGGCTAGATTCAGACATATCAATCAACGATGCAAAGTCAAGAATTGAGAATCAAGATATTGGTTGGTCTTATCTTGATCAAAGTATTTATTGTAAAGAGTTAAATCAACTTGTACCGCTTAGAAATAAGATTATTAAAAGGACCGTTCTAAATACTGTAGAAACTTTGATAGGGCCACTTAGAGGAAAAAATACTCATTCAATTTTGGGTTATGTCCACAAACCTTATCCGTCAATCTATGCATCTTTGACAAATAGTGCAGGTTTTGATACTAGTTTGTTGATTCGTGGTATTGAAGGAGGTATAACTCCATCATTACGACAAAGGAGTTTAGCGATTTCTTATATTGGTGGAATTGAGTCTGCAAGTGTTACAATCGACCCTAAGATAATCGGCATAAAGCAAGAGTTAAGAGCCATTTCATTTCCTAGAAATCTGAATGTTGATTGTGAAAAAACCAATATAGCAAATCACACAATAACCCTAGGAAAGGCTGCTTTATCTGGTGAAAAAGGTATGTTTTATGATGGTCTAGTTTATGTAGCAAGTCTAATTCTTTGGCATGTTAATAAAGTGAACTCAATTGAAGATGGTGCGTCTATGGTGAGGCAAACATTAGATTCAGGTAGGGCACTTAAACGACTTATTTAGAATCTTCTGTGTAGACCATAATGATCTAGATAATTAAAATATATACCCATAGAGCAACTAAGGCCAATTTTCCCTAAGCTTCCTACAGTTCTTCTTGAAGGTATTACTAGGATTTAGTTAGATATAATTTCAGACATTGCCATCAAAATTTCATTAGGTAATATTGAAGGTGTGCATTTTATTGGTACGTAGTTAAGTGGACAGGATTCCATCCATGTATCGGTAACGTGCATGCAATTCCCACATTCTTTTGGTTTAATATTATTATTTTCGATGTAACCATAATAGGAAATATTTGTGGGGCCAAACATAACAACGCAAGATGTCCCTAAACTAGTAGCTAGATGTACCAGTCCACCTTCTGTGTCAATATGTACTTTGGCTTGTTTCAAAATTAATGCATCCTGAGCCAAACTAGTCGAATCCCGCAGGTTGATATCAACCCCTTCAATAACGGAGCCAGTATTAAAGCCTAGTTGTACAATTTTAATATTCGGATAGTGATTTTTTATTAGAATAATTGCTCTGGCAAATAGATCAACGGGATAAGACTTTGTTGGTCTAGCTGAAGCTTTTTTTATATTCGCATCCCAGCCATCATGGATAGTTATATACTGACAATCATTTAAGCCAATTTCTTTCAAAAAAAGTTCATCAGGTAATTCAAAGGGTAATTTAGAATCAGGGGAATCAAATCCTGAAATAACAGATAAAAAATCTTTTCGAGTTAATCCTTGATCTACTACTAAATCTGCAAATAAACCGTCTAATTCTGGATGGTATTCAATATATTTTTGATAAGGTATAAGTGACTTATTGATATTTTTTATAAAATAATAAAATTCAGGAACAATGGAAAGAATACGTTCCGTTTTAAATTTAGACTCATGAGAAATAACAAATTGGTTGACAGTTAAAACAGCGTCATAAGCG
>CACLHR010000014.1 GCA_902606745.1 uncultured Gammaproteobacteria bacterium
CAAAGTTGATCTGATTGAAAAGGAGAATCGTAACAAGGTCATCAACAAGTTTGTGAAAAAGATTAAATACAAAGGAAAAGCGTTTAACATATCGGCATTAAATGGCTTTGGATGTAAGTCCTTGATATTTGGATTATCTGAATTAATTGAGAGAGAAAATGATGACAAATAAGTGTTGGGTTGTGAAGATTGGTTCCGCGCTGTTGACTAACAATGGCAAGGGAATCGACAAACAATTAATTGCAAGATGGGTTGAACAAATTGTTGATCTAAAAACCCAAAACATTGATATTATCTTGGTTTCGAGTGGATCGATTGTTGAGGGTATGAAGCGTCTCGGTTGGACAGAGAAGCCAAATGACATTCATAAACTACAAGCAGCTGCTGCAGTCGGTCAAATGGGGTTGGTTCAGGCTTATGAATATCTTTTTGCAAAGCATTACATTCATACAGCACAGGTACTTCTAACACGAGACAATTTAACCGACGTCAATCGCTTTGAAAATATATCCTCGACATTAGAGAATTTATTAGAATTCGGTACAGTCCCGGTTATCAATGAAAATGATACCGTTGCTACTGAAGAAATTAAGTTTGGTGATAATGACACCTTAGCTGCCCTTGTAGCGAACCTGATTAATGCGGACAAGCTTATCATTTTGACCGATCAAAAGGGTGTTTTTGATGACGATCCTCGCAACAATAGTGAAGCAAATTTGATTCATAAGATTCGTTTTGACGACGAAAAGCTAGAACGAGTAGCCGGCAAAACGAGCGGTTCTCTTGGTTCTGGTGGAATGTACTCAAAAGTTATGGCTGCGAAACAAGCGGAAGAATCAAAAACGCCTACCCATATAGCTTGGGGAAGGGAAGATGAAGTTTTAACAAGGATACATTCCGGTGAACATATAGGAACAATAATTCATTGCTAGCATATATCGGTTTAGGATCTAACTTAAAAGAACCAAAAGAGCAAATAGAGAAGGCTTTGTGGGTCTTAAGTGAGGCTAAAGAGATAACTTTATTGTCTGTTTCAAGTTTTTACCAATCAAAGCCATTACTGGATATGCCTGGACCAAATTACCTCAATGTCGTGTGTAAAATTAAAACTGACTTGGGTGCTCTTGATTTGTTAAACTTTTGTCAAGAGATTGAGGATAATCAGCACCGAGTAAGGGAAGTTAAATGGGGTTCGAGAACGATTGATTTGGATATACTGTTATACGATGACCAGGTTTTGGTAACCAAAAGATTGACCATTCCTCACCCAGAAATGATCAACAGGGCCTTTGTATTATTACCTTTGTTTGAAATTGAACCTGGATTAAAGTTACCTCTACTAGGTCCATTAAAAGGCTTACTCGAAAGAATTAAAACATCAGACGTTGAAAAATTATGAAACATTCTGATTTAAACTTATTCAAAAAAAAGGGTGAAAAGATTGCCTGCTTGACAGCTTATGACTCCTCAATAGCAAAACTAATTGATGATTGTGGTGTGGACGTTGTTCTAGTTGGTGACTCTCTTGGTATGGTAATTCAGGGTGAGAAGAATACACGTTCAGTTACTATGCAAGATATGCTATATCACACTGAGATTGTGGCAAATTCATGTCTACAAGCACTCGTTATTGCAGATATGCCTTTTCAGAGTTATGACAACAGCGAGTTGGCTTTAACAAATGCTCAAAACTTAGTCAGTGCAGGTGCAGATATGGTCAAAATTGAGGGTGGTCATGAACATGAAGACGTGTTCCGTGTTTTATCATCAAACAATATCAATATTTGTGGACATTTAGGACTCCAGCCGCAAATGGTGACTGATTCAAGTGAATACAAAATACAAGGCAAGGAGGAGAACACAGCAGAGTTAATTTTGAGTGATGCTCTGTTACTTGAGTCTTTAGGTATTAGTTCACTTGTTCTGGAGTGTATACCAAGTGATTTAGCGAAAAAAATTAGCTCGAAACTTAAAATTCCAACGATTGGAATTGGGGCAGGTAAGGACTGTGATGGCCAGGTACTGGTTTGTTATGACATGCTCGGCATTACTAAAGGAAAATTGCCTCGTTTTGTGCGTAATTTTGTGAGTACTGAAGGTACAATTCCTTTAGCAATCAGTGCCTTTGTCAAGGAAGTTAAAGCAGGAACATTCCCGTCAACTAGTGAGAGCTATTGATGCATATATTTTTACAAATAGGTCCTCTTGAAGAGTACTTAAATAGTTGTCGTGAAGATGATCGAACTATAGCTCTAGTTCCAACAATGGGTGGTCTGCATGAGGGACACTTAAAACTAGTCGAAAAGGCAAAAGCGTGCTCTGATTTGGTTGTGGTTAGTATCTTTGTGAATCCAACCCAGTTCGCCGAAAATGAGGACTTTAAAGCTTATCCAAAAACCCTATCAGAGGACAAGAAATTTCTTGAAGCAGTAAAGGTAGACGCAATGTTTACTCCTTCAGATAATCAAATCTATCCAGATGGTAGTTCACAGGACTACGATGTTGGTGAAATGGGCAAAATATTGTGCGGCATCTCTCGACCAATACATTTCAATGGCGTAGCTCAGGTAGTAGCTAGATTGTTTGACATTGTCAAACCTGATTATGCTGTATTTGGTGAAAAAGATTACCAGCAATTACTGATCATTAAATCTCTAGTCGAAAGGCAAGGTATAAAAACAACTATTGTTTCTATTCCAACTGTGAGAGAGTTAGATGGCTTAGCGATGAGTACCAGAAACAATTACTTGAGTTCTGAAGATAGGACTTATGCACCTCTTTTCTATCAACAACTTGATGCCACAAAATCAGCAATACAGAGTGGTGTTGACATATCAACTGCCATTGAACAAGCTATAGATGCTTTGAGTGCTATCTTTGATGTTGAATATATTGAAGTTTTAAATGCAAATAACCTTACACAAATTACGACATCTTCTAGCGAAATTATTATAATATCTGCTGTGAGGTTGGGTGAAACTCGACTAATCGACAATATTGTATTCAGGAGGTCATATGTTTAGTATTACAGAAGATGCAGAGATTTATATTACTGAACTCTTTGAGCAGCAGGATGAAAAAGACCTAGGCTTGAAAGTGGATGTTGAAAAAGCAGGAACCCCTATTGCCACAGTGACATTTAATTTTTGTATCTCTAATGAACTACCTGACAGTTACAATGAGTACTCTTACAAGGGTTTTAGTGCCTACATTGATGAGTCTAACAATGAATACCTGAAGGACTCCAAAGTTGCAATGAAAATAGATGGTGCAACTAAAAAACTCACCATCACTGCACCAAACGCTAAGGGAGAGGCTCCTAAAGATGATGCTTCGCTTGAAGAGAAAGTATTGTTTACAATTGACACCGAAATTAACCCTAATCTAGCATCTCATGGAGGCTTCGTTGAATTAGTAGAGATTACTAAAAAGAACGAAGTTGTTCTCAACTTTGGAGGCGGTTGTCAAGGTTGTAGTTCTGTTGATTTAACCTTAAAATCGGGAGTAGAAACTCAACTCAAGGGACTCTACCCAGAGATTGTTGCAATACTAGACTCTACTGATCACTCAAACAAAGAGAACGCCTACATGTAGGTTTTTTTGTGTACAGTTCTGGTCTAAGAGTTTCATGACAGTTCGGCGTTTCTTTAAAATACATTAAAAAAACAACTCATGAAATTGTCAATCGAATCTAGGGTGAATGAGTGGAAAAAATAATTGTTTATACACATTCAGACTGTCTAGCCAAAGATAATGGTCCAAATCACCCGGAAAGAAAAGAACGCTTAGAAACCGTTCTTAAGTCAGTTAAGGAGCTAGATAGTCTTGATATAGTAATCAAAGAGGCTCCATTGGCGATATCTGAAACGATTAATCTAGTTCATCCACAATCACACCTTGACATCATCTTTTCAATGATTCCAACTACAGGTCTTGTTGGTGTTGAGAAAGAGCCATATGCCGATACGTTTTTATGTGAGCACAGCAGGGAGGCAATATTGAGGTCCTGTGGTGCAGGAATTGCAGCTTCAGATGAATTAATTAAGGGTAGTGAAAAAAGAATATTTTGTGCCGTTCGTCCACCAGGTCATCATGCTGAGACTATTAGAGTAAATGGCTTTTGTTTTGTTAACAATGTTGCAGTTACTGCCAGATATTTACAAAATCAATATCAATTTGGAAGGATTGCAATAATTGACTTTGATGTCCATCATGGTAACGGCACACAGGAAATTTTTTATAGCGACAAAAGCGTTGCCTATGGCTCGATACACGAGCATCCTTTGTTTCCAGGGACCGGCTCTGAAAACGAAACCGGAGTAGGTAATATATTTAATGCGCCAATCCAATCTGGCACCAGTAGTGATGAGTTTTTAAAGATATTCGATGGAAAGATTCTAGAAAACATTGACAAATTTAAACCAGACGTAATTCTAATTTCTGCCGGTTTTGATGCACATAGAAGGGACCCGTTGGCAAACATTAACCTTGAGTCTGAAGACTACTACAAGTTAACAAAAAGTATTGTAGAAATTGCAAATCTGCACTGTGATGGTAGGGTTATATCTTTCCTTGAAGGGGGTTATGATTTATTGGCGCTCTCAGAAAGCATCAAAGCACACCTAAATGGACTCAATGAAAATTAACTTAAAATCTCCATTAACTGTTAAATGTATTTATGAACGAGTTTGATCTTATTCGGGACTACTTTACTTGGCCCATTAAAGATCCAAGTGTTACACTAGGTGTGGGTGATGATGCTGCACTTTTTAGCCTAGATTACGGATATCAACTAGTGACAACAACCGACACTCTAGTCGAAGGTGTTCATTTTAGTGAAACAACTTCGGCGAAAGATATTGCACACAAATCCTTAATAGTTAACTTGAGTGATATCGCTGCAATGGGGGCAAAGGCCAAGTGCTTCACTTTGGCACTCTCAATACCCAAAATCGACAAGTCTTGGCTGCAAGATTTTTCCGACTCATTAAGGCATCTGTCGGAGCAATATGAGGTGAGCTTGGTTGGTGGTGATACGAGCAGAGGTCCGCTCAATATTAACATTACTATGTTTGGTATAGTTGAGAGCTCAATGGCACTGACACGTTCAGGTGCACGACCAGGTGATGACGTCTACGTTTCTGGCACAATTGGGGATGCAGGGTTTTGTTTTTGGAAGCTTATTAATGACTTTGTACCGAGTAATCAGGAGCTTAAAAGACTAAACTGTCCGACACCTAGAGTAGAACTTGGCTTGGAACTGAAGAACCTAGCCAGTGCCTGTATAGATGTCTCTGATGGTCTCGAGCAGGACCTATCTCATATCCTTAAAGCGTCTTCGGTGGGCGCGGTTATCGAGGTTGAAAAAATACCCATCAGTGAAGTGTTAAATGTTCACATTAAAGATACCAATGACTGGTCTATTCCGCTTTGTGGTGGTGATGATTATGAATTATGTTTCACAATTCCTAAAGGCAGTGAAGAGGCTTTGAAAAAAATTTCGGAGTCTTGCAATGTCAAGATTACCAAAATAGGTGTTATAAATGATTCGTTAGGTTTACAGATCGAGGGTTTTGATGGACCAAGAAATTCGTACCAACACTTCTGAAGGATAGGAGTTAGATTTCTTTTTTCTCTGAAATAGTCTTACAGTCGATGCACTGGTCAGCTGTCGGGCGTGCTTCAAGTCTCAGAAGTGAGATCTCGATACCGCAAGTTTTACAATAACCGTAATCGCCCATGTCAATCAAGTGGAGCGTCTTATCAATCTTGTTGATAAGCTTTCTTTCACGGTCCCTAGTCCTCAATTCGATGGCAAATTCTTCTTCTATTGTGGCCCTGTCATTGATGTCAGCAACCGGAGTTGAGTCTTGCTGGATATGATTGATGGTGTTTTCTGCTTCATAAACTAGCTGATCACGCCAAACATTTAGTTTGTGAATAAAGTGCTTGACTTGACCTTTTGACATAAAATCTTCACCCTTTTTGGGAATGTAAGCAGGTATCTCATCAAAGTTTGGTTCTGTAGTCATTTCAGAAAGTTTACAAAAAAAGAGTAGTTTTTACCAAAAATTGCCTAAAATAGCAATGTTTTTTTTAATCTTTATAAATTGTAGGTTGTATAAAGGAGCTTTATGAATAAGATCGTTAGTCTGGCTGATAACAGTGCCGTTTATGACGTTGCCAAGGTAACGCCATTGTCAATTGCTCTACAAATAAGTGAACGCTTGGGTAACAAGATCTATTTGAAAAGAGAGGATGAACAGAGTATCCATTCCTTCAAGCTTAGAGGTGCCTACCAAAAAATGAGTTCACTGAGCGATACACAAAAAATTAAAGGTGTAGTTGCTTCTTCAGCAGGAAACCACGCACAAGGTGTTGCCTTGGCGGCAAAAAAATTAAAAATTAGGGCGGTTATTGTGATGCCAATCAGTACCCCTAAAATTAAGGTGCAAGCTGTTCAACAACTAGGTGCAGAGGTGGTCTTGCATGGTGATGTCTATGATGATGCTTTTCAGCATGCAAATAAACTATGTTCTGAACAAGACCTAAACTTTATTCATCCCTATGACGACATCGACGTTATTGCCGGTCAAGCCACAGTAGCCAAAGAAATTCTCTCTCAATTAGCAGATGTTGATTTGATTTTTGTCCCTGTCGGTGGTGGTGGGCTAATTTCTGGTATCGCTAGCTATATCAAGCACTATGCACCTAATGTCGAGGTCATCGGTGTAGAGCCTACAGATTCAGCAACACTTTACAATGCACTTAAGTGTAATAAGCGAGTGATACTTGAAGATGTCGGTAGGTTTGCCGATGGCGTCGCCGTGAAACAGATTGGTGAGTTACCTTTTGAGATTGCAAAACAGTGTGTTGACGATGTCGTCTTGGTGAGTAATGATGAAATGTGTGCAGCCATAAAGGACATCTATGAAGATGTTCGCGCAGTCTCTGAACCTGCAGGGGCTCTTGCAACTGCTGGAGTCAAAAAATACATCCTTGAACATGACCTAAAAAACAAAAACATTGCCTCAGTGGTTTCAGGTGCAAACGTAAACTTTGACAGACTCAGATATATCGCCGAAAGGGCGGATTTAGGAGAACTTACGGAGGCTATCATAGCAGTCACTATCCCTGAAGAGCCTGGTAGCTTTTTGAGGTTCTGTGAGCTCCTCGACAACCATTCCGTGACCGAGTTTAATTACCGATACTCTCCAACTGGTGATGCTCATATATTTGTTGGTATTGAGATTTCCAGTGGAGACAGTGAAAAACAAGCTTTAATCGAAAAGCTCAGACAATCCTTCGAGGTTCTTGATATGAGCGACAATTCGATGGCAAAGACTCATATCCGTTATATGGTTGGTGGTCACGCAAATGCAGAAAACGAGGTTATCTATCGTTTTGAGTTCCCTGAAAGACCTGGCGCGTTGTTGAATTTTTTAAGGAAAATAAAAACCAAGTGGAATATTACATTGTTTCATTATCGTAACCATGGCGCCGACTTTGGTCGAGTGCTGATTGGCCTCCAGGCCGATAATGTCGAAGAGCTCGAGTCCCGATTCGATGAACTCGGCTATTACTATAAAAACGAAACCGACAACAAGGCGTACCAGTATTTCCTTTAATAGACTCACCTCAGTCGAGATACCATCAGTACTCTCTATTGAAGAGCAGAATTCAGATTACCCTTGGTCTCAAGTTCAGTTCATTACAAGCATTGAAAACAGCAAGAACCTCTGCTATTGCCGGAGCTTGAATGGCAAAACGATTGGTTACCTGATCGCTATGTTGGCAGTAGATACAGCTGACATACTTAATATCGGCATTGACCCTGACTTTAAAAGACAAGGCTACGGTACGGGTTTGTTAAATCACCTAATTAAAGGGCTCAGAAAAAGTCATATTGGTGAAATTCTTCTGGAAGTTAGGGCAGGAAATAAATCAGCAATTCAGTTCTATAAGAAGCAAGGATTCGAAAAAATCTCTGTTCGCAAAAATTACTATATGAAAGACTCAAAGAACCAATCTCAAAGAGAAGACGGTATAATAATGAGCATAAGAATTCCTTCAAAAGAAATTAAAAATGTCCTATAAAAATATCACAGTTCCAGCCAATGGTAATGCTATAACGATTAAGGACAAAGTCCTTAATGTCCCCAACAAACCAATCATTGGCTATATTGAGGGTGACGGTATCGGAGTCGACATTTCACCTGTAATGCTGAATGTCGTCGACGCGGTGGTTAAAAAGGCTTATAAAGGTGAGCGTGAAATTCAGTGGATGGAGATCTATGCCGGTGAGAAGGCCGACAGACTTTATGGCGAATACTTGCCAGAGGAAACACTCAAAGCAATAAAAGAATTCATGGTCGCCATCAAGGGTCCACTGACGACGCCTGTTGGTGGCGGTATGAGGTCCCTTAATGTCGCAATAAGACAGCAACTGGATCTCTATATTTGTCAACGCCCGGTGCAATACTTTGACGGCACGCCATCTCCGGTAAGAGCTCCTGAGAAAGTCGACATGGTGATCTTCAGGGAGAACTCTGAAGACATCTATGCAGGGATTGAATTCCAGACCGGCTCAAAAGAGGTCAAGAAAGTGATCGACTTTCTACAGCAAGATATGGGGGCGACAAAGATACGTTTCCCTGACACTTCAGGTATCGGTATCAAGCCGGTCTCGACTGAAGGTACATCGAGGTTGGTTAGGGCTGCAATCCAGTATGCCATTGATAACGATAAGCCTTCAGTAACACTCGTCCACAAGGGCAACATTATGAAGTTTACTGAAGGATTGTTTAGAGACACCGGCTACCAGATTGCCAAGGATGAATTCGGCGCCAAGGAAATGGATGGCGGACCATGGTGCAGCTTTACCAACCCTAAAACAGGTCAGGAAATTATCATCAAGGACACGATCGCTGACGCCTTCCTACAAGAAATTCTGCTCAGACCTGAAGGATGCTCTGTGATCGCCACTCTTAACCTTAACGGTGACTATATTTCTGACGCTTTGGCAGCTCAGGTGGGTGGTATCGGCATTGCCCCAGGAGCCAACCTTTCGGACAGCGTCGCGGTGTTTGAGGCGACCCACGGCACGGCTCCCAAATATGCAGGTAAGGATATGGTCAATCCCGGCTCATTAATTCTCTCTGCAGAGATGATGCTGAGACATATGGGATGGACCGAGGCTGCGGATCTGATCCTTCAGGCGATGTCGAAAACGATTCAGAAAAAGACCGTCACCTATGATCTCGAGAGGCTCATTGAGGGTGCTACTCTGCTGTCCTGTTCAGAGTTCGGTGAGGCACTCAAGAGTTCCATAAAATAACCTAGAGATTTAAGCCCTGTTTTGGGCCATAAAAGCAAAGAATTGATTGACTGAAATTACAGAGCTCGTTATAATCTCTCGCTATTCCCTGATAGCTCAGTTGGTAGAGCGACGGACTGTTAATCCGTTTGTCCCTGGTTCGAGCCCAGGTCAGGGAGCCAAATTCAAGAATCAAGACATCTCAGGATGTCTTTTTTTATGCCTGAAATACCCTATTACAAAGGGATTTTGTAAAATACTCTTCTTATAGCTTCTTATTGAATATCGTAAAATATTAACAATTTGTGAGTACAATTGTGAGTACAAATCTTCTCTGTTGTGTGAGGGAGAGTTTATTAATCTATATACTTCCAACTATCATACCTAACGGGCAAGCGATTTAGTTCATCACGATAAAACCTCCACTTCGGCATATACTCATCCATTAACTCAATAAACCTTTCGTTGTGGTTAATTTCAATAAAATGCACCATCTCGTGTACTACAATATATTCAAGGCATTCAGATGGCTTCTTGGCTAGCTCTAAGTTAATACGTATGTGGCTATCTTCAGGAGAACTACTACCCCATTTAGTTTTCATTTTTCGTACAGAGATTTTTGAAACTGAAAAATGCATTATCTTTTCCCACTTTTGAACTATGGGCGTCAAAGCTTCTTTCAATTGCTTTCGATACCATTCATCCAAAACCTTAACTTTCTTTACTGCGCTAGCTCCAGGTCGGACTTGAAGTATTATTTCAGAATGAGATAAAGACACTTTAGGCGGTTCATTTACTTCCAACACTTTTAATAAGTATCTCTTCCCATTTAAGTAATGACTTTCTCGATTGATACACTCTCTCAAAGCTTCACGTTCTTGAGCAATCAGCTTTGCTTTTTTTGTTTTTATCCAATTCAATTTAGATATAACAAAAATTCGAAGATTTTCCAATGATACGTTATTAGGTGCAGATACTCTTACATGACCATTTGGTGGGTATACACTCAAATGTATATTTTTTATACTTTTACGAATTACTTCAACATTAATATCATTAAGTTTTATTGTTGAGGTATTAGTATTCATCTTGTTGTCTAATTACTTTAAAGATTGACTCTACTTTGTCTTGATCACTTAAAAGCTTAAAAATAGCTTGCTTAATTTGATTTTCTTTAGCCTGATTGCCACGCCAATCATCACTTTTATTATGTAACACAATAGAATCAATTTCTAAAGCAAGTGATTCATCTCCATCAAGATTATTAAATAACACCACTTTGGCTTTAGTGTTAAGAGAGTCCGGAGTGTCATCGGATTTACCTTCACTAACATGAACAGCTAGATCAGCTATCTTTTGCAAATATTCTTCATATTCAATAACGCTATCTTTTCGTTTTTGAATAAGTTCATCAAGCAACAGTGACATCTTATCAAAGTAAGCAGGATCTACTAGATGATCAGTGATAATTCTACTGCGGATATTATTTTCAATTGTTTCTGCTGCTGTGTTGTTACCGCGTATGCCGGAAGGTAGTACGTTAATTGCTTCAGCTATGCCACTTTTAACGATTATATCGATTAATGACATATCACTAAATGGAGATATTACCTTTGATTCATCTGCTTGTATATAAACGTCTAATAAATGCCTCATATCAGCTTCATATGCTTTGAAATCAGTGGTTTCACCGCTAGCTCTTCGGATTACCTCTCGCAAATCAGCATAATGCTTCACACGTTTTTCAATATGACTAATTTCTTCTGCACTGTAGTTTGCACCTTCCATATTATCTTTTATATTGGCATAAGCTCTAATGAGAGTAACAATCCCTTTATATAAAGCCTCACGCCTTGGCGCTCTAGCTTTTAGTTGTTCTGGAATTTCAGTGTTGCCACAAAAGTAATGCATGTATTCTAGGTCGCCTTTTGGAACATCTACTTTTTCACAAAGCAGCTCTAATACCTCAATTGCATAATCCAAACGCTCACGCCCAGACTGTAAACGTCTCTTTAATAATACATCACATTCACTAGCATCAAAATTGTCGTAATCTAATTCTGATGTATAAACAGCAACTGCGTTCTCAAGTTTCTTAAACAAGTCTTTATAATCTACGATATAACCAAACTCTTTATCATCAGTATCGAGCCGATTAACTCGACAGATTGCTTGGAATAAGCCATGATCTTGCATAGGCTTATCAATGTATAGAAATGTACAACTTGGTGAATTAAATCCAGTTAAAAGCTTATCAACTACTATAAGAAGCTTCATATTGGCGGGTTCTTTATTAAACTGAGCCGTAGCATTGCCCTCGTAAGTGTCAGTTTTAGTTTCGCCAGGATTGGCTGTTACATTCTTAAGTAAAACATTATAAGTATTGAAAATAAATTCCTTAGCAGTTTCAGTATTTGCACCAGTATCTTCAGTGCTGATATCTCTAGTAAGTGGATTGTATGAAGTTATTACTGCACACTTATTTTTTAGCTCAGTATCTTGAAACAACTCATAGTAACGACAAGCGTCATATATGCTTGAAGCTACCAACATAGCATTTCCTTTTTTAGAGCTTAAACGTGGCTTTACACTATAATCAAAGACTATATCAGTAACTATTTTGTGCATGCGAGATTTACTGCTGAGCACATTTTGCATGGTACCCCATTGTTTCTTTAAGGCTGCTTTTTGAAAATCATTTAAACCTTTTGTTTTTACTTTAAACCACTCGTCTATCTTTGCTTGTGAACTAAGTTTTTGATCAATATCTCTTGCCTCATATTGCAAATCAAGAATAACGCCATCCTCAACTCCTTCGGTGTATTTGTATGTATGAATGTATTTACCAAATAACTCTAATGAAGTTGCCTTATCTTTCCTTAGTAAGGGAGTTCCAGAAAAACCAATCAATACCGCGCTAGGCATAATCGCCTTCATTACTCTATGTAATTTACCACTTTGTGTGCGGTGGCACTCATCAATAAAAACAAACAGCTCTCCAACTACATGACTGGGTTGACTTTGAATGTCTTTAATAAATTTCTCAAAATTCTTTACATCCCTCTTACCAAACTTTTGGATAAGAGAGCAAAACATTCTCGGTGTTGCTTGACCAAGTTTATTCATCAAATCAAGACCACTTTTTGTACGATAGATCTCTATACCAGAACCCTTATAAACACCTTCTATTTGCTTATCTAGTTGATCACGATCGGTTACTATAGCGACCCTTGCATGTGGATTATTCTCAAGAATCCATTTCGCTAGTAGCACCATGACAATACTCTTACCACTTCCTTGAGTGTGCCAAATAATGCCACCTTCTTTACGACGCACATGTTCTTGTGCCGCCTTAATACTAAAATACTGATGTGCTCTTGGCAGCTTTTTTCTGCCTCCGTCAAATATTACAAAATCATAAAGCAATTCAATAAAACGTTTCTTGTTGCAAATTTTCTTTAAATATTTATCCAACTCATATTCTTTGTTCTCTGTAATGTCTTCTTTCCATTTGAGGAAATGCTTTTCTTCGGTTCCAATAGTTCCATACTTCAAACCTTCTGAATCACTGCCAGCAAATACGAATTGCACTGTCGAAAAGAATGTGCTGATAAATTCAGGCTGTTGATTTACCAAAGACTGACGAATACCTTCACCAATTGAAATGCGACTATTTTTTAATTCTAATACTGCTACTGCTATGCCGTTGATATACAGCACGACATCCGGTCGTTTCTCATGATTGCCATATACCGTTACTTCTTCAGCGACATAAAAATCATTGTTTTCTGGATTTTTCCAATCAATCAACTTAACTGTGTCAGTTGGCACTCCAGCTTCAGTTCTTACGTGAACACCATAACGCAGTAATTGGTAAACATCTTTATTGTTATGGTAAAGGTCCTGTGCGTGATTATTTGCAGCTCTTTGTAATTTATCTAAGGCTTTATTTATGTGACTATCACTATAATCATTGTGGCTTAAATATTGACTCAACTGTGGAACTTCAATATTACTATTGTCAGGCTTATCTTGTAAATCACCTAAATAAGAATAACCCAATTCACTATTAAAAAGCTTTATAACGCGATCTTGTGTTAGTCGCTCGGCTTTGCTTACATCACCAGTCATATTAGTCGTATTTTTCCAGTTAATAAATTTTGCACCATGCCTTGTTTAATTTGTTTTGCCTTAGTTAATTTAACTTTTAAAGCTGCAATTTCTGCATCTATATCAGTAAGAATATTAGCAATATCAGATTGTTCATCAACATCTGAGGGTAATTTAAGAATAAAATTTTGCACCATGCCTTTATTTAAATTTGATTGGGTTCCCTGCTGTCCAATCTTTTTAACAATAGATTTTTTTGATGATAGATAGTAATATAAAAAATCTGTATCTAGATCATCAGTAGTACGAATTCCAAGAATAGCCTGACTAGTGCAGACAGAAACTCCAGCAATACTACACTCTCCAAGTGATGCATACATTGCGTAGAGTACCGTTCCAGTTGGAAACATCTTCGCAGCTGAATTTGCTAAGCCTAATGCGGTTAAACTTCTATCTGTAGTATTGATAACTTTGCCGCCTTTTGTCATATCTGAAATGGCAACCCATGGAAAAGAGCCATTGTAGTAGGCCGAAATTGATGACAAAGGTGTTCCACCACTTTCCATTTCTGCCAAATCCCCTAGTTTTTTTACTATCCAACCTTTCTTTAGCTGCCCATTTTCATAAGGATTAAGCAATTTCTGCATTGTGCCTTGCTTAATATCTTTCTTTTTATTAATCAGACTAGTGAGAGATTTAATCCAGTTATCAATATCACTTAAAGCATCAGCAATAGCGGATTGCTCATCATTTGTAGGAGGTATGGGAATTAATATTTTTTTTAAATTTGTCTTTGTAATCCCATACACCTTTAAACCAGTTGCAAGCCTATCAAATTGTTTTTTTACCAACGTATTTGAGTGTATGTAACCTTTGAAACCATTAGCAATATAATCTACTTTACTTCTTAATAAATACGTATGAAGACCAGAAATAACAATCTTAGAACCAATATTTTTTACCTCAACCGACTTACCAATTCCTTCATAGTCTTCCGAGGCATCTGCAACAATTAAATCACCATCTTTTAAGGTGCTATAACCAACACTTTTATCTTCAGAAATTTTTTGTAGCTCTGATTCTGTCTCATTAAAATCAAGAAAATGATTCCACTTAGTATGTATATCACCATAATGTACATAATCAGAATATCCGTTTTGATCTAATTTTGACCTTGAATACGTTGCAGTAGGTAAGAAATCGAATATTTCACCATAAGAGATTAAATACCAATCCTCGGGAATTATTCCAATCTCACTTTGTTTGTATCCTTTTTTTAGTTCCACACAAACCCCATTTTCTGCAAGTGTTCATTAACTACCGATTCTAATGTTTTAGCCTCTTTAGTTTGTATTGGGAGTGGTTTTTCGTATCTCTCTGCAAGCTCTTTAATGCGTTGTGTCAAATGCTGACTAATACGATCCATTTCCGAGTGTATATTACTTTCAATGGTAGTCATCCACTTGTCATATACTACTAACTGCTTGATTTGTTCTTCATTCAATAAAGGATAGAATTCAATCAAACTATTATCTAATTCTGTAGTGGCTTCTTTTATGACTTTTTTAGTTTGAGCTTCCTGGGTTATTAAACTTAAATACTGATTCAAGATTTCTTTTTCTTTGTCGCTATCAGGCTCATTTTTAAGCTCTTTAAGTCTTACGTTAATACAGCTTTTGTTAATCTTTTCTAACTCAAAAAAAGCACCATTTTCAACGTTGTGCTCTTCTTCTAGCTCAACTTTATTAGCTTTCAAACCCTCTAACTCAATATCTAAGTCATCAATAGATTGTTGCTCAGTAGAAAAATATCGATTAACTACTAATGATTTAGGAATTAAATCACACGTCCAGCCTTTATCAACTTGCTTACCTTTTTTATTGGTTTCAATTACACGATAAGTATTAGCATTCCAACCATCCTCTGAAATTAAGTAACAATCATCTTGCATAACCTCAAGCCAATAGTTCATCAAATGCTGATAAACATCATATTTATTAATCAATGATTTTCCTTCATATGCATCAAGTAATTCTTCACTAATAATTTCAATAACTAATTTAGGGCTCAGTCCAATTTCTAGCGTTTTAAGTTTTGGTAAAGTGTTACTTTTCCATCCAATGAATACATTATTCATGTCATCCATATAGCGAACAAATTCAGGATGTTGGTAAATTGTTTGTTTAATAGTTTTTTTATTAATCTTGAGCGATAAGTAATTATTACTACGAGATGCTGTACTAAATAATTCTCTCCTTAATGTGGGAAATATATCCCAGTAGTTTTGTAATTCATCGACATCTACCTTTGGTATATCTCCCAACAAGTGAGCTTCAATATTCTGCAAATCTTCCGCTTCACTACTGTCAATATAACGAGGGATATTGAGATTGAATTCATTTTTTTCAATATCAGAAAATGAAATGAGCTTACTATATCCATCAATTTCTATTTGTTTTTCAAAGACATCAACTATCCTGTGAATATCCATTTCCCTAAGGCGATTTTTATTGCCATCTTTTATAAACCCTTTGCTTGCATCGATCATAAATATACCTTGACGATTTTGAGCATTTTCTTTGTCAATCAAAATAATACAGGCAGGAATTCCAGTGCCATAAAAAAGGTTCGCTGGTAAGCCAATAATACTTTTTAAAAAACCTTTACGAATGATGTTTTCACGTATATCAGCCTCAGTATTCCCTCTAAAAAGAACGCCATGTGGCAAAATGCATGAACCTTTGCCCTGGCTTTTAAGTGAACGAATAATATGCAATAAATAAGCATAGTCACCATTTTTAGCTGGTGGGATACCATAACCATCAAATCTTTCGTGAGTATCATTTTCTGCATCTAGACCAGTAGCCCAGCGTTTGTCACTAAATGGTGGATTTGCTACAACATAGTCAAAGGTCTTAAGATCCCCCTTTTGGTTGATAAATAAGGGAGTAGATAATGTATTCTCGCGTTTAATTTCTGCTGTAGGATTGTCATGAAGGATCATATTCATTCGAGCAAGACCACTTGTTGCACCATCTTTCTCTTGTCCATATAAAGTGACTTTAGTATCGGCTTGGTCAGATATTTTCAATAATAAAGACCCTGATCCACAAGTTGGATCATAAACTGTTGTTGAAGTTGTGGTTTTAGCTTTACCAATGCCAATAATCTTTGCTTTAATACGACTAACTTCTGCTGGCGTATAAAACTGACCTTTACTCTTTCCACTTTCACTTGCAAAGTGACGCATTAGATATTCATATGCATCTCCCAATATATCATCGCCCTCTGCTCTATTTTTGCCAAAGTCTAGTGCTGGATTTTCAAAGATAGCAATCAAATTGGTAAGTCTTTCTACCATGTCCTTACCACTGCCTAGCTTTTCTGGATCATTAAAGTCGGGCATATTAGATAACTTATTGGCATCCGCCAATGGAGCGATTATTTTTTTATTAATATCATCGCCAATCGTATCTTTGCCCTTAAGTAAAACTAAGTCATCAAAACTTGATCCTTCAGGAATTGTGACTTGTGAATACACTTCTCCTGCGTACTTGTCACTAACGTATTTAATAAACAGTATTACTAATACATAATCCTTATATTGACTTGCATCCATACCACCACGAAGTTCGTCACAACTAGACCAAAGGGAACTATATAATTCAGATTTTTTTATAGCCATTTGTATTATATTTACAAAAAATATAAGTACATTTTATCTTTAATAAGATATATAAGCAGTTCTATTAGTACTACTCATTACGAGTAAGGTCAATCTTCACCAAAAAACCATTAAGAAAACACCTGGCGTTTATTTTGTATGCTTAGAATTGATAATTGTTTGTATTCTCCGAAGACTAAAGTGAGATTAGTTGTGAATTGATAGCGGTCGTTCTCATGTCAAAGGTTTTTCTCTCCTGTTTTTCCTTTGATTGATCGCTATACATTGGTTAACTTATGAAACGTCATTCTGTAAATTTTGCTTACTTTACATGAGTATCAAAATAGTCCTTTTATCCTGTTGTTTTCATATTGTATTTTTCCTTGTGGTTTTTTTAGCTGACTTAGTATGAAAAATGTAGGAAGTAATTAATGTTTACATTCTTACTGTTTCTTGGCTGGCTCTTTCTACTTATTTATGGCATCGTTCTGCTACGTGCATCAAAGCATCGCAATTTTGGTATAACACTGACAACTCTACTTCTTGCTCCAGTTGCTTTAATAATTTCTATGGGATTGTATATGGATTTTGAAAAGATTGATTGTTATTCAAACGCACCAGACCAATCGCAATGTACGCTTGAGAATAACTGGAAGTATTAATATGGAAAATATTAAATCATACATCAAAATATCTTTTAAGTTTTTCCAGCTTATTTTGTTAATTGAAATCGTCATATTATTTGGTTGGTTTGTTAAATGTTTAATTTTCGATTATTAAACCAATTTGAAAAATGTAGGCGGTAATTAAAGATGAGTCTAATCCCAATTTATCTTGGCTGGTTATTCCTACTTATTTATGGTGTTGTTTTATTGCGTGCTGCAAAGTATCGTAAGACTGGCATTATGCTGATAATCCTATTTTTTGTTCCAATCGCTTTAATCGCTTTTATAGTCTGGAGTATGGAATCGAGGCTTGAAGAATGCCTTTTACTTGGTATAGAAGATTGTGGTTGGCTCTAAATGTATAGTTGAGAATAACTGGGATTAAAGATGAGTCTTGGACAAGGATTTTTTTTACTTAGTCTTTTTGGGTCTTTAGTGTTCTATTTTTTTCTAATTGATTATGTCTATATTTCATTAAGGCGTAAGCATTGGTTTAGATTTACAGCGGTGATGCTTTATATTCTTTACTTAATTTTTCTTATGTCGTTGTTCCCCTGAAAACGAATACTGATATGAAAAAGCTACTACTAATACTAGCTTTCATCGTAACTGGAACTAGTATGGGAGAACAGAACAGGGCTGAACTTCAACCTACTGTATGTGAGCCGACTGGTTTTCAATTCTGTGAAGATAATTCAACACACCCATATTGTGTTAGATTCTATGGCAACTACTATGAATATCACGGTGGAGTAGTTCAGACGCCCTACAACTCTAACGAAAAAACTACTACTCTTCTTCACCTAAAGTCCACTAATTAAACACCGAACCTATATCAATAGAGTACTAAATTTGTTCAAAATTAAGTATCTCAACTATATAGGCTATCATGAAGTCACATCAATCTTTAATCCGCACTTCAACTCTTATATCCATCTTCCTTCTTTTTATCTCAAATTTTGCTTTTGCAAATACCGATTTTTCAAAAACTAACAAGCCAATTCATGTAAATGACGCAGAGTCAGGATCCATGATCTTTAAATTTCCAGGCATGCCATCCATTATGCTAATGGCACTTGATACAAAAGTGCAAATGGACATTACTGGAAACATTAACCGTGTCACAGTCGAACAATCATTTACGAATCCTTCAAATGAATGGGCAGAAGGTGTTTATGTATTTCCACTTCCTGAAGACTCCGCAGTTGATCAATTAAGAATGTATATCGATGATCGAGTCATCGAAGGTCAGATACATGAAAAAGAGGAAGCTAAAAAAATATACGAAACAGCTAAAAAAGAAGGCAAAAGCGCCTCATTAGTAGAACAACAAAGACCCAATATTTTTACGACCAACGTTG
Source organism: uncultured Gammaproteobacteria bacterium (assembly GCA_902606745.1). GTDB lineage: Bacteria > Pseudomonadota > Gammaproteobacteria > PS1 > Pseudothioglobaceae > Pseudothioglobus. Next base: position 19,117 of record CACLHR010000014.1, read on the forward strand.
CTAATATAGCCCCAGGCGGCACAATAACTGTTGCTATTGAATATCAACAGGCGGTACTAATTGATAACAATACTTATTCAATCAGGTTTCCTATGGTTGTCGGGGATAGATATATTCCAGGAACTCCGATTAAAACTCCTGCTGACTCTCTTGGTGTTGCCCCCAACACTCATGAAGTCGGAGACGCCTCGAAAATTACCCCACCAAGTGAAGGCATTATCAGTGATTTTTTTGGTAGGGATTATGAAACTTATCTCCCAGTAACTATTGATATAAATCTCATGGCAGGTTTTGAAATTGCTTCATTACGTTCAGCCTACCATAAAGTAAATATTGTCGATCTCAATCAGACCACCAAGCATATTTCCCTAGGTGAGTCCTATCAAGCAGATCGAGATTTCGAGCTTACTTGGTCTGCAAACCAAACAGATGAACCTGAAATTGCACTCTTTACTCAACAAAAAGATGACCATCTTTATTTGCTGTTAATGGCAACGCCACCTAAAGATGAAGTTTTTAAGGTGAGTAGTAGGCCACGAGAGCTGATCTTTATTATTGATTCATCTGGCTCGATGAGCGGGAGTGCAATGGCTCAAGCCAAAAAAGCACTTATTAAGGCATTAAGCAGACTTGAGGATACAGATCGATTTAATATCATTGATTTCGACGACAGTTTCGATCCATTATTTGATAGTGCAATGCCCGCTATTGAAAGAAACATATCCTTCGCTAACAGCTTTATAAAAAAAATCACAGCAGATGGGGGAACAAGGATGTGGAGTCCAATATCTTATGCACTTAAATCGAGAGACTCTAATTCTAAGAACTATCTCCGTCAAATTATCTTTATAACCGATGGTCAATCAGGCAATGAAAGTTCAATATTTACCACAGTAGAAAATAATATTAAAGATGATCGCTTTTTTACAATTGGCATTGGTTCAGCCCCAAATTCCTATTTATTAACAAAACTTGCAGACTTTGGCAGAGGTGCTTTTACTTATATAGGTAGTCAAAGAGAAGTTAGTCAAAAAATGGACGATTTGTTTGTAAAACTTGAATCACCTGCACTCACCGACATAAACGTTAGTTTTCCACCTGAAATCAACGCTGAGCTTGCTCTAGACGTGATTTATGACCTCTATGCTGGTGAGACCATTACTGCAGTATATAAGATGAATGCGTTGCCTAATTCTCTTGAAGTCACTGGAAAAACAATTGACGGTAACTTTAGTAAAAATATTACCGTTAATTCATCAAAAAATACCAAAGGACTCGATATTCTCTGGGCTCGACGAAAGATTGATCGTTTAACTGATATACATAACAATTCCTATACCTCGAGAGTAGAAGAACTATCCAAAAAAGATATAGTAGGACTCGCCTTAGAGTATCACCTCGTATCGAAATTTACATCATTAGTGGCGGTTGATGTTACCCCTGTCCGTCCTGAATCAGAGTTGTTAATTAATCAAGCTATTATTAAAAAAGCTAAGGCAGATGGTTTGGAAAATGAATTAAGACTTGATGAGGACGGCAACCTTGAAAATAGAAATGAAATACTTCAAGAATTTATTGCAAAACTATCTACTGAGAAAGCTTCCGCTGCTAGGTCTACAGCTGCTTACCAAGCTAAAGTTGCTTCAACACTTATGGCAGAGTTGGCAGTAGAACATGAAATAGCATCATTTGAAGCTGAGTTAAGAGCTCAAGTAGCCCACAACATGTCACCAGCAAGACTTGTTGCATCCTCTCAAACAGCAACAAATTCAGAACTATTTATGTATCTCGGAGCTCTTATTTTATTGTTAACTTCTATATTTCGTCGCAGACTACTATCGTGAAAAAACTAGTATTTTTAATTGCAGCTATAGGATTTAGTATATTTGCTTATGGTGCCTATATTCCTGCTAAAGCTGTGTTGGCACAATATTTAATAAATGATGCTTGGAATGACTCTATACGAACTGGAGAGATACAAAAGCCATGGGGTTGGGCTGATATGCATCCAGTGATGAAGTTAAGCTCAAAAAAACACAATAAAAACTTAATCGTTCTATCAGGCGATAAAGGCAATTCACTAGCATTTGCACCGGGATACAACACCAACAGCTTCAAGCCTGGACTAGGTGGTACAACAATCATCTCTGCCCATCGAGATACCCACTTCAGGTTCCTGGAAGATGTCTCATTGGATGATGTATTTGAAGTAACGGATCGCAACAATAAAACAACAACTTACGTGGTCAACGACATCAGTATAATTGATTCAGATCAACAAGACTTAGCAGTCCACCAAAACCAAGCTGAAATAAAACTCATCACCTGCTACCCATTTGATGCTCCCATTGCAGGCGGACCATTAAGATACATAGTGACTGCAAAAATGATCTAGGAGGAATTTTTATGAGTGTTTTTCAGATGGAAGGAATGAAGTTTAGTGTAGCCGACGGTGATGGACCTTACGAGATTCAAGATGGTGTTACGCTTATGTTTCCAGAAGAAGCAGAGGAAGCACTTAATAAATTTTTACCAAAATATAACATTGATATTGAACTTGGTTATTACTTCATGGACCTTAAGATTAAGATATGGGCTTGTATTTGTTTTACAGAAGAGCATGATATTGCTGGTCATGTTGTTCAATCAAGAAGAAGCATGTCACAGGTAGCTTTGAAACCATATACAAGAGAGTCTCAAACGCCTGATAAAGACTTTATCCCAAAGGTTGGTAGTTTATATATTTCAAGCAAATTTGCTTGTGAAGATTTATCTCATAAATCAGATCTCTTTATGGAAATTTGGAATCAGTTAAAGAACTGTGATAGGAGAGTTCGTTGGCTTTTAATTGTGGACAAACTTCCAAAATCAATCAAGCAATTGTCACAAGATGAAAATAAAAAGTTATGGTATTCAGTTAGAAAGAGCTAGTTAAATCTTGCTGACTCTGGTCCAGTTTAACTATTGGTTAAGTTACAAAACATCTTTACAGGTACCAGAAAATCATCTAATACAATTGGTCTCGAATAAGAAAAAATAGCGTAATGTATAGTGATTGCAATAATTAGAAGTTTGATCAAATTAGTATTCCCAGTTATTCTCAGCCGAACATATAGATGGGTCTTCTGCTTCAAAAATGCAGTCTAATTCTGGAAGAGCAATATAAACATAGATAATTGGAGCTAGAAATATTACCATTGCTATGAGTCCTGCTATTCGACGTTTTTTCCAAAATAGATATAGGCTATATGGAAGAAGTAGAATGAAGGCAAGATAAAACATAGCCAAAAAAACCATACTAAATATCATTTGGCTATTCATTTATCATACTAAATAGAATACGCATAAAATTCTTATGCGTATTCAATCACTAGTTTGTCGATCCTCCCAAAGAGCATATATAGCCATAAGGATCACTAACAATATTGCAGTTAAAAACTGTACTAAAGCAGTATTTAATCTACCTTCAACTAACCCTCCAATCGCATTCATAATTAGATAACCAATGAAAAAACATGGGATGGAGAAAAAAGTGACCAACATTATTCCCAGTCCATCTGAAGGTTCTAGATATGGATAACCACTTGACATTTTATATTCGTGAGCATACTTCCACCACCATGCTGCAAAAAATAGCCAAGCAGGATATATGGCGATTGGGTAAGGAGAGATGTAGGCACAGATAAAGAGTAAACTACTGACAATCATTACTCTAATTGATCCTCTAATAGCACCAATGGCATTCTGACCCTCAGAACTACCAGAGTTAAAAAGAGTTGTTTTATTTTGATCGGGATCATTAACTCTGTTATATTCTGAATATACCCATTTGTCTTCAAGCTTGATATACCAATTCGTCGATTTCTTTTTTTTAGCCATCAATAGCCTCGATTTCAATGTTCACCATCTCAGCTCCATTGTCATCTAAACATGTTTTGTAAGTTAATCTGCCTTTTCGGTGCAAAAGGACAGCATCTGTTATCCCTTTGTCGTAGCACTTAGCCCCATGTCTCCATGTTAAAAAGGCGCCTATTATTGATGCAAAAATTATTAGTGTGGTCATAATATATTTAATAGAATAGTGGGTAGATGATTAAAAATGCAAGTGCAGATAACACTGTTGGAATGGAAATAAACATCATAACTCCCAGTGCATCTGTGTGCTCCATCATCGGCATATGTTCTCGTTCCTCGCATCTTTTTTTCACAATTTCGTAACTACCAAATAGCCACACTATATAAACCAAGAAAGTCCATCCGCCAATTATTCCAAAGAGAATTGCTGGAAGAACTACATACATTAAAGCGTATACAATTACTAACATAATTAATATCCTTATTTATAGGTTAACAACATTGCCTTTAAAGGCTATAGAATTGGGTTTTAAGCCGTTTTTTGAGAGTCTCTTGGCAACCTTTGGAAACGGCGTAATATGCTCTTTTTCGAGCGATTTCAAAAGCCCTGGATGAGTCTCAAAGAGCTTATTTTCAACAGCTTGAATTCCTGCCTCGTCACTAAACGAGATCATCACACAGGCGTTACATGAAACACCTGCATCAATCAGATGTTTTAGCGCCTTAAAAGGAAGTTCATAACTCTCAGGCAGGGCGTCAGTTAACCGATGGTACTCCTGTTGAGAAGTGCCTTTAATCGATACCCGTACATGGAGGTTTTTGAACGCTGCGAGTTGTTGTGCAAATGAGGCATCATTACCTAGCGTCATGCCATTAGTTTCGAGTATATAGACGAACTCAGACTGGTCAACAAGACGCAGCAGCTCGAATAGATGTTCTCTACCTAATGTACCCTCGGATGCAGAAGCTGATATGAGCTTATGACCATACTTCCTGGCACTCTTTGAAAGGGCATTAAAGACCTCTTGAGGGGTATAGAATTTACCGGTAGACTGTGGACGAAACACTGGCTTATCAGAGAAGCAGAACTTGCACCTGAGATTGCAGCCAACCTCCACCGCGGAAGTAGTTCCGCCGTAGAAGCGTAGTGGACGTGCAAGACGTACATATTTACGTCTATTACCATCCACTACGACTTTTTCCATAGCCTCAGTGAGCTTGATTGGGTCATAGCCCTTGGACTTTTTAGTGCTTGGATTTGCCATTACCATAGAGCAGTGTGTTCTGGGTATTCATCAGTGTCTTAGTGATACCCTTTTTGACATCACCCATGAACGTCTTACCACCGTTCTTCTCAGCGTGATCCCACTCATAGTCCATTAAATCCTCTAGGAATGAGATCGGTGAAGCACCTTTCTCATTGTCCACACAAGCCCTGTGTAGGCGCTTGATAGCTCTAGATTTTTCCTTATCACCCATCTTTGCCTTCTCGACTGAGTTCTGCAACATGTCGATAGTCTCGTCCATCGCCTTAGTGTCGATTGGATGCGGTCTACCGTCCTTGCCGCCGATGGCAAACGAGAATCGTGCTGGGTCTTCAAAGCGTGAGGCATCGCCATGTACTACTTCAGATACCATCGCCAGTGACTTCAGTGTCTTCGGTCCTACACCCTTCATCATCACCAGGTCCTCAAAGTTATCGATGTCTCTGTTGTATGCCATGTTGAGTACAGATCCTAGACGAGTCATATTGACATCCTCTTCACGAACATCGTGTCTATTAGGCATTACAATACCTCTATAGGTATCTAGTACCTCAGTTGGTTTCTCTTTGGTCAGTCCAACGATGTTAGTTCTGAGCATGTCAGCTTTTTTATCGGTTAGATTGAGCAACGGGGCACCTTTCTCACCAACGATTCCAGTGTGCGGAGCGTCGACGAAAGATCGAACTGTAGGCGAGTGCCAGTGATAACGTCTAGCACGACGATTGTTCTTGTTCATACCTTGAGTGATACTCGTCCACTCACCTTCATCACTGACGATAAAGTACTGTTGGTAAAGATTGTAACCATCCTGAACGGCGTTGTTATCAACCCGTCTGGTCAACTGAGACGACTTGGCTAGCTTATCACCATCGAGGCTGTGTTTATCTGCCAGTCGCTTAACCTGGTTAGGCACAGACCAGCCATATTTTCCCTTGCCACCTAGAATGTATAGACCTAGTTCGTTAGCTCTGGGATTGATCCTGGGTTTCAAAGATCCTAGAACTGTAGCGGTGACTCCTGAAGAGTTCCACTGCATTCCCATCACAGCACCAAGTGCCTGAAACCAGTTCGGGTCACTCATTCTGGTGAGCACCTCTGACTTACCGTAGTTCTGCACCACGGACTCGACAACAGCACTGCCCATGTCACCCATTCTGTCGGTCAACCACCTCGGCACTTTACCGAAATGTAGTGGTAGACCCATTGTTCCTGAATTGATCATAATTTTTCCTCATATGTAGTTAAAGTTGATTTACCTGCTATTTTTTTAGTCGTTTCACCCCCTTCTTTAATGCTGAAATACGGTTTTTCCAGAGCCCTTTAAGGGTCTTCGGAGTAATATCTGGCATGACGCTTTTCTGGTAGCTCACCCCAGTAATCAATCCCATCCCAATCAAGCGATTGGTCATCGCTGTCAGGGAGACATTATCAAAGCCACCTGATTCAATTACACGACTCGCTATAGAACCCAGCATGTGTCTTTTTTTGTATCCTATGTCAAATACCTCATTAGTGTCTCCAAAAGCTTTGATATAGGCTTTTTTGACGAATTTTGTTGGCATTAGTAAGTAGGCTGCAAAGGTATCTGCCTGCTGCTCAGCAAGTAGTTTTTCACCAGTCTCGCGACACATCTTTGTATACTCATCTGACTCCATACTGAGCTTCTGAAATAGCTCTTTGTGCAAACAGTGATGTCCTAATTCATGAGCTATGGTGAAACTGTATCTGCCGTCATGATTCTCAATCGAGCCGTTGATCTGGATTACCTTGTCATCAAAGACAATGCCACCGAGTATTTCTGCGTCTTCGTAGATGTCATCATCCGTGATCTCTATATGGTAACCCAGATGTTTCTCAGCAATGCGTTCAACCGGAATAGGGCACTGTAGTGTCCATTGAGAGTTGTTTTCATAGTCATTCAGCAAGTCATTAGCCACTTGTTCTATGTCAGTGTCTGAGAGTTTTGGAATGTCATTCAGATCGAAACTCATATCACACCTTCTTCTTTTTAGACATCTTTTTAGCTGCCTTTTCAAGCTCTTGCCACTGCGCATTCGTCAACCCTTTTGCAGATCTGAGAAAACTCGGAACGGCAGAAGGGCTTCTCTTGATCACGTCAATGACATCAGGATTAACCTGGTTTGCCATCGCTTGTAATTTATCAACGTCGGTATCCAATATCACTGCAATTTTTCTCAGTAGTTCTGGTGACGGTGTGTTTTTGTCTTTCTCGATACTAGATATGTGTACACCTGAAACATCTGTCTTTCTACCTAGCTCTCTGACCCCTATATCCCTTTTGTTACGTAGGTTTCGGATATATTCACCTAGTGTTGTTTTTGCCATTATTTACTCCTTGTTTAAACTATTAGTGAAAGCCACCAGAACAACAGGTAATACATCACATACTGAGCTGGGGAGGCAAGAGTATTTCACTTACTCCACAATGCTGGACCTCTATGCACATAATAAAACCCACTTATAGCTCCAGTGGCTTTCACCAATAGTTTATTTGTCATCTATCAAGTTCATAACATTGTCGATTAGTTCTTTCTTCTGCTCAGTGCTTGATTCAGTGAATTTTTCATAGCCTTTCATCAGCACCTTTACATCATCCATAGTGAGTCCAAACTCCTCCATGGCTGAACTTATGATGTCTTTATCTGTATTCATAACGCCTCCTAAATTGTAATGTGTAAGGTATCAGTTAACACCTTAGACGACATTGTAAACTGTCAGTTAACAGTTGTCAAGTATTATTTTTGTGGATGATTAATTATTATTCCAAACTGTTTTAAAGTGCAGAATATGTTTCAGAGTAAACTTAATATATAACTTCTTTTTGGACAACTCTATAGGTACCATAAAGACATCTTGAACAAAAGATGACCCTTCAGGTCTATTATAAAAACCGCTATCCTCTTCTAAAACATCTTCATTTCCAACGTATTCAAAGTATTTAAACTTTTCTTTAATTGAACTTAATGAAAGCTCTGAAGAATCGAGCTTTTCAAAAAAACTAAAAGTTTGTAGCCCTAAGTCCAGCATTTTGTCATGTTTGGGGCAAAGGCTAAGTGAATTACCCTTTCTATTAACGTCACCTTCTAGTTTGTTGCCTTTGATTGATTTATTCAGAGGAAATTTTATGAAAAAATTACGGTCCTTATTATTAAAAGTATCACCACAAATTTGACAGTGTCCCTCATATTGTTCGTATAAAAAGTCTCTAATTATCCTAGTAGCCTCTGGCTTTTGTTTTTTTCCTTTTCTAATGTTTTCGTACTTCTTTTCA
>CACLHR010000015.1 GCA_902606745.1 uncultured Gammaproteobacteria bacterium
TGCTTGAACCACAACCCCAAAACCTTGCCATTTTGAGTTTGCAATGCTCTTGGTAGTCTCGCCAATAACATCAAGTGATATGTCCAACCGATCACACTCTTCGGCATCAATGTTGATAGCAACATTGTAGTTTTGTGCAATTTCAATCAAAGTCAATAGCCTTGGAACCAATTCTTTTAAAACCCGCTCCTTATGCATAAAATCATAGGTTGGGTGGAGTGCAGAAAGTTTTATAGATATCCCATCTGCTACAAATATATTACTTCCCTTATTATTTTCTCCAATCGCAATCAGGGCATTTTTGTATGCTAAAAAGTAGCGATCTGCATCAGTCATTGTCCATGCTGCTTCTCCTAACATATCGAAAGAATGCACATCCTGATTAACAACAGCTAAGGCACCCTCTATGTCTTCTGAAAAAACGAATTGGGTTCCGAAAAATCTCATCACACTACCTGCACTGAATCGAATACCAGGTCTAGATAAAATTTCTAGGGCATGCTTAATACGATCCTTAATGGAATCGTTATATCCATGACTTACCAACATATCTGCAATACTAAGAGCGATAGTTGCAATACTCACTATAGAAGATTTTCCACCCCGCAAGTGTTTCGCCCAGGGCTTATTTGAAATCTTATCTGAAAAAAGTTTATCTCTGGTTTTGTTATCAGGCACTCGTAAAAAAGACTCAGCTAAAGTCATCAATGAGAGCCCTTCTTCAGTATTTAAATTATATTCAGCAATAAACTGAGATAACAAATCTGGTTTTTTAGTTTGGCGTAATTTTGCAATTAAATCAGATGTTTTCTGACTAATCACTGCTCTTTGATTGACGCTAGTCTTATCTATTTTTATTAAATTTGCTAAAGCCTGACGCTCCTTTAGCACACGCGTATTTCTAACAGCTTGACGTAGGTCACTGTAATCAGTAAATAATTCATTACTAGCCATTTGCTTATACTTAAGATATTTCAACAATATATGTTATAGAATAATGCAATAATTAAGTTAAAAATGATTGACAGCGATTAAATTTCGTATCAAAATGCCTCAAACAGAACTCAACTCGGATTAATCAGATGACCAGAAGAAAATCGGGAGGAAGAGAGGCAAGAATAGCCTTAAGAAGAGCCCCATTAACTGAAGAAGAGAAGCCTGTTAAGCCAGGTGAGATTGGTGGCAGGTATAAACCACTGAGTGATAAGCAAGTCGAGGCAATTGAAGTTAATGTCTACCGCATCCTTGAAGAAATTGGTTTTGCTGACGCAACTCCGCATTGTGTTGAAACCTGTGTTGGGTTTGGTGCAGTCATGGGTGATGATGGCAGACTTAGAATGCCAAAAGAAGTGGTTAAAAAGGCCATGCGCTTAACCCAACATAGTTTGACTCTTCACGGCCAATCTCCCAAATACGATTTAGATTTAAGTAGCTCAAAAGTTCATTTTTCTACTGCAGGTGCTGCAGTCCTGATAGCCGATCCTGAAAACAATGTATATAGGGAATCGTTCAGCCAAGATCTTTATGATATGGCCAGAATTGCAGATAAATGTGAGCATATACATATGTTTCAAAGAACCTGCGTGCTGCGTGATATAGTAGACCCAAGAAAGATGGATCAAAACGCAGTTTATTGCGCGGTGATGGGCACGCAAAAACACATTGGTGTGAGTTTTACCGAGTCACATCATGTCACTGATGGTCTTGAGATGTTGCATATTATTGCTGGTGGTGAGGATAAATGGCGGCAGCGTCCTTTTGTTAGTATGAGTAACTGTTTTGTTGTACCACCAATGAAATTTGCGGAGGAGTCTTTGGAATGCTTGCGTGTCGGTGTTGAGGGTGGCATGCCCATCCTACTTCTATCTGCTGCCCAAGCTGGGGCAACGGCTCCAGCACTTTTGCCAGGTGTGGTATCACAAGCCTGGGCCGAGTGTCTTGGTGGTTTGGTCTACGTTAATGCAATTGAACCTGGTGCACCATCAATTCTCGGTACCTGGCCATTTGTATCCGATTTACGTACTGGGGCCATGTGTGGTGGTTCGCCCGAACAAGGCTTGATATCAGCAGCTTGCGCACAAATGGGCAACTATTTTGACCTGCCAACAGGTACAGCGGCAGGTATGACGGATTCAAAATTCCCAGACTTTCAGGCAGGTTCAGAACGCGCCTCAACGCATGTAGTGACTGCTATAGCTGGTGCCAATATTATTTATGAATCAGCAGGAATGTATGCAAGTCTTTTAGGTACCTGTCCTGAAAGCTTATTATTGGATAATGATTTATTAGGCGCCTCCTTAAGAATGACCAAAGGTTTTAGCGATGAGAGTGAGGACTCCCTTTGTTTTGATATTATTAAAGATGTGTGTTTGAATAATAAAGCCCATTATTTGGGCGCTGAACAAACTCTTAATGTCATGCAAAGTGAATATATCTATCCAGATCTCAGTGATAGAGAAAGCCCTAATGACTGGGCTGATATGGGTAAACCTGTTATATTGGAAAAAGCGATCAAAGAAAAGAAAGAAATACTATCAGAGTACTTCCCAAATCATATTAGTGATAGTGTTGATAAGGAGTTGCGTGAAAAATTTGACATTCAGTTAAGCCGTAAAGATATTGGACGAAAACCACTATAAAAACAGCTAATATGAAAACACATGCTCAAGTAGTAATTATTGGTGGTGGCTCTCTAGGTGTGAATCTTATGTACCATCTAACGCAAGAGGGTTGGACTGATATTGTCTTAGTTGAAAAAGGAGAACTTACGAGTGGTTCAACATGGCATGCAGCAGGTCTATGTCCAAATTTTAATGGCAACCACACACTCTCCCATATTCATGAATATACGATAAAACTTTACGATGAAATTCTTCCAGAAAAAACTGGACTTCCTTCATCATTTCACAAAACTGGTTCTTTAAGGGTGGGGCATACCGAAGTTGAGGAGCAGTGGTTTCGTCACGTTATAAGTAAAGCAAACCATATCGGCTGTGAAATGTATTTTGTCTCGAAGGAAGAAGCTTCAACCATCAATCCGATGATGAGCTTTGATAATGCACGTAACATCTTATATACCCCTAATGACGGACACGTCGACCCGACTACTGTAGTTACACAGTTAGCACAACTCAGTAAAAAAGCCGGTGCCCAGGTAAGCAACTTTAACCGAGTAATTGATATCAATATTCTATCTAGCGGTGAGTACGAAGTTGTCACTGAATTAGGAAATATTATCGCTCAGCATGTTGTTAATGCTGGTGGTTGCTTCTCACCACAGGTTGGTGAAATGGTTGGTTCTTATGTGCCCTTAGTTAACCTACAACATCAGTACTTGATTACTGATAATCACCCGGACATTGCTGCACTGACAAAAGAACTACCTGTCACCCGTGACTCTATAGCTGCCTCATATATTCGTCAAGAAGGTAACGGATTTTTGATTGGTCCATATGAAACAAGAGGATCTAAGCCCTGGGCATTAGAAGGAGTAGATTGGTCGTTTGATAGAGAGTTATTTGAAGGAGATCTAGAACGACTTATGCCTTTTTTAGAGCGCTGTATGGAGATTGTGCCCTTATTCAAGGAGGTTGGTATTAGCAGTGTCATCAATGGGCTTATTACCCATACACCAGATGATAATCTGCTTGTTGGACCAGCTAAAGGCTTAAGAAACTTTTGGAATTTATGTGGTGCAAGTATCGGTATTGCTCAAGGCGGTATTGGTAAATACCTTGCACAATGGATGGTACACGGACAAACTGAACTCAATATGGCTTCACTAGATTCTCGACGATTTGATCTTTGGGCGGATAAGAAATACTGCATCACTCGGGCAATTGAGTCTTATGAAAGGATGTATGCTATGGCTGTGCCTAATGAAAACAGGCCACATGGCAGACCAATAAGGGTTAGTGCATTGCATACAGTGCTGGCACAGAAAGGTGCAATTCATGTTGTCAATACAGGGTTTGAAAAACCCGCATGGTTTACAACAGAAAAAATCAGAAAAGAAAGTCTTACTTGGTCTCACAGTGAGGCTCATGAGGCAGTTGCTCTGGAATGTTCTGCTGTCGAAAACACTTGCGGCGTTACCGATATAAGTGGAACTGCAAAATTTAAAATAACAGGAAAAGATGCTTTTGAATTTTTAGATCAACTGTCATGCAACAAACTACCAGCGAAAAATGGGCGAATTGGCTTGACTCTTTTCCATGCTCCAAATGGTGGCATTATGGCGGAACAGACTATCAGCCGCATTAACCAAAAGCACTTTATTTTAATGGGTGCTATAGGCTCCCAAGTAAAAGATTATCATTGGCTAAAATGTCACTCTGATGGATATGAAATTGAAATCGAAGATTTGACAGAGAGTTGGGGAGGATTACTTTTAACTGGACCAAATGCTCGTCAAATATTAGAACAATGCACAAGAGAAGATCTCAGCAATAATGGATTTTCTTGGTTGAGTTGTAGAAACATTACAATTGACTCAGCTTCTGTTTTTACGATGCGGGTATCCTATGCGGGCGAGTTGGGGTGGGAACTACATATGCCAAGCTGGCAACTCATCTCTATCTATGAATCACTAATGGAAATGGGTGAACAGCATGGATTAAAGGACTTTGGCGGTCAGGCATTTAATAGTATGCGATTGGAAAAAATGTATCGCGCTTATGGAACAGAGTTTACAGAAGAGATTTCTGCCCTTGAGGCTGGAATGGATCGCTTCCTTGACCTTAGTAGAGACTTTATCGGTTCGGAAAATATACGTGAACGAAAAACTAATGGTGTTGATACAAAACTAGCATATCTAGTATTTGACGACCATTTGCCTGCAGAATGTTTTGGCAATGAGGCCGTCTTTTTTGGTGACAAATTAAGCGGGATCATTACAAGTGGTGCTTATGGTTATCGGGTAGGCCACAGTATTGCCTTTGCCTACATTAAGCCAGAGCATTGTAAGGAAGGAACCAACCTCACTGTTGATACTTCAATAGGCACTAGAAAATGCCATGTATCGATGAGTGCATCTTACGATAAGGATAATGAGAAGCTGCGTGTTTAAATTAAATTGCCACTTGAATAAAGAAAAACGTGAATTTTTCTGTTTAAAGTTGATTGTAATTTATAATCCATCACTATGAATGAGCGAAATAAATTAAGGCAGATCAAAAGTCCATGTGTAAGTATTTGTAAATACAATCACAATAACTACTGTGTTGGTTGCAAAAGACACATGCATGAAATATTTGACTGGTTTGATTTTACTGACGAAATGCGAACAGCAATAATGAATGACCTAACAGAACGCGACATTGAAGCTACCGCTTAGTTGTTATTGAATAGTTAATAAAAATTACAAAAATCAGGTCTACCCTCACAATAACAGTTAACCACTTATCTAAAGTTTGTCAATTCTTTAAACTTGACATTACTCAAAACAACAAGTGCTGATACAGCCATAATTGTGCCTAATGCATTTTTTATCGTTAGTGTTTCACCAAAAAATAGAGCACCCAATGCTATCGCAAAAAATGGTGTCAACAAACTAAACTCAGAGCACTTTTTAGAGCCTAAAACTTTGAGTCCAATATAGTAAAGAGTAGCTGCAATCGTAGTACTCAAAACTGAAAGAATAAATATATTAATCCAAAATACTTTATCCATATTGACCTCAGAAAGGAATGATCCATCAAACGACACAAACCAATCAATCGCTAACGCAAAAATGCAAATGTAAAAATTAAACGCCATAACATGCATGCCTCTCATAAATGCACCAAAAATAGTTATCAACGCATAAAAGAAGGCGGCCAAAACAAAATAAAGGTTGCCGCCACGCATCCACTCAGAAAGGCTTAACTGTTCAAAGTTCATCATAAACGATACACCTATTATTCCAAAAAGCAATGCAAACCAGTCCCTTAATGTTGGCTGAGATTTCTTAGAAAAAACCATAAATATATAGACAAATATTGGAATTAAAACGGTCACAAGTGCGGCCCCCAATCCAGCGACGCCATGCTGCATTCCCATAAAATAAAAGCGCGTATTTCCAATTAAAAATATCGCCAGTAGTAGTGATAATAAAAGATTTTTTTTATTAATGTTTATCGGAATTTTCATCCACCAAAGTAATGGAAAAGTCGACACAACTGCAAAAAAATATCTATACACAACAATCTCATTCTCGCTAATATAAAACGATAAATATTTTGTTGCAATTCCTGATAGAGCCCAGGTAAAGGTCACCATTACCATCAATAAAGACATTGTATTTTTAGACTCGATCATTCTTAACTCCATATATTAATAGAGTGCTACAAAAATGCCAACCAAAATCATCGTGACACCCGTTACTTCGTTGACCCGCTTAATAACTGCCGGATTTTCAATATGTCTTCTAAGCTTCAGACCCAATACATTGGCTAAACTCAATACAAAGAAAACGGTAAACCCTATGACACTAATTACCTGAATTTCAGTTGCAATTGTTAAATTATTAAGATCAACAAATATAGGAAGAAATGATAAATAAAAAATAATGGTTTTAGGGTTAGTTACGCCAACAATAAATCCTGCTAATAACAACTTCAATATTGATTCTTTTTTATTCGATTGTTCGAAGCTTACGCCCTTTGAACGCCACTGTTGATAGCCAATGTATATCAAATACGAGGCTCCAAGAATTTTGACATATAGCAAACTATTACTAATTATCTCAGCTAATGCACTGAGAGCTAACATGGCTACTGTAACATAAATAATATCACCAACAGTGTGTCCAAATGAAAGCCACATTGCTGGCATCGCACCGTATCTTGTTGAAATTGCTAAAACAGCAAATAAACCTGGTCCAGGTGAAATTGCGTAGACGAAAGTTGCAATGGTTAGTGAGAGCAGTGTTAGCCAGTCCATTGACAGATTATAGCTATAGCTTCTGCTATAATCACAAATAATTAATCTCTACCATTTTGGTGACTAAATGAACTTAAATTATCTTGATTTTGAACAGCCCATTGCTGAACTGGAAGATAAGATTGATGCACTCGAGAGTGTCAAAGATGATGCTGATATTGCCAAAGAAATGGACTCACTCAAATTAAAAAGTGAGTTACTAACAAAAAAAATATTTACTTCTCTCTCAGATTGGCAAATTTCTCAACTTGCAAGACATCCTCAAAGACTTTACACATTAGATTACATAGAAAATATTTTTGATGAATTTACTGAACTTCATGGTGATCGTGCTTTTTCGAATGATCACTCTTTGATTGGTGGCATCACCAAAATGGATGGTTTCGATTTCATGTTTATAGGACAACAAAAAGGTCGTACCACAAAAGAAAAAATTTTTCATAACTTTGGCATGACCAGACCCGAAGGCTATCGAAAAGCGCTTAGACTAATGAAGATGGCCGAAAAATTCTCACTCCCAGTCATTACCTTTATTGACACTCCGGGAGCCTACCCAGGCATTGGTGCTGAGGAACGTGGTCAAAGTGAAGCGATTGCAAGAAATCTATACGAAATGTCTACTTTGAAAACACCCATCATAGCAGTCGTTATTGGTGAAGGTGGTTCAGGTGGAGCGCTCGCAATTGGACTTTCTGATACAACTATGATGTTTGAATATAGCATTTATTCAGTCATCTCGCCTGAGGGCTGCGCATCTATCCTTTATAAAGATGCCTCTAAAGCAAATATTGCAGCAGAGTCTCTTAAAATGACTAGCAAACACCTAAAAAAGCACAAACTTATTGATAAAATCATTCCAGAACCACTAGGTGGTATTCACAGAGACCCGGAAAAATCTTGTAGTTTCCTTAAAAAAGCTCTCATTAAAGAATTAAAGTCCTTACAAGATGTTTCTATAGAAGAACTTATTAGTGAAAGACACAAAAAACTCTTAAGCTTTGGTAGATTTAACGAATAAAGACGATTTTTTAATCGACAAAAAAATTGTCGTTGCCCTTAGTGGTGGCATCGATTCGGTTGTCCTTCTGCATTTCTTAAACAAACACTACCCTAGCAAAGTTAGAGCTATACATATCAACCACAATCTCTCAGACTATTGTCATCAGTGGCAATCTTTCTGCAAAAACCTTTGCCAGAACGCCGACATTAATTTTAAAAGTATTGATATATTCATAGAAAATGTATCTAACGTTGAAAAAATTGCTCGTGAAAAGCGCTATCTTTCATTAACCTCTGAATTGAAGGCTGATGAAATACTTTGCACAGGTCATCATCAAGACGATCAAGCCGAAACACTTTTATTACAACTGTTCAGAGGTAGTGGTGTTGCTGGTTTATCCGCCATGCCGAAAAATAAAACCATTCATGGCTCTCAACTATATAGACCTCTTTTGACAATCTCAAGACAACAAATAACTGACTATGCTATAGAAAACCATCTTGACTGGGTTGAAGATGATAGTAATAAAAATATCAACTTTAGACGAAATCTTTTGAGGCTTGAGTTTTTACCTAAACTGTCAGCTATATTTACTAACCTCACAAAAAATATAGCGAGAAGCGCTAAACATCAAGCTGAAGCACTCAATTTAATGCATGATTTGGCTAAACTAGATATTACTAATCACAACCTTATTATTGAGGATAAGTTACAAGTCGCCCCTTTGGTTAAATTACCAAAAAGAAGAATGGTTAATGTTATTCGTCATTACATTAGTCAGCACGAATTACTCTCTCCATCTGATAAAGTATTGCAAGAAATTATTTCCTTAATTCATGCCAAGGCAGATGCAAAATCTATCGTTAACTGGCATCATTATCAGGTTAGACGATATCATAACGAGCTATACTTTTTTGACGAAAAATATACCAAAACAACTAGGCCATGCCTTTATTATGAATCATTAAAAGATCTGCCTAATTTCGAGGTACGCTTTCGTCAAGATGGTCAACGTATCAAGCTCAAAGGTAAACAGCACTCACAATCGCTGAAAAAAATTTTACAAGAAGCGAACATCCCTCCTTGGGAAAGGGATCATTTAAGAATGTATTACATCGATGGTAAGTTAAGGGCTATGGAAAATTTAGGTGAGATGGTTGAAGGTTAAATCATTGATAAGGGTTATTAACCCCAATTTTTTTTAAAAATTCAATCTCAATTTCTTCCATTTTATTTGCAGAAGTTAAATCTTCATGGTCATAGCCCAACAAGTGAAGAATCCCATGAATAGCCATGTGACTTAAATGATCTGGAAAAGTTTTATCCCCTAATACAGCCTCCTTTCGAACCACATCCACACAAATAACCACATCTCCTAAAATAGATTCTCCAATTTCCAAAGGTATGTCGCTTGAAAAAGAAAGGACGTTAGTTACTTGATTTTTCACTCGATACTCTTTATTAAGAGTCTGAATCTCGATAGGTGATACAAGACGTACCACTAACTCACTATCACCAACATCAAACTCTTGCATAAATTGCTGGCAGGTAAGTTTGAGTTTTTCCTCATCTACGGTTGCATCATTAATGATATTTTGAATAACGACCATGGCTTGTGAATATTGATAAAATAGTTATTTTATCCCTAAAACATTTTACTTTGTCATCGATCATAGAAGTAGCTATACCCGTCCCTTTACACAATACATTTGACTATTTGTGTGATCAAAAAGTTAGTATTGGTGCCAGAGTTAAAGTTCCGTTTGGACAAAAAAAAGTAACTGCTATTGTATTGTCACATAAAAAGAAAAGTGACTTCGATAAACTGCGATCAGTTGAGGAAATACTCGACCAGAAAGCACTTTTGTCAAAAGAGATACTTGATTTTTTATTCTGGTCAGCAAAGTATTACCACCATCCACTCGGTGAAGTCTTCGCTAGCGCTCTGCCTAAAAATCTTAGACAAGGTAAGTCAGCTGTTATCAAAAAAACAATTACACATAATAATACAACATCTCCTTGTGCCTTTGACGCAACGAATGAGCAGAAAAAAGCAATTCAGGCAGTTCTAAAATCAGTAAACAATTTTCATGGTTTCTTACTTCAAGGTGTCACTGGTAGCGGGAAAACTGAAGTGTACCTGAGCATTACTGAAACCTTACTCAAGAAAAGAAGACAGGTACTTGTACTGGTTCCTGAAATTGGTTTAACACCGCAAATGATTGCACGTTTCGAGGAGAGGGTTGAAGCAAAGGTCGTTGCTGTCCACTCACAATTAAATGAAACACAAAAATTGGATGCTTATCTAATGGCAAAAACCGGTGAAGCTGGAGTGGTACTTGGAACACGTTCGGCAATTTTTACTCCAATGCCAAATCTAGGCTTAGTGATTGTTGATGAGGAGCATGATGGCTCTTTCAAACAACAATCTAGCTTCCGTTATTCAGCACGAGATCTTAGCTTTATTCGCGCTAAACTAGCAAACATTCCCTTAATTTTAGGTACTGCCACACCATCACTTGAAACCTTGAAAAATGTAGTCGATAAGAAACTCACTCAGCTCGTTTTAAGTTCTCGACCTGGTCAAGCGATTATGCCAGACGTTAATTTAATTGATATGAGAAATCAAACAGCAGAGGCGTTATCAGTGCCTTTGGTTGCAAAAATGAAGCATCACCTCGAAGACAACAAACAAGTTATGTTATTTATCAATCGTCGTGGTTATGCTCCCGTTTTTTACTGCACAGATTGTGATTGGAAAGCTGAATGTGTTCGTTGCGACTCTGCTCTTATCTATCATAGTCACATTAATCGTTTAAAGTGTCATCATTGTGGTATTGAAAAAATACCAGAATCCTCTTGCCCTTCCTGTCATCAACAGAGTCTAAAGGTTTTAGGTTATGGAACACAAAGATTGGAGGAAAACCTTGAGTCTTTTTTCCCCGACGTAACTATTATTAGAATTGATAGAGATACAACGCGTAGAAAAAAAGCTTTTGCAACTCACTTAGAAAAAATAAATTCAGGCGAACCATGCATCGTAGTTGGTACTCAAATGCTAGCCAAAGGTCATGATTTTTCAAACTTGACATTTGTCGGCATACTAGACGTAGATGTTGGATTATTATCAATGGATTTCAGAGCCACAGAACATTTGGCACAGCTCTTAATTCAAGTCTCTGGTAGAGCTGGCAGAAGTGATCACAAAGGTGAGGTATCCATTCAAACTCGCTACCCAAATCACCCAATATTTAACTTTATTAGATCTTCACACTACTCTCAATACGCTAGTACATTATTAAAAGAACGTGAAGACACTCGGTTACCTCCTTATTCACACCAAGCTTTAATTTGTGCTAATTCTAAAAATAAAAATAACGCAGAAAAATTTTTAAATAAAGTTGCAGACCTGCTTAAAAAAATCGATATAGATTCCGTTGAAATTTGGGGCCCAGTGCCTGCTGTTATTGAAAAAAAGGCCAATTACTACTACTTTAATCTTTACTTACAATCAATAAATAGAAATCACCTTCACCGAGTCATTAAAACTTTTTACAAACACCTAGAAACAATAAATGTTAAAACGTCAGTGCGCTGGTTTTTAGATGTTGACCCTATAGATTAGTCTTTAAAACTATTAACGATTGCGCTCATTGCCTTAGTGATAGTTAACAATTCTTCGTCTTTTATGACATAAGGTGGCATGGTATAGAGCAATTTACCGTAGGGTCTTAACCAAACTCCATTTTCAATCAGCTCTTCCTGAACTACTTTCATATCAAGTGGACTCTCAAATTCAACCACACCTATAGCACCAATTACTCGAACATCCGATACTGATTTATGTTTTTTTAATGTTAATAATTCTGACTTCATTATGTTTTCTATTTGCAATATCCTGTTTTGCCAATCACTATTCAACAACAAATCAATACTTCTATTTGCAACCGAACAAGACAAAGGGTTTCCCATAAAAGTAGGTCCATGCATAAGCACACCAACAGTTTCAGCAACTTCAGTAGTTGACAGTGTTGCTGCCATAGTCATATAACCACCAGTTAAAGCTTTACCCAAGCAAAGTATGTCTGGTGAAATATTAGCGTGTTCACAACCAAACAGTTTTCCGGTTCGACCAAAACCTGTAGCAATTTCATCCACAATTAAGAGTACTCCAAAGGTATCACAGAGTGACCTAGCTCCTTTGAGATATTCTGGCTCATAAATATTCATGCCGCCCGCACCTTGCACAATTGGCTCAAGAATCATTGCAGCAATATTATTGTGGCTTTCCTTCAAAACTTTTTTAAGATCAGCGAGAGCTCTAGAGGTGTTTTTAAGATTTGGTTTTGTAACAAAATAATGTGTAGTTAATACGCCTTGAAATAAATGATGCATACCGTTTTCTGGATCGCAAACACTCATCGCTCCAAAAGTGTCGCCGTGATAACCACCTCTTGGGGTAACGAAATGTGTCTTATCTATTCGGCCCTTGTTGTACCAGTATTGCAACGCCATTTTGAGGGAAACTTCTACAGAAACAGAGCCTGAATCTGCCAAAAATACCTTGTCAAGACCTGGAGGTGTTATTTGAATAAGAAGCTGACACAGATCAATAGCAGGTTGATGAGTTAAACCCCCAAACATAACGTGAGAAACACTATCAATCTGATCTTTTATTGCTTGGTTAAGAACCGGATTGTTGTAACCGTGAATCACCGACCACCATGAACTCATACCATCAATAACTCTCTTACCTCCTTCGAGATTAAGATAAACATGGTCTGCAGATTCTACTAAATATGTAGGCACTGCATTGGGAATTTTGGCATAAGGATGCCAAACATGTTGGTCATCAAAATTCACTATAAATGCTCTCTTAGCTGGGTCATTGAATCTATTACTAGATCGGGGTTTTCATCCGCAATATCGTTGCCATGATTATAACCGTAAGACATGCAAATAATATCAAAACCAGCAGCTCGAGCTGCCTTAACATCACTAACAGAATCACCCAGCATTAGGCACTCTTCTGGCTTCAGATTAAAGTGCTCAGCACAATATAGCAATGGCATAGGGTCTGGCTTCCTTTTAACTAAGGTATCACCCGAAATTATTATTTTAAAAACATTAAAAATACCTAGGACTTGGAGTAACGGGTGGGTAAATTGCTCTGATTTATTGGTTACACAGCCTAATTGATATCCTTGAGATTGTAAATAATCCAAACCTTCCCGAACACCATCATACAAGTAAGACCTTTTGGTCGCATTATCTTCATAAAGGTCTAAAAAAATTGGATAAGCTATATCAAAGACTTCTTTTATTGGTCGCCCTTCAAGCTCCCCAGTTAACGCCCTCTCTACTAGCTTAGGAATGCCATTACCGACCCAATGACGCACTTTGGCTTCACCCCATTTTTGCTGACCAAGTTTCTTCATCATCTCGTCTATACAATATGCAAGGTCAGGAACACTATCGACTAAAGTTCCGTCAACATCAATCATTATTAATTTTGGTTGGAATGTTGTCATTATTGTTCTATATTTACACCAATTTCGGTAGAATTAACTTAAGTTTTAACAAGTGGAATATTTTATATGGAAAACGAAACAGTCATTGGATTTATTGGTGCTGGCAACATGGCTTACGCACTGATTAACGGCTTATTGAATAACGGTTATGACTCGAAAAATATTAAGGTAAGTGATCCTAATGATGAGTTGCTACAAAAAAGAGAGGCAGAACTCAATATCACTACTTTTGAAAATAACTCATCTCTCGTAGAAGCTTGTGACATCATAGTATTCGCTGTCAAGCCTCAAGTCCTCTCAAAGGTATGCCGTGAACTGAGAGTGAAAATTAAACCAAAACATCTTTTCATCTCTATTGTGGCTGGCATTAGAGTAAACGATATTAATCGTTGGCTTGGGGGTAACTACTCTATAGTTCGAACAATGCCTAATACACCAGCTCTTATGCAACATGGCGTTACAGGTTTATTTCCAAACGAACTTGTTAGTGACGAACATAAGGCTTTAGTAACAACTATACTTTCATCCGTTGGGGATTGCTTCTGGGTTAATGAAGAGAAACTCATTGATGCAATTACAGCAATTTCTGGTAGCGGACCTGCTTATTTTTTCTTGCTCATGCAATCTATGACTCAAGCAGGAATGGCACTAGGTTTAGACGAAAAAACAGCCAAAGAATTAAGCGTTCAAACAGCTTTTGGTGCTGGTTTAATGGCAACTAAGAGTGGCAAGGATCCAAAAACACTCCGCACCAATGTCACTTCACCTAACGGTACAACGCAAGCAGCTATCGAGAGCTTTCAAGACCAAAATTTTGAAGGGATTGTTGCCAGCGCAACGAGAGCAGCCTTTGATCGTGCTCGTGAGCTCAGCACTGAACTGGGCGATTTAGAGTAAATCGTTAAATATAAGTTTTAAGCTCTTAAATTAGTCTCAACTACCCCATAAAAGCTGCATATTTGCAATCATCACAAGCGAAGCGGTCTCAGTTCTTAAAATCCTTTTTCCTAATAAAAGTGGTTGAAACCCTGCTTCAATAGCTTGTTTAATTTCTATATCACTCAAACCGCCCTCTGGACCAATTAGAATCGTTGCTTTTGATGGTTTTTCGATGGTTTGGAGGTTTTCAGTTGCTCGATGATGTAGAACAAAACCATTATGATCGGGTTTATTTAATAGCTCAGTAAGTGTTTGCGGTATTGAGATATCGACGATTACAGAGCGCCCAGATTGTCCGCAAGCATGATTTGCTATTTTTTGCCAATGATTAATTCTTTTGGCAACTTTATCAACTTTTAGCCTAACAACACAACGCTCAGTTTGTATTGGCATAATGCGTGTCACACCAAGTTCAACTGCTTTTTGAATTAAAAAATCCATTTTTTCACCTTTGACAATAGCTTGTGCAAGAGTTAAATCCAAGCTAGATTCACTCTCGTTTTTTTGTTGCGAAATAACCTCAACTTTACAAGTTTTTTTTGTACTGATGACCGTTGCTTGGTAATCAAAACCATCCCCATTAAACAGAGTAATAATTTTGCCGACAGGGAAACGTAATACTTTAAGAAGGTGATGCTCATTATTTTTTTCTAAGATAACCTTATCGCCTAACTTGAACATAGTATTTTGATAAAGTCGTATGTTTTTCATGGTATCGTTTTGGGATTAGTCAACAGAGAGCTAAATGTTCTTAAGAAAATGATACATCAAAAAAAGACGACAAGAGTTATTAAGCAAATTGAGTGACAATGCCGTAGTTATTGTTAGCAGTAATAGTGAACAAAAGAGGAACAGTGATGTCAATTACCCATTTCGTCCAGACAGTAGTTTTTGGTATCTTACTGGCTTTACCGAGCCTGATGCCATTGCGGTTTTTTCTAATAAAAACTACAGCATCTTTCTTCGACCTAAAGACAAAACAAAAGAGATCTGGAATGGTAAACGTCTCGGAGTAAAAGCAGCTCCGAAAGTCTTATTAGCAGATAATGCCTATTCTATTGATGACTTTTTAAAATCAATACACAAACTCATTAATAAAAATCACCTAGTTTATTTCGATAATTCCAGTACAAACAAACTCAACGAAAATATTATTTCAATTCTTGAAAATGAAATCAAATCTCTAAATCCTGTTATATCTGAAATGCGTCTTATTAAAGACTCTACTGAAATCCAAAATATGCAAACTGCAGCCAATATTGCTGCAAATGCACACATGATAGCAATGACAAAAGTATCACCTGGATTATATGAATACCACGTTGCAGCAGAGATTGGCGCAGAATTTCGAACTAGAAATTCTGATCACGCCTATCCACCGATTGTTGCTAGTGGGGAAAATAGCTGCATACTTCATTACACTGAAAACAACAAAATTTTAAATGATGGTGAACTGCTGCTAATTGATGCAGGTTGTGAATCATTAGGCTACGCCTCGGATATTACACGTACCTTTCCGATTAATGGACGCTTTAGTAAAGCTCAAAAACAGATATATCAAATTGTTCTGAGTGCACAAAAGTCTGCCATCACGTGCATTAAACCTGGAGAAAAAGTAAATACTCCTCACGAAATAGCCTGTGATATTATCTCTAGTGAACTGACCAAACTTGGCATTATGAAAGAACCAAATAATTTAACTGAGTTTTATATGCATAAAACGGGGCATTGGTTGGGTCTGGATGTTCATGATGTCGGTGAATATAAAATTGATAATGACTTTAGAGACTTTAAAGAAGGCATGGTAACAACTGTGGAACCAGGAATCTATATTCACAAGAATGATAAAATTGACCCTGAGTACTGGAATATTGGTATAAGAATTGAAGATGATGTCTTGGTAACCAAAGATGGTCATCATGTTTTATCAAAATCTGCAGTCAAAGAAGTAAAAGATATTGAATATTTAATGAGTCAAAATATAACATGAACATACAACAAGCCATCAAAGCAGTCATTGCAAAACAAAATTTAAACGAAGATCAAATGCATGATGTAATGAACAACATAATGACAGGTCAAACAACTGACGCACAAATTGGCGCCTTTTTAGTTGGTCTGTCAATGAAGGGAGAAACTATTGAAGAAATTACTGCTAGTGCGAAAGTTATGCGCTCTCTGGCTACACCTGTAGAAATTAGTAGCTCAGATTATCTGGTTGATACATGTGGAACTGGTGGTGACGGCTTGGGATTGTTTAATATTTCTACTGCTTCTGCCTTTGTCGTAGCTGCAGCCGGCGGAAAGGTCGCTAAGCATGGTAATCGATCAATCTCTTCAAAATCAGGTAGTGCTGACGTATTAGAGTCTGCAGGAGTTAATCTTGATTTAAGTCCAAATTTTATTAGTCAATGCGTTGAAAAGATTGGCGTCGGCTTTATGTTTGCACCGGCCCATCATAGTGCCATGAAGCACGCTATTGGCCCAAGAAAAGAGCTTGCGGTTCGAACAATATTTAATGTTTTGGGCCCCCTAACTAACCCAGCTAAAGCTCCCAACCAAGTAATGGGCGTTTATGATCAAAGCTTAATTGAGCCTATAGCTAATGTGCTTAAAGGGCTGGGCTCTCGCCACGTGATGGTTGTTCACTCTGCCGATGGTCTTGATGAACTATCTATTGCCGATAAAACATTTATCTCTGAATTAAAAGATGGGATTGTCACTACATACTCAATCCATCCTGAGGAATTAGGTTTTAATTTGGGTAAATTAGATGATATTAAAGTTGATGATGCTGAAGCCTCTCTTGCACTTATTAAAGAAGCTTTCTCAGGATTTAATGGAACTGCAAAAGACATTATCTCTCTAAATGCAGGTGCAGCGATTTATGTAAGCGGACTAACCGCCTCACTACAATTAGGTGTTGACAGAGCGAACCAAGCATTGTTGGACGGTAGTGCACAACAAAAACTTGATGATTATGTTAAGGCCAGTAATAGTTAGATCTGCAATGAATAAAAAAACAAACCTTATTTGGATAGACCTTGAAATGACAGGCTTGGTTCCAGAAAAGGATATTATTATTGAAATCGCCACTGTTGTTACCGATGCTGACCTTAATGTTTTAGCAGAAGGGCCTTCTATAGCCATCCACCAAGATAACAAGCATTTAGATAGCATGGATGAATGGAACACTCGTCAACACAATAAGTCTGGCCTAGTCCAGCGGGTAAAGGAAAGCAAAATCTCTATAAATGAAGCCGAAAAACAGACTTTAGATTTCTTGACGAAGTATGTCGATCCGGATGCTTCACCAATGTGCGGTAATTCAATTTGCCAAGACCGTAGATTTCTTTCTAACTACATGCCAAAGCTTGAGAAGTTTTTCCATTACCGTCATATAGACGTTTCAACACTAAAAGAGCTGGCAGTTCGCTGGAAACCTGACGTTGTTAGTACTTCATTCAAACAATCAAAGCATTTAGCCTTGTCAGACATTTACGATTCTATAAATGAATTGAAGCACTATCGAGAACACTTTATTGATGCCTGAAGCAACCTATCTTGCACCCGCAAAAATTAACCTATTTTTGCACATTACCTCAAAAAGAGCAGACGGCTATCATAACCTTCAAACTATTTTTCAGCTGCTAGATTATGGCGACGAAATTACTTTCAACTTAAGGAATGATGGCGAAATAAATCGTATTTATGGCAACGAGACAATACCACCTGACAAAGACTTAATTTTACATAGTGCAAATACCTTAAAAAAATACTCTAAAACGGAATCTGGAGTTGATATAGGTGTCATTAAAAAAATACCCATCGGGGGTGGTCTTGGAGGAGGAAGCTCAAATACAGCAACGGTTTTGATAGCACTTAATAATTTATGGAATTTAAAGCTACCCAAAAGTGAACTCCTCGATATAGGTCAAACTCTGGGTGCCGATGTCCCAGTATTTATCAATGGTCACAGTGCATGGGCTGAAGGCAAAGGAGATATTTTAACTCCCATCAATTTGCCAAGATTTTATTATTTAGTTGTTTCAATCAATAAACATGTATCCACTCAAGAAATTTTCGCTCACAAAGCATTGACAATGTCACCAGTACAAAGGAAAATGTCAGACTTTTCATTGGTTTCAAATCCACATAACGACTGCTTAGATGCTGCAATTGAACTAGAAGGCGGAATACAACAAGCTTTAAACCATCTAGACTTGACTGAAAACCATCTTGGTGTTGCTAGAATGACGGGTAGTGGATGTTGTGTTTTTATAGCCTTTGAAAACAAAAAAGATGCACTGATAGCAAAGGAAAAACTGCCATCACAGTGGTCTGGTTTTGTCGCAAAAGCGATAGATAGATCACCAACAAACAATTGGGATGTCGCCAAGTGGTAAGGCAACGGGTTTTGATCCCGTCATGCGCAGGTTCAAATCCTGCCATCCCAGCCATTTTCTCTATTAGGAGCAGCTAATGAGTGAAGAATTTTATCAATTCAATATTAATCAACTTAATGGTGAAGAAATTTCTTTGAGTAAATTCAAAGGAAAGGTAATTCTAATTGTTAATACAGCAAGTTATTGTGGCCTAACCTATCACTATACTGGACTAGAAAAGCTTTACCAAGAATACAAAGACAATGGGCTTGTAATAATTGGATTTCCATGCAACCAATTTGGCAAACAAGAACCTGGTTCTTCAGAAGAAATAGTAGATTTTTGTAGCCTCAATTATGATGTTACCTTCCCTATGTCAAAAAAGATTAAAGTTAATGGCGCAGATACTCACCCGCTTTATAAATATTTAAAAAGTGAATTAAAGGGCAAGTTAAATAACAGTATTAAATGGAATTTTACTAAATTCCTAATTGATCGTAACGGCAGCCCTTTTAAACGTTTTAGTTCAACAGTTGAGCCTGAAGATATAACACCATATATTAATAAACTGTTATAAATTATCAATAAAATCACTAGGCAAAAAACTATTATGATTAATTAGGTATTTTTTTTGTATAATTGTCAGCTACATCAATAAGAGCGCAGCCGGATGTCTCTAGAAAGAATCAAAATCTTTAGCGGAAATGCCAACCCAAATCTTTCTTCCGAAATTATTGATAATCTAGAAATTACCCAAAGTAAGGCTTTTGTTGGTCAATTTAGTGATGGTGAATCACAGATTGAAATACTAGATAATGTTCGTGGCTGTGATGTCTTTGTTATTCAACCAACCTGTGGTCCATCTCCAGCTGAAACACTCATCGAATTGCTGGTGATGGTAGATGCACTTAGGCGTTCCTCAGCTGGAAGAATTACCGCTGTAGTACCTTATCTTGGCTACTCACGACAAGATAGGCGTTCTCGCTTGACCCGAGTGCCAATTACAGCCAAACTAGTTGCAAAAATGATTGAAACATCAGGTGTCGATCGCATCTTGACGATGGATTTACATGCCGACCAAATACAAGGATTCTTTAATATTCCTATAGATAACATATATGCGCAACCGGTTCTAGTTAAAGATATTTTAGATTGCAACTACAATGATGTAGTGGTTGTTTCTCCAGATGTAGGTGGTGTTGCAAGAGCGAGAGCTGCAGCAAAAAGAATCAATGACGCTGACCTTGCTATCATTGATAAAAGACGCCCAGAGCCTAATTTAGTTAAGGTGATGAATGTAATCGGCGATGTTTCAGGACGTACTTGTATTATTGTAGATGACATGGTTGATACCGCTGGTACACTTTGCCAAGCGGCTGATATCTTAAAAGAGAAAGGAGCCAATAAGGTTGTTGCTTATGCGACACATGCAGTTCTATCTGGAAAGGCTGTAGAAAATATAACCAACTCTACTTTAGATGAAGTCGTAATCACAAACACAATTCCCTTGACAGACAAAGCGATGACCTGCCCTAAAATTAGACAATTATCCATTGCTCCGACACTCGCAGACGTTATCAGAAGAATTAGCGAAGAGCAATCAATTAGTTCAATTTTCATTGATTCTAAGTAATATTAACCTTATCTAAGATACTGAATTAAGAACAAAAAAAATCATATGACTTAGGTATAATTCTTTCTCTGTTTTGCAAAAAACTCAATTATGAAAACAACCACAGAAGCTCACAAACAAGCACTAAATAGCCTAATTACAATAGGTAAAGAGCAAGGCTACTTAACTTACTCTGAGATTAATGATCTCCTGCCAGAAGACCTATTAACTCCTGAACAAGTAGAACCAATTGTTACTATTTTAGAAGAGCTAGATATTGTTGTTGCTGATGAAGCACCAGACGCAGATACATTAGTCATGGAGTCAGGAGGGAAAGCCCAAGCAAACTCTGCCGAGGTCGCCGTGGCTGCATTAGCCGCACTTGACTCAGAATTTGGAAGAACTACAGACCCTGTACGAATGTATATGAGAGAGATGGGTGTAGTGGAATTACTCAAACAACAAGACGAAGTTCGAATTGCAAAGGAGATAGAGGCAGGTGTCTTTCAAATTATGCAAGCCATTTCCCTTTATCCTGAAATTTCTGATTACTTCTTTAAAGCATACACAAGACTCGAGGAGGGCAAATGTAAGATGACTGATGTTGTCATCGGCTACCAAGGTGATGCAGAAGAGTTTGAAGAAAAGCAGGCACTTATAATGCAAAAACAAGCTCACCTTGATGAGATGGAACTTGACGAGATTAGTGAAGAAGATGAAGAAGAATTTGATGAATTAGAATACACGGGTCCAGACGAGGGTGAAGTATATGAACGCTTTGAAAAAATCCAAAAAACATTTAAAAGCTATGTTAATGCTAACAAAAAGCATGGTTATCTTGATAACAAAACAATTAAAGCTAGACAAAAGTTCTCAGAACATATCTCACAGTTAAGATTAGCGCCAAAATTAGTAAGCACTATGATGGAAATTGTTTCTCATCGCGTCGATGAAGTGAAAAAAGAAGAAAATATAATTCGACAAGCATGCCTTGATGCTGGTATGACTAGAACAGTCTTTTATGATTCTTTTCCTGGAAATGAAACGAACTTTGATTGGCTGATATCACTTAACCTTGATAACGCCTTAATAAAATCGCTAAAAGTTTATAAAGATGATATCTACTATGCACAAAAAAGTCTTTTAGAACATGAAATTTCAATGCAAATTAAAATATCTGAGTTAAAGAATATCAATAAAAAGCTTCGACAGGGTGACCGTAAGGCAAAAGATGCCAAAAGTCAAATGATTGAAGCAAATTTACGCCTTGTTATCTCAATCGCAAAGAAATACGCTAACCGTGGCTTGCAATTCTTAGATCTAATTCAAGAAGGTAATGTTGGCTTAATGAAAGCAGTTGATAAGTTTGAGTACCGACGTGGTTACAAATTCTCAACCTATGCTACTTGGTGGATTCGTCAAGCAATTACTCGTTCAATTGCTGACCAGGCTCGCACAATTCGTATACCTGTGCATATGATTGAAACAATTAATAAATTAAATCGAGTGAGACGACAGCTATTACAAAAATTTGGACGTGAAGCCACACCAGAAGAACTTGCAATTGAGATGGAATTGCCAGAATACAAAATTAATAAAATTCTTAAAATTGCTAAAGAACCTTTATCAATGGAGAATCCAGTTGGTGACGATGAAGATTCTACTATTGGCGATTTTATCGAAGATGAAAAACTATCTTCGCCTGTTGAAGTTACCACTCGCGAGAGTCTAAAAGAGACGACTGGTGACCTTTTGGCTAATTTATCCCCAAGAGAGGCTAAGGTTTTGAAGATGCGTTTTGGAATCGATATGAGTACTGATCACACCTTAGAAGAGGTCGGTCGACAATTTGACGTCACACGAGAAAGAATTCGACAAATTGAAGCAAAAGCGTTACGTAAATTGAGACATCCATCACGTGCTCACAAATTACAAAGCTTTTTGGAATAATTCCTGCTCCGGGCCTATAGCTCAGCTGGTTAGAGCAGTCGACTCATAATCGATTGGTCCTTGGTTCAAGTCCAAGTAGGCCCACCAAACTCAATAAAAAACCTAGCTAACCGCTAGGTTTTTTATGAATAGTCAACATTTAAATTCTTATAAAATTGTTATATTCAATATATTTATTATAAGAATGCTAAAAATTGTTTTTGTACTCCTTTTTTTAACTTTTCAGTCATTAGCTGAAGATTCAGGGAAACAATTGCCTCCCTGTGAAGGAGACTACTGGACAAAGTGTTTTGGAGAATACGCAACTAGCGAGGCAATATATACTGGCGAATGGCTCAATGACTTTTTGAATGGTGAAGCGACTATAGTTTGGTCGGATGGAAGTTCATATATTGGGGAATTTCTTGATGGTGATTTTCATGGACTAGGAACTTATGATTGGGGGGATGGAGAAATATATGTAGGTGAATGGCTTAAGAATAAATTCCATGGATTAGGAAAATACTTATGGTCGGATGGAACAATGGAGTTTGGAATTTTTTACAATGATGAACTGGTTAAGAAATTAACAGCTGAATCATTCGAAAAGGAGGCAATACGCCTTGGAATAGCAATGCACTTTTTTAATGACAATAAAAATACTGAAAAAGAAGAATCTGAAGCCGTAAAAGAACTGCCTCCTTGTGAAGGAGATCACTGGACAAACTGTTATGGGATTTATACCAGTGAATGGGCAGAAGGACATAGATTTGAAGGAGAATTTCTTGACGGTTCATTTTTTTATGGAATCTATACCTGGCCGGATGGACGGACATATGAAGGTCAATGGCGCGACCAACACAGATACGGTTTGGGAATTGCTAGACATCTAGGCGGTTCCATTGAAAAGATGGGATTCTGGGAAAAAGGAAATCTGGTATCCAGAATACCTGAATGGGGTGATTTATTCGAGGGAGATCCGCCTCAAATTGCTCAGGAGCTTATATGCAAATCAGACAATCGAGAAAACTGCTACGGCACCGTTATGGAACGAGGTCAATACATATACCAAGGCAAGTTTGTTAATAACAAAAAGCATGATATAGGCAATATAGTCTATGCAGATAGGTCGAAATATTCCGGTGAATGGAGTGAAGATAAATTCCATGGACAAGGCACTTATAAATGGGGGGATGGAGAAAAATATGTCGGTGGATGGCTCGAGGGTAAATTCCATGGACAAGGAACCCTCATCACTGCCGAAGGTGATGAATTTAAGGGCGAGTGGGTTGAAGACAAAAAACAAGGACAGGGAACCTATAAGTGGGCAAATGGTGAAACATACATAGGCGAGTGGCTTGAAAACGATAAACACGGTTTGGGAATTATGTATTATGCCGATGGATCGGTTTATAGAGGAGAGTGGGAGTATGGTAAATTGACTGAACAATTAACCCCTTCATCATTCGAAAACAGAAAAAAACTTCTTGATAGAGGTATTGAAATACCAGGAACGGATTTTATCACCTATCTAGAGCCATGCCTGGATGAGGAAATTTTTGATGAATATTTCAATGCTTACGTTATACCTGAAGCAATTTTAAAGAATGTTGTCGAGAAAGGAGGACGGGTTAGAGTCAGTAAGGAAAATGACTGGCGTATTGATAAAGAAGTTTATGTATTGTACGGAGATCTTCATACAATTTGGGACAACTGTTATGGTGAATTTAATTTTGGATATCGGGATTATGACGGTGAATGGCAAGGTGGCCGATTTAATGGCAAAGGCGTTTTAAAGTACGACTCTGGTGAAATATATACCGGTGAGTTCAAAAATGACCAGATACATGGACAAGGCACATTTGTTCAAACGATACAACACTACGATAATGAAAATGAAAGGGCTTACAAGAAGTCGTTTGAGGGTGAATATCTTAACGGCAAAGAACATAAAGGAACTATGATTTATACGGATGGCAGTAAATATGAAGGGGAATGGGAAAATGGCAAATTTCATGGCCAAGGCAAGCATACCCTAAATGACATTGGTTACTACGAAGGTGGATGGGACAAGGGATTGAGGCATGGCTGGGGGAAATTCGTTCATAGCGGTGATGGCGGTATAACTGAGGGCGAATTTGTCTATGGGGAGCCTCCTGGATGTAATCCCTATAAAGAAGCTTTAAAGATTTATGGTTCGAGTGGGCAATGGGTAAATATGGACGAGATTCTTGCTGAAGCCTGGGCTAAGTGTTTAGATGAAGGATTATAAAAGCTATGTTTTCAAGATTACTTCCAAAACTTATATCACTGACTTCTAATGTTGGTGACACTATCATGTCTCTGCATAAAGAGAACATGGATTTTATTGTCAAACCTGATAGAACGCCTCTCACACAAGCAGATAAAATTTCTCATAGTCTCATCACAAAAGCATTAAAAAAAATTACTCCAAATATTCCAATATTGTCTGAAGAATCCACAAAAATCCCTTTTTCTATTCGTAAGGATTGGGATACATATTGGTTAATTGACCCTTTAGATGGAACCCGAAATTTTTTAGATGGAAGAACTCGAGAATTTTGCATAAGTATTGCCTGTATAGTGAGTAACTATCCTGTTTTTGGTCTAATCTATGCACCCTTCGATAAGATTCATTATTACCGATTACCAGGACAAAACTCAATTAAACTTGTAGATGATATTTGTTATAAACTTCGCACTCAAAGGCCTAGACGCTGGGAAAATATTGTCATTGGTAGATATTCAAAAAAAAATAAAAACCTCCAAAAACACCTCCAATCAAAGACTAATTTTGAAATCTTCCGCTTAGGAAGCGCTTTAAAATTTTGCTCTATCGCAGAGGGTCGTCATCATTATTACCCTAAATTTGGCCTTTGTTCAGAATGGGATACAGCAGCTGGTGTCTGTATTTTAGAAGGAGCTGGTGGTAAAGTTGTGGATTTCCAAAACCAGCCTTTGCGCTACAACACTCGAGAAGATAATCTAAGTCCAACCTTTGTAGCTAGCGCCTAATCTCAGTCAAACTTTAAAGATAAATCGATTGAATGAATATTTTTTGTAATTGAACCTATTGAGATAAAATCCACACCTGTTTCAGCATATTCAATTATATTTTTTTCATTTATATTTCCAGAAGTCTCTAAGGGGCATATCCCTCTAGCTATAGTTACTGCTTCAACCAACTCTTGAGGAGAAAAATTATCACAAAGTATTCGGGTTATACCTTTTATTAATAAAGCACTATTAAGCTGATCAAGTGACTCAACTTCAACAATAACAGATTTATTTGGGAACTCAAAAAGAGCCTTGTCTATAGATTCTTCAATTGAACCAATCGATGAAATATGATTTTCTTTAAGCAAAACACAGTCAAACAAACCCATACGATGATTTGCTCCACCACCACACTTAACAGCATGTTTTTGAGCATATCTCAAATTTGGAATAGTTTTTCGAGTATCTAATAATTTTGCATTCGTATGTTTAATCATATCCACTAAGTGTTTAGTTTGAGTTGCTGTAGCACTGAGTGTTTGAAGAAAATTAAGTGCAGTTCGTTCAGCACTGATTATTGCTTGGGATTTTCCTTTAAGATGACAAATCACACGACTAGGTATTGCCTCTTCCCCTTCCTTAATTTTCCAGTTTATTTCGATATTCGGGTCAAGGGTTGAAAAACAAAGATCAGAATACTCAATTCCACAAATTATTGCTTTTTCACGGCAGATGATTTTAGCACTTGTAACATTATCAACAAGCAAGCTAGATGACAAGTCTCCAGTTCCAATATCCTCTGACAAGGCCATATCAACAATTTGTCGTAGAATTTTACTCATTCACAAACTCGAGAATTGCTTTTGCAGATTGAGCACTAGACTCTTGATGTAATTGGCTATGAATCTTTTTCAATTCAGATACTAGTTTCGAATTATCAGAGACGATTATTTGCATAGCAACGCTTGCAATATTTTTCCCATTAGCATTCTCTTGAATCAATTCTGGAACAACTTCCTTTCCTAAAATAACATTTGGTAGAGAAATAAAATTGGTTCTTAAAAGGCGTTTTACAATCTGATAGCTGACACCTGAAAGTTTATAAACAACTACCATTGGTACACCAAGCAACGCTATTTCAAGTGTTGCAGTACCCGAGGCAACAATCACTAAATCCGATTTTACAATTTGTTCATAAGCATCGCCAACGCTGAGCTCTATCTCTAATTTATTGATTTGATCTTTAACCCAGTCCTTAAAGTGGTCATTGGCAAGAGCTAATGAAAATTGTATTTTTGAATCCTGTTCACGCATTAAATTAACAGTAGATAGCAATTCAGGCAACAAAGATTTTATTTCTGCTTCACGTGATCCAGGCATTAATAAAACTTTTTTGCTCGGCTTGTAGTTTTTTCTGGGTTGCAATTTTTCAGTTAGTGGATGTCCAACAAACAAGGCTTTTTGGCCATGTTTTTCATAAAAATCGACTTCAAAAGGGAAAAGGCAAAGCATTAAATCTGTTGAAGCTTTAATTTTTTTAATTCGATTAGAACGCCATGCCCATAATTTTGGACTTATGAAATGAATAG
>CACLHR010000016.1 GCA_902606745.1 uncultured Gammaproteobacteria bacterium
TTGATAAAGAGAAAATTGAACAAATACCTGTTAACGAGTTTATGGACATGTTTTTGAGCAAGGATTAATGGAAACAGCTTATGTCTTATTTTGAGGATTGAATTTGCGAGAGAATTACCCCTGTAGTTACTATTACTGCACCAATCGCTTGCTGCCAATTCCAACTCTCGCCCAGTAAAAAAAGAAAAAGCATCACATAAAATGGTAAAGCATTCAAATGAAATGAAGCTATGCCAATTCCAAGCCCTCTTACACCCCTTATCCACAAAATTTGTGATATTGCAAATCCAAACCAAGCATAGATAAGTAATAGCCCAAAATGTCTTATTGTAATTTCAGGATATGGCCCAATGAATTGAAAAAATGAATTACAAATAACATACAAAACAAGAGCAAAGACTACCATCCCAAAAGTTGTTATGGTTGCTTGCCCAAGAGAGGTCATTTCTGGAAGATTTTTTACTGTTGCACGGGATCCCCAAGCAAATATTGCTGCAGGTAAAAAAATAAGCACAGTCCCCAAACGAAGTCCGAAACTAACACTATCAAGAGTTGCCCCCGTTGCCAAAAAACCCCCAAATAACACTAAAATAATTCCCATCAAAAAC
Organism: uncultured Gammaproteobacteria bacterium; assembly: GCA_902606745.1. GTDB lineage: Bacteria > Pseudomonadota > Gammaproteobacteria > PS1 > Pseudothioglobaceae > Pseudothioglobus. The sequence continues at coordinate 609 of CACLHR010000016.1, forward strand.
CATCGCCTAATTCTCCTTCCATCAAGGATGACCTCTAAAGTCACTGCCGCCAATGGCATCGTAGCAGTAGAAAGCGCAGCAATTACAGGTGTTGTTACTGATTGCAGATAAAGTAACAAAAAAGAGCCCATTCCAAAACCTATTCCACCAATCCAGAGTCCTTTAATCCAATTAGCGTTTTTTACAGTAGTACTTCCTTCAAGAACAATCCAAATAACAAATAATAAGGCAAATGCAAATAAATTTCTAACCGTTATAATTGTCAGAATATCCCAGTCATCCAACAAAAATTCTGCTGCAGGAAATCCTAATGCAAAAATACTAATACATAAAACAAGGATAGCATTCGATTTAATGATTTCAGAACCCTCATGTTTTGAGACTTCTGAATGAGATTTTTTCCAAAGCATTCTTTTTTTAGCAGTTTTTTATAAATAATTGACATGCGCAATATTACAGTGAGAAAGAGTATAAAAAAAATAATTTTAATAATTTTTTGTTGCATAAATTATGGAGTTGAGACATAATGAATTTATCATTTTTAATTCAAAATAATGGCTATGAAACAAAGTAGGAGAAGGTTTGATAAGTCTGAATACCTAGAAAGACAAAGAAAAACTAGAATGGCTATGGAGTCTGAAGGTGTCGACCTATTGATTGTTTATGATCCTGCCAATATGTGCTGGCTTACGGGTTACGATGGATGGTCATTTTATGTGCACCAATGTGTCGTAATTGGTACTGATGGTCTACTTTTTTGGTACGGCAGAGGCATTGATGCTAAAGGTGCTGAGCTTACAACAGACCTCGACCTAGATGACATTATTCCCTATTCAGACGATTATGTGATGAGTACGGAGCGTCACCCGATGGAGTTTCTCGCTACTATATTAAAAGATCAAGGATTAAATAAAAAAAGAATTGGTTTAGAAAAAGATAATTATTATTTTTCAGCTCGAGCTGCTGAATCTTTATATGGTTGCCTTCCGGATGCAATTTTTAGTGATCAAACCGGTCTAGTCAATTGGCAAAGAGCAGTCAAGTCAGATACTGAGATTACCTATATGAGACGTGCAGGAAAAGTTATAGAGGGCGTCTACGAGCGAGTCATGAAAGTCGCTAAACCTGGTATGAGGAAAAATGATTTGGTTGCTGAAATAATGCATGCAGGTGCTCAAGGTCATCAAGGTCATTATGGCGACTACACTTCATTCGTGCCTCTTATTGGAGCTGGTGATGAAGCGGCAGCTTGTCACATGACTTGGAATGATCAACAATTGAATAACAATGAAGGCATGTTTTTGGAATTGGCTGGTGCTTATGCCAGATATCATTGCCCTTGCTCAAGGACTTTATTTTTAGGTAGTCCTCCGCAACAATACCTCGACATTGAAAAGGTAATTTATGAATGTATTGAAAATGCAATTTCAATGTTTAAACCTGGCAATAAATGTGCTGAAATATCCGATAACTTTACGGCGACTCTAAAAAAATACGGTTATGAAAAAAATAATCGCTGTGGTTACCCTATTGGACTTAGCTACCCCCCCGACTGGGGTGAGCGTACAATGAGTCTTCGTGGTAATGATCAAACCATTCTACAGGAAAATATGACATTTCATTTTATGCCAGCTATCTGGTTTGATGACTGGGGCTTTGAAATGACAGAAAGCATTCGGGTTGGAAAGAATTCTGGAGAATGCTTGTCCAAGGTTCCTAGACAATTATTGGTTAAATAGCAATATTATGAGAGATAACCCAATTAGCACTTCATTAAGCTTTGATAAGGATGGTATTCAGCACGGCTTTTTGAAGGTTCCTTACTCGAGCAATAAATCTGCTTGGGGTGCAGTGATGATTCCAATTACTCAATTTAAAAATGGTGACGGACCGTCAGCGATATTAACTGGAGCCAACCATGGGGATGAATATGAAGGTCCAATCGCTTTATTTAACTTGAGCGCACGTTCAAACATTGATGACATTCAAGGTCGTGTAATTATTGTTCCTGCAATGAATTACCCAGCCTTTCAATCTGGTGATCGGGTCTCCCCGATCGACAACATTAATTTAAATCGTACCTTCCCTGGGAAGCCAGATGGCACAGTAACACAAATTATTGCTGACTATTTTTCTCGAACTCTATTACCAATGTGCGAATATGTGTTAGACATACATTCTGGCGGAAAAACGCTAGATTGCCTTCCCTTTGCAGCGTCTCATGTTTTGGAGGACAAAGACCAAGAAAAAGCTTGTGAGTCAGCTGCCAAGGCATTTGGTGCTCCATATCTACTAAAAATGCTAGAACTTGATTCTGGCGGTATGTACGACTCTCAGGTTGAATCGATGGGAAAAATATTCGTTACAACTGAGCTTGGTGGAGGTGGAACAAGCTCTCCAAAAACAATAGAAATAGCAAAAAGAGGGGTTAATAATTTTCTTGTTCATGCAGGCATTATTAAAGGGAAACTTAATCCCTCTCCCACGCCAACTGTTTCACTAAATATGCCTGATGAACGCTCATTTGTCTGTTGCGAACATCGAGGATTAGTAGAACCATCAGTTGAACTTGGTGACATAGTAAATAAAGGCGACCTCCTTGCAAAGATTCATAACATTGATAGAACGTCGACAACACCACATGAATACTACGCCAATAGAGATGGAATGGTCATTGTTAAGCATTCACCATCAATAATTAATATTGGTGACAATCTTAATGTGATTGCAGAGGTTGTTAACTGACACCGTGAACGAAAAGGTGTTACAAGAAATCTATTTAACAACTCCAGATCTGCGAATTAAACTATCCGGCACAACTTCTGTATCTTTAATTCTATCAAGGACAGCATAACTAAAATACCGTCTGAGTCCAATATTAGCTTTTAAAACTCTTTTTAAAAAATCTTGATAGTCTGTAACATCCTTAACAAGGACTTTCAAAATATAATCTAAACCTCCACCCACTGACCAACATGAAAGCACTTCATCAAAACCTAGGATGGCATCTTCAAAACGAGCAAATTCACCTTCTTTGTGACTTTCAAGTTCAACTTCAGTAATCACTAGATGAAAATTTTTCAGAAATGGAGAAGATAATCTTACACCATAACTCTCAATAATACCTTCTTCTTCTAACCTTTGAAGTCTGTCCCAAGAAGGTGTAAGTGACAAGTTAAGTCTATCCGCTAGGGCTGTTTTTGTAATTCTACCTTCTTCTTGGAGAATAGAAAGTATTTGAATGTCTCTTTCATCGAGTTTATACATGAGAAGATTATCTCATAAAATCGATAAAATTGCTAATTTTTCAGAAAAAACAACAATATAAATACTGTTTTATCCCATAAAACCTTTAATTCATTCTTTTACTAAGTACATGTAAGATTTGTTCAAAAGTAGACTGATTGGAGGTAAAGACTGGCTTCCCAATAGCCCTTTCGATTTCAGGAATAATTTCTGTAGACCTTAGTGCTGTGCAGGAAATAAATAAGGCATCAGCCTTATCATCAATGGCTAATTTTGCAGCAGCAATGATATCACCAGGAATCACCATAGCGACATCTCTATCATCATCCATATCCATATGCATTGCAGATACAATTTCCAAACCTTGTCGCTGCAAATAATCACCTAATAAAGTTGACACGTCATTATTGTACGGTGTTAATACACTGATTTTATAAATACCTTTAAGCATAATATCTCCAACAACAGCCTGAGATGTAGTGAGAACTTTTGCACTTGGCTTGCTCTTTTGGATGGCTAACTTGACAGCCTCATCGCCTAAAATGGAGGAAGAAGAGGTGCAATTAAAAACAACAATATCAAGATCGTAGCCAGGCAGTATTTCATTGGAAACTTGAGTCAAATCACCTTCCATAGCTGCTAAGGAATCCGGCGTCATCGGGTTAGCAAAATGAATTCTATTAAAATAAAAGTCAAATTCTGGTTGATGTTCATTGTAAAGACGCACAAAATCACGCTCAAAAGTGAAATCAGTGTTAAGTACAATTAAACCAACAGAAGATCTGGCAATATTGTTAGATAAATTCTTTGGGATTCGATATTTTGTTGAATTAATCGTCATAATTAATAATTATTTAGTGTTGAATAGATTTAGAAAATAAGTGCATCACAACAACGCCTGAAATAATTAAAGCCATACCAATTATAGAAGCAAGGTCTGGTACCTCTTTGTAAACAAATGTACCAATAATAGCAACCAAAACGATTCCAAGTCCCGACCAAACAGCGTACACTACACCAAGAGGCAAGTCCCTTAAAGCAAGTGTCATTAGCCAGAATGAAATAAGATAGAAAATTACAAGAAAAGTTGTGGGTATGAGTTTTGTAAACTCTTCTGTAACCTTAAGAAGACTTGTACCAGCAACTTCAGCTGCAATTGCTAATGCTAAATAAAAATAACTCATTTCACTCTTAAAAATCCAACAAAAATCAAAGTATAACCTGTAGAGAACTACGATATTAATAAAAGTATGAAGTTGGTCTATAAGCCGGGTTCTGTTTGACCGAAGTCATGATAGTCATTCATCTAAGATAATTGTCACCAAGTATCTTTAGCACTCTACCCGAAGACAGCGCGAGTCACACCAATGCCTTCCTATTTGAGCTTGCTCCAAGTGGGGTTTACCTTGCCACACTTATTACTAAGTGCGCGGTGCGCTCTTACCGCACCATTGCACCCTTACCTATCAGATAGGCGGTATTCTTTCTGTTGCACTTTCCGTCGCATCACTGCGCCTAGTCGTTAACTAGCACTTCACTCTGCGGAGCCCGGACTTTCCTCTTAATGCATCTGCATTCAGCGACTATCCGACCAACTTCAAAGGAAAATTATACGCTAGGATTGATGAATTTAAACAAAGCGCTTGTATTCTCTATAGACTTCGACTAATTTGACTCTGTAAGAGGGATGCTATCGAAAACCTTGTGAATATTATGGCCTTCAGTGTCAACTGCTACAGTGACCGGCATATCTTTAACTTCAAGCTCGTAAATTGCCTCCATGCCGATATCTTCAAAGGCAACGATTTTAGCTTTTTTAATGGATTTGGAGATCAAATAGGCCGAACCGCCAACTGCTATCAAGTAGCTTGCCTTATGTTTTTTGATGCTTCGTATTGCGGATTCGCCTCTTTCAGCTTTACCGATCATACCAAGAATCCCAGTATTTTCAAGCATCATGTCTGTAAATTTGTCTAGACGAGTCGCAGTAGTCGGTCCAGCTGGCCCAATTACCTCATCTCCAACTGCCTCTACTGGACCCACATAGTAAATAAATTTATTTTTAAAATTAACACCTTTTGGTAAACCTTCGCCGCTCTCAATCATCATATTTAAGCGTTTATGGGCTGCATCTCGACCGGTAATCAAGGCACCTGTTAGCAATAAAGTATCGCCAATATTCCAGTCCTGCATTTGTTCACGTGTCAAGCTATCTAAATCAACCTTTGTGTACTGCGAAACATCCATCTCCAAATCAGGATAGAGATCGATATCCACCTCTGGCAATTCAGCAACACCTGAACCGTCAAGGGTAAAATGGACATGCCTCGTTGCAGCACAATTTGGTATCATGGCAACTGGTTGAGAGGCTGCATGAGTTGGATAATCATGAATCTTTACATCAAGAACAGTTGTCAGACCACCTAAACCTTGCGCACCGATACCAAGCTCATTAATCCTATTAAATAAGTCAATTCTGAGTGCTTCAATTTCAGTATGTTGGTTTTTTTCTTGTAATTCATTGATATCAATCGGCTCCATCAAAGATGATTTTGCCATTAACATAGCCTTTTCTGCGGTTCCACCCACTCCGATACCGATAATGCCGGGTGGACACCAACCAGCACCCATTGTTGGTATTGTTCTCATCACCCAGTCTGTTAAATTATCATCAGGATTAAGGACACTGAACTTGGCTTTATTTTCTGAACCACAACCTTTTGCGGCAACAACAATATCTAACTTAGCACCCGGCACAAGCTTTGTATGAATAACTGCTGGAGTGTTGTCTTGTGTATTTTTTCTAGTAAACAAGGGGTCACTGACTATCGAAGCTCTTAGTCGGTTATCGGCATCATTGTAGGCTCTTCGAACGCCTTCGTTGACCATCTCTTCTAAAGAAAGTTCAGCTTCCCATTGGACCTCCATACCAACTTCGATAAAAACATTAACAATTCCTGTGTCTTGACAAATTGGACGCTTGCCTATTGCGCACATTTTTGAATTGATTAGAATTTGTGCTATCGCATTTTTAGCACTTTTATTGGTCTCTTTTTCATACGCCAAAACCATAGCTTTGATAAAATCAGGGGAGTGATAATATGAAATATATTGTAGCGAAGAATAAATACTTTCTATGAAATGTTCTTGTTTTATTTTCATATTTATTTAGCTATGGGTATTGTCTAATGAAACCAAGCAGGTTATATTATATCCTCTAACCATTTTAATCAATATCTAGCTAGGAATTTCTTATGTTTAATTTTTTCAAAGGCCAAAACCTTTCTATCGACCTAGGAACGGCGAACACACTTATCTATATGGATGGCAAGGTGGTCTTAAATGAACCCTCAGTTGTTGCTCTTCGAAACGAAAAAGGAGCTTCAGAATCGACGGTTATTGCTGTAGGCCAGGAAGCAAAAAACATGCTTGGCAGGACTCCGGGAGCTATTGAGGCGATTAGACCGATGAAGGATGGTGTTATTGCAGACTTTAAGGTCACTGAGAAAATGCTACAATTCTTTATGAAAAAAGTACTCAAATCAGGTTTTTTTTCACCAAGCCCAAAAGTCCTTATTTGTGTGCCCTGTGGCGCCACCCAAGTTGAGAGACGAGCCATCAAAGAAAGCGCTGTTGGTGCTGGAGCGAGAGATGTATATCTGATTGAAGAACCTATGGCAGCAGCACTTGGTGCCGGCATGCCAATTGAAGAAGCCTCTGGCACAATGGTATTGGATATTGGAGGAGGAACTACTGAAATTGCGATTATATCTTTAAATGGTATTGTTTATTCTGACTCTTTAAGATGTGGTGGTGATGTTTTTGATGACACCATCGTTAAATTTGTAAGAAGAGTTCATGGAATCATCATTGGTGAGGCAACCGCTGAACAGATCAAAGAAGAAGTTGGAAGCGCCTTTGAATCAAAAGTAGTTAAAAAGATTGAGTTCCGAGGTCGTGATGTTGCTAGAGGTCTACCAGTAAGCTTTGAGGTCACTAATAGTGAGATATTGGAAGCTCTAAGTGAACCTCTTGGAATGATAATTAACTGTTTAAGAACAGCATTAGAGCAAACTCCACCTGAACTGTCTTCTGACATTGCGCAAAATGGTTTAGTAATCACTGGTGGTGGTGCACTTTTAGAAGGCATTGATAAGCTAATAAATAATCAAACAAACCTCCCAGTTAGCATTGCCGATGACCCTCTTACTTGTGTCGCCAGAGGGGGCGGCATAGCATTGGATATGATTAATCAACTTGACATGGGGTTCTTGGCTGCAGAATAACTATAGATATAAGTCGAACGGTTAACAATGCGACTTTTTAAACTACTTGTACCAATCTTGATCTCAATAATACTTATTGTATTGGATGCACGATTTTCGTACTTAGATAATTTCAAACGTTTCACTTTAACTCTTCTCTCACCTATATACTTTGTCGTAGACCTACCTAACCATGTTGTCGATTGGGTAAACGATCAAGGCAGCGAAAAAGCGCAACTGATTAGTGAAAACGAATACCTAGAAGGTAAGCTAATTGAACTCAAAGCCAGACTTCAAACCTACAATAATCTTGTTCTAGAAAATCAAAAATTGACCCAATTACTGGATGCCACTTATACGATTCCTGAACATCAAATAACCTTAGCACATGTTAAATCAATCTCTCAATCGAGATTAAAAAAACAAATAATAATTAACAAAGGCAGTAAAGATGGTGTTCGCAATACACAGTTGATAGTAGGTTCCGACGGTGTGGTTGGGCAAGTCACTCTAGTGACGCCTCTCTACTCAACTGTACTACTTATAACTGACCCAACTCAACACATGCCCGTTAAAAATGTTAGAAACGGCATTAGAGGCGTTACCAAGGGCTTAGCGACTAATGAAAGAGGAATGAGTGTTGAATTTATACCATTGGACTCGGATGTAAAATTGGGTGACATTTTTGTAACAAGTGGTGTTGGCACAACATACCCCCCCGGATATCTGGTTGGCGAGGTATCTAAGATTGATAAACCACCCAATGAAGCTTTTTTAACGATAACACTTAAACCAATGCAAAATATGGATAAATTAGAATTTATTTTGATCATTTCACAAAAAAATGACTAAGAATAACTCACTTTTATTGCTAACTAAAATAACCATTATTGCACTCATAGTTGGCGCAATTTCATTGCCTTCTGCATTGGAAATAGCTTCCCCCTTCTGGATGTTGATCTTCTTTATTTACTGGATCATATATACCGATACTAAAGCGCTATACCTATTTGCGTTAATACTCGGTCTCTTAACTGACATATTACAAGGAAACATTCTTGGTCAAAATGCTTTAGCTTTGCTGATTAGCTCTGCTTTTATTTTTAATGTCAAAAAATCATTTTATGTTTCAAACATTACTACTCAACAGGTCTATATTTTTATCGCCTCTCTCATCTACTTAATCGCTCTACTATTGACTCATATAGCAATCCAGGGTTTCGATTTCAACTGGTTGATACTACTTTCACCTTTCACCGGTTCAATTATCTGGCCCGCTATTCGTCTATTCTTGGCAAAACTTAAACATTAAATAATCATCCTGTATGGACAAAATTGCCAATACGAAAAGAGAGAGAAAGGTATTCAGATCAAGAATCCTTATCGCTTCTGTTTTCATGATTTCAATGGCCTTTTTGCTCATCTATAGACTCTTTAACTTGCAAATCATTAACCATGAATATTACATAGAAGAGGCTCTAGGTAATCAGCTACAAACACTTCCAATTCAACCAATCAGAGGAGATATTCTGGATCGAAATGGTAAAGTCCTAGCAACAAACGAGCTCTCTTATAGATTAACTATCACTCCTGAAAAAATTGATAATATTAATGACATCTTCATTGAACTGCAAATAATCGAACTCATTGACGAAGAAGACATTGAGAGATTCAATAAAAATTTAAATCGTTATAAAAAATTTCATAATATTCCAATCAAATACAATCTATCTGAGGAAATAGCAGCGGGTTTCCTTGTTGAAAATCAGTTATCTGGTGTCGAAATTGAGCCTTATTTTCATCGAGTCTACCCAAATGGTTCTTCTACTTCACACATAGTCGGCTATGTCTCCTCTATGAGCAAAGAAGATAAAGACTACTATGATAAAAATAATTATGCAGGAACCACTTTTGTTGGCAAAACTGGCATCGAAAAGCAGTATGAAAAAATATTACATGGTTTTTCAGGTGAAAAACAAATCGAAAGAAATGTTGATGGAAGAGTTGTAGATTCAAAAGTCATCAAAGCCTCAGATCCTGGGCAAGATATTTATTTGAATATCGATCTTGATTTACAGTTGGCAGCTGAATCACTTTTGGGAGATAGTCGAGGTGCATTGGCGCTTATCGATGTCAATGACGGCTCAATATTGAGCCTAGTTAGTACACCAACTTTTGATCCTAACTGGTTTGTTGGTGGGATTTCGATTGAACGATACCAACAACTCAAAAAAGACAAAGAACTGCCGCTCTTTGATCGCAGTATCAAAGGCCTTTACCCACCAGGTTCTACCATCAAACCTATGATAGCTTTGGCTGGATTAGAGCTCAATAAGATCACTATTAAAGATCAAATATTCTGCCCTGGCTATTACAAACTGCCAGATTATTCGAGAAAATTTAACGACTGGAAACGTTATGGGCACGGTCATGTTGAACTAATAGAGGGGATCGCCCAATCATGTGACGTATTTTTTTATGATTTAGCTTATAAATTAGGCATTGATAATATTCATGATAGTCTTACTCACTTTCAGTTTGGTAATATAACAGGTATAGATTTGCCAGGTGAATTGGGTGGTATTTTACCTTCAAGAGAATGGAAAAAAATTAACAAGGATGAGCCCTGGTACAGAGGTGAAACACTAATCGCTGGAATTGGTCAAGGTTTTATGACAGCAAGCCCACTTCAACTAGCGTTGGCCACTGCCGCTATAGCGAATAAGGGACAACTATTTTCACCACAATTATTGATGCATTCTCAAACTAAAAGTGGCGATATTTATGAAGATGACAAAAAGCCAGCACGTCAAATACCTATAAAAGATATTAATAACTGGGAGTTAATCATCGAAGGTATGAAGCAGGTCGTATATGGAAAACTGGGTACAGCAAGAAGATTGAACCACAAGCTCACATATACGCTAGCAGGAAAAACAGGAACTGCTCAGGTTTTTAGTCTCGATCCAGAAGAAGAGTACATTGCGGAAAATATTGAAGAAAAATTAAGGGATCATGCTTTATTTACTGGATTCGCTCCTATCGGAGATCCCCAAGTCGCTATTGCGGTCATTGTAGAAAATGCCGGAAGTGGTAGTTCAACGGCAGCACCATTAGCTAGAGCGCTACTAGATGTATATTTTAGTAAAAACCCTCTAAATGAAAACTTATCATCTGACTAACAATTAAAACATTTAAACCAACTCGGCATAAAACTTTTTTCTGAATTCAGAAAATGAATTATCTTCAATAGCTTTTCTCATTGACACCATTAACTGTTGATAGTAATGAAGATTATGCAGAGTATTTAAGCGTGAACCTAAAATTTCGTTGGTTTTTTGAAGATGGTGAAGATAAGCTCTTGAATAGTTCTGACAGGTTGGACACGTGCAATTACTATCGAGTGGTCCTGTGTCATCTTTATGCTGTGAATTTCGGATTTTAATCACCCCAATAGAAGTAAATAAATAACCATTTCTTGCGTTTCGAGTTGGCATCACACAATCAAACATATCTATACCACGAGCAACCCCTTCAACCAGGTCTGAAGGTGTACCAACTCCCATCAAGTAACGTGGTTTATCAGCTGGCATATGCCTAGGTAAATAGTCCAGTACTTGCATCATCTGTTCTTTCGGCTCTCCGACAGAAAGACCTCCAATTGCATAACCGTCAAAACCCATCTCCACTAAAGACTTAATTGATTGTAGACGAAGATCTTCATACATACCACCCTGAACAATGCCAAAAAGAGCATTACTATTGTTGAGTTTTTGATGTTCTTTTAGGGAGCGTTTTGCCCATCTGAGAGATAACTGCATCGACTCATCGACAACATTCTTTTCACTTGGATAAGGAGTGCAATCATCAAAAATCATCACGATGTCTGAACCCAACTTGTGCTGTATTTGCATTGACTCTTCCGGACCCATAAATATTATTGAGCCATCTTTTGGTGAACGGAAATTAACACCTTGTTCATTAATTTTTCTAACATTTCCCAAACTAAACACTTGGAATCCACCAGAATCAGTCAATATTGGGCCCGACCAATTCATGAAGCTGTGTAAGCCTCCATGAGCTTCAATGACATCAGTTGTTGGTGTTATTGCAAGATGAAAAGTGTTGCCTAGAATAATTTCTGAACCGAGGTTTTTTACTTCATCCACAGTCATCGCTTTGACAGCACCATAGGTACCGACAGGCATAAAAGTCGGCGTGTTTACCTCACCACGATCAAAGATCATTTTTCCACGACGAGCCTTAACGTCTGTTTTGGTTACTTTAAACTTCATGTTGAAAAAAATATTATTATTCTCAATGCTACCTAGGAAAAGCTTGGTTGATTTCATCAAAACCAAAACCTCTGGATTTTAAAAAACGCTTTTGCTTTGCTTGGGTTTTATAATCTGATGGTAAATTCTGCCCAAATTTCTTCTCCCTAACCTCTTTCGCGAGCTCAAACCAATCAAAAATAGATAAGTCAAAGCTCTCAATACCTCGCCTCCTTAGCTCAGAAGAAATAATCACAGGGCCTTTCCCCTGTTTATAACGCATCAGTATAAAAGCCTCAGAAAAACGCTCATCACTCTGATATTTTTGCTCAATCAATAAATCAATTGAGTCTTTGATGTCAACATCATTAAAACCTTTCAGTTGTAATTTATTGGAAAGTTCTAATTGGGAATGTTCACGCCTTATCAACATCTTCAGCGCTGCTGAATAGCACTTATTCTGTTGATTCTGAATCGTCATGATCGCTACTCATTAATTTTTTACGAATTTTTTCCTCAAGTAGCTGACTCATTTCTGAGTGTTCTTTTAAGTAATCTCTGGCATTATCCTTACCTTGACCAATTCTTTCACCATCCACACTGTACCAAGCACCTGCCTTTTCAACGAACCCATGCTCAACGCCTAAATCAATCACCTCACTTTCTCTTGAAATGCCTTGATTGTATAGTATCTGAAATTCTGCCTTCTTAAATGGTGGTGCAACTTTATTCTTCAAAACTTTAACTCGGGTTTCATTGCCCAGCACTTCATCACCCTTTTTAATTGCGCCTATTCTTCTAATATCTAAGCGAACAGAGGCATAAAATTTAAGCGCGTTGCCTCCTGTTGTGGTCTCTGGATTACCAAACATAACACCAATCTTCATACGAAGCTGATTAATAAAGATAACCATGGTATTAGTTCTCTTGATATTAGAGGTGAGCTTTCTGAGTGCTTGTGACATTAGCCTAGCTTGTAAACCCATATGGGAAGCACCCATTTCGCCCTCAATTTCTGCTTTAGGCGTTAAAGCTGCAACTGAATCAACAACAACAATATCGATACCACCTGACCGTACCAGCATATCTGTAATTTCCAGTGCCTGCTCACCTGTATCGGGCTGTGAAATTAAAAGGTCATCAGTATTCACTCCTAACCTCTTAGCGTAAGAAGGATCGAGTGCATGTTCTGCATCAATGAAAGCTGCCGTTCCACCTAGTTTTTGTATTTCAGCAATCACATGTAGAGTTAGAGTTGTTTTTCCGGAAGATTCTGGACCATAAACTTCAATGACTCTACCTCTAGGTAAGCCACCTATCCCCAAAGCAATATCAAGACTCAGACTTCCTGTAGAAACGCTCTCAATATCTGTTCTTGACTCATCATCTCCCAGAAACATAACTGACCCTTTACCATATTGTTTTTCAATTTGGCCAAGGGCCACTTTTAGTGCTTGTTTTTTCTGTTCATCCACACCACTCTCCCGCGTAAAATGTTAATTAATTTAATGCAATTATTATAATGGCTTTCTCTCGACAAGATACAGAATGTATGGCCCTTGCACTCAAAATTTCAAAGAAGGGTCGTGCAACGGTTGGTGCTAATCCAATGGTTGGTTGTGTGATAGTGCTTAACGGTAAAATTGTTGCTCAAGACTACCATCGACAGTATGGTAAAGCTCACGCTGAAGTGAATGCTTTGGATCAAATTAAACACCAAGCTAAGAGTACTAAATTATACGTAACACTTGAGCCTTGCTCTCATCAAGGGAAAACACCACCATGCACAAAAGCCCTCATAGATGCTGGTGTAAAAAAGGTTGTTGTGGCAATGCCTGACCCAAATCCTATGGTATCTGGAAGGGGCATCAAATTACTAAAAGATGCAGGTATTGAAGTTGACATTGGTTTGCTGCAATGTGAAGCAAGAGAACTAAATAGAGGGTTTGTAAAAAGAATGGAAACTGGGATGCCATTCGTTACAACAAAAATTGCTATGAGTCTTGATGGCGGAACTGCAATGGGTAGTGGTGAAAGTCAATGGATTACTTCTGACGCAGCGAGACTTGACGTCCATAAACTACGCAGTAATAATCAAGCAATTATGACTGGTTCTGGCACAATCATAGATGACAATCCAAAGATGACTGTCAGACTTGATGGTTCTGAACCTAATCCATTAAGAGTCATTATTGATAGTGGAAATAAGATTAAAGATCAAAAACTCAATATCTTTTCATCTGATGCCTCAACACTTTTACTTAATGATGACAATTCAAGCATTTTACCAAATGGCAAAATAGATTTAAAATTAGCTCTAATTAAGCTCGGAGAGATGGGCATCAACAACCTACTTCTTGAGGCTGGTAGCGGTTTAAATGGAGCTATGCTTGAGGCTGGACTTATTGATGAATTTATTATCTATACTGCTCCAGTAATTCTCGGAAGTGATACCAAACCGATGATAGAGATACCACTAAACAAAATATCTGAAAAGATTCAACTCAATATTCTTGATATCCGAAAAATTGGTGGGGATATTAAAATTAAAGCAGTTCTTAAATGAGTACATTAACGAACAAACGAATTATTCTGGGTGTTAGTGGTTCAATTGCAGCCTATAAATCACCTGATATTGTCAGACGTTTACAAGATCTGGGTGCTGAAGTTAGAGTGATTCTAACTACTGGTGGTAGAGAATTTGTGAGTGAACGATCCCTACAGACAGTTTCAAAAAATAAGGTTCATGACAATCTATGGGATTCAGAAGCAGAGCTATCAATGGGTCATATTGAGCTTGCAAAATGGGCTGATCTTATAATCATCGCCCCTGCATCGGCTAATACAATAGCCAAGCTCTGTCATGGTAAGGCGGATGATTTGCTTTCAACTGTTATTCTTGCTGCCAGTTGTTCTGTTATGGTCGCACCATCTATGAATCAACAAATGTATGCTTCGTTAGCGATGAAAGATAATCTGCAATTGCTACAAAAGCGTGGAGTAAGAATTATAGATCCAGGTTTTGGAGAGCAGGCTTGCGGGGATATTGGGGAAGGCAGATTAGCCGAACCAAGTGAAATTGCACGGAAAATTTCTGAAATCTTTCAGAATAGTTTACTTGGCGGAAAAAGGGTACTAATAACGATTGGTGGAACTGTTGAAGCAATTGATCCTGTTCGATTCTTATCAAACCACAGTAGTGGGAAAATGGGCATGGCGCTTGCATATGCTTCTATACAAGCTGGTGCAGAGACAACGCTTGTTATTGGTTCAATTTCCGTTGATGTCGAAAATAGAGCAAAAACTATCTTTGTAACTAGTGCAAATGAGATGCATGAAGCTGTCATGAAAAATATTCATGACCAAGACTTATTTATTAGTTGTGCCGCTGTTGCTGATTACAGACCTACAAAAGTGAGCCCTAATAAAATAAAAAAAAACAGTAGTCAGAAAACAATTGAGCTTGTTGCAAACAAAGATATTTTGAGTGACGTATGTAAATTAAAAAATAAACCAATTTGCATTGGTTTTGCAGCGGAAACTGAAAATTATTTAAATAACGCTAATCAAAAGCTGAAAAATAAGAATTGCGATGCAATTATTTTGAACGATGTTTCTAATAGCAAAATTGGCCTTAAATCTGATGAAAATGAGGTTTACTTTATAACAAGTAATGGGTCTGACAAAATCAATAAAAATACTAAACAAATTGTTGCCGAAAAAATTATCAATAAAATTGTTAAAGAATTCTTTTAGCCACTCAAAGTCGCTTTAAATCAAGGCTTAACAGACTTACTCACAAAACTGTGGAAAACTCTGGTGATATCTCTTATTATTCCTTAATAATATGCACTAGAATAACAATTACTACGGTTTTGGTTAATAAATAATCATATCAACTTTCTCTATATAAATCAATGAGTTACAATTTTGTCTTTTTGTGAATAAATTTCAATATAACTGAGTAAACTAGTTAATTTTCTAGTAGCGGATAACTTTTATAGTTTTTCCTATTAAATAGGGCTTTCCAGAAGGAATAGCAAAAATTAATAGTGTAATTTTATAATTTATTTATTATCCAAATAAATGTGTCAATATTAGTAAAAATTATTAAACAATTATTAGTACTAAAATAAGATGATTTAGCATTAAATAAGTAGAATTAGATTAACTTGAGCTAGTAGCTTATTCTTTGGACTGTATTTTGACTATTAATATTGAATTTTATATTTTTCTGGCCCAAGATTATTTTCAAGAGCATCTAATAGATCTCTATGAAGAGAAACATCATATTCTGAACTAAGGGGGATTTTTCCGGTGGCATTGTTAGAATGATATTCAATCATAACTGGACATTTTCCATGAAACTCTTTCAACAACTGACAGATATCTAAATATTCTAGCTTATTATTTTTACTCAGTGATAACTGTAAATACTTAGCATATTTCACTTGAACTTTTTCAACAGGCTCAATACGATCAATTACAACTTGCCATTGATCTCTAAAATCTTTATTGACTTTACCGCTAATCACTACAACTTCATCCAAAATCAGCTGATCACTATTTGCTCCAAGTGGTTGTGAAAAAAGTACAGCATTAATTTGTTTAACACCATCCTCAATAATTAAATTTGCCATCTGTCCTCTTTGGGTTTGACGATAATTAACTTCCGAAATCAAGGCAAGAATGCGTACTTCACGATTGTTTCTAAAAACAATATCTTTTGGTAATGTACAAACTATCGACTTTAAATCAGTTTTGTACCAATCAGTAGGATGTCGATCAAGGTAATAACCCATTACACTTTTCTCAAGCATCAACATTTTCTTAAAAGGTAAATACTCCCCTTTTATATATTTTTTTTCGTATTCGATATGACTTTCAACTTCAGCAAATAGACCCACTTGTCCATTTAAAAAGTCATTTTGTCTCTGTTCTGCCTGCTTGATAGCTCTAGGATAAGTAGCTATCAATGTTGCTCTATTAACACCAAAAACATCAAATGCACCACTATGTATTAGGGCTTCAACGGCTCTTCGATTTAAGTATTTCTTTTCTATCCGTAGGCAAAAATCAAATATATCATCATAACTTCCATTGTTTTCACGCTCTAAAACTACCGCTCTTACCAATGATTCACCCACACCTTTTATAGCTCCCAGTCCATAAATTATTGTCTTGTTATCAGTAATACTGAATTCATACTCAGATTGACAAATATTTGGTGCACCAACGATAAGCCCACTTTTCTTTGATTCTGCTACTGTAAATGCAACTCGATCCGTATCATCCATCATGCCAGACAAAACTGCTGCCATAAAGGGTGCTGGAAAGTGCGCCTTTAGCCATGCCGTTTGATAGGAAACATAAGCATAGGCAACAGAATGAGACTTATTGAAACCGTATCCTGAAAACTTATCAATCAAATCAAATATTTCATTTGCCTTTTGTTTCTTTATATTTTTTTTACCTGCACCAGTAACAAATACTTCTCGTTGTTCTTCCATCTCTTCGACTTTTTTCTTTCCCATTGCTCGCCTTAATATATCTGCACCACCCAAAGAATAACCTGCCATTACTTGAGCTGACTTCATGACTTGTTCTTGATAAAGAAAAACACCATTGGTTGGTTTTAAAATTTCTTCAAGCATCTCATGAGGATATCTCACTTTAGCACCATGTTTTACCTGGATATAATCGTCTACCATTCCAGCATCCAATGGTCCAGGTCTGTATAAGGCCAACATCGCTACAATATCTTCAAAGCAATCTGCTCGTAGTTTTTTCAAATAACCTCGCATACCGACGGACTCTAGTTGAAAAACACCCGTAGTATCGCAGCGTTGTAATAATTTAAATACCTCTGAATCATCTAAAGCCAGCCCATCTATGTCTATTGGTTTTTTACTCAAACCTTTTTTTGCAATTATTTTGATTGCTTTATCGATAACAGTTAAATTCGACAAACCCAGAAAGTCAAATTTTACTAAACCAACAGCCTCTACGTCGTCCTTATCAAATTGAGAGACAACCACATCAGACTCCTCAGAACCCTTATAAATTGGACAAAAATCACTAATCTTGCTAGGTGCAATTACTACACCACCTGCATGAGTACCGACATTTCTAATCAATCCCTCTAAATCTTGAGAAAGATCAATAAGCGTTGAAACACTTTCCTCTGAGTCATAGCGTGATTTGAGTTCTGAAGAGTCTTTTAAAGCCTTACTTAAAGTCATTTTTAGTTCATTGGGTATCAATTTTGAAATAGTGTCACTGAACCCATAAGGATGACCCAATACTCTTCCAACATCTCTGACCACTCCTTTTGCTGCCATCGTACCGTAAGTAATAATCTGTGAAACTTTTTCTGAACCATACTTTTTAGATACATACTCAATCACCTCATCTCGACGATCAGCACAGAAATCAATGTCAAAATCTGGCATCGAGACTCTTTCTGGATTTAAGAAACGTTCAAACAAAAGTTCATGTTCAATTGGATCTACATTTGTAATGGAAAGTGCCCAAGCCACCAATGATCCGGCTCCGGAACCCCTACCTGGACCAACAGGAATACCTTTTTCTTTGGCCCAACGGATAAAGTCAGATACTATCAAAAAATAACCGGAATAATCCATCTCCAAAATAACAGACAATTCAAAATTTAATCTTTCGATATAAACATCTTCATCTACAGAAAGACGCTTAAGTCTTTCATTCAGACCTTTTATTGACTCTTCTTTAAAAAATTCGGAAATAGATTTATCTTTTGGGGTTGGAAAGATAGGTAAAAAGTTTTTCTTGAACAATTCAAAATGCAGGTTACAACGTTTTGATATCTCAACAGTATTGTTTAAAAGTTGTGGAAAGTCAGCAAACAGCTCTGACATTTCATCAGCGGTTTTTAAATACTGAGACTCGCTAAAGTTTTTTAGTCGGTGAGTATCATCCAAAAACCCACCTTCAGCAATACAGATTCTAGCTTCGTGAGCCTCATATTCTTTTTTATCTAAAAATTGAACATCATTGGTTGCCACAATCGGAATATCTAATCGTAATCCAAGCTCAATGGTTAGGTGCAGGAGTTGCTCGTCTAAAGGTCTATCAGTTCTTTGGACAGACATATAGTAGCGGTCAGAAAAAATAGATTTCCAACTGAGAGCCTTTTCCTTTGCCAAATTTGACTCGTTGGCGAGAAGTAATTGAGCAATATCAGAATTTACAGATGTTGCAACCATAATTAAACCACTCTGGTGTTCTATAAGTTGCTCTTCTGTGACACGCACGCCCTCAATTCCATATTCACTTAAATATGCTTTTGAAATGAGTTCAGACAGGTTCAGATAGCCTTCATTATTTTGACATAACATAATCACATCGTATTGACTTGAACTACAATCTACTGATACTTTAGCTCCAATAATGGGTTTAACACCTGAATCCATGGCTTTTTGATAAAACTTCACCGCTGAAAACAAACTCATATCATCTGTCAAAGCAATACTGTTCATACCCGATTGTTGAACACTTTCAATAAGTTTTGGCACACGAATTAAGCTATTCTTAACTGAATACTCACTTTGACACTGAAGATGAACAAAACTTGAAGAAGACATTTAACAAAAAAATAAGACAAATATAGACTTCATTTTACAAACAAAGTAAAGACTATCTTTAGGGAATTTTTTTAAAATTAATGGCTTTTTAATCTAAAGCCTTGAAAGATAAAATAATAATGAAAGATTTAATGCTAATAGTAGTTAAATATTCTGTGCAGCTTTAATTAAGGCTTGCGCTTTATCCATAGTTTCCTGCCACTCTAATTCTGGGACTGAATCATAAACTATTCCTGCACCAGCCTGTACATATAGGACTTCATCTTTAATTACTGCTGTTCTAATGGCTATTGCCAAGTCCATCCCTCCATGCCAGGATAGATTGCCAATGGCACCAGAATAAATATTTCGTTTCAAAGATTCTACTTCGTCAATAATCTCCATCGCTCTCACTTTTGGTGCTCCACTCAAAGTACCCGCTGGAAAAGTTGCCCTCAAAACATCAATAGAACTCATTCCTTCTTTTAACTCACATTCCACATTCGAAACAATGTGCATCACATGAGAATATCTCTCAATAAACATTTTATCAGTGAGATTGACGCTACCTGTTTTTGCAATTCGACCTAAATCATTACGGCCAAGGTCAATTAGCATTAAATGCTCTGCAATTTCTTTATCATCTGACAATAGTTCTTCTTCCAGTTTTTGATCCTCCTCAAATGTTTTACCCCGCGAACGGGTTCCCGCTATCGGCCTGACAGTAGCTATATTATTATTATCTACACGAGTTAAGATTTCTGGTGATGAACCAACTATAGCAACATCATCTAAATCTAAGTAATACATATAAGGCGACGGATTAAGAATCCTTAGTTGGCGGTATAGATCTATTGGCTTTGCTTTGAATGGGCAACTTAAGCGCTGAGATGGGACCACTTGCATAACATCCCCAGAAATGATATAGCGCCTTATGTCTTCAACAGTTTTCATAAAATTATTTTTTCCAAAACTTGAGACAAAATCATCAGTCTGAATTCCTGCTTTAGGGCTTGATACATGGTGGAATGACTTCTTAATATTATCTTCAATCAAATTTAGTTTTGAAACTGCATCCTCATAAGTACTTTCATTAGGATTGATGTGGGTGATAATATGGACTTTGCTTGATAGGTTATCAACAACCAGCAAATCATTTGACATCATCAATAAGATATCAGCTACATTTAACTCATCTTTTTTGTCAATGTTTGCTAATTTCGGTTCAATATAACGAATAATTTCATAGCCAAAATATCCCACTAGTCCGCCATTAAAGTCGGGTAAATTATCTAGTTTCGGAACATTAAATTGATTTTGGTAATTCTCAATCCATTCGAGGGGATCTTCAACTTCATGCTGCTCCACTAGGACGCCATTTTTTTCTACTCTTACCTCATAATCATAAACCTTAATGACAGTTTCAGCAGTCAGGCCAATAAATGAATAACGACCCCATTTTTCGCCACCCTGTACTGACTCTAAAAAATAGCTATAAGGTGAATTAGCAAGTTTTAGATACAAAGATAAAGCAGTATCGGTATCTACAACAATCTCTCTGGAGAAAGGTATGTGATTGAAACCTTGCTCAATTAGGCCAGTAAACTCTGATTTTTCCATGGGTGCATTTTAACTTACCAAGATAATGAGTTGTTTGCTTTAGTGGTATATACCCAAAGTGATTACTCATCCCTTGGTGATAACCGGCTGAGCTAAAATCCAAATGCTTGTAACCGTATAGCCAATCATTAGAACTAACATTGGATACTGGCTTCGCACGGATATTTTTTGCGACCTATATATTCTAAGTGCAGAAATATGCCCAATATAGACAGCGATAACATGTCCGATAACGATAGTTAATAGAGCAGTCAACCAATAAAACTCAGCTCCAACAAACTTAACATTTACACGATAATTTACTGTACCGAACAAATTCCACCCGTAACCAAAAGGGTCCGATAAAAGCGGAATAATTAGTTGACCCTGTATCAGAAGCAGATAAAGGTAGTGTGCAAAGTGATACGCCAATGCAATTGGCACGATAGAGTAAACAAACTTTACGGCTATAGAAATTGCTGAATAATTTCCCCCACCAAAAACAGCAATTAGTAAAGAGAAAAATAGATATATACAAATAAAGACTATGTAGAAGGCAATAAAACCAAAGCTCGCGACAATTGATATCTCGGAGATAAATTGTAGCAAAATATTCTGAATATTCATCCACGCCGGTGTTGAAATAAAACCATCAAATGTGACGGTTGACAGTATGAGAAGTACAAATGCCATCATCGAGAACGAGGTATCTTCATTTCGAAGCAACCCAATTGCGTATGGCCTAAGGTTTAACTGTCGGTCGTCAAACGACGCTCGATTGAAGCATTCACTGCAATCCACACACACTCCATCTTGTCCTCGGCATTCGACTGTACAGTGGGAACAAATTTCAGGATTTTCTATTCGAATTTCTAGAGGTGCGAACTTAGCAAAAAGGCTAAAAACAATTGAGAACGCCTCACCGCGGCGTAACCAAACTTCTTTACCGAAAAAGAACATCCCCGACCATGTAATCAATGAATAACCTAGAACAAGTAATGCGATTTCTTTGGGAACAACTGAGTTCGAATATACGTTTTCAATCCAGGCAAAGCAAAAAAATAGAAAAACTCCGGGCCAAACACCCCAATTCTTTGGATACTTTAATTGTCGGGAAAGTCTTTCACCAGAAGCGCATCTCACATATATAAGTTCGGCACATTCAAAAATTATCTTCCATGGATTAATGACCGACCAAAGGTTGCCTATAAGTGCGCATATGTAAGCCATTCCAACCCACCAGATTACCCAAACGAAGATTGGAGTAATATTGCTAATTGGGTGTTGATCGCCAATTAGTCCCGCTGAAATAACTAACACGAACAAGGTAACAGAGATCAGTCTTACAAAGAAAATAACAAACCAATGGGTAATCAGCTTACCGAATTTCCATTTGAGGATATTGATCCGCCAATATTGATGGTCTGAGGAATAGCCACGCACAAACAAGCTGCTTACAACAAATGTGAGTACGATTGCTGTAGAGGCGGCAATTAGATAGTTAATTAAGGGAATTGGGAGGAAATAATAAAATTCTATTCCATGCGCATCGGCTGCTCTAGGAATAAAAGCTAGAACTACAATAAATTTCTGGACGACCGAATTAATGTTAAGTCGAAAAATGTTCACTCTTCACCACAAACCATATCGCTACCTACCGCTTATAATGACCTGGCTTTTCCCATTATGATAATGTCTAAACGAGACCGAATTCGAAGCTGAAAAGATGGGTACTTCCTGATTATCAATCTTCACAACATAAGGAGGTGAAAATAATGAACTAGGAATGTTTATTTCCGTTTCACTTTCGACACCCTTTGGACCCGCTGCTGTAAATCGCAACTCTTTGATTTTCCCTTCAAACACTACATCATAGATGTGGGAAATCGAACGCATGACTAACGGTGCGCTATTTAATTCAAATGTATAGTCAACCGGTATCAGGGGTGGTAATACTGCCCGGTATAACCGACGAACCTTACTCCATTCTGGTCCATACATATCTGAACCTTTTGTTTTGACCACAACATAAAGTATGCGACCCGTCGCATCGATTTCAAGGGTTCGATCCTGTGCAAACGTGCTGCCGTAGTTAGAGTGGCCGGTTTTCGTTCGATCCAGTTGTAGCTCTGCCATGAGTTGTGACTGCGCGGAAGTAATTTCCTTTTTGGAAAGCAGCGGTAAGCCTAAATCCACCGTGTACCAATTTTGGCCACCGTTCTTCGTTCGATATACGTGTTCCGGTGTAATCGCATACAACACGAGTGGATTCAACGGATCAATCGCCAAATCAATCACGGGCATCTTCTCAGGTATTCCGTTCGATGATCGATTCCAATTTTTACCGCCATTTGTCGTCTTATAGATGCCACTTTCTGTAGCCGCGTATAGGGTATCTGGATCTGTGCGATCTATTTGCAAATCATTGGTGTATGGATCAAGTCCGTTGTTAGAGGAACTCCAAGTTTTGGCACCATCTACCGATTTGTAAATCCCAATTGCAGTTTCTGACTCATGCAAAGAGGTCATCGCATAGACGATGTTCGGGTCTGTCGGGTGAATAACGATCGCGTTGATGGAAGTACGGGTC
This sequence comes from uncultured Gammaproteobacteria bacterium, assembly GCA_902606745.1. Taxonomy (GTDB): domain Bacteria; phylum Pseudomonadota; class Gammaproteobacteria; order PS1; family Pseudothioglobaceae; genus Pseudothioglobus. Next base: position 24,184 of record CACLHR010000016.1, read on the forward strand.
TCTATCGGGTACCCATCGCTCATTTCAAGAAATGTTTTTCCGCCATCGGTGGATTTGAAAATATGAGTCCCTTTGAGGTTGAAGTCGACATCGGGATAAACTGTGTCATGCACTGATCCAACATAGATGATATTTGGGTCAGTTTCGGCAATCGCAAGGCCATGTAGGTGAAGCCATCGACGTTTTTCATCTTCATAAAGACCAAGGGATTTTGTCTTCTCGCTGATTCCAGCGGCGACCTGTGGAGCGAGATCAGGCCAGTTATAGCCCGCGTCCGTACTAACCATCAATTCTCCGTCATTCTGCCAGCTTGTCAGATAAATCACGGTGGGAAAAGACCGGGAGAACGCAAATACCATTGGATAATGGCTAGCATGATTTGCAGTAAATAACCAACTATCTCCCGCATCTGGTGTAAAAAATGCACCCCGTCCCGACTCGCCATCCGCCCACAAATTGAAAGGCAGTAAGGGATGTGTACCCATCTGAGCTAATTTGGCTTCGTCAATTCCTTCGTCGCTCCTAAACCAGTTTAGCCCACCGTCTGTACTCTTGTAGAGACCTTGTCCTTCATGTAAACCGGCATTAAAATGGTTAGGATGCATTGTAAATACCTCTGATGAGGACCCGACAAAAACAATGTCTTCATTTCGAGGATCAACTGCTATTGGTGTCGAAAATAGATATTGCAATCCCCGACTGCGAGAGACCCAAGTCTGTCCAGCATCATCACTTCGATAAACACCCTCGTGTGAAGCTACGTAAGCCACATCCGAATTGCTAGTGGCAAAAGTAACCTGGTGAAGTTCTTGTGTACCAAGGCCGGTATTCGCTTGCGTCCATGTCTCCCCTCCATCGGTGCTTCGAAACATACCAGATTCGGAAGTTGCAAGTAAAATTGTATCGGGATCGCCCGGCTGGAGTGCAATTCCATAAGAAAAGGAATTTCGGATATAGTCCTCAATCAGATTACCGCTCCACGTCTTACCACCGTTTCGGCTGACTTGCACACCGTTGTTGGTAGCAGCCCAAACCACATTTGAGTCACCTGGCTGTACTGCCATTGTTATCGCTCCACCGCAGGTTTCACAAGTTCCTGCTACTTTCCATTTGGCTCCACCATCTCGACTGACGTAAATAGGCACTGGTCCACGGTCCGTGCCACTTCGATGCATGCCACTTACGGTTGCTGCGTAGGCAACATTCTCATTATCCGGCGCAAAGACTACGGTTGTGAACAAGTTTGCGCCCATATTCGTTGCTTCCACTCTTCTCACCACAGTATCACCTGTATCGACAGGGTTCCAACTGGAACCGCCGTCTTTGGTCCGTTGCATAGGGCCTTCAAGAATACTGTAGACCACTAAGTCCGCATCGTTTGGGCTGACCGTTACACTCATTGTATGACCTGTAATGTGGGCGAGCCGCCAGGTCGCTCCACCATCTTCACTTTTGTACAGTGACATATCGTTGGAATCGACTCCAGCGTAGATTACATCTGGATTCGATGGTGCAATCTTGATCGAAGTAAATGAGCCTGCGCGAAGATCATTCACTGGTTCCCAACGAACTTCGGCACATTCACTTCCCTCGAAAACCTCACAACCAGAAGCTTTTACTTCTTCCCTGTTAGCATTAGGCAGTTGGACAGTTTTAAGTGCCGCAGATATTACTCCTTCGGGAAGTGGTGACCTTTTCACCATTCGCCTATTTGGCCCCTCGGGGTCGCTTGATGGC
>CACLHR010000017.1 GCA_902606745.1 uncultured Gammaproteobacteria bacterium
TATTGGACCGATCTCAAGTAACGGCAATGCAAAACAAATTGACATGATAAGGGCTAGAGGAATCCCAGTAGTTGTCCTTGTCACTGGAATTAATACAGAGGTTGATGCAAATTCACTTCAAAGCTTTGTCAACATGGGCTATACCTCTTGTAAATGGGTTTCAGATCAAGAAAAACTTAATGATGGAAAGACCAACATTGTATGGTTTCCAGGACCTCCTGGAGCTGGCTGGTCCATAGCCTCTCACCAAGGATGTCTTAGCGCTCTAGAGGGAACTAATATTAGGATATTAGAAACTAATTGGGGTGATACTGGAAAAGCTATACAGTTGAAATTAGTTGAAGAAACACTACAGAACTTAGCCTCAGGCCCTGAACCAGAATTTAAATATATTGTAGGCACTGGGACTACAATTGAAGCAGCTGTTGGAGCCCTTAGGGCAAGAAAGCTTGCAAATAAAATCAAACTGGTAGCCACATATTACACACCTGGAATAGATATGTTTATAAAACGCGATCTAATTTCAATGGCACCTTCAGACCAAATGATTTCCCAAGCAACAATTGCTGTCGACCAAGCAGTAAGACTTCTTGAAGGAAAAAATATGGCAACCTTAGGAAGACCAGAATTTAATAATACTGGTCGTGTTACAGAGCATGTTCAACAACAAATATTGATTGTAACTCCTGATATATCAGATCAATTCAACTCATCTACAACACTGGCACCAAAAGGCTGGACTCCAATATTTTCAGTAGACTAATGTCAATAATAATATAAAGAAAAAAACATGTCACAATCCAATACCCCTTTGTTGAAGCTTGAGACTATTTCTAAAAAGTTTTTTGGTTCCACTGTTCTTGAAAATATTAATTTCGACCTTTATCCTGGAGAAGTTCACGCTATCTTTGGACAAAATGGTGCTGGCAAATCTACCTTAATTCAAATTGTTACTGGAGACATTCAACCCTCAAGCGGTAAAATTATTCTCAATAAGGAGGAATTAAAAATTCATTCTGTACATAAAGCTAGAGAGTTAGGTATTAGTGCGGTTTTTCAAGAATTCTCCTTAGTTCCACAACTCACAGTTGAAGAAAATTTATTCCTAGGATCAAACACCTCAAAAGGTTTTTTTCTTAACAAAAAAAAGTTACACCAAATGGCGTGCCAGACCTTGGAACAACTTGAATTTTCTATCAAAGCTGAAGAGATGATTATCAATTTATCACATGCAGAAAAAAGAATGGTTGAGATTGCTAAAGCTTTTCATACTAAACCATCCATTATGTTACTAGACGAACCAACAGCTTCATTAGCTGAAAATGAAACAAATCAGCTTTTTTCAATGATAGAAATTCTAAGAAAAGAAGGTATTGGGATTATCTATATTACACATCGAATGAATGAAATTTATAAAATTGCTGATCGTATTACAATTCTTCAAGATGGTCATGTAGTGAATACAGATTCAGTAGCTAATATTAATGAACAAAAATTAGTAGAATTAGCAACCGGTCGAAATATTACCAGTTTTTTTCCAGAAATAAAAAAACAACGTGGCAAAAAACTACTTGAAATAAAAAACTTAAATATAAGCAATAGTTTTGTTAAAGATGTTTCAATGAATGTTAAAGCAGGAGAAGTTATTGGCATTACAGGATTAGCTGGCTCAGGTAAATCTGCAATTGGACGTGCCTGCTTTGGTATTAATAAAATTGCAGCAGGCGCAATTAGCTACTTGGATGATGTTATATTTGATAGCTCCAAACAAATTAATGATATTTCTCCACGATCAATGATAGACAGAGGAATGCTATATTTACCCTCTGATAGAAGGGCAGAAGGTCTGGTCATGGAACAGAATATTAGAGAAAACATTTCTTTGCCTTCACTAGGACTACCTAAATTTTCTAGTGGCTTTATTGTAAATAGAAAAATTGAAAAAGATATTGTAGAAAAAATCGGAGAACGCCTTAACTTTAATGCTCAAGGTATTGAAAACAAAATGGAACAACTCTCTGGTGGAACTCAGCAAAAGGTAATGCTTGCGAAAAGTTTTGCTCGTGATGTCCAACTTTTTATTCTGGATGAACCAACTGTCGGTGTTGATATTGGAACTCGTGTCGCAATTTACGAAATAATAAAAGAATTTTGCGAGTCTGGAGGAGCCGTAATGCTGATCTCTTCAGACCTCTCAGAATTAGTAAATTTATCACATAGAATTTACATTATTAGTGAAAAAAATGCGTGTGTTGAATTCAATGCTGAAGATTGTAATGAACATCTCATACAATATTACTTTCATAACTCTAGAGTTGAAACAGCTCAAGCCTCCTAAGCTTGAATTAAGTGAGAAAGCATAGCTCGAAACTTTGCCGGCTGAATTGGTTTTAGTAACACTGGAAAACCCTGATCAATAATACTTTGTACATGGTTCCGTTCTACATCACCCGTCATAATGACACATGGAATTGAAGCCTGTAATTTTTCTTGAATTAAATAAGTAATATCAATACCAGATGCATCACCAGGTAAACGATTATCTGCCAAAATAATATCTGGATTATCGTATGGATTTTCTTTAATTAAATTCATAACTTCATCTTTATTTCTTGCAGTTTTAACCTTGCAGCCCCATGATTCTAAGAGCTGCTTAGTTGCCTTTAAAACATCCATATCATCTTCAACTAAAAGAATGTTTGCACCTGATAAATTCATAATGTTCATAAAACTTTCAGCTTGATTGTCATCAATTTTGTTTTCAGCAATATCGACGGCAACAGAAAAACAAGAACCATTCCCAAGCGTTGACTTGCTATCAATAGTATGTTCTAAACTCTCAGCTAGACGTTTTGCGAGAGCAAGACCAAGACCTAGACCTTTACCTCTATCACGTTCCTTATTTTCAATTTGATAAAAGTCCTCATAAATCAGTGACATCTGGTCATCAGAAATTCCACAACCAGTATCCCAAACTTCAATTACAACCTTATCGCCTCTCTTTCTACAACCTATCAATACCGAACCCTTGTCTGTATAACGAATGGCGTTAGACATAAAATTTCCCAATATACGTTCCAGCAAGGCTGGATCACTTCTAACATAAAAACTTGATGGAACAACTCTAAAATCTAATTCTTTATCTTTGGCAAGAGGAAGGAATGATTGAAAGATACTAATCAAAATATTATTCACTGAAAAAATTTCAAATCTTGGCTTTATTGCACCTACCTCCAATTCCGACACATCAAGTAGAGCATTCAATAATCTTGCTGTTGAGATTGAGACAGAGTTTATATCTTCAATAATACGAAGTATTTCTTTATCCTTAACTTTCGATTGTAATGCAGCAATATACATTTGCATTGCATTTAATGGTTGACGCAAGTCATGGCTTGCTGAAGCTAAGAAAACTGACTTTGCTTTATTTGCTCTTTCAGCATCAATTTTAGCGTTTTGGAGACCTTCTCCTTGCTCCCATAAATCCTCTTTAAGTCTATTAAAGCTTCGCCCCATTCTTCCCAGTTCATCTTCTCTAGATAAGATATTTTTTTCATCCTCAAATTCTTCTACCTTATGCAAAGGGGTGTATCTATTGATCGAGTCTGTTAGCAATTGCAGGGGTTTTGAAATATTCATTCTAACAATGACTAACACCATCGTGACAACAAATAGCAAAGCTATAAGGGAAGTTATAACGATATAGCTAAGAGCAATACGCTCTACATAGGTTATTTTTGATTTGGAAGCAAAAATTATTTCTTCTAATTCAGCATTTACTTTTCCAGCTTGCAATAGTAGAATATTTTCAGTATAGGAGATCTCCTTAAGATCATTCGCATCAATAGTGAGTATTTCAATATTTTTTTCAGCAAATAAATTATTCACTACCAGCCGATAATATATTTGATTTATTTTTCTTAGTTCATAAAGCTCAGAAAGTAATTTCTCCTGATGCGATGAAATTATAGCTATATCAGCTTTTGCTTCAGAATTTACTACCTTTATAAAAGACTCTGTATCAGCTATAGATTTCTTCAGTTTTTGATTAGCTATTAAAAATTCTGTTCGAATACTATCGTTTGCTAATAATTGATTATATTTTTCATAAAAACTCGTTTTTTCAGAGTCTTGGTTGACTATTTGACTAACAGTAATGAATAGTTCTTTTACGCTTAAACTTTGCTTATAAACATTTTCATCGATTGCGTTGACTGATTCAATTAAAGGGATAGTAATTGATGACATTTGCTTCGTCTCATCACCTACCGTATATACTTGAGTAAAGGCAACAAGCGCAACTGCAACAAAACCAAGAACCTCAATGACTAATAGAGATAATATTTTCTGATTAAGGGATAGTCGATTAAAGAAATTTTGATTGGCTATTTCCATCTTTTTATAGTACTTCTTTAATGTTATAAATTGCTATTAAAGGGCAATGTAAAATAATTAACAAAGATTTGTTGTATAACGTTCTTTAAGATATAAAGACATTAAATTTTTGCCTGTGAAAGCATCTGTTGACGGAAATATTCAGCGCCAATAGCAACAATTAACAATACTCCGATGACAACCATTTGTAGATATGAGCCGACCCTCATAAGATTCATGCCATTTTGTATTAATATAATAAAAAAGGCACCCAATACAACATTCTGTACACGCCCAACACCACCAAGTAAACTGACTCCGCCAATTGCGCAAGCCGCTATTGATAGTAAAGGATAATTAGCGCCAATATTTGGTTCACCAGTTTCAAGTCGGGCTGTAATTAGTAATGCCGCAATACTGGTAACAAGTGCAGATAAAACATAAGCACTAACAATATAGACTCTTGTGTTTATACCTGAAAGCTCAGCCGCTCTTAAATTTCCTCCTATGGCATAAAAATACCTACCCATCTTGGTCAAGTTGATAAAAATATAAATCAAAAGAATAAAAAATAGAGTTACCCAAATAGTTATTGATAAACCAAATAATGTTCCATATCCAAAAATATTAGTAAAAGACTCAGGCGCACCATAAACAGGTATTCCACCTGTAATAGTCAGCGCTAAACCAAAAATAATTGAAGACATTCCCAGTGTCATTATGAATGGTGGTACTCGGAAAAAAGCGACACCTATACCATTCACTAAACCAATAGAACCACCAACAAAAAGGCCTGCTAAACAGCCTATAGTAATAGCCTCCCAACCAGAGCCGTAACCTGACCACAAGGCAACCATTGTCATTGAAGCGACAACAGAAGTCATTGCAAGGATTACACCAACAGAAAAGTCCAAACCTGCGGTTAACATCACAATCATTTGAGCCATGGCAACCAAAATAAGATCAGTTGAATGCCTTGCAACACCCAAAATATTGTTTGTTGTCAAAAAATTATCACTGGCAAATGAAAAAGTTATTAAGGCTATACCTAGAAACCAGGGAAGCACACCAGCTCTTACAAATAAGGCTGAAATGTATTGCTTTAGATCAAAATTAATTCTATCTATTTGTTTTTCCACTTAAATTACTCCAATTAAAAACGCACATAAAACTTTTTTTAATAAAAGTTGCTTATTAGATCAAGCTATAGCCTTATTTCTTCAAACATTGTACCTCAAGAAAGATTGTTTTTAAATGCAATTATGGATATTTATACATACTATTGACTATAGTATGTAATAGTAGTAAACTGTACCTATACTTTTGGATGTTTTTTGCAGTGGATTAATTTAGATCGATTACAATCAAAAAAAATTGTAAATATTATTTTTGTTTTTGTACAAACTCAAGGATTTGTTTAGGTGGAAATTATAGAACAAGACTTATCAAATGAAAATGTTTCAAATAATTCAGAAACATCAAAGGAATTCTCTGGTGAACTTTATGTCAAGAATGTTCATAAATCATTTGGAGTTACTAAAGCTTTAGCTGATGTCAGCTTTACCGGCTATTTTGGTGAAATACATGCAATTATTGGAGGAAATGGTTGTGGGAAAAGCACCCTTGCTAAAGTTCTGGCAGGTGTTTTACCAATTGATTCTGGAAAAGTATCCATTAATGGCGCTCACCCTTCTACTCCTAAAGAATCACATGATCTTGGCGTAGCCATGGTATTCCAAGAAGTCCTTGTATCAGATGAAGCATCTATAGTTGATAATTTATTTATCGGTGTTGATGGTTTCTTTTCTAAAAACTTGTCTGATAAAGAAAAGCAAAATAAAACCAGAGAATTGATGAGTGAGCTTGCTGATGAAGATATTGATCCATTAATGCCGGCTGGGAATTTACCCCTTAGTACCAAAGCTTGGATAACAATTGCTCGAAGTTTGTTAAGAGATCCTGACGTTTTAATTCTAGACGAATCAACTGCGGCTTTGGATTTTGATTCAACAGAAAGACTTTTTGACAAAATGCGAGAGTTACGTGATAAGGGCGCAGCAGTGATCATTGTATCTCACCGCATAGCCGAACTAGTCAGAATAAGCGATCGCTGTACCGTTATGCGTGACGGTATTGATGTTGGAGTGCTAGAAAAAGAGGATGTAACGGAAAAGAACCTATTACGTTTAATGACTGGAAAAGAGCAAAAGACTGACAAAACTAAAGATGAAGCACATCAAACAAAATATTCACAAGTTTCTCTTAAAGCTATGGATATACAAGTTTGGCCTGACAGTGAAAGATCCGATTTTAAATTACGTAAAGGAGAAATCGTAGGCGTCACTGGATTAGATGGCCATGGGCAAGATGATTTTGTTCGAATACTGGCTGGTGTCGCTAATGCCTACGATGGTTTCACTGAAGTGAATATTAATCATGGTCATAAGTACTACACAATCAAAAATCTTGAAGACGCAATCAAACATGATATTGAATTTGTTTCAGGTGACCGTAAACGAGAAGGCATTCTTCCAAACTTAAGCATTGTGGAAAATTTAGGTATTTCCATGTACCACAAATTCAGCAAAATCCCTGGTGTACGGTTCATAGACTGGGGAGCTATAAATGATGTTGTTGATTGGGAGGTTGAACGACTAGCAATCAAAACAGGTCCTAAAGAAAACTTAATCACTTCCTTAAGTGGAGGCAACCAACAAAAAGTTATGTTAGGAAGAGCTTTTGCAACCCAACCCAAGACATTAGTCTTACTTGATCCTGCAAGAGGAATTGACCTGCAAACTAAGTTGGACCTTTACAAGCAATTAAGAGAATTTGCTGATGAAGGTAATTCGGTTATCTATATGTCAAGTGAACTTGAAGAGTTTATTGGTTTCTGTTCTCGGGTAGTTGTTTTTCGTAATGGAAGCATTTTTGAAACGTTTACTGATGAACAAATTAATGCCGAAGGAATCCTTGAGTCTATGTTTGGTCATCGTCAAAACGCCAGTCCTGAAAAAAAATCAACTAATCAATATAGTGATAAAAAGCAAGATACAACTAAGTTAAATAATGAAGCTAAAAAGAAGCAGCCTGACAATAAATTGGAGCATGAAGTGAAAAAACATAACGTAAGTAAATACTTTGAAAAAAAGACAGAAAAGATAAATCCAGCAAGCGTAACTAAAAAAGATTTCTCTGCTAAAGACGAAGAACAATTTAATAGTATTTTGAGTTCAACCGAGAAAAATAACAAGAGAAAAAATTATGAGGAAAAGGAACAAATTGATCCAGCTCCAGAACTCAACGAGTATTCAGAAAATGATTCAAAAAAGTTTGCAGATCTCATAGCATCAGGTGAAAAGTTAATAAAAAACAAGGGAAACAGGAGTTATCGAAATAAAAATAATAACGAAGGCTATTCAGATACTGATGAAAAATTATTCAATAAATACATATCCCTATCTCAGGATCAAACAAATGATCGAAACCCCGATGAAATGAATACCAAGAAGAAGGAAGAAAAACATTCATTAAATCAAAAAAATAATACATCTGACTCAAAAACTTTTGAATATAACGAAAAAGATGTTGCGCAATTCGAAAAACTCATGTCAAAAAAATGAATCATAAGAATATAGGGGAAATTTAACTAACAGTTCTAATAAAGACGATGGAATTAATTGAAACACAAAAACCAAAATCAAGCCCAAGTACCTATCTTATAGTTCCGATAGTTATTTTCTTTTTGCTGTTTATATTTGCTACTCTTAGAGGGCCTTACTTAATCTCCAGTACTGGCTTTGGAGCATTAATAATTGTTGTAGCTCCTCTAATTTTAGCTACCTATGCATTGACTATAATTGTAATGGCTGGACGTGCAAGTGTTGATTTATCAATTGGCCCACTAATTAGTTTTATTAATGTAGGAATGATTCAGTTAATTGGTTTAGGCTTTATGGAATCACCAATTGCTCTTTTTGCATATGCGATAGGTGTTGGTGTTGCATATCAAGTATTTATGGCTCTAATTATTGTTTTTGTTAGAGTGCAACCCATTATTGTTGCATTAAGTGGATATCTTTCATTAGTCGGCTTAAATCTTATAATAATGCCGCGTGCTGGTGGTTTAGCTCCAGACTGGATGTATGATTGGGGTGCAGGAATTCATATTGTTTCACCCGTGCTAATTATATTAATAATCGCAACAGCAGCATGGTATTTACTTGCCCAAACAGCTTTTTGGGGTAATCTAAAAATGATGGGATCTGATGAACGAGCAACATATACAAGCGGTGTAAATGTTAATTTAGTTCGTATTGGAGCACACGCAATTGGCGGTGTTTATGCCGGACTTGCTGCTATAACTTTCACTTCATTAATTAGTTCTGGCGATCCCACACAAGGAACAACCTACACTCTAATGGCTGTTACGGCTCTTGTACTAGGTGGAGCAAATTTAGCGGGCGGTCGTGGAAGCGCCTTTGGGGCTTTACTGGGATCTCTAAATATATTTTTGATTACATATTCACTTTCAACATTTAACTTTGGCAAGATGCAAGCTTTTGTAACAGATATGTCGTATGGCGTGATGTTGGTTGCATCGTTATTAATTAGTCTCGCGATACCATTTCTCCAAAAACGTGCTCGAGGCCTATCACCAGGATTGGTATTTTTAGTACTTGGAATAATTACACTTGGGGTTGCGGTCCATGCTGCAATGGATCAATCAATGGGAGTTAAAAGATTTGCAGCGTTTGTACCCTCAACAGTCACTGAAGATCCTTTATCAGCAGGTACAATTATATTGTTTGGGGTTGTTGGTATAGCTGTTATCTCTTATATAATCAGAACACTATTCCAGCACATTAGTGCTCCAATGATTGGTTTTATTATCGTATTAATCATCACTGCTTTAGGCTTGATATTTAACCCCGACTCATCAACTGAATCCTTTATAACCTCAACCAATCTAAAAACTATTGGACTCGATTATTACTCGATGAGTATTTTTGGATTAGAATCAATTTCACAGTCGGCATCAACGTACTTTTCATTTAACGCACTTGCAAACTCTACATATACCTTAATTGGAATAATTGGTGTAGTTTTATTAACATCATTGATTATCCTTATTATGCTTCCTGAGACAAAGGTCCAGACTAAAAGAACAGCAACAATATTATTTATTTGCACTATACCGATTATTGCTATAGGTGCATTGTTCTTTGAAAACGCAAATCAAGGCTATTTAGCTAGCAATTTTTCCGGTGAAACTTACGCCATTCTTTTGGTTACTGCGCTATTATTTACTATTACTATTCCTTTGGTAAAAACAAAAATAAACAACGTTAACAACCTATTTATAGGTGCTATATCGATAGTAGCTTTAATTGTTGTGTATTTCTTTGCAACTGATAGCACTCCTTATTATGAGGTTGCAAACGGTAGCATTGTAGTTGCAGGCAAGGTGCTAAATGCTCAGCTTCCTGTTATCCAAACAGGAATAGGGCCTATAGCAGCACAAATTATCGAATATGCTGGACCTATGAGAGTCAATACAAATGCTCAAAGCATGACCATTGTTTCAGAGATTGCTTATTGTATTTTTATGGTTGTTTTACTGCACATATTTTTGCGACTTGCTATGGGAGAAACTAGCTTTAGAAGTTTTTGGAAATATTGGCATATAGCAACCTTTGCTGTGATTGCTTGGAGTGGTTTGTTTTATGCAATAGGTGTTCCATTGTGGCAAATAATTGTGGTCATTGCAATTGCAATAATTTCAGCACCGAATGTTATGCACATAATTAGCACCTACATAATAGGTGAACATAAAGATGATGCAATTAAGAAATGGGAAGGATAAAAGTGGATATTTTAACTACCAAGTGGAGTAAAAATGAAAACTAGCAGAATGGGAAAAGCTGCGTTCTCTTTTTATAAATGGCTTGGCTTTGTTATTGCTGTAATTATCTCAGCAATTAGTGCTGTACTCGGTTACCTTGAAGACACGCCTTCACAGCTAATAATACTTTATACAGTTGCAATTTTTGGTTCTATTCTATGGGGTTGGTACCACCTATCAGTACGCTGGAAATACAATGAAGATGAAGATGAAAAAACTGGCATAGCAGCAGAACAGTTAGATGAAGAAATAGCTGAAGATAGCGAACACCATGAAAGCTATATTAGCTATCTCATAAAAAGCAATAAATTTGCTATTATAGGAATTCTGGCAATGATTATTGCTTTTGTTGCCCTGGCCTTTGCTATGGATAATTTTTTCGAGTGGCGAAATGTTCTGTCATTAGTAGTATTTTTCTTAACACTCTTAATACTCATCATCACAAACTCCTTTGCTAAAAATAACAAAAGCGCTCTGATGGGTTTGGCGGTTCTTATTGGACTGTTTATTATGGGTTCACTGATTGTTGATGGTTTTATTTCAACTTTAAATCTTAAATCAATGCTGCTTTTTGCTTCATTCCTTGGACTTGCTTGTATTGGACAAACCCTTGTGGTCTTGCTAGGAGGTTTGGATTTGTCAGTAAGCTTTGTAATAGGTGCTGCAAATATTGGTTTGATGTACTTAATCAACCTTGGTATACCTCCATGGATCTGCATCATAGCAGTATTAATGGTTGGTATAGGTGTTGGACTCATTAACGGCTTGTTAAGTTTTCGACTGCAAGGGCAAGCATTAATACTAACTCTAGGCGTCGGTTTCATTATAACTGGGCTAGTTCAAGCTTTGACCACTATTGGTTCAGATTTTGGTGGAAGTGTTTTTGGAGTAGTACCTAAATGGTTGTCTAATATCGCTGCAACAAATGGTACTATTTTTGGCATTAGCATTCCTCCAATCGTAGTGATTTGGGTAATACTGGCAATAGTATTAATAGTTGCACTAAAAAATACAACTTGGGGCAGAAATTTATATGCCGTAGGAGGAAATCGTACTACGGCAGCTCGTTTATCAATTTCAGAACGTACTTACTGGGTAGGTGTTTTTACTATCGGCGGCTTTGTCTCTGCTTTGACAGGAATCTTACTTCTTGGATGGAGTGGTGGTGGATTTGTTGGTGTAGGTGGTCCATATCTATTCCAAACAATAGCAGCTGTTGTAGTTGGAGGTACTTCATTACTTGGAGGTAAAGGCGGATATGGCTTTACGGTAATAGGTGTTCTGGTTTTACAAGTACTTTCATCATTTCTTGTCGGTATTGGTTTGAGTTATGAAGGACAACAATTTGTATTTGGATTACTGATTCTTCCAATGGTGGCTTTGTATGCGAGATCACCGCATATACGGACCCAAATTTAGATAAAGACAAATACCTAAAGGAGAATACTATTTTGATAACAAAAATAAATTTAAAGGATACCAATAGCAATGACTGAAGTTATCAACTGGATATTTATATTTCTAGGACTATACTGGGCTTTTTGTTTATTTTGGGGTGTTCGGGCTTCACGACAAATAACTTCAACTGACGATTATTTTTTATCTAGCAGAAATACCTCTCCTTGGGTTTTTGCACTTGCTGCGACTGCAATTTCTTTGGCTGGCTGGATATTTATTGCTCACCCAGGATTAGTATTTAGAGATGGTTTTCAATTTGCCAATACATCATTTATTACAATCGTAGTGGCTATTTCCGGAGTTGTGTTACTTAAAAGACAATGGATGCTAGGAAAACGTTTTGGATACACCACATCTGGAGAAATGTTAACGGCTTACTATAAAGGAGATGGCTTACGCATTATTTCAGTTGGAATCGCACTTCTATTTGGAATACCTTTTGTGGCAATGCTATATGGAGCCTCTGGATACCTAATTAGCGAATTAACAGACGGTATGATGTCACGAAATTTTGCTATGTGGACTCTATCTGGCTTTGTACTTTTATATTCAATTATGGGAGGCATGCAAGCAATTTTAAAAATTGCAGTAGTGCAGTTTGTATTATTTGTTCTAGGAATGATATTGCTTGGTCTATTCGCTCTAGACCTAGTTGGTGGTTTTGATTCATTAAACAAGGGACTGGCAAATATTGCAAAAGATGTCACAAGCCACCTAGGAGAAACCAAAGGCATGGGAGGTGGTAATTTCCCAGGATACTTTGCAATACCGGGTGTCATACAATTTACAGATGGGATAGGTATCGAAATACCAAAAGGCGGGCCATGGACATCAATAATGATATTAACTTTTATGCTTTCCGTTATGGGAATTCAGTCTTCACCGTCATTTACCATGCTGGGATTTACAAGTCGCTCTCCGAAAGGTTTTGCAATCCATCAGATATGGGGGGCAGCAGCTGTTGTAGGAATTATCTTGTTCGTATTTTCAATCATGATAGGCGTCAGTGCAAACCTTCTAGGAGCAAATGCTGAGGTGAATAAAGCTGGTCTCGCAATTGCTAACTATTTACCTGAAATTTCAAAACTACAACATACAGAATTAGTTGCTCACTTCATAAAACTTGTAGGAAATAGCTCACCATGGTTGGTTGGTTTTCTAGCCGTTTGCGCTGTTGCCTCTTTACAAGCAACAGCTACGTCATTCATGTCGACTACAGGTAATATTTTGTCACGTGATATTTATGTTCAATACTTTCAAAAAGACTCTGATGATAAAAAACAGATTGGAGTTGCTAGGTTGTTTACAGGCTTAGTTTTTTTAAGTGGTATGTTATTAGCCTCATTCTCTATGGAAGCAACCCTTCTTCTTGGTAGTTTAGCTATAGCATGTTCTTTTCAACTTTGGCCATCATTGCTAGGTGCAACATGGTTACCATGGATTAATCGAAGTGGTGCAATAGCAGGATTGAGTATTGGTCTTATAGCAGTTCTCTTGACTGAACCACTTGGGCAAAAACTTACTGGGGGTGCATTACCTTGGGGAGTTTGGCCTTGGAATATCCACTCTGCAGTATGGGGAATGTTTTTTAATATTGTAATTTGTATGATTATTTCACTCATGGCTATAAATGACCCTGAAAAAGAACATAGGCAAACTTTCCATAACTTTTTTCAAAAACATAGCGATATTAAATTAAGTGATCGTTGGTCAAAGCCTGTTGGCGCACTTCTGCTAATGGTTTGGATGTTTTTTGCAATTGGCCCAGGCTCTATATTTGGAAATATGGCGTTCGGTGAGCCCAATATTGGCTATGATAAATGGATTTTAGGAATGCCATCAATTTGGGCATGGCAAATAATATGGTGGTCTCTTGGTGTCGGTGTAGTCTGGTTTCTGGCAAACAAATTAAGAATGTCCGTAGAACCCGAAATAGAAATCAAAGCCATCTCTGCGAGTTAAAGAACGACTTTCTAATTTTAGATTAAATTAAGCTAAAGAGTAAAATCTGAAATGTCAAATTATTAATTGCTCTTTAATAGTTTTGCCATCGTTGTCCCCATATCAGAAGGGGTTGGTGAAACCATTACACCAGCATCTTGAAGTATTTCTACTTTTTCAGCAGCACTCTCACCACTAGTATTAACAATAGCTCCTGCATGACCCATAAGACGTCCCGGTGGTGCAGTTAAACCAGCAATATAAGCTGCCATCGGCTTGCTCATATGCTTTTGGAAATACTCAGCTGCTGCAGCCTCTTGAGGTCCACCAATTTCACCGATAATCAATACCGCCTCAGTTTCATCATCTTTCTCAAAATGCTTTAAGATTTCAACGAACGAACTACCATTTATTGGATCACCACCAATACCCACACCCGTGCTGATTCCGATACCTAATTCTTTCATTTGAGAGGCAGCCTCATAGCCTAAGGTACCAGAGCGTCCAATCAAACCAACGTTTCCTTGCTTGTAGATGTGACCTGGCATAATGCCTAACATAGCTTTACCTGGACTGATCGTGCCAGCACAGTTAGGACCTGTTAAAACCATGCGATCTTCTGGTTTAGCACGTGCAAAAAGGTAACGCTTTACCCTAATCATGTCATGAGTCGGTATTCCGTCTGTAATACTGACACAAAACTTGATACGAGATTCAGCGGCTTCCATAATACCGTCTGCTGCATAAGCAGGTGGTACAAAGACGATGCTAGCCTCAGCACCTGTAGCTGCGACAGCTTCTTTGACTGTATTAAATACAGGCTTACCTAGATGTGTTGTACCGCCCTTTCCAGGAGTGACACCAGCAACAACATTAGTACCATACTCAATCATTTCCTGAGCATGGAATGAACCCATGCGGCCGGTTAGACCTTGAACTAAAACTGGGGTTTTTTCATTAATCAAAATACTCATAACTGACCCTTATTTTCCTGTTGCTTTTTTCCATGCAGCAACAACTTTATGAGCTGCATCTGACAAAGTGTCAGCTGTAGTAACTTCTTTGCCACTGTCCTTTAATATCTTCTGCCCTTTTTCAACGTTAGTGCCAGATAAGCGCACCACTAAAGGAATATCAATATCACGTCTGTTTAATAAGTCTACGATGCCCTGGGCAACCCAATCACAGCGGTTAATACCTGCGAAGATGTTAACCAAAATAGCTTCGACATTATCATCAGATAAGACCAATTCTATGGATGTAGCTACTCTCTCAGCGGATGCACCACCGCCAATATCCAAGAAATTTGCTGGTTCACCACCGGCATGTTGAATCATATCCATAGTTGCCATAGCAAGTCCCGCGCCATTAATAAGGCAACCAATATTGCCATCCAAGCCAACATAGTTTAAATCATGCTCAGCGGCATTGGTTTCACGTGGATCTTCTTGTGTCTTATCACGGAATTCAAAGATTTCTGGTCGACGATAGAGCGCATTTGCATCAAATGTCATCTTCGCATCAATCGCCAAAATTTTATTTTCAGTTGTCAAAACCAACGGGTTGATTTCTAATAAATTAGCATCAGTATCACGGAAAGCACGATAACACTTCATTACCGCTCGACTTGCAGCAGCAATCGCTTGATTAGGTAAATCTAATGTGAAAGCCAATTGACGAGCCTGGAATGGCTGCATTCCAACCGCTGGATCAATCGTAATTTTTGAGATTTTATCAGGTGTTTCTTCTGCGACTTTCTCAATATCCATGCCACCTTCAGTAGAAGCAATTAAAGTAACTTTTTGAATAGCTCTATCTAGAACAATACTGAAATAAAGTTCTTTTGCAATGTCACTAGCCTCTTCCACGTAAATACTAGAAACCATCTTGCCTGCAGGACCAGTTTGATGGGTGACTAAGTTATTACCAAGCAGCTTATCACAAAATTTTGCGATATCTCGTTGGCTAGTACATAACTTTACACCACCCGCTTTGCCACGCGCGCCTGAGTGAACTTGAGCCTTCACAATCCATTTGTCGCCACCTAATTCATTGGCTTGATAAATTGCCCCAGTTGCTGAATGCGCAACACCGCCCTTAGGGACTGGTACGCCATATTCTGCTAATAACTTCTTGGCTTGATATTCATGAATATCCATATTTAACCTTTTAGTTTTGCTTGAATTGCATTATCCGTATTAACAATATTCTCTGCCATCTTTGCAGAAGCTGCATCGATCATACGTCCATTCAATTGAGCCGCTCCGCGACCCTCCTTTGCTGCTTCATCCAAAGCGATAAGAATTTGTTTTGCATGAGATACTTCTGATTCCGGTGGAGTATAGACTTCATTCGCCAATTCAATTTGTGATGGATGAATTGCCCACTTTCCTTCAAAACCGAGTGCCGCTCCACGACGTGCCGCATCTTTGTAGGATTCAGGATCATTAAAGTCACCAAAAGGGCCATCAATTGGCCGTAAACCATAAGCACGGCAAGCTACCAACATCTGAGACAGTCCTGCATGCCACTGGTCACCAGGATAGTCTGGATTCAACCCACCTATAACAGTTGTACGTGCACGACAACTTGCGGCATAGTCAGCGACGCCAAAATGCATCGCCTCAAGACGCTCATCACGACCATTTTTAGCAATATCCATTACATTAGCCATACCAAGGGTTGTCTCGATTAGAACTTCGATACCAATACGATTTTTTAAACCTTTGGAAGTCTCAATTTGATTCAACATGGCAGAAAGCATGTAAACATCTGAAGCCGTTCCAGCTTTAGGAAGTAAGATGGTATCAAGTTTTTCACCAGCTTGCTCAACGACCTCAACCACATCACGATACATATAATGTGTATCAATACTGTTGATACGAACAGAAATAGTCTTACCAGTACCTCGCCAATCTAAATCATTGAGGGCTTCAATAACATTTTTACGCGCTGGCACCTTGTCATCTGGCGCTACAGCATCTTCTAAATCCAAAAATACATAGTCTGCAGCACTGTTTAAGGCCTTTTCAAACATTTTTGGGTTAGATCCAGGTACTGCTAATTCACTGCGTTGTAGTCTCTGTCTAACAGGTTCATAAATAATATGACTCATCAAATTTCCTTTTATATAGTAATTTAAATCTTTGCTAATAATTTCAAGTTGTATAAATATAACAACAAAAAACTTTAACGAATTGAGTAATTATCAAATCCAGTATAAATCAAGTAAACCTAAATGATTCATCAAAATAGTAATTGACTCTAAAGAAGGGAAAAAAAGCGCTAAACAAAAAAACGATATAACCTTATGAAATGGCGTCCCGTAGGAGATTCGAACTACCTGTTTCCAGAATAAAATCCTGGCGTCCTAGGCCTCTAGACGAACGGGACAAAGTATTTTCAAAGAAAATTTATTTTAGAACAATAGACTGGATTCATTAAATCTATTAAAAAAAAATTGGCATCGCGTAGGGGAATCGAACCCCTCTTGCCAGGATGAAAACCTGGAGTCCTAACCGATAGACGAACGCGACAAAATCATTATTTGCTTGGTGGAGCTAGGCGGGTTCGAACCGCCGACCTCAACACTGCCAGTGTTGCGCTCTCCCAGCTGAGCTATAGCCCCAATTACTGGGTTATTTAGCAAAAACGTAAATTATAATCTGTATCTCATTTCAGTCAAGTCAAAATTGGTAAAATATTAACCTTATGGAGAGAATATTTAACAGTAAACGTTATTCAATTGAAGTACTTTATCATATTGGAGCCTATGAAAATTCTATTCATTTCATTTTTGACAAGGCAACTAAGCAGTGCGCAATCGTAGACCCAGCTTGGGAGCCAGACCTCTTTCTGAAAAAGATTCAAGATAAGGGTTACACACTTACCGATATCTGGATAACACATTGGCATGGTGACCATACCAATGCTGTCGATGAAGTTGCAAACAAAACAGGCGCAAAAATTACTGCTGGCATTAATGAAATACCCTACCTAAACGTTGAAAACACAGTTCATACGGTTTCTGATGGAGATTCCATAAAGCTGGGTGAGGTTGAGATACAAATCATTGAAACACCTGGACATACTGCCGGTGGTATTTGTTATCTTTTGGACGAGCATCTTATCGCTGGTGACACATTATTTGTCTATGGTGTCGGTATTTGTAGTCTGGCTGGTTCTAACCCAGTTAAATTGTTCCATTCACTGAACAAATTAAAAACTCAGGTGCCTGATGATATTCATCTTCTATGTGGACACAACTACGGTTCAGAGATTACCACAACACTTGCTGAGCAGAAAAGAGCCAATCCATTTTTGTTGATTGAGGATGAAGAAACATTTGTCCGTTATCGCATGCATGTTCATGACTCTACTCGAACTTATCCAATGTCGCCAATGACGCTTGAAGAGGTAAACGCCTTGCTATGATAGGTATTTATGGGGGCTCCTTTGATCCTGTCCATTTGGGACATCTTAAAACGGCAACATCACTCAAAACTGAACTGAAGCTCGATCACCTGTTTCTTTTGCCATGCTGCGAACCTGTCCACAAAGATGGGCTGAAATACTCTTCTAATGACCGCCTTAAAATGCTAAATCTTGCAGTAGAGAATTTTTCTACTCTTGAGATCGATTCTCGTGAAATCCTTCGTGGTGGAGGTTCTTACATGATTGATACACTTCACGAATTAAAGCAAATTTACAAAGATGAGCCAATCTGTTTAATTATAGGAATGGATAGTTTTTTTAAGATTAAAACCTGGAAAGACTGGCAAGAATTCTCCAAACTAGTCCATCTCGTTATACTTCAAAGGCAAGGGTTTAACTTGACCGATAGCTCTCTAGATTCCTTTCATAACAGTAAAGAGGTTGATCAGCTTCAATTAGAGTCAAACGGCTTATTGTATTTTTCCAATTGCCCTAAGATAGATATATCATCAAGCGATATTCGAAGTAGAATTGACGCCAATCAAAATCTTGACGATTTGCTACCTGAATCCCTTATTAATTACCTGAGATTACATGAATCTTGATGAGCAAGTAAAAGTTGTCGTTGATGTAATCGATGAACTCAAAGGCGAGGAAGTTGTTGCCCTTAATGTTTTAGAGCAAAGCGTTGATATGGAAGCCATTATCGTTGCTACAGGAAGATCAATTCAGCACGTAAGGGGTATCGCTAACAATATTAAAATTGAAGCTAAAAGGCTTAATATGTTGGTATTAGGTATTGAAGGTTCTGAATCTAGTGAGTGGGTTCTGATAGACCTTGGCGAAGTGATAGTGCATATCATGACTGAAAAAACAAGAGCATTCTATAAGTTAGAGAAACTATGGTCAGTCGAGGAAGATGAGAATTAACCTTATCGCCATTGGCAAAAAAATGCCTGAGTGGCTAAATTCAGGTATTCATCATTACCAAAAACAACTCCCCAGTAGCTATAATTTCACACTCACCAGACTGGAAGCTCAGAATCGTAAAACAAACAACATTGATAAAATAATAACTCTTGAAGGCAAAATGCTGCTTGAAGCAGCTAAAGGATCGACAACACTTATAGCCTTCGATGAGCTGGGCAAGCAACAATCCAGTCGAATGATTGCTAAGTCAATTGAAACCTGGCAACTTAATGGTGATAATGTTGCACTTATTATCGGGGGTGCTGACGGCTTGTCATCGGAACTTAAACAACAATGCCATTACATTTGGGGACTCTCAAACCTGACCATGGCCCATTCCATTGCAAGACTATTAGTTATAGAACAACTCTATCGTGCCCACACATTACTAACCAATCACCCTTACCATAGAGAGTAGTAAAAGTTATTAAAGAATGCTTTGAACATTCTCTGGTGGCCTACCAATCACTACACCTTTATTTGTCCTTACAATCGGACGTTCAATTAAAATTGGATGGTTGAGCATCGCCTTTATCAACTCATCTTCAGTTAAAGACTTATTCGATAATTGTAAATCTTTGTATACCGACTCCCCTTTTCTCATTAAATCGCGTGCACCAATCCCTAAATCTTGCAAAACCGATCTAAGTTCTGACTCAGTTGGTGGATTTTCGAGGTAGTTAACAATTTCAAACTCCACATTGTTTTGCTCTAAAATGGCCAATGTTGCTCTAGATTTAGAGCAGCGCGTATTGTGATAAATCTTAGCTGTCATTGATCTAATTCATGAAAAAACTACTTATTATACTCTTGCTAATATCTCCTATTCATACAAGCCAAGCTCTTAGTCTTACAGACATAGTAAATTGGGCAAAACCTTTGATGCCTTGGTATGAAGTCCAACCAGAACTTTCATTTGAGCTGACTGATACAAAAGGCAATATATTTACAGAAAAAAATACTCGTGGCAAATATTTGGTGGTTAATTTTTGGGCTACTTGGTGTACTCCTTGTTTGAACGAGATTCCTGCATTGGTTAAATTCTATAATGAAAATTCTGACCACGTGGAGATACTAGGAATGGATTTTGAGCCAGTAAATTTACCTGTCATTGATGAATTTATTAAACGCTTTTCTATTAATTATCCTTTGGTGCTCTACAACGAAAATAATGACTCCGAATTTTCAAATTTTGGAGAAATTGTAGGTATGCCTACTACACAGATTTATAGCCCTGAAGGAGAGTTGTTACAGACCTTTATGGGTGAAATAACCATAGACGATCTAAACAAATTCATTTCACCACTCTCTTAGACTCTTCATTATGATTTCACCATCAATGGCTGATGAATTAAATGAGAAACAGCAGCAATCAGTTGCTTTGAAAGAAGATGTCAACGCCTTAATCCTAGCTGGTGCTGGAAGCGGTAAAACGCGAGTTTTAACTTATAGAATTCATTATTTAGTGTCAACAAAAAACCATCATGTTGACGACATACTTGCAGTTACTTTTACTAACAAAGCTGCAAATGAAATGAAAGAGCGATTGAGTGAACTACTAAGAAGACCAATTGGTAGGATGTGGGTTGGAACGTTTCATTCACTATCTCATAGACTTCTTAGAACTCATCCTGTAGAGGCAAATCTTTCACCCACATTTCAAATTCTAGACGCCCAAGATCAGTTTCGAATTGTTAAACGATTAATGAAAGAAAACGGAGTTGATGAAACAAAGTTTCCAATAAAACAGGTGCAGTGGTTTATTAATCAACAGAAAGATGAGGGAATTTTGCCCCATCAAATTAATGCAGAACACAACTATTTTGTAAAGCAGAGTGCTAAGATTTTTGATCTTTACGAAAAACACTGTCAGGTCAATGACTTGGTTGATTTTGCAGGCTTACTGGTTAAAAGTTATGATCTCTTAAAAAATAATCAATCTCTTTTAGATCATTATCAAAAAAAGTTTCGTCATATTCTAGTTGATGAATTCCAAGATACAAACCGAATCCAATATCAATGGATCAAATTACTGCATGATCAGCACAATCATATCTTCTGTGTGGGTGATGATGATCAATCTATTTATGGTTGGAGAGGCGCAAGAATTGAAAACATCCAAAAAATAGAAAACGATTTCAAGCCAATCAAGGTCATTAAGCTTGAACAAAATTATCGCTCAACAGGCACTATCCTAAGTGCTTCAAATGCCTTAATTGCAAATAATCCTAACAGACTTGAAAAATCCCTTTGGACTAAGTCAGAAGATGGAGAACTCATTAATGTTTTTAATGCAAGAACTGAAACAGAAGAAGCACAATATGTTGTTAGTGAAGTGGAAAATCAATTTAATCAGGGAAGGAATCTTAGTGAATGCGCCATCCTTTATCGCTCAAACGCGCAGTCACGTGTTTTCGAAGAATCCTTCATTAACCGCAATATTGCTTATAGGATTTATGGTGGTTTACGTTTTTTTGAACGCGCTGAAATCAAAGATGCAATGGGCTATGTTCGTCTCGTTGAAGACACATCTGACAACATTGCCTTTGAACGTATTGTTAATTTCCCAACCCGTGGTATAGGTCTGACTACAGTAGAAAAAATTAGGGCTTATGCTAACAAAAACCATACTGACCTTTTTCAGTCATCAATTGCCATACTTAACACTCTACCAGCACGAGCATCAAATGCCTTGAAAGCTTTTATCGATTTAATTGAGTCTATAAAAGACAACACCCAACACTTTAGCCTCAGCGAAAAGATTGACTCTATTTTGTTGCAATCAAATTTGATGAATCACTATGCAAACGATAAAAGCGATAAAGCTGGAAGCAAGAAAGAAAACCTTGAAGAATTAGTCAGTGCTGCAAAACAATACAATCACGAAGAAGATAGTGAAATTAACGAGACTCAGGGTTTCATTGCACTTGCTACTCTTGACTCGAGCGGGGATTCCAATCAAAGCAATCAAGACTGTGTCCAACTAATGACTGTGCATTCTGCCAAAGGACTGGAATTTCCTGTTGTCTTTTTGGTCGGTCTGGAGGAAGATTTGTTCCCTTCAAGACAAAGTAAAGATGAACCACACTTATTGGACGAAGAAAGGCGCCTTTGCTATGTCGGCATGACTAGAGCCATGAATACACTGACACTTTCATATGCAAGCAAACGCTTTATTCACGGGCAGTCGTTTTACTCAATGCCTTCACGATTTCTGGATGAAATACCTATAAATTATTTGAACTATATAAAAAATTCAAGCAATGACATTATTACAAAAAGTCGTAAATACGATTCATCACACTATACAAAAATTACTTCAATTGATAGTTCAATGTACTCAATAGGACAGGTTGTTAAACATACTAAATTTGGTTTAGGTACAGTCGTTAATTGTGAAGGAAGTGGAGATTCAATGCGACTGCAAATTAAATTTCAAAAAGTTGGAACGAAGTGGCTGATTAGCTCCTATGCCAACCTAAAGATTGTTTAGCTTTGAGACCAAGGCATACCATCATGTCGCCAACCATTAAGATTACCACGATGGTCGTTTTCATCTAAGTCACCTTCAAAACCGCTAGCAACATGTGAAACTTGAGTGAAACCTTTATTTTCAAGGCACTTTAGCGCTTCATTGGAACGGAAACCGCTTCTACAAATCAAAATAATCTCAGTATTAAGTAAATTTTCACGGCCATCAAGCTCTTGCATCACTAAATCGGAAAACTCCTCTGGATTTGGCTCCCAGTCTGGTTCATCGATCCATGGAATCAGGATTGAGTTTTCTGGAAAACCAACATACTTATATTCAGCTTTACTTCTAACATCAACAAACAATGCCTGTGGATTGTCTTGAAGCTTTTCAACGGCCATTTTTGGCAATAAATTTCGCTTATAACTCATTTCTTCTCTGTTATAAAAAAGTAATAAGTACCATTATAATTCTTTATGCATATCGGTCTTAGTAAAGAATTTAACTATTTCTTTAAAAAAAGTGCAATCGACTCAACGTGTGCAGTCTGCGGAAACATATCCATTACTCCCGCACTGCTAAGTGTAAACCCTAAATCAATTAGACGTGAAGTATCTCTTGCTAAGGTTGACGGATTACACGATACATAAACCAACCTTTCGACACTCAATTTTGGCAGCAATTCAACAATTTCAATGGCACCATTTCTGGCTGGATCAATTAATGCTTTGTTATATTTTTTGCCTCGAAACCATTCAAAACCAGAGACATCTTCAAACAGGTCAGCTTTATAAAAAGAGGCATTGGATATGCCATTCTGACTGGCATTCTCTTTTGCTCTCTCGACAAGGCCACTGTCACCCTCTATACCGACTACTTTTTTAACATAACGTGAAATTGGCAAAGTGAAGTTACCTAGACCGCAAAAAAGATCTATGACTTCATCTTCCTTGTTTAGATCTAACAATTGTAGGGCTAGATTAATCATTTTTTGATTAAGTTCAAAATTGACCTGAGTGAAGTCGGTAGGCAGAAATGACATTTTTATGTCATGATCAGGCAAGGAGTAACTCAGTGATACAGCTTCATTAAGTGGTTTAACGGTTTCCAAGCCACCACTCTGAGTGTACCATGTGATCTTTAATTTTTCGCCATAGTTTTGAAGGATAACCTCATCTTCACCAGTTAAAGGCTGAAGATGCCTTAAGATCAAAATGGTGTCTAGTTCAGCAATAGCTACTTCTATTTGAGGTACGTGTAACTTTACACTTAACTTTCCAATACATTCGCCCAAAAATTCAAGATTATCACCAAGCAAAGGATGTAAAACTTCACAACGCTCCATTACCGTAATAAAAGAGGACTTTCTCTCTCTAAAACCGACTAGGACTTTGTCTTTTTTATTAACGTAGCGAACGCCTAGTCTTGCTTTGCGCCTGTACCCCCAACTTTCAACCTGCAGAGGATCGAGCCATTCTTTAGGTAATACTTTTGCTTGACCCATAAAAGCGCTTTGAAG
>CACLHR010000018.1 GCA_902606745.1 uncultured Gammaproteobacteria bacterium
AACCCACTTTTATTATGCAGGTATCAAGTATTTTTTTTGATTATTATGTTGATTTTTTTTAAAATAAAAAACTCATGAAAAAGTCTCTAAACCTAATATTATTCTTAATATTGTGTACTCAAACTTATGCCCATAAGCCTGTTTTCAATGAAAACTCAAGCTACCCGCCAGATGCGCCTTACGAAATAGAAGATCCTGAAATATCAAAGGCCATATATTCAATGCTTTCGGGCGACCCGCATTTCTATAGAATTCAATCTGCAGAAGACTTTGATTTTTATAGCGGAATTTTGGCTGCTAAAATTGGTGACTGCGCTCTTGAAAGTAAATTTTCTTTTGAGGTGTTAGACTCTGATTTTCACTTATTATATCTAGCCGATGGTGAAAACTTTAAGTGGACCCCATGGTACGAGGAATACGGCAAGCAGTGGTACTGGAATGGTCCAGAAATCGGCCAAAACTTTGCCTCAAATAAAGTCTTTAAAGCGGGAACTTACTATATTAAGGTCTTTAATGATAACAACACAGGGCAATATATACTGGCAGTTGGTGACATTGAAAAGTTCTCACTTACTGATATCGTTGGCTTAGTTTTTTCTATGGGAAAGATCGAAGATGAGTTTTGGGATCCAAGCCTATGCGTTAGTGGTTAGTCTGTGAAGAGACTACTACTCATAGTGTTATTAACTTTCACAACAATAGCTTCAGCTAGTGATGAAGCCCTTAGTTTTCCATTTAATGCAGATAGCGGAAAATATTGGCAATACGTTAGTGACCGGGTAATGGGCGGCGTTTCTGATGGACAAGTGACTCTTGAACAGGATGGAGAAATGTATTATGCAAGACTTACTGGGAACGTTAGTACAGCAAACAATGGTGGTTTTATCCAGTTACGAGCCGGTGTTTCGTTTGCAAAATCTGAAAAGGACGGCAAAAACCTCCAAGGAGTTAGACTCAACGTAAGAGGAAATGGTGAAACGTATTATATTCATATCCGAACCAATGAAAGCTGGTCTCCATCGGATTATTATGCTACAACTTTTAAGGCCAATTCAGATTGGCAAATGATAGACCTGCCTTTTGATACATTCAAACGAAGATGGTCAAAAGATTCAGCATTGGATCCAAAAAAAATCAGGAGCTTTGGAATTGTTGCTTATGGAAGAGATCATGTTTCTGATGTTTCAATTTCAAAAATAGAATTTTATTAATGGTGTTATTTTCTTCTAAAATTTACGTGCTTTAGATTAAGTATTATGTTATTTCCATTAGATATAACAGAAAAAACCCTTGACCTAACTTTATCGCTACTATATAGTTGACCTTGAACCAACAAGCTTAATGCTGGTTGGTTTTTTTATTTAGCAATTTATTGCGCCTTATTTAAGGCGTTTATTTAGGAGAAGAAAAATGAAAAAAACTATAAGCATTGTTTTGTCATTGCTACTCATGGGTATTTTTTCACCAGCTTTAGCTAATTCGATCAAATGGTCGATGCCTGGTGATTCTTTAACGCTTGATCCGCATGCACAAAATGAAGGACCTACTCACATGGTTTCTCGTCAAGTATATGAAGGTTTGGTAACTCCAGGTATTAACATGGAAATACTTCCTCAGCTTGCAGAGTCATGGGTGGCAACATCTGATGATACATGGGTATTTAACCTTCGTAGGGGTGTGACGTTTCACGATGGATCATCTTTGACAGCAAGTGATGTT
This sequence comes from uncultured Gammaproteobacteria bacterium, assembly GCA_902606745.1. Classification (GTDB taxonomy): domain Bacteria; phylum Pseudomonadota; class Gammaproteobacteria; order PS1; family Pseudothioglobaceae; genus Pseudothioglobus. Next base: position 1,720 of record CACLHR010000018.1, read on the forward strand.
GCTTTTAGTATCAATAGAGCAAAGACTGCTCCATCTGATATGGTTGATTTAATTAAAAGTGTTAAATCAGCAACAGCGATTGATGATCATACTGTTGAAGTGAAAACTGATGGACCAAATCCAATTCTTTTAAACCAATTAACTCAGATATTTGTAATGTCTGAAGCTTGGGCAAAAGCAAATGGTTGTGAAGTTTCATATAATTGGGATGCAGGTGAGACATCTTATTGCGCATCCAATGCAAATGGAACTGGACCATTTGAAATTACTTTCAGGGAACAGGATGTAAGAACTGTTTTTACAAAAAATAATAACTGGTGGGGAAATCACTACACACACAACTTAGATCAAATTGAATTACTTCCAATTAAAAATGATGCAACAAGAGTTGCAGCACTTCTTTCTGGAGAAATCGATTACACTAATGTTGTGCCAGTTCAAGATCTTGAAAGATTCAAATCTTCTGCAGGCCATGTTGTGAAAATGACTCCTCAAAATAGAACAATTTTCTTTGGTATGGATCAAGGTTCAGCTGAATTGAATTCATCTAACATTAAAGGAAAAAATCCTTTTGCAGATAGAAGAGTTCGTCTGGCAATGTACCATGCTTTAGATATGGATGCTATTAAGGATAAGGTAATGAGAGGGCAAAGTGTACCTGCAGGTATTATTACTGCTCCTGGTGTTAATGGTCACACAGCAGCGCGTGATCAAAGATTGCCTTACGATCCTGAATTGTCAAAACAACTTTTAGCTGAAGCTGGTTATCCTGACGGATTTGAGCTTACATTAGATTGCCCTAATGATCGTTACATCAATGATGAAGCAATTTGTGTAGCAGCTATTAGTATGTTTGCAAAAATTGGAGTTACAGTAAATCTTGATGCAAAAACTAAGAGTCAGCATTTCTCTGAAATAAAAGAGGGTGATGCTAATGGTATGACTAGTGACATGTACATGTTAGGTTGGGGTGTTCCAACTTTTGACAGTCACTATGTATATTCATACTTATTTGAAAGCTCTGGTAGCTGGAATAAAGTAAATTTCAGTGACGCTAGAGTCGACGAATTAGTTGCAGCAATGGGTGTTGAAACAAACTTAGAGAAAAGAAATGCTATGATTGCTGAAGCTTGGGATATTACTCAAGATAATGTAGCATATCTTCCTTTACATCACCAAGTTGTTAACCAAGCAGCGAAAAGTAATGTCGATGTTCCGATTAGAATGAACAACGAACCATTATTTAGATTTGCAAACGTAAACTAAAAAATCTATATTTTCTGGCCAGGCAACTGGCCAGAAAAACATTTCAAGTTGATGTAACATATCTTCCTTTACATCACCAAGTTATCCATGTTTAGCTATACCTTTAAAAGACTTTTACAAGCCATCCTTGTAATGGTTGTTGTTGCTTTTGTTTCCTTTTCTCTATTCAATTTTGTTGGAGACCCAGTCAATAGCATGACAGGAGAAGATGCTTCGGATCAAAGACGAGATGAGGTTAGAGAAGTTCTGGGATTAAATGATCCTGTCTATATTCAATTTTCAAGATTTTTAGGCAATGTTGTTCAAGGCGATTTTGGTATATCTTATCAATTAAAAAGAGAAGTTTCGGATTTAGTTGCAGAAAGAATGCCAGCTACTCTAGAATTAGTATTTGTATCCGCTTTGCTTGCGATAATTTTGGGAGTCATTTTAGGTGTCTATACAGGCATCCATAGAGATAGTTTTATTTCAAATATTATCCTTGTCATTTCACTTGCTGGCGTTTCGCTTCCAACATTCATTATAGGGATAATGTTAATTTACTTTTTTTCTGTAATACTGGGAGTTCTTCCTTCTTTTGGAAGAGGCGAAGTTACAGACTTAGGTTTTTGGACAACAGGTCTTTTAACTAATTCTGGACTTAAGGCATTAATCTTGCCCTCTATCACATTAAGTTTATTTCAAATGACATATGTGATCAGATTAGTTCGTGCGGAAATGATGGAAATACTTCAAACGGATTATATTAAATTTGCTAAAGCTAGAGGCATTAAAACAAATATTATCAATTATAAGCATGCGCTTAAAAATGGCTTAATACCTGTAATTACTATTACTGGTATTAATATTGGAACTTTAATAGCCTTTTCAATTATTACAGAAACAGTTTTCCAATGGCCTGGTATGGGCGCACTATTTATTAATGCAGTCTACTTTGTTGATATACCCATAATGTCAGCCTACATGATTATGGTTGCTTTTATTTTTGTTTTGATAAATTTCATTGTTGATATCACATATTATTTTATCGATCCAAGAATAAGACTTAAGGAAGAAAAGGGTTAGCGATGTTATTCAAAAAAATTAATAAAATTTATGATACCGATATAGGGTATAGCTTTTTTAATTCAAAAATTGCAATTATCTCTTCTACTATTTTTTTGATTATTTGTCTTTGTTCAGTTTTTGCTGGAATAGTTGCTCCCTACAATCCTTTTGACCCAGCTACAGTTTCATTAATGGATGCATTTACTCCGCCTATGTGGTCTGAGGGTGGCAGTTCTAGCTTTATTCTTGGGACTGATCAACAAGGAAGAGATATGTTCTCAACAATGATCTATGGCTCAAGAATTTCATTAATCGTAGGATTTTCATCAATAATTTTTGCTATGGTACTTGGAGTATTCCTTGGTGTTACTGCTGGTTATATAGGTGGTATGTATGAGATAGTTGTTATGCGGCTTACAGATGTCCAATTAACAATACCAAGCATTCTAATGGCTTTACTCGTATATGGTATAGCCAGATCAATCATTTCACAATCAATGCATGATGAAATGGTAATGTACGTATTAATTTTTGCAATTGGTATCTCAGAATGGCCACAGTTCGCTAGAGTTTCTAGAGCATCTACTCTAGTTGAAAAAAATAAAGAATATGTATCAGCTTCGAGAATTATAGGATTATCAAACATTCTCATTATGTTTAAACATATATTACCAAACATACTTAGACCTATCTTGGTTATTGCAACAATAGGATTAGCTCTTGCAATAATTACAGAATCTACATTAAGTTTTTTAGGTGTTGGGGTTCCACCTACAACACCTTCACTAGGAACATTAATAAGATTTGGAAATAATTTTTTATTTTCAGGCGAATGGTGGATTACATTTTTTCCAGCTATATTTTTAATCGTTTTAGCTTTATCTATTAACCTATTAGGAGATTGGATGAGAGATGCCTTAAATCCAAAATTAAAAAAGAGATGAGTTTTTTAGAAGTTAAAAATTTAGATATTAGTTATCCAACTAGAAAAGAAACAATTGTTGCTAGTAAAAATGTTGAATTTACATTGGAAAGGGGTGAAATATTAGGAATAGTTGGTGAATCTGGCTCTGGAAAATCTACTATTGCAAATGCCATCATAAATTTAATTGATCCTCCAGGCGAAATAACAAATGGGTCAATTAAAATTGATAATAATGAATTAAGAGATAACGAAGAGCTCATTCAAAAAATTAGAGGAAAGAAAATTGGATTTGTTTTTCAAGATCCTCAAACATCCTTAAATCCATTATTTAAAATAAAAGAACAATTAATTGAAACTATTCAAACACATCTAAATTTAGGCTATCAAGATGCATTAAAAAAATCCATTCAACTCTTAAAAGAAGTAGGAATAGATAATGCTGAAAAAAGAATTGAAGATTATCCTCATCAATTTAGCGGAGGTATGCGCCAAAGAGTTGTTATTGCTTTAGCAATAAGTTGTGAACCAGATTTAATTATAGCTGATGAACCTACAACTGCTTTAGATGTAAGTATTCAATATCAAATACTGGAATTACTTAAAGATCTTACTAAAAAAAGAAATTTAGGAGTAATTATTATTACACATGACATGGGCGTTATTGCTGAGACAACAAATAAAGTTATTGTTATGAGAGATGGATTTATTGTTGAGCAAGGTGAGACAAAAGAATTATTAACGAACCCTAAATCTAATGAGGCTAGAAGTTTAGTTATTTCTGTGCCACCCACAAATAAAAAAATTGATAGATTCAAACTTATTAGTCCTGATGGAAAAGAAATTACATCTGATTCTAAAAATTTAACAAAAAATATTATTAAAACCTGGGGAATAAGAGAGAATAAAAATCAAAAATTATTAAAACTGACAGACGTTACTAAAATTTTTGATGATAGGTCTTTGGCAATTAATATTTCATTTGGATCAAAAAATGAGTCCACTGATAAAGTAGTGAAGGCAGTTGATAATGTATCTTTTGAACTATTTGAAGGTGAAACTCTAGGCTTAGTTGGTGAATCTGGTTCAGGAAAATCAACAATAGCGAAAATTATTACAGGACTAGTAAGGCCAACTAATGGTGAAATTTTTTATAATAATATCTCACTTTATAATTCAAACAGAAAATACCAAATTGATAAGAGTAGGGGGCAAATTCAGATGATATTTCAAGATCCGTATTCATCTTTGAACCCAAGATTTAAAGTAAGAGACATAATATCTGAACCAATAAAGTTTTTTCAAAAAAATATTAGTCATAATGAACTCACAAAAAATGTTTACGATTTGATAGATATTGTTGGAATGACAAGACAATCATTGGATCGATATCCTCATGAATTTTCTGGGGGACAAAGACAAAGAATATCAATTGCTAGAGCTTTAGCCACAAGACCACTCTTATTAATTTGTGACGAGCCTACTTCTGCTTTGGATGTGAGTATACAAGCACAAATATTAAATCTTTTAAAAGATATTCAAGATGAACTTCACCTTACTATGTTGTTTATTAGTCATGATCTTCCTGTAATTAGACAAATGTGTAATAGAATTGTAGTGCTTAAAAATGGTAGTGTTTGTGAAACAAAAGAAACTGAGGAATTATTTAACAATTCAGAACACCCATATACTCAGGAACTTATTAGGCTAATGCCTAAAATTGAATCTATAATTTAATTAATTACCTATTAAACGAACCAGTAATGGAATGACAGACGCATTGATAGGAACAAGTTTATGCAAAATAAAATAAACTCCGTGCGTGCTAGGATGAAAGACAACAATGTTGATTTAGTTGCTCTTGGTCCAGGAACACACATGAACTGGCTATTAGGCTTCAACCCCTATCCTGATGAAAGGCCCTGTATGCTTTTACTGGGGCAAGAAAAAGAGGCTTTTTTAATGCCATCTGTTAACGCAGAAGGAGTAAGAGAGCGAACCAAAATACCTATGCATTGTTGGAATGACGATATAGGCCCAGACCAAGCGCTTAAGGACGCACTCTCATATATCGATTCATCAAACGCAAAACATATTGCAATTGATGAAGCGATGCGTTCTCACTTTGCTTTGATTCTTCTTGAATCCTTATCCAACCCAACCTATGAATTCACCGCTTCTACTTTAGGAGCATTGAGAATGCGTAAAGACCATGATGAATATATAAATCTCAAAGAAAATGCTCTAATTGACGACCGAGCAATGCAAGCCGGTTTTTCCGCAATAGGAGAAGGGGTCAGCGAGATTGAAATTGGCGAAGCTATAAACAGCCACTTTATATCTGAAGGCGCAAAGCCGCAATTCTGTATTGTCGGATCCGGCCCTAATGGAGCCTTTCCTCATCACCATACAGGAGATAGAAAAGTACAACAGGGTGATGCTGTCCTAATTGACATAGGTGGAAGAAAGGGAACATTCCCAAGCGATATGACTCGCATGTCTGTTCTTGGTGAGCCGCCTGAAGGCTATCTGAAAATTCATGCAATTGTTGAACGAGCAGTGCAGGCTGCCTTATCAGCAGCGAGGCCGGGGGTCATGGCTAAAGATGTCGATGCAGCTGCAAGGAATGTGATTACTGAAGCTGGCTATGGCGAATTTTTCGTTCATCGCACAGGGCACGGTTTAGGTATTGACATACATGAGCCTCCATACATAACCGCCACATCTGAAGTGGTACTTGACGAGGGCATGGTGTTTTCAATTGAACCAGGAATATACTTACAAGGTAGGTTTGGAGTCCGATTAGAAGAGATCGTAATATTGCGTGCTGATGGACCAGAAATACTTTCGGAACTGAGCCGCAATCTCAACATCATACAATAGGCTTAAATAAATTAGCAGTCCCTCGAATACAGGAGAAAAAATGTCAGAAATATCAGTTAATCTTTGCTGGAAACGAAAAGACACCGAACTTACGCCAGGAAAATTTTCCAGTGCGCACGAGATTGCCTACAATGATGAATTCAAAGTCACTGCCGATAGCGCTCCTGGCTGGGGAGGATCTGCTGTAAACACAAATCCTGAGCAGGCATTAGCGGCTTCGTTAAGTAGTTGCCATATGATGACTTTTTTAGCTCTAGCAGCAAAAACAAAATGGCCTTTATCTTCTTATGATGATCATGCAATTGCCCACTTAGGGAAAAATAGCAAGGGGCAAATGATTGTTAATCGAATCGATTTAAATCCAAAGGTATCATTCGACAATGGATTTGAAATTAACGAAGAAGAAATAGTAAAGATGCACGATAGAGCTCACAGATATTGTTTCATTGCAAACACCCTAGATAGCGACGTTGAGGTTAACATTAACATCTAATAATTTTATAGGTCATATGTAATTACATAAAGACAACATTATGAGTAGCAATCAAAACAATACTAGTGGCCCTATTCAGTCAGATATATTGCTTGAAGAGTTGACTGAAAATGGAATAATGCGCTTAACACTGAATGACAGCAAGCGAAGGAATGCGTTATCTGAAGAGATGATGGCTAAGCTTACTAAGTCCTTAAGTCGTTATTCAAAAAATGATGCTATTCGAGTTATAGTTATTGCTGGAATGGGCCCTGCCTTTTGTGCTGGCCATGACTTAAAACAAATGTCAGCTGCGCGAAATAATGCTGATAAGGGCCTTGAGTATTTTAAAGAGGTGTTCTCAGCATGCTCAGAACTCATGATGTCGATTACCAATAACCCTAAGCCAGTAATTGCAGAAGTTGCAGGTGTTGCGGCGGCGGCAGGCTGCCAATTAGTTGCTTGTTGCGATCTAGCTATTGCCGGAGAATCTGCTCGTTTTGTGACGCCAGGGGTAAATATTGGTCTTTTCTGCTCAACTCCTATGGTTGCTCTATCAAGAAATGTGTCAAACAAGGCAGCGATGGAGATGCTTCTGACTGGAGAGATGGTAGATTCAAAAAAAGCGGAACATATTGGTCTTGTAAATCGAGTTGTTGACGATAAGAATTTAACTGAAAGTACTATGGATATGGCTATGGTTATTGCTTCTAAATCGAGGATGACAGTAAAAACTGGTAAGCAAGCCTTCTATAGGCAAAAAGAAATGTCACTTGCTGATGCTTACGACTACGCCTCCTCTGTAATGGTCGAAAATATGCTGAAAATAGACGCCGAAGAAGGTATTGATGCTTTCATAGAAAAACGCCAACCTAAATGGCAAGATGAGTAGTAATATCAATAATGAGCAACCCTTATAATACTGACTTAGATCGCAACCCAGCAAATTATCAACCGCTGACTCCTCTTACTTTTCTGGAGCGAGCTGCATCAGTCTTTCCAGAACATACTGCAATAATTCATGGAGCCATTAGGCGCAACTATGATGAATTTTATCGTCGTTCTCGTCAGCTTGCTTCTGCACTTTCAAATAAGGGTGTTGGCCGAGGGGATACAGTTTCGGTAATGCTAGCAAACACACCTGCAATGTTAGAGTCTCATTATGGCGTGCCTATGAGTGGTGCTGTTTTGCACAGTCTGAATACGCGTCTTGATTCAGCAGTAATAGCCTATCAACTTGATCATGCGGACACCAAAGTGCTGATTGTTGATCGTGAGTTTCTTGATGTTATTAGAGCAGCAATAGAACTATCTAAAGTAAATCCAATACTAGTTGACTACAATGACAGCGAGTTTCCAATAAGTGATGAGCTCTCTGGTGCAACCGAATATGAGTCTTTTTTATCTGAAGGAAGTGATGAGTTCGATTGGCTAATGCCTGAAGATGAGTGGGATGCCATCTCACTAAATTACACTTCTGGCACAACTGGCAATCCAAAAGGGGTTGTTTCTCATCATCGTGGTGCTTACCTTCTAGCTCAAGGGAACGCGCTCATTGCATCAATAAATAAACACGCGGTCTACCTTTGGACTCTGCCTATGTTTCACTGCAATGGCTGGTGCTTTCCATGGACAATGTCGGCAATCATTGGCACTCATGTTTGCCTAAGACATGTCCGACCTGGGCCAATTTGGGACGCTATATCTAATCACAAGGTTAGTCATTTATGTGGGTCTCCTATTGTAATGTCGACCCTTCTGTCCGTCGATAAAGAAGAAAGGCATTTACTTGAAAAGCAAGTGGAATTCTTTACAGCAGCAGCGCCCCCTCCAGAAAACATTCTTACCGAGATGAAGGCTTCGGGATTTAATGTCACCCACCTTTATGGCCTTTCTGAAACATATGGCCCTGCCGTAGTAAATGAGTGGCACCAAGAGTGGGACGATTTAGATGACGACTTACAAGCCTCACTTAAAGCACGACAAGGTGTTCGTTATTTGCCACTTGAATCCTTAGACGTTCTGAATCCTGAAACAATGGAGCCTGTCCCTCATGATGGCAAAACAATTGGTGAGGTGATGTTCAGAGGCAATGTGGTGATGAAGGGCTATTTAAAAAATAAGCAGGCATCTGAAGAATCTTTTAAAGACGGCTGGTTTCATTCGGGAGACCTGGGGGTGATTCACGATGATGGCTACGTCCAATTAAAAGACCGATCCAAAGATATTATTATATCTGGCGGTGAAAATATATCGTCTATTGAGATCGAAGAAGTTTTGTATAAGCATCCCGCTGTAACCGCAGTGGCAGTAGTTGCAATGCCAGATGACAAGTGGGGTGAGTCCCCATGCGCCTTTGTTCAGCTTAATTGCGAGAATGCCGCCTCCGAAGCTGAATTAAATCAATGGTGCAGAGACAATATGGCTTCCTATAAATTGCCTCGTAAATATATTTTTGAGGATATTCCGAAAACATCGACTGGAAAAGTACAAAAATTTATTTTACGAGAGCGAGTAAAAAATTAACAACATCTAAACTTCTGAAGTTAACCTACTGTCTTTTTTTTAGTTCTTCTTTTGCAGGCTTGCCTGTTTGTGTACGTGGCATTTTTGTAATTACTTCAAGAGCTGCAGGGACCATAAAACGACCCATAATAGGAGCGCAGAATAAGCGTAATTCATCTAGAGTCAGTGTTTTATTTTCTTTAAGCGTAACAAATGCCTTGACTTGTTCTTCTCCTATCCCATCTGGAATTCCAATTACAGCACAGTCAGTCACAACAGGATGTGTAAATATACCTTCTTCTATTTCGTAAGCTGAAACCATTTCCCCTTTCACTCGAATCCTTTCTGACATTCGAGCTAACCAAAAAAGATCACCTTCTTCATCCAATCTGGCAAGGTCTCCAGTGTGGAACCATGAATTACGCCAAGCTTTAGCTGTTTCCTCTGGCATGCCAATATATTTGGACGCCATGATAGCAGGCTCAATTGGACGAATTACCAGCTCCCCAGGCTCTCCTACAGGTAGCTCATTATCATCTTCATCAACAACCGCCACTTTATAACGATCTAGAACTTTACCAGCCCCGCTCTTATCAAAAAGAGGTAGCGCTACACCTCCAGCTTCGGTAGAGCCGTATCCTGTACCACGGGCTAACTTGACCTGAAAACGAGCTTCAAAATCGTCATGGTCAACAGGCAATGGCGTACCCCAAATAAAGCGCAAATTATGCTGTGTTTCTTCAATGCACGGTTCTGCTGACCAAAGCAACTGCTGAACAGAGCCCAAAGACATAAACCATGTCGCCTTATAACGACAGACATCGCTCCAAAAATTAGACAGACTAAAGCCTTGACGAAGAATTGCCTGACCGCCCACCATCATTGCTGACAATATGTCGTACTGAGTTGCTCCTACATGATACAAAGGATATGGGGTGTAGACACAGTCCTGCTCTGTGAGATTGAATGCTTCTATCATCGACTCTGCAGCCCGAACCGAGCATCTGTGTGGAATATCACAACCTTTCGAGGTGCCTGTGGTGCCAGAAGTAAAAAGAATTACAGCAATCTCTTCATCACTAAACTTACAAGAAAAGTTAGAACTGGATTCACCAAGAATCGATTGCCATCGTAATATTTCCAGGCTAGGAAATAGCCTTTTAGCAGAACGATGGTCGTCCGTCATAATAACTTGCTCCAAGTAGTTTAGGTCTTCCGAAACTTCAGATAACTGCTGCGAATATTCGCCGGCAGTAATCAGCATTCTGCTCTTTGTCAGGTTAATCATGCGAGCGAGAGATGGTCCGCGAGTATTATTGTTAATAGCCACTTCGATGGCGCCAATCTTTTTTAGTGCATATGAACTAGCTAAAAATTGAATACAGCTTGGAAGCATGATAGCCACATATTCTTTGTCGCCAACACCAAGACCAATTAAGCCATGAGCAATATGGTTTGTTAGTTGGTTAAACTCAACATATGTTAAACATTCTCCGGTTTCAGCCTGAGTCACAAAAGCTTTGGAGCCGTGTTGTTCAGCAGAGCTTTGAAGCAACTGGCCAAGATTTACCTTCTGGCCTTCACGACCTGTAAGTGGTGCCTTCTTCATTTGTGACTTTCCAAGTAGATATGCATCCAGCCTCCAAAAAAAAGAGGCCTTAAGGCCTCTTTTTTATTAAATGATGGTGCCGACACACGGACTTGAACCGCGGACCTACTGATTACAAATCAGTTGCACTACCAACTGTGCTATGTCGGCTTAGGGCGAAATTATACAGCAAAGGATTTTTTTTCAGCAATATTTTAAATGCTCTATGAACACTAATTTTTCCGTTGTTTTAATGCCAAACGAATACCAATAAAAGCGAGTACCAATGCCATCAAAAACCACTGGACGGCATAGCCAATGTGTCTTTCAATACTGCCAGTATAGGGCTCCCATTGTCTAACAAAGCCATCTTCAGATTCAGGATTCAATAAACCAACCACGCTAACAAAATCTAATGCAGCTATGGTGCTCATTTCATCCAAATCAAGGGCCTGAATCAAGACTGGAAAGTCTCCTTTGATTTCACTGGCTTTAAGCTCTAGGCGTTTAATTGGTTTTGATATTTGCACCTTAACTTCTGTAAGCTTTTCTTCTATATAAATATCGGCTAATTTATCTCTTTTTCCATTCCAGGGTATAAAGCCCCGATTTATCAAAATAGCATTCGAAGCGCCCCTTAAAACAAAGGGTGTTAAAACATAATAGCCAGAAATCTGGTCAACGATTTGGTTGTCATAAATAAACTGCTTGTCGTTAATATATACCCCCTGAAGACGAACATGATAATACTCCTTCTCTTTAAGAAATTCGACAGAATTAATAAGCTCTACATCGCCAGAGTTGGCTCTGGCAATTTGGTTTTCAATTGCTCGTTTTTCGTTGGCGCGATCAAGTTGCCAAAAACCAAGTGAGATTAGTAGCGCTAGGGTAGCGACTATTAGGGAAGCTGGCATGGAAAAACGAAACCTCATTACTGGGTCGGCAGCACATTATTAGGCTCAATCCAGCCCATGAAGCTTGCGAACATCAGAAAAACAAACAAAAACACCGACAAGCTAATGCGCGCCCTTAAGGATTTAAACATTTTGTCAGAGCCCTTTTTCCCGCCTCTTAACATTCCAACAAGTGCAGAGCCTAGGCTAAATAAAATGACAATAATGATTGCAATTACAATAATATCCATAACATTCTCTGTTCAACTGCAAAAAAAAGACCCCATCCAAGGGGCCTTTTAGTAAACCACTTAAAAACAATTATAGCCAGTAAACAAAAACAAATAGTCCTAACCATACTACGTCAACAAAGTGCCAATACCAAGCAACGCCTTCGAAGGCAAAATGGTTTTCAGAATTAAAATGGCCTTTTTGAATACGATACAAAATAACGGTCAGCATAATGGCGCCCACAGTCACATGAAAGCCGTGAAAGCCTGTCAACAAATAGAATGTCGACCCATAAATACCAGAGGTTAGTTTTAAGCCATCGTGGTATGCATGGCCGTACTCAGTAATCTGAAACCCTAAAAACAATACTCCCAAAGCGATTGTTGCAATCATCCAAGCAATCAATGCATTGCGATGGCCTTTGCGTAAGGCATGGTGAGCGTATGTAATGGTAACGCCTGAACTCAATAGGAGGGCTGTATTAATTGCTGGCAACCCCCAAGTATCAACCAATTTAAAGCTAGTAGAAAAAGCTGTTCCGCCTTGTCCAATAGCGCCAGGTGTGTTGATCAATGGCCAAGTAGCCTTAAATCCTTCCCACAGCTCAGGGGTAAACATATTGTTATCTGCACCACCAAGCCAAGGAACGCTGAGAATTCTTGCGTAGAATAGAGCACCAAAGAATGCGGCAAAGAACATGACCTCGGAAAAAATAAACCAGCTCATGCCCCAACGAAAGGTTCTGTCTACTTGCTTGTTATAGGTACCACTAATACTTTCATTGACTACAGTTCCAAACCAGCCGAACATCATAAACACAAGGATCGTCAATCCTAGCCCCATAACTGGAGCACCCCAACTGACATCATGCATTAAATTGGCAAGACCAACAAACGTTGTAGATATGCCTATTGATCCAATAACTGGCCAGTAGGTGCCATGAGGGATGTAATAATTTTGGTTGCTCATTTTTCTTCCTCTCTAACTATCTAACTTAAAAAAATTATACGACAAACTTACATCTTTAATTCTTTCTTCCATTTCAGGCTCAATTACAAATCGAAGCGCCATTTCGACCTCTTCGTGTGGCTTGAATGCCTGCCTAACAAAACAAAAACACTCTAACTTTTTAAAGTGAAGTGCTGCATCTGTTGGTGCAACACTGGGTATAGCTTGGCCAAAGACTATTTCATCTGTGTTGTTCTTAGCAACATAACTCACAGTATAAAACTTTCCAGGGACAACCTCAATTGAGTTAACCTTGGGCCCAAACTGTACCGGAAATCCTGGCATCGTTGACGCAAAAAAACTTACCGTAACTAGTCTCTCTTCATTCACTTGATATTGCTGTTCAGCCTCTACCCTTCCAGTCGTCCCATTAAAGCCTGTGATTTCGCACAAAACTTCATAAATCGGGACCAACGCAAAAGCAAAAAAGAACATCAAGATGGGGATCGAAACCAGTTTGATCCAAAACCCTTTTGTTATTTTTTTTCTTTCCATAATCAACCATTAAGCATAATGGTCGCTACATATACTCCTATTGCAACGGCGCCAACCACAATAGCGGTTATGATGGCACCTTTTTTATTTCTATTATCAGCCATTAGCTGTGCTGTGACTCTTCCAAAATTTCCGCTCGTGTTGGAGGCGTATTAAAACTATGGTATGGCGCCGGCGAAGACAGCGTCCATTCGAGCCCTTTGGCACTATACCAAGGTCGTGAATCTGCAGGCTTACCGTTACGTATGCAATCAACGACAATGTAAGCAAACAGTACAAATGATAAACCGAAAGCGAACCCTCCAATTGAAGAGATATAGTTAAAGTCAGCAAACTGTAGCGAGTAATCTGGAATTCGACGTGGCATTCCTGCAAGCCCTAAAAAGTGTTGAGGGAAAAACACCACATTCACAGATATCATTGCCCACCAAAAATGAACCTTTCCAAGCGTTTCGTTATACATCTTGCCTGTCCATTTTGGCAGCCAGTAAAACACCGCAGCAATAATTCCCCACAAGGCTCCTGTTACCAGAACATAGTGGAAATGTGCAACCACAAAATAGGTGTCGTGATACTGGATATCAGCTGGAACAATGCCCAGCATTAGTCCAGAGAAGCCCCCGATTGTGAATAGTATAACGAACGATAACGCCCAAAGCATAGGCGTTTCAAAAGTCATAGAGCCCTTCCAGATTGTCGCCACCCAGTTAAAAACTTTTACACCTGTTGGCACCGCAATCAACATGGTCGCATACATAAAGTAGAGCTCGCCTGCCACCGGCATACCTGTTAAAAACATGTGATGCGCCCAAACAATGTAGGATAAGAAAGCAATTGAAGCGGTTGCATAAACCATTGACGCATAACCAAACAACGGTTTCCGCGCAAAGGTTGGAAGGATATGTGAAATAACACCAAAGGCTGGCAAAATCATAATATAGACTTCAGGATGGCCAAAGAACCAGAAAATATGCTGGAACATTACTGGATCCCCGCCGCCGGTTGCGTCAAAAAATGCAGTGCCAAAATTACGGTCTGTGAGCATCATTGTAACAGCACCAGCCAAAACAGGCATCGCGCCAATTAAAAGAAATGATGTAATGAGCCAAGTCCATACAAATAGTGGCATGTCCATTAATCTCATCTCTGGTGCCTTCATGTTGAGGACGGTGGCAATAATATTAATTGCCCCCATGATTGAGGAGAAGCCTAACAAGTGAATCGCAAAAATAAAGAAGTCGGTTGAGTCAGGCGCAAAAGTGGTTGAAAGTGGCGCATAGAATGTCCACCCAAAAGCTGGCGCTCCGCCTTCCATAAAAAACGTGCTCAACAAAATTGCCCCCGCAAATGGCAGAACCCAGAAACTCCAGTTGTTCAAACGTGGCAAAGCCATATCAGGCGCCCCAACCATCATCGGAATGAGCCAGTTTGCCAATCCAACAAAGGCTGGCATAATTGCACCAAAAACCATAATCAAACCATGCATAGTTGTTAGCTGGTTAAAGAATTGTGGGTCCATTAATTGTAAGCCAGGATGTAAAAGCTCAGCACGAATGCCCATCGCGAATGCGCCACCTAAAAGTAGCATTGAAAAAGCAAACCACAAGTAGAGCGTGCCAATGTCCTTATGGTTGGTTGTTTTAACCCATCTTAGCAGACCTTTTTCAGGCCCATGATGATCATCGTGTGCTGCTACTGCTGAAATGGTGCTCATTTGTTTCTCCTTAAATTAACGTGCAGATGTAACATCTGATGGTTGAACAACTGTGCCATTGTTGCCAAAGGCTCTTCTTTCATAAGTAATCACTGATGCCAGGTCAGCGTCTCCCAACATTTTGAATGCCGGCATACCGCCCTTTCCGTTAATAACAATATCTAAGTGGTCAGAAGCTGGGCCATTGGCAATAGTTGAGCCTGTCATTGCTGGGAAGGCGCCTAGAATACCTGAGCCATCTTTTTGATGGCAACCCGAACAGTTGGCATTATAAATAGCCTCACCATTTGCAACAAGTTCATCCTCAGACCAAGTCTTTGTTGCGCTTGCAGCTGCTGCAGCTTTTTCAGCTTGTTGTTCAGCAACCCATGCCGCAAAAGCCTCTTTAGAAACAACATCGACAACAATTGGCATGAAGCCGTGGTCTTTGCCACAGAGTTCAGCACATTGCCCTCTGTAAGTTCCTTCTTCGGTAACCTCTACCCATGCATCGTTAATAAAACCAGGATTTGCGTCTTGCTTGACGGCAAAAGCCGGGACCCACCAGGCGTGAATTACATCATTTGCAGTTATAAGAAAACGAACCTTGGTATCCACAGGCAAAACCAAACGCTTGTCAACTTCTAAAAGGTAGTTTTCGGGCTTGTCGTCCAAATTAATAGCGTCTCTGGAAGACTGGGCAAGATTGGACATAAATCCTATGCCTTCTTCGGGGTAGTCATATTGCCACTTCCACTGGTGGCCGGTAACCTTAACAGTCATGTCGGCCTTATCTAAGACCTCAATATCAATAAGGACTTTAGAAGCCGGGATCGCCATTGCAATAAGAATTAGAATGGGAATGCCTGTCCAGATAAATTCAACGGTTGTGCTGTCATGAAAATGGGCTGCTTTGACGCCCTTTGACTTTCTGTGAGCAATAATTGAATAAAACATTGCGCCAAAAACGACTACTCCAATAACGAAGCACACCCAGAAAACCATCATGTGTAAACTATAGATATCTCCACTTATAGTGGACACTCCTTTTGTCATGTTCAAGCCATATTCTGCTATCGCGGCTCTCGAACTCATTAACGCGGCAATTGCCCCTGTCAGCGTCAAAAATTGTTTCATAGACTCTCCAAATTTAATCTTTTTTTCAAGCAATTACAATCAAAAAAACATACAAATGATACCTGTTTATTGCTTTTTTACCAAGCAATAACTCGCCTTTATTCTCAATGCGAATTGAACTTTTTTCATCACCAGAAAAATTTCTAATAATGGCCCAAATACCGATGTTAATAATTATATAGAAAAATCTAATATATGCTCATTTTTAATCATTCAAAAATTAGATAAAATAGTACTTGTTTTTTCAGTGTTTGACCATAACTTAATATTCGCCTTTAGTTGCTTTTGGGAAATACATATGTATACAAAAACCCTTAATTTTGCTCTTTTATTAGCTGTTGTGGTTGTGGTGCTTGGCGCATATACCCGTCTTGCTGATGCCGGTCTTGGCTGCCCTGATTGGCCAGGATGTTATGGAAAACTTATTGTTCCTGATGTCGCCTCTAGTGAGTATGAAAGACCGCTTGATGTTGGAAAGGCTTGGAAAGAGATGGTCCACAGATACGCTGCCGCACTCCTAGGGGTTTTGATTTTAGTGGTATTTTTCTTTGCAGCCTTTCGTAAAACCCCGCGCTACCAATCAATAAAACTGCCTGCCTTTTTGGTTCTGTTAGTTGGATTCCAAGGCGCCTTAGGAATGTGGACAGTTACCGAGTTGGTTCACCCTGGCATAGTTTCAATGCACTTAATGGGTGGCTTTACGACAACTGTTTTGATACTATGGCTGCTGTTAAATCAGAGCGTTCCAAACCGAATCAGTCAGCATATTTTAAAGCGGCATAAATTAATACTTGCTGCCTCCATTATTCTGTTATTAGTTCAAATCTTTTTAGGAGGCTGGACAAGCACCAACTATGCTTCACTCTCTTGTGGGGAATACTTTCCAACCTGTTTGGGGGAATTATGGCCAGACGATATGGACTTTAAAAATGCGTTTTTTTGGGGGCCGCTTGGCATAGATTATGAGTTTGGCGTGCTTGAAAGTCAAACCAGGAGTGCGATTCAAATGCTTCATAGAATTGGCGCCCTTGTTGTAACAATGGCTTTAGCATTTTTGATTATTAATTTTAAAAATTATCCAAAGCTTAAAAATAATCTATTGCTTATACTCTCACTATTGGTGGCACAGGTAGTTTTGGGCATTATGAATGTTGTTTTATCTTTGCCTATACTTGTGGCCGTTTTGCACAATGCCGTTGCCCTGGGTCTTTTGTTGAGCTTGATTGGTCTGTTGCACAAAATAGTTAATAATCCAAAAGCATAAAGTATAAAGTATAATTTGCGATTTTCTCACTTAGACTAAGAGCTCCTTAATGAATAAAATTACTCGATTTTTTTTAATAGTTCTTATAGCCGTTATTGCTATTGCTGGCTTCTTATATTCTGGCGGTCAACAAGATATTGAAGGACTCAAAAAATCAGTTGCGCCTACAGCTTCACTTTACCCCGAAGCCAAATCTTTTTCTGAGAAACTTAATTTTGTAAACGATCAATCTGAGTCATTGAATTTATCTGAAGTATCTAAAGGCAAGTGGGTTTTAATATACTTTGGTTACGCCTCTTGCCCAGATGTGTGCCCTATAGATCTTTCGAAAATCAACCTCAGTTTTGAGATGATGGAGAACAAAGACAAGCTTCAAGTTGTCTTTGTTTCGGTTGACCCAGCTCGTGACATAGGAGTGCTTGACCAATTTGCTGGCGCCTTTAATTCGTCTTTTCTTGGATTGACAGCACACGACTATGAACTAGAAACTATTAGCAAATCTTTGGGGGTTTATCATCAAGTCGTTGAGTCTCGAAAATTAGCTCAATCAGACCACAGCAGTCATAAAGATCAAGGGGCCACCTCACATGAACATTATGATGTTGACCACACAACTAGTTTTTTATTATTTAATCCCGACTTAAAACTAACAGCGCTATTAACCAGCCCTCACGAACCAAAACCAATGGCGGAAGCGCTCGACAAGATTATCGGTACACTGAGATAAGGCAAATCTAACTGCTGCCTTTTTTAGGCTTAAAATGTGCCTTTCATGACTAAGAGACGGCCCCAAAAGTTATCAAAAGATAATGGTCAACCAAAAGAGAAACAAACAAAACCATTAGGTAGTTGACTGAATATTTAAATGTTTTAAAGGCTATTTTTGGATTTTCAGGCTCACGATAAATCTTAATGGCATAACCCAAAAAAAGTACTCCAAGCATAACCGCAGAAACCAAGTAAATGACTCCACTCATGCCAGTTAAATATGGAAGAAGAGTTACAATAAACAAAAGCACAGTGTAAAGAAGGATTTGTACCCTAGTAAATTGAAGCCCATGAGTAACCGGCAGCATCGGCACTCCGGCCTTTTTATACTCTTCATGTCTATGTATCGCCAGCGCCCAAAAATGAGGGGGCGTCCAAATAAATACTATCAAGAAAAGCAAAAGCGCATATTCAATGCCTTGCAATCCTGCAACTGAGGTCCAACCCAAAATTGGTGGAGCAGCTCCAGCAGCCCCGCCAATAACTATATTCTGAGGCGTGGCACGCTTCAAATACATGGTATAAAAAACCGCATACCCAATAAGAGAGAAAAATGTTAAAGCTGCTGTCAACAAGTTAACATAAACAAGCAACAAGCCTATGCCAAAAACCCCCAAAAACAAGCCCCAGATTAGCGCTTGATTTCTGCTCACTTTGCCTTGAGGTAGAGGACGACGACTTGTTCTTGACATTTGAATATCAATTTTTTCATCGATAACATGATTGAAAACCGCCGCTGACATTGCTGAAAGCGCAATGCCTAAAGAGGCAACAATTATTAGCAATAAGTTTGGCAGGTACGGCACAGCCAAAAGCATTCCAACAACTGCGGTTATCATAATAAGCGAAACAACCTTTAGCTTACAGAGCTCTAACAAATGCAAAATTGATGGCGCAGTGCTCATTACCCTATTCTGGAATATTTAAACAACCGCTTAAGGTCTTTAATGACCAACCTAATATCTATATTTTGAGGCTCATAATAGAGCATGATATTACCAATTGGGTCAATCAAATAGATGGCGTTTTCTGTGTATTTTTTCAGATTCTGTGTAAGCTTTTCACTAGTAACCTTTGCCATAATCAAGCTCTCATCGTTACTTCTCGGTATTGAGTTGTCCTCAATAATAATCATTCTTTGAATGCGGCGCATGTCATCGTTCATCAGTGTACGAATAGTTTTCATATCCTCAACTGCTTTTTCGCAAGCATCGTCACAACGACTTGAGACGTAAACCATGGTCCATATTCCTTGCAAGGAGGCGTCACCATCAATCTCAATATCGTTCTCCTCAGTTGCGATTACAGGTCGAATCAACTCTCCATAATTAACTGTGCTTTCACTGAAATAGTTTGGGTTGGCATAAAAAAATAGCGTGCCAAAAGCTATGGGCAATATAAACATAGCCAACAACATCCAAAATTCTTTTTTTGCTGTCATTGCTTTCCTTGAATCAAAAGTGCGTAATCATACGCTGTTGAGACTTAAAACTCAATACGCTTTAGAGTCGAACCTCGATGCCACTTTCCTGCATTGATTTTTTGGCTTCTCTCACCGTATACTCTCCAAAATGAAAAATACTAGCCGCTAAGACTGCATCGGCGCCTCCCTCAAGAACGCCCTCTGAGAGGTGTGACAAGTTGCCAACGCCACCGGAGGCTATTACGGGCACGTCCACGGCAGCAGATATGGCTCGGGTGAGCGCTATATCAAATCCATCCTTTGTCCCATCCCTGTCCATAGAGGTTAGCAACACTTCACCTGCACCACAATCTCCCTCTGTCATCTTCACCGCCCACTCAATAGCATCAATGCCGGTTGGCTTACGACCACCGTGAGTAAATATTTCCCATTTCGGTGGATTGTCAACAACTCTCTTGGCATCAATTGCAATAACAATACACTGCGAACCAAAGCGCTCAGAGAGCTCATTAATAAGCTTAGGATTGAAAATCGCTGCAGAGTTAACTGCAACTTTATCAGCGCCAGCATTTAACATGGCACGAACGTCTTCGGCCTTTCGAATACCGCCACCGACAGTAAGCGGGATAAATACCTGTTCAGCTATTTGTTCTACCATATATGCGGTTGTATCGCGTCCTTCATGTGAGGCTGTAATATCGAGGAAAGTAATTTCATCAGCCCCCTCATTGTCATATCGTTTTGCAACCTCTATAGGATCTCCGGCATCCTTAATATCAACAAATTGAACGCCCACTTCCATCCATAATAATGGCTATATGTTTTGGGGGTGACTTGGTGTTTTTTTCTGGCGTTTTTTTAGT
>CACLHR010000019.1 GCA_902606745.1 uncultured Gammaproteobacteria bacterium
AACATTGATGGATGAGTAGTCATTTTGTATAACATATGGGAAAAACTCCCATTCAGGTTGGCTAATATTGCCTCATCAATAGCGTGTCCAATATGGTTTTGATTGTCCCATATATTACCAGTCGTGAAATGATTGGTCCAAAAGGAGGTAAAGCGCAATCTAACTTGATCTTTACCATAGATGTTTCTATGAGCAAATTTCATCTCATCCATTTCTCCCATCAAATTATCTCTATTGTTCGCTCTTTTTGCGGCTTCTGAGGTGTGGCCTTCTAGTTCCATTCTTTGTTTTCTTACATTTTGTTTGTACACAGCAAACATATCATCTCGTTTCTTTAGATCGGGTTGGAGTGATTTTGGCCATTCCTGAACTTTAGCTTTGGGATAGTGTTTTACTTTCTTAATACCGAGTGCAGGAGATTTAGCGTGTAGTTGAGAGATTGCCCAAGCTTTTACATCCTCAGGGAGAGGTGTGTCATGATGAAACATTAGGCCTAATTTATGAGCAACTCTGAATTGTTCGTTCATTTAATATAATTCAAGAAGATCAAAGTTAAAATTTAGTTTATCACTTTGAATTATTTTTTTAGGAAAATTTCCCTAACAATACTTCGTTTCCAGCGGCAGGTTTTGATGGCATATTAAGAGCTAGTAGTAGCGAAACAACTGCCATTCCTGATCCTGCAAAAAAGACTAAAGAAGGCGAGAAAAGCCAGATAAATCCAAACACTACTGGTATAAAGACTGCCGCAATGTGATTAATCGTGAATGACACTCCAGCGCTTGAAGCTATATCAGCTGGATCAGCAATTTTTTGAAAATAAGTTTTAAGTGCGATATAGATTGAGAATAAAAGATGATCTGCAATATACAAAAAAACTGCAACATAGCTACTTTCTACAAGTGCGTATCCAGCGAAGATAAAGGCAAGTCCAACATACTCAAATATAAGTGCTTTGCGCTCTCCAAATTTATGAATCAGTTTGCCAATTTTTGGTGCTATTACGACATTAATAGCCGCGTTTGCAAGCAATAAGAGAGATATTTCAGCAACAGTAAATTCAAACTTTTCAACCATCAAGAAGCCTGCAAAAACCATAAAAATCTGTCTTCTAGCTCCACTCATAAATTGCAATGCGTAGTAGAGCCAGTAACGCTTACGAAGAATAATTTTTTTAGTCTGACTTACTTTTTCTGGAAAAAAAGAGAAATGCTGCCAGCAAAACACAACTATAGCGATAGAGATACCACCACCAATCATATAAATCCATAAAAACTCCATATGAAATTGCTGAAATAATAACCAAACCAAACTGAATGCAATGATTGATGCGGCAGAACGGGTAGCGATAACTTTGCCTAAAAATTCAGCTGTTTTTTCTTTATCAATCCACTGAAGAGTTAATGAGCTATTGATTGTTTCAAAGTAATGAAAGCCTACAGACATAATTATTGTTGCTAAATAAAAAGGCATATTTGTTTGAACTAGGCCGGTTACCATGACTCCAATTCCAAGGAGTGCAAGTGAAATATAGGCAAGTTTTTGTTCTCTTATAAAGGCTATGACCAGAATGACAGTAAAAGCTAGAAAGCCAGGTATTTCCCTTAGACTTTGGAGAATTCCTATTTCTGCACCAGTAAAATCAACCTTTTCAATCGCAAAATTGTTCAGTAAATTAAGCCATACAGCCCAACTTATTGCACCACCTATGGTCATTAAAAGAATTAATAATTCGGGCGATTTTTGAGTTATTTTCATAACCTGTAAATATACCTTTAAAGCTGCAATGTGAAAGATGTTTAATGTCTTAATTTTGGCTAAGATAAGAGCGCTATCAAGGTAAAATAAATTTTTTAATTTTTTTTCATTAGTTATGCCAAATGTAACATTGCCAGACGGCACAGTTAAATCTTATGATCAGTCGCTTTCAGTGGCTGATGTGGCATCTTCAATTGGATCTGGGTTGGCAAAAGCTGCAATAGCTGGAGAGGTTGATGGAAAATTGGTAGACACCTCTTTTTTAATTGAGAGTGATGTAGAGTTAGCCATTATCACTAATAAGGATTATAAAGCGCTAGAAGTTATTCGTCATTCAACTGCCCATCTATTGGCTCAAGCTACTCAGCAACTCTATCCCAAAGCGCAAGTAACAATTGGTCCTGTTATTGATAACGGCTTTTATTATGACTTTGCTTATGAAATGGGCTTCTCTGTAGAAGATCTAGCAAAAATTGAGAAAAAAATGAAAGAAATTGTTAAACAGAATTTGCCAATTCAACGGCTTGAAATGAAAAGAGAAGATGCGATAGAACTCTTTAAATCCATGGGAGAACATTACAAAGCTGAAATTATTGAATCTATTCCTTCCAATGAGGTGCTATCTCTTTATAAGCAGGGTGATTTTGTTGATCTTTGTCGAGGTCCTCACGTACCCTCGACAAGTAAACTCAAAGTTTTCAAGTTGATGAAATTGGCTGGTGCTTACTGGCGTGGTGATTCAAATAATGAAATGCTGCAAAGAATCTATGGAACGGCTTGGGAGAATAAAAAAGACCTAGAAGATTATCTTTATCGATTAGAAGAGGCGGAAAAAAGAGACCATAGAAAAATTGGTAAAGTACAGGACCTTTTTCACACTCAAGAGGAAGCCCCAGGGATGGTTTTTTGGCATCCCAAGGGATGGACTCTATACCAATTGATTGTGCAGTATATGAGTCAAGTGTATAGAGATAACGGCTATCTCGAAGTACATACACCTGAGATTCTTGATCGCTCTTTATGGGAAAAATCAGGGCATTGGGACAAGTTTGGCGACTCGATGTTTACAACACATTCTGAGAGTCGTGACTATGCCATCAAGCCAATGAATTGTCCTGGACACGTTCAGATCTACCAGCATAGCCTCAAGTCATATCGAGATCTACCTTTGCGTCTAGCCGAGTTTGGTTCTTGCCATCGTAACGAGCCATCAGGAACTTTGCATGGCATTATGAGAGTTCGAAATTTTGTTCAAGATGATGCTCATATTTTTTGTACACCTGAACAAATTCAAAGCGAGGTTTCTGATTTTATTGATTTAACTTTTGAAGTTTATAAACATTTTGGCTTTGAAAATATTGATATAAAACTTTCTACTCGACCAGAAATACGTGTTGGTTCTGATGCGGCCTGGGATAAATCTGAAGCTGCACTTGCTGAAGCATTAAACGCAAAAGGAATTGAATGGGAACTGCAAGAAGGTGAAGGTGCCTTTTATGGTCCTAAGGTTGAATTTGTGTTGAAAGATTGTCTAGATCGTGAATGGCAATGCGGCACAATACAGGCAGATTTTTCTATGCCAGAACGTCTCGAAGCTCAGTATGTTGCTGAAGACGGTTCGAAACAAACACCAGTAATGCTTCATAGGGTTATAGTTGGTTCGATAGAGCGTTTCGCAGGAATTTTGATTGAGCATTATGAAGGTGCATTTCCTTCATGGTTGGCTCCAATTCAAGCAGTGATTCTTAATATTACTCAGAAACAAGAAAAATTTGCCGAAAAAGTCGAGAAGAAGCTAAAAAAACAAGGACTTAGAGTGATTTCGGACTTGCGGAATGAGAAGATAGGCTATAAAATACGCGAGCACTCGATGCAACGTTATCCATATATATTAGTTGTAGGTGATCGAGAGGTGGAAAACAATCAAATTTCAGTTCGTCAAAGAGGTGGGCAGGATTTAGGTTCAATGTCTTTAGAAGCATTGATTGAATTAATTAATCAGGAGTAATTATTAAACAAACAAATAAGGTAAAGACAAGAGTCAATCAAAATATTAATTCACCCGAAGTTAGGGTGATTAATCGAGAAGGAGAACAAGTGGGTGTCCTAAGTAATGATAAAGCTCTTGAGTTGGCAGCTGATTCAGGATTAGATTTAGTAGAAGTTTCGCCAAACGCAGATCCGCCAGTTTGTCGTATTATGGATTTTGGTAAATACCAATACGAGCAAAAAAAACAGAAGAGTGATGCTAGGAAAAAGCAGAAAAAAACTCACGTTAAAATGATTAAATATCGTCCTGGTACTGAAGAGGCCGATTACCAGATTAAGTTTAAGAAATTGGTTGAATTTATAGATAATGGAGACAAAGTCAAAGTAGTTATTTGGTTTCGTGGCCGAGAAGTACAGCATCGAGAGCTAGGTATGGAGATGCTAGATAGAATTGAAATGGATACTGAAGAATTTGCCACTGTAGAACAGAGAGCAAAAATGGAGGGTCGCCAGCTTGGCATGATGCTAGCACCCAAATCGACGAAAAGTAAGGCGCCAGCCCGAAAAATGAAACCCGAACAGAATGCAGGAGTAAATGATGCCAAAATTAAAGACGAATAGAGGCGCTGCAAAGCGCTTTAAAAAAACTGCAAGTGGTAGTTATAAATGTAAACACTCTCACTTGAATCACATATTGACAAAGAAAAGTACTTCTAGAAAACGTACTTTGCGTTCACCAGATACCATTGAAAAGGCCGATGTACCAATGGTTAAGAAAATGTTACCTTATAGTTAATCTAGGAGTATTACGATGGCAAGAGTTTCAAGAGGTGTGCAGGCGCATGCCAAACATAAAAAAGTATTAAAAAAAGCTAAGGGTTACTATGGCGCTCGTTCAAAAGTCTATCGTGTTGCTAAGCAGGCTGTTATTAAGGCCGAACAGTATGCTTATCGTGATCGTCGTCAACGTCGTCGGCAATTTCGCAGATTATGGATTGTGCGCATCAATGCAGAGGCGCGTAACAACGGCTTAAGTTATTCACAATTTATCAATGGTTTGAATAAAGCTGGTGTTGAAATTGATCGCAAAGTTCTCTCAGATATTGCGATTTTTGACAAAAATGCTTTTGCGAAAATCGCGGATCAAGCCAAAGCTGGATTAGCACAAAAGTAAACAAACTAAGACTGTAACAAATGTTGCAGTTTTCAAACACAAAAAACTAATAGCAGGCATTTTGATTAACAAGATTATCACCAAAGCCCAGAAAGCCGTAGCAAAAGCCAACGACTTAAAAGACCTCGATGATGCAAGAGTACTTTATTTAGGCAAAAAGGGTGAATTAACTGCTTTATTAAAAGGTTTAGGTAAACTCTCGAAAGAAGAGCGACCGGTGATGGGTGAAGCCATAAATGAAGCAAAAGTTGAAATACAAAAACTTATCGAGATCCGAAAATACGAACTAGAGGAAATTGCTCTTGAAAAACGTATCCTTAAAGAAAAGATAGATGTCACTTTACCAGGTAGAAATGTCGAGAAAGGTGGTTTGCACCCAATCACTCAAACTCTTATAAATATAGAAAATATTTTCACTAAAGGTGGTTTTGAGATAGAGCTTGGTCCTGAAATTGAGGATGATTTTCATAATTTTAGTGCATTAAATATTCCAGAGCATCATCCTGCTCGAGCAATGCACGACACCTTTTATTTCAGTGATAACGCTGTATTAAGGACACACACTTCTCCCGTCCAGATTCGAACTCTTGAAAGACAAAAACCGCCAGTAAGAATTATTGCTCCTGGTCGAGTTTTTCGTTGTGATTCTGATATAACTCATACCCCAATGTTTCACCAAGTTGAAGGATTAATCGTTGATAAAGAAGCAACATTCGCCCAACTAAAAGGACTATTAATTGATTTCTTAAGGGCATATTTTGAAAAAGATGACCTCCGAGTTCGCTTTCGTCCATCCTACTTTCCTTTCACAGAGCCTTCCGCCGAAGCTGATATCGAGTGTGTTATTTGTGACGGAAAGGGTTGTCGTGTTTGTAAAAAAACAGGATGGCTGGAGATTTTAGGTTCTGGTGTAGTGCATCCGAATGTGCTAAAGGCGGTAGAGATTGATCCAGAAGAGTTTTCAGGATTGGCTTTTGGTATGGGAGTAGAGAGATTGGCTATGCTACGCTATGGCGTCAACGATTTGAGATTATTTTTTGAAAATGATATTCGTTTTCTAAATCAATTTTAGTGGGCAGGTTTTATATATGAATATTTCTACTAGATGGCTCAGAGAATGGGTTGACCCAAAAGTCAGCGACATAGAACTATCTGAAAAGTTAACTATGGCAGGTCTTGAGGTTGAAAGAGTTGCCCCAGTAGCACCACCATTTGAAGGTCTTGTGGTAGGTCAAGTAGTGAGCTGCGTTAAACATCCCAATGCAGACAAGTTAAGTCTTTGCGAAGTTGATGTAGGTGTTGATAGCAACTTACAAATTATTTGTGGTGCACCTAATGTTTATAAAGGTCTTAAAGTTGTGGTAGCTAAAGTTGGTTCAGTCCTACCCAACAATCTTAAAATTAAGAAAGCCAAGTTGCGAGGCGTTGAATCAAGAGGAATGATATGTTCTGAAGCTGAAATGGGTCTTTCAGATTGCCACGACATTATCATGGAGTTGGATTCATCGGCAATTTTAGGTGAAAACGTCAGGACCTATCTTGACCTAGATGATCATATCATTGAGTTTGACCTTACCCCTAACAGAGGCGACTGCTTTAGTATTCTTGGAATTGCTCGAGAAGTTTGTGCAAATTACGATTTATCACTATTTTTAAAAAATTATCAGGCCAAACAACAAGGAATTAAATCTTTCAAAGCCAAAGTATCTAATCCAAATGCATGTCCTAAATATTTAACAAGGGTTATTGAAGGGATTGACAATAACGTTGTTACTCCAAAATGGATGGCACAGAGGTTGCAAAGAGCTTCACAGCAATTGCATTCTCCTGTTGTAGACATCACTAACTATGTTTTGTTGGAGTTGGGTCAACCAATGCACGCTTTTGATTTAAATAAAATCAACGGCAACATTGACGTCAGAATGGCAAAGGAAGGTGAAAAACTTGAGTTATTGAATGAACAAACCGTATCATTGAATAAAAACACTCTAGTGATTGCGGATCAGAAATCAGCCATAGCGGTTGCAGGTGTTATGGGTGGAATGAAAACAGGTACACAGGCTAATTCAACAGAGGTCCTGCTCGAGAGTGCTTTTTTTGACTCAATAGCTGTCTCAGGTGTGGCGAGATCTTATGGGCTTCATACTGAATCTTCGATTCGATTTGAGCGTGGGGTTGATTTTAATTTAACTCACCAAGCAATGGAGAGAGCAACGGAATTGGTTCTTGATATTTGTGGTGGCAAGGCATCAGAAATCAATGAATTTATTGACTCATCGACGCTGCCAAGGCTAAAAACAATACTTATTACCAGAGAAAAAATATCTAGTGTCTTGGGTTTTGATTTGGATCCTTCTTGGATAGAATCTAAATTTAAGTTTCTTGGATTTAATATTACCAAAAAAAATAACAACTCTTGGGCCGTTATTCCTCCCAGTTTTCGCTTTGAT
The DNA here is from genome assembly GCA_902606745.1 of uncultured Gammaproteobacteria bacterium. Taxonomy (GTDB): domain Bacteria; phylum Pseudomonadota; class Gammaproteobacteria; order PS1; family Pseudothioglobaceae; genus Pseudothioglobus. The sequence goes on from CACLHR010000019.1 coordinate 7,372, forward strand.
ATTCGCATTCCTGCAGATCTAATAGAGGAATTAGCAAGGCTCTACGGTTATGATAAAGTTCCTGTTCAGAGGTTATCTGTGGAGGCTAATATATCTCAAACATCTCAATCAAAGATTGGCTCCTATGATTTTTCACAGACACTAGTAAATAGAGGCTATCAAGAGGTTATTACCTACAGCTTTATTTCTAACGAATACCATGACTTGATAGACCCAGATGGAAAGAAAATTACACTCAAGAATCCAATTTCTGATGACATGTCTATTATGAGATCAAGTTTATGGCCAGGACTTCTACAAACTTTTGAAATAAATCAAAGAAGAGGTCACTACAATGCTAGGTTCTTTGAAACAGGACTTTGTTTTGGTGGAATATCGGTTGATGATCAGAGACAAAAAATTGCTGGCATTATTTCCGGTGAGCGATTTGAATCTCAATGGGGAAGTCCTGAAAGAGAAGTTGATTTTTTTGATGTTAAATCAGATGTTGAGTCTCTATTAAATCTCAGTGCTAGTGATTATATATTCGAAGTTGCAGAGCATCCCGCATTACAGTCTGGTCAAGCAGCGAAAATCTCTAGAAATGGCCAAATCATTGGATGGATAGGAGCTGTCTCTCCTTATCTACAAAAAAAGTTATCAATACCAAAATTGTTTTTGTTCGAACTTAATCAAAGTGATATAGAACAGCGAAAAGTTTCGAGTTATGAATCTTTCTCATCCTATCAGGCGTCACAAAGAGACATCGCATTGGTGGTGGCTAAGGATGTCAATGCTGATCAACTTATTCATGCGATCAAGTCATTAAATCAAGATCATCTTATTAAAGTCAACTTGTTTGATGTCTACGAAGGTGAGAACATTGAAGAAGGTAAAAAAAGTGTTGCTTTGAATCTTACCTTCCAATCAAGTGAGGCAACTTTAACTGACGAGCAATTGAACCAGAAAGTCGAAGCTATTGTCAATCACTTAAAATCTAAATTTTCAGCAAAATTAAGGTAACAATTATGTCACTCACTAAACAAGATATAGCTCACGCACTAGTAAAAAAAACTGACCTAACTCAAATGCAAGCATTAGTATTAACAAATCAATTTTTTGAACAAATAATCGAGACGTTAAGTAAAGGAGAGGATGTTAAATTATCCAGCTTCGGTAACTTTGTGGTTCGAAAAAAATCTCCGCGACCAGGTAGAAACCCAAAAACTGGAGAAGAGGTGCTCATTAGCGCCAGAAAGGTTGTTACCTTTAAGGCTGGTCCAAAGCTAAAATTAGCAACTCAAAAAGGCAGTAAGTAACTTATAGAATTAGTCACTAATAGCACACATAAAACCTCTCAATATAGTTATCACTGACTGAATTGTTTGCTGTTTTTTTTGCTCATCAGCAGTCTCAGAAGTAGTTGCATAGTTTATGAGTGTTGGTTGGTAATCATCATTTAAAAAGAACGAAGCAAATACAAGGTTTTTCGATTCAGCTTCATCCTCTGTTTCGATTGAATAATTAGTGTCCTGAACTAGTTCAACATCATAGATTGAAGGTTGTTCATGGGTTGATTTATTTACGTACAATATGGTTCCATAAAAGTGCAAAAAGAACCTTTCTGCTGGACACTCAGAGGCTTTTTTTAGACTTAACTCACCTTGAGATATTGCTCCAGCTATCTGGTCGTAATGTGCGTCAGTTAGGTGGATATATTTGGAGTCTAGATAATTATCTATGACACTATCAGTTTGAACTGCTTTAATGTAATCAATCAACTCTTTAAGCATGAGATTAGGTTTTAAAGTTGATTTGAGAATTTTATCAAAGATTTACTTTGATTTACCAAATTGAATTTGATAAATGTCGAAAATAGTAATCGACATCGCTGCAATGATTGGACCAATAAAAAGACCCAAAATACCAAACTTAATAATTCCTGCTAGAGTAGAAAGAACAGTAATAAGAGTGTTATTTAATGCGCTCTGATGATTCATGGAGCTTGAAAGTCTCATAATGATAATTGGCCTTAGGAAATTATCAATCAATGTACTCGAAATAACTGCACCAAAAATTATAATAATAATTGCATTGGTAGGCTCACCAATAGCAAATAGATAAATCGATAATGGAAACCAAACTAGCAACCCCCCAAGTATCGGGATAAAGCTTGCAAGAGCCATCGCGACTCCAAAAAATAAGGCCGGTAATCCAACAATCATGACTCCAATTGCAAAAGCAATACCTTGGGTTAATGCAACTAAGAAGACACTCCCAACCAGAGTAAGAGAAAGTGCTGAGAATTGATTAAAAAGCAAGTCATTAATTTTATTATCAAGTGGTGAGACCTTTCTTACCTTATCAATAAAAGAAGGGCCATCAATATAAAAGTAATAAAGAGAAAAGATTGTAATAATAACAAAAAAGATAAATTGACTTGAAAGGGTGGTAATACTTTTAAGGATCACTATAGAGAAGTCTTTAATGGCAAAAGCAATACTCTCAAAATTGTTACGAAGAGAACTATCTAGAAACTCACGGATAGAGTCAGATATAGGCAAACCTAAAATGATTTGATCTTTAATTCTTCTAATTTCACTGACCTGATAGTCACTTTGAAGCTTATTTATAAGATTGGTAATCTCGATACCACTGAAAAACAAAATATAACCAAGTGGAAGTATCAACAGAACTGTCACCAGAATTGTCATTATTATTGCAGCTAGGTTTTTTGAGTACTTATCAGAAATCTTAATGAAACTGCTGTAGGTTGAAATACAGATTAAAAGTGATAAGAAGAGATAAGCTATAAAGGGAGTAAATAGCCAGACTAAAGCAAGGATAGAGAGTGCTAAAAGTATAAGTACTAGGCCGTTGCCGTGGCCATTTTGGGTGTTCTGTGTCATATATCCTCCATTCTAAGAACACTATAAGCAACACTTTCATAAGGGTGTGTATTTTTCATAGAATTCACCACTTCCTTGATTTTATCTTTATGGCAGATCATTTCAACTTTTACCTCAGGAATGGTTTCTATTTCGTCTAGTTTCCCAATTGCAGGTTTTGCATCATGAATTGGCATAAATTGACCCATTCCCTCAGTTTGCCATGAGCACTGGATATAGTTTCCATGTTTACCAGAGCCAGCCTCAAACATAGCTGATTTGACTTTTTCAGCGTCCAATAAAGGTACGTAGAAACTAATTTGATACATCAAAATTTCCTTTGAGGAATAAAAGTCTTTCTTCTTTATCCATACGTTCAATGGCATATCTTAAAGTAGTTCTTGGAATTTGTGCATAGTTTTGCCTTAAAAATCGTTTTATAAGGAATTCATCTCTCTTATAAATTTCACGAAGCATCCATCCTACAGCTTTGTGAATAAGGTCATGGTCATCATTAAGTAGTAACTTCGCTATTTCAACGGTTTTGTTGAACTCATTATTTTTTATAAAAGCAAAGGTTGAAACAATACTGATGCGTCTAACCCAGAGATTTTCAGAACATGAAAATTCCAGTAAAATATCTGATTTTTCAGGATTTTTATATAGGTAATCACCAACAATATGAGGTGCACTAGTATCTACTAAATCCCAATTATTAACTGAATTTAAATATTTCAAGTAGTATTCATAAATCCTATCTGGTTCTTCATTTTTGTATTTGTTGACCAATATAATGAGTGCGCAAAGTCGCACTTCATGAATGGGACTTTTTATTAAATCTGTGAGTTCATCTAGGGTAATTGTTTGGCTAAACCTTTTGGCAACATTTCGAACATCTGGAACACGCACGCCAAGAAAAATATCACCATAACCGTATTGACCTTTATTAGTCTTAAAAAACCATTCGTTAGTTTTACGACGGTCTTCAGTTGCTAAGGTTTTTAGAGCATTGATGACTTCCTTTGCTATCATCAGATATACTATATTCTTTTATTAATTAATAATCATACATGCAAACAGCTTATTTTGCCGGCGGATGTTTTTGGTGCGTAGAGGCTATATTCCAGCGTGTTGATGGAGTTAAAGATTTGACTAATGGGTATTGCAATGGGTTGACACAAAATCCAACCTATGAAGAGGTATGCAGTGGTCAAAGTGGTCACGCAGAAGTTTTAAAAATTGAGTTTGATGAGCAACAAATTTCTTATACTGACTTACTTGAGGTCTTTGTTGAGACTCACGATCCAACCAGTCTTAACCAACAGGGTGCTGACAGAGGTACACAGTATCGTTCAGCAGTATTCTATACTGATGTAAATCAAAGAGAGCAGACCGTATCAGTTATAAACTCGATACCAGATGCGTTAACTGAGATTAGTCCATTGGATGTTTTTTATCCAGCTGAGAGTTACCATCAAAACTACTATAATAACAACCCTAACCAACCCTATTGTCAGTTAGTCATATTGCCTAAGATTGAGAAGTATTTCAAATAGAGGATTCAGATGAACGACCAGGAATTACTGAGATACTCCAAGCAAATTATGTTGCCCCAGATTGATATTGAGGGACAGCAGAAAATTAACGATTCTAAAATGCTCATAATTGGGATCGGAGGGTTGGGATCTCCAACCGCCCTTTATTTGGCAGCAGCCGGTGTTGGTCATATAGCTATTGCTGATTTTGATCAGGTAGAATTGTCGAACTTACAACGCCAAATTATTCATCGAACTGCAGATATAGGAGATGACAAAGTAAACTCTGCTAAGTCTAAATTGCTTGAGTTAAATCCCAATATCAAAGTAACGGTTGTCAATGAGATAATGCATAGTGACAATCTTGCCTCTTTAATAAAAGATGTGGACATAGTCTTGGATGGCACTGATAATTTTGAAAGTCGCTTTGAAATTAACAAAGCATGTGTTGAATATCATAAGCCATTAATCTCCGCAGCAGTGATTCGTTTCGAGGGCCAAATATCAGTTTTTAAAGGATATGAAGTAGATAAACCTTGCTATCAGTGCCTATACTCTGAACAAGGGGATAGTCATGAAAGCTGCGTAGAAAATGGTGTTTTAGCACCCGTTGCCGGACTTGTTGGGACAATACAAGCTCTGCAAGCGATTAAAGTATTACTAGGACTAGGTGAGCAGCTTTGTGGAGAATTGTTGTTGATTGATGGTCTAGACCTCAGTTTCAGAAAAGTTAAAATTGCTAAGGACTCTGAGTGCCCTATATGTCGCTTGAATTAATTTTTTTTAAGGTGTAACGAAATTGGAGGTTTTAGAATGGGATTAATTGAAGTTTTTGCAGTAGTTGTTTCAGTTGGTTTTGGTTATCTTTTTTTTAGACTTGTAAAGCCAAAAACAGACTCTGGGAACATACCCTTAGACTATGCGCAGCTCTTTTTTGCCTGGAGTCTTTTTATATCAACTTCAGTTACGATGCCACAATTCCTATTAATTCCGGACTCAGCTCATTTATTTATGTGGTTGTCGAGAACACTGCCTTTTGGCTTAATAGCTTTTATTGTTGGTTTTGCTTATGGAAAGTTTATAAATAGGGAAAAATAATTGTAATTTCGGGGCGTGGCGCAGTCTGGTAGCGTACTTGACTGGGGGTCAAGTGGTCAGAGGTTCAAATCCTCTCGTCCCGACCATTATTACTTCCTCAATAATCCAATGGTTGCTCTTGTTTAATATTTTCTTAAAACAGGATTATATTTTGTTCTCAGAGGTTACGCACCCAAGTGATACCGTAACCGCTAATATCTGCAGAATCAACTTCTGATGATATATAGTCAAAGTTGATAGAATTTTCTTTGCCGATTGCATAAGACATTCCCAAACCAATATAAGGATCACTGCCTTTAGCTGAGTGAAATGTTGTTGGACTTGAAAGGGTATAATTTGAACCTGCATATGTGAACGTTCCACTTACAGTTGCAGTGTAATTAACATTCCAAAACAACATGCCAGCTTTTCCATAAAAACTAATTGGACCAGACGAGGAATATTTAACACCAAGCAAATAACTAGGATCACTTTCAGCTTTTACAGTTGCAGTTCCACTTAGAGAATAGGAATTACCCTTATATGTTCCGGAATCATTAGCAGACAAACTAGCTGACACTTCGGCACTAGAAATAAGACCAGTCTCCAAAGCTAGACTAGGTGATACATAAAAAGCGCCTGTAACAATATTGACGGTGTCACTATCCTCAATTGTAACGTTAGTCCCTGCTAGATTATCAACCGCATCATCGGTTATTCTTATCATACCAAGTGTAACAGAAGCATCACCTGGCTCAGCAGCAGAAACTGCAAATGGAGTGCTTAAAATCAACGACAACATTAAAAAGGGAATGAGTTTAATTTTAATTTTCCTTTAGTTTATTTTTCTCACTGAATGCTACTCTTGTGTAGAATTTTTGTCAAATTAAGGAAATAAATAACAGTTAAAGTAAAAAGCGGTATTTAAACAGTTTAGCCCGACAAACGCCGACCTAGTGAGAGATGGTTTAAGGTTTGATTATTCTTGTCCCGACCATATTATTACATATTAGTCTAAATATCCAAATTTTCCACTTTGAAAGTCTTTAACAGCCTGCATAATTTCTTCATCAGTATTCATTACAAATGGTCCATAAGAAGCAATAGGCTCATCAATCGGTTGACCACTAAGTACAAGGACTAGGGCATCTTCAACAGCTTGAACAGTAAAATCTTCCCCATTATTTGTGAACAACACAAAATGGTCTGTGGGAGCTTTATCAGTATTATTTACTTTAATACTACCTTCTATAACCAACAATGCTGTGTTGTCAGTCTCGGCAAAACTGAATGAAATATCTGATCCCTTTTTAAGATGTGCATTAAACAGATTGATTGGTGTAAAGGTCGTAGCTGTTCCTTTTGCATTGCCATAATTACCGGCAATAATTTCCAAGGTTCCGTCATTATTTTCCAACTCTAGCTTTGTCATCTCTTCATTTTTTATGGCTTGGTATTTAGGTTCTGACATTTTGTCTTTTGCTGGAAGATTGACCCAAAGCTGAACCATTTGAAAGTCACCACCTTTCTTGCTGTAACCTTCTTCATGGAACTCTTTATGCAGAATACCTGAGGCTGCAGTCATCCACTGAACATCACCTTCTCTAATAACTCCTCCACCGCCACTACTATCGTGGTGAGCGACTTTTCCTTTATAGGCAATGGTAACCGTTTCAAAGCCTCTGTGTGGGTGCACACCAACACCTCTAGGATTTTCACTAGGCGGAAAGTTTATCTTGGCATTATAGTCCAGCAACAAGAATGGGCTCATACGCTTCATACTTAATGGATGTTTACCAGGAATGAATCCATGAACTCGAAAACCATCCCCCACAAAATGAGGTTTATTAGGCGGTATTACAGCTTCTACTTTCTTAATTGCCATATATATTAAAAGTTAACTTTATACTTATATAAAAACGGTACTAAATTATAGTACTCATTTAACATGTCATTACGGTATATTGATTTGCAATCAATAATTGGTTTATAAGTGATAGTTAACAGATTTATTATTGTATTTCTTTCACTGTCCCTAATCGGTTGTTTTGGAGGCAGTAGCTCCAGTGTTGTCATTTCAAGCTCTTCATCTTCAGGCAAACTGAACACAGGGACTAACCAAACCTATAACTCTTCGAACGCCACAACGCAAGCTGCGACAACAGAATTTCAATATTTCAACTACTCGAGTGCTGCAAGTGCTCAAAACCCTCTAGAGGTTATCAATACTCACAAAGCATATGGGTATGGCTTTTCTGGCTCAGGAGAAACGATTGCAATTATAGATGCTGGATTTAATACCAGCCACAATGAGCTCAACGCTAAAACCATCACTGAGTACGGTACTCAGACTGCTGCAACTGGCGTCAATGCAACAGCTGACCATGGCTTGATAGTATCCAGTGTGGCAGCTGGAGAAGATGACGGAACTGGCATGCAGGGAGTCGCTCCTAGTGCAAGCTTGCATTTAGCGAGTTACAATCAAAGTAATGGCAATACATATTATCCAACACATTGGGCTAATGCGACTGACAATGCAAGTTCTGCTATAGCTCAAAACAACAGCTGGGGAATCAATTATCAGATTGATACACTCCAATCAGATATAAGCTCTAATAATTGGTCCAATGCTTATGGAATAGCACAAAAATTTGATTCTAGTGGTTTGACTGCAAATGAAGCATCAGCCAATGCCTATATAACTGCTCTTAATAACTTTCAGGATCACGGAGTTATTGTTTATGCGCTTTCGAATACAACATCATATACTGATGCCGATTTCCAAGCTGCATTGCCAGTTTTGTTTTCTAATCTTGAAGAGGCATGGATAACGGCAGTTAATGTCGAAATTACTGGTTCATCTGGTAATGAAACCTATACTAGGAAGTCAGCACCTTGCGGTTCTACTGGAAAATACTGCTTAGGTGCAGATGGTTATCAAATTGTTGGTGCTGCATATGATAGTTCTAATACCAATTCTTACTGGGCTGGGGTTTCTGGTACTTCGTTTGTTGCCCCACAAATTTCTGGAGCAGTTGCAATTTTAGCTGAAGCGTTTCCAAACCACACCCCGGCAGAGTTAACTGATAGGTTGTTAGCTTCAGCTGATAACACCTTTTTTTCCCATGATTCTGCAGTCACTTTTGGTAATGGGGTTTCTCATGGTTATGACGAAGAGTTTGGTCATGGGATATTGGATATTTATGCAGCTCTAAATCCAATTACTTCTTCATCATATACAAGAATTTATACAGGCAAATCTACAGAGATTGGTGAAGAATATCAATTAGGAAATTCTAAACTATTAGCTTCAAATTCATTAGGAGATTCATTACAAAAAGGTTTGATTGGTGAAGTTGGCTACACCTACGATGATTTGGGTGGTGGTTTTAAATATGACATGAGCTATCATGTTGATTTGGCACCTAGTAAAGAACCATTAATCAACCTCTCAACTGAGTTGGGTAGTCTTTCAAATCCATTAATTATTGAAGACAACCTCTCATCACCTAAAAAGATAGACATGTCAATTACAGTTGGAACTAGCTCGTTGCCTATTCAAAGTTTTTTTAATTCCAATATTGACTTATCAATCAATCTATCAAGTTATCAGACACCTTACTTAGAATCTGAAGAGGGTGGTATTGGAGTCGGTGTAAGTTATCAGTTGCCTAATTCTCGCCTATTGCTCGGAGCGACAGTTCCTGTTAAAGTCGATACTGGTCAAACAATTGGTTCAAGAAAAACAATTGTCAGCTCATTGGAGTATGGAGATCCTTCAGTGCAATCTGTTACATTAATGGCTGGTCTTAGCGAAGATGAAGACAACCTTCTCGGATCAATAGGCGCTAATGCTTTTTCTCTTTCTGGCGCTAATGCGACAACAGCTTTTACTGCACTTAAGGCACAAAAACAGTTGCTTGATAACCTCTCCTTGACTGGTGTTGCAACATTTGGAAATACAAATATGACGAGTCCAAGTAATAGTTTTATTGACTCAGCGAGCGATGTTAAATCTTCCAGTGTTGCTCTAATTGCTAATATGAGAAACCTAACTGATGATGACTACCTTTCTTTATTTGTTAATCAGCCTAATCGAGTTGATGATGGATCGATGTCTATTAAGATAGCTAACTTAGCTGATTCTAATAGAAATATTTCTCAGACCGTGAAACATATTGATCTTGAGTCAAGTTCTAGGCAACTGAATTATGGTCTCTCTTATCGTAAAGATCTGAATGAGGATTTGGCTTTCTCACTTAAACATATGATTACAAACAACCTGAATCATAGACAAGATTCTAATACACTCCATTCAAGTTATATTGGTATGAACTATAAAGATATCAAGTTTGGTTTTGCGACTAACCCTACAGACTCGTCTATAGAAACTGAGCTCTCATATGCCATCACTTTATAAAATCAAAAAACATATATTTATTGTTTTTATGATTACAGTGCTTAGCTCGTGCTCTATGATTTCAGATCAGCTTTCTTGTAAGTTTTCTGAAATCGACTGCTACCGTTTTGATTATTCTTCCATGGATCAGTTTAAAGATTCGGTAACAGAGTATGCAGAAAAATGGAGTCTCAAAGACCCGTCTAACGCACTATTAAAACTAACAACCAACAAAGGTCTTTCAATAGAATCCTCTAAAGATTCAGAGTCACTGATTGAAACTCATCCCGAAGATATTTTTGTTTTAGGTCGCTATATCAGCGAGAATCAAAAACCAAGAGAGTGGTTGTTTATAGGTGAGCAGGCTTTTTTAAGAAGTTGGAACAAACTAAATAGATAGACTAAATTTGCTTTTTTTTATTGGCTAGTATCAATATGTCAATATCACTTTTTCTATTCAGTGAGTGCATCATACGGTGACAGTTTGGACACAAGGCAACAGCATTTTCTGTAATATCACCACCATCATCTTCTAAATGCTTAACGTGGTGTACTTCAAGGAAGGGCTCACCATTATTCTTATTAAAGGGCGCTGGTTGTTCACATAACTCACAGACACCATTAGCTCTTCTTAGGCTGTAGGCTACGACGTAAGGATTTCTTTGATTACGTACTGTAGCGACTTCTCTAAATCCAAGTATATCCGGCATGTTGTTTGCTTTATTTTCCAACTCTTTATTGCTAAGTTTCTGAGCTTTTTTGAATTTGGTTTGGAAAAGCTCTTCAATTTCAGAATTCTCAATCGGTCTGGAATTATCATCGAACTCCAATGGAAAAACCCAAACCTTTCTTGGATTTCCATTTTTGTCGAGTTGCTCTTTTTGGTAGGGTTTTTCGTATAGATGGACCTGACCACGATAAATATAAACTCCTGTTCTAAACACTTCAAATAGATGAGGAGTTACACCATTAGATTCTGATTCGGAGAGGATTTTATTTTCACGTGTCATTGTCTGGTCACCAGTCTGACCTTTGCCAATATGATGAACTTTATTATCAAACCATGTATCGTGGTAAATGGACTTAACATGGTTGATAATTAAGACGAGTGTATTTGTCGTATTGGATTTATTCATTCCAGACTGTAAAGAGCAACAGAAGGTCGAACGAACTTCCTCATTTGAATACTCTTTTCCGAGTTGTAAATCTTCAATTTGCATATTTAAATCTTTCGTTGATCAATGCAAGCACTACTATAAAAACTACGTTAATGAAAAATCTATCATAGCACTTTTTATGATTTGCGACATTTGAATTGAATTAATCTCAATCGAATATGTATATTATTGCTTATGTTTTAAGTCACATTAATTAAAATATAGTCTCAAAACTACAGCCTTTAAGGAATTAACAAATTGAAGAAAAATATCCTCGTTTTTAAACATATGTCGTGTCAAAACCCTGGAATATTTCGCGACTATACCGTTAAACAAGGTATTAATTTTGTTGAAATAGACCTCCATGCAGGAGACGAAATTCCTGATTTGACTCAATTCGATGGCCTTTGGATAATGGGTGGATCCATGAATGTTTGGGAGGAAGATAAATATCCCTGGTTGATTGAAGAAAAACAAGCAATACATCATGCAGTAAAGGATCTAAATATGCCTTTTCTGGGTATATGTCTTGGTCATCAGTTGGTTGCGGAGGCTTTAGGTGGTAAAGCCGAAAAAACTGATAATTATGAGGTCGGTTTATTTGGAATAGAGCCTACTGAAGAGGGATTAAATCACCCACTCTTAAAGAATTTTAGAAAGTCAGATAAATGGGTCAACGTGCATTTAGTGGAAGTAGTTGAGGCTCCTATAGGAGCAGTTATTCTAGCAACGTCGAGTAATTGTCAAAACCATGTTATGCAACTTGGAGAATTCGCCTACTCTTGTCAGTTTCATCCTGAAGTATGTGATCATACACTAGATGGTTGGTTGAAAATTCCAGGCATACCAGAAGCTATTGAAGACTTATTAGGTGCTGGAAGTCTTGATTATTTCAAATCTAGTATTACTGAAAATTTACCCGCTAACAACGCTGCCTCGTTAATCTTATTCGAAAACTGGTGTAATCTCGTTTTCACTTAGATTAACTCCCCTTGATTGAAAAAAAGTACCAAATTGGTGACTTTATATTTTCAAATTAATCAGATATTTTGTTAATAATTAAACAATAACATTTGCAATTAATTGTTGTTGCATTATCTCGATTTCAGTGTCAAAATTGACCCATTTAAAGTAATACTAATTATTGATGAATAAAAAAAAATGTTCGGTATGTCATGAAGAATTTAGTTGCGGCGCTGGTTTTGAGCTAGGCAGTTGTTGGTGCGTATCATTTCCACCAATAATGCAACTCGAATTTGATCAAGACTGTCGCTGTCCAGCTTGTCTTTCTGATTCAATTGATAGTCGAATTGGTGAGCTTATTAATGATAATGGGATTGATCAAATGTTAACACTTGCTGAACCTTACAGGAATCAATCTGAACTTGTTAAGGATGTTGATTTTAAAGTAGTAAACGATCTCTATGTTTTTAGCAAGTGGTATCACATTAAGCGTGGTGAATGCTGTGGTAACGATTGCCAGAATTGTCCTTACTAGTTAAACTATCTTAGAGAGGCTAATAGATGATCAGAAAAATAATTGAAATAGGTCACCCCACCCTACGTGAGGTAGCCAAGGCTGTCCCAAAAGCTGATATTGCTTCAAAAGAAATTCAACGACTTGTTGAGGACTTAATTGATACAATGAGATATGCAAATGGAGCTGGACTGGCTGCAACGCAAATCGCTGTCCCACTAAGAGTTTGTGTGATTGAAGTTAAAAAAAATCCTCGCTACCCTTACAAACCCGACATTCCATTAACCATTCTAATTAACCCTAAAATTACTTTTTTAACTGACAAATTGATTAGTGTTTATGAGGGTTGTTTGTCAGTACCAAACCTTAGAGGTCAAGTAGAGCGTTGCCCTGAAATTAAGGTAGAGGGTTTAGACCGAAATGGTGAAAGAATAAACTTTGTTTCTAAAGGTATCAGTGCGGGTACATTTCAGCATGAGATTGATCACCTTGATGGCCTACTTTTTACCGACCTCTTGAAAGGTGCAAACTCTTTATCTACATTAGAAGAGTTTGCAGTTCATCATGAAGAAGCCTTTAAAGAAAAAGTTATGACTATTGTTGAGCAGTATGGAAGCTAGTAGTCAGGACAATAATTTTGAGTTAAAAAACTCTGAAGACCGAGGCGCTGGAATTATTACCAAGTATTCTTATACTCAAGGAGAAGTTGTGATGAGAGGAGTTATAGACAAGATCACTAATATCAATCATGAGTATGCTTCTCAGATTGGGGAAAACGAATTCGTCACTCCGATTGGTTTTATGGCACTAGTTAACCATTCATGCGGACCTAATTGTGGTATCAGGTTAAATGAAACTGGTGCACATGATTACGTTGCAATGCAAGATATCACACCTGGAGAGGAGATAACTTTTGATTACGCCATGCAGAATTATGATGTTGGACACTTTCCAAGTAAATGTTTGTGTGGTGTAACAGATTGTCGAGGAAAGATTGGTGGTTGGAAGGATCTTCCAATCGATAAAAAGCAACGATATAAAGGCTTTGTTGCTCCTTATTTGCTTGAATTAGATATAAAGAATAACACCTAAATAAATTTATTCGAAGTGTATTAATGTTTTTTTAAAAGCAGGTCTTATGAAGTTTTGCCAACAATTGTCAGCTTATTTAAAGGTCAAAGAGTACACCGGGCATCGGCTATATCAGGACATGTTCGAGCAAGCAATTCTTTGTGATCAGGGTGGTTATGATAGTGTAGGTTTGACAGAGCACCATTTAATCAATATCTTAATGATGCCAGCGCCACTTCAGTTTGCCGTAAAAATTGCGGAAGCTACAAAAAATATTAAAATAATCACTGCAGTAGCTGTCCTACCGATTCATGATATGAGAATTTTTGCGGGTGAGGTAAT
>CACLHR010000020.1 GCA_902606745.1 uncultured Gammaproteobacteria bacterium
TTCATTAGGATAGTCTTTGATTAATGCTCCAACGCTATCAAATGCTTCTTCTATTTGACCCTTAGAGTAGAGTGCAATAACAGAGTCAATTTGTGATTGAGGTGGGCCTAGTTGATTCTTTTTATCCATCTTAACTTTCTTGTAAGGCTGAAGAGTCAATTAATGTAAAGAAATATTAAGTCAATATTCCGGATATGATTTTTCTTCTACTAATTCCGATCCAAAAACATCATTTATTTTTCTTTTGATACGAGAACGTTCATCATTGATAATATACACACTACGAGCAAGTTGGATAAACTCATCATCAAAAGACCTGTTTCTTTCTTTATCTCTGATTTTGTCTTCAATATCCCAAAGTTGCTGGTTGATTTGTTTCAACTCTTCCTCAAGCTGTTTTGCTTCAGTACTCTCTGGGAAGTATTTGATGAAAATGGATCGGAGTTTTTTGAATTCCCGTTCAACATTCTCGAGGGCGTCTTTTGAGGTGAGATTTTCCAATTTAATTTGAAGGATTGTTATCTTGTCAAACAACTCCCCCAAAGAGATCGGAACTTGTGGGATATTCATGTTACTGTCCTTTTATTTTGTTCTAGCAAAAAGAGTAAGTCCTGCTCGATGGTATCAAAAACGCTAACCCAATCTCCTTGGTTTTTTTGCCGGCACAAAGTCATCGTTGGATACCACAGGCTGTCAGACCGGTCTAACATCCAACGCCAATCAGGTACATGTTTCAGCGCAACCCATGTCGGACGCCCCAAGGCACCAGCTATATGGGCTACTGCAGTGTCGCAGGTGATAATTAAGTCACAGTTCATCATAACTCCAGCTGTATCAAGAAAGGCATCCTGCCCAGCATCAAAACCCGATCCTAATGTGGTCACATCAAAGTCAATATTAGTAATTTGGTCTTCACCTTCACCCTTATGAATGCTAATTAACTCTACATTAGGGATTTTAGAGATACCCTTAAAAAGTGAGAGTGAAAAAGACCGGCCATCATCGACCTTTCTCTTTTTAGCCTGCCAGCAGATACCTACCTTAAAACTATCCTTGCTAAGTCTTTCACCCCAAGTTTTAACCTTGCTTTGGTCTGCATATAGGTATGGGTTAGTGATAGGAATTATTTCCAAACTCGTCTTCAATAGATGGGGAAGGCTCATCAGTGGTGATTCAAAGTCAATTTTATTTTCTTCAGGAAGGTTTGTGTTTAGGCTGGTTTTACTGTCCATGGTTTGCAAAAGGGCATGTAAACTTGATTTTACCTTAAAAGTGACGTCCGCTCCCTTCTGCTCAAGCACCGGTAAATATCTACAGAACTGTATAATATCACCCAATCCTTGCTCTTCATAAACCACAAAATGTTTGCCACTCAGGCTCTGTTCGCCATCCCAAATAAGATTGGTTCTTGCAGGAGCAGCAGTTCGTTTCTTTATTTTTAAACGCCATTCATGACACTTAAACCCTTCGTCTAAATTACCTCGCAAGAGGTATAGTAAAGATAAATTGTAATTGGCATCAGCATAGTTAGGTTTAATCTTTAATGTCTGTTTGTAGCTGTCAATTGCTGCCTCTAGATTACCTTTATCATTAAAGGCTACACCCATATTGTAATAGGCCTCAGCATAGTCAGGTTTAATCTATAGCGCCTGTTTGAAGCTGCCTATCGCTGCGTCTAGGTCACCCTTATCATTCAGGGCATTCCCCATATTGATATAGGCATCAGCGTAGTCAGGTTTAATAGCGAGCGCCTTTTTAAGGCTCTTAAGTGCCGCATCCAGTTGTCCAAGATCCTTCTGGACGATTCCAAGATTGTAATGTGCCTCAGCATAGTCCGGTTTAATAACGAGCGTCTTTTCATAACACTTAATAGCAGCATCCAGTTGATTGAGCTCTTTGTGAGCGATTCCAAGATTATTGTGCGCCTCAGCATAGTCTGGTTGCATTTCTATTACCTGCTCGTAATGCTTAACCGCATCATCTAGTTGATTGAGTTCCTGTAACGTGACGGCAAGATTATAATGTGCCTCAGGAAAGTCCGGCTTAATAGCCAGTATCTTCTCATAGCTCTTAACCGCCATATCCGGTTTTCCAAGCTCATTAAGAACACTACCGAGATTATTAAAGGCCTCGGTATAGTCCGGTTTAATTTCTAGTGCCTGCTCGTAATGTTTAACCGCAGTATCTAGTTGGTTGAGTCCTTGATGCGTGATACCAAGATTGTAATGTGCCTCAGCAAAGTCTGGTTTAATACCCAGTGCTTTCTCATAGCTCTTAAGTGCCGCATCCAGTTGATCGAGCTCTTTGAGAGCGTTTCCAAGGTTATTGTGCGCCTCAGCATAGTCTGGTTTCATTTCTATTGCCTGTTCATAACGCTTAACCGCAGTATCCAGTTGTCCTAAGCCAGCATAACAGGCGCCGCTAACATTGTAGAGTAAAGCTTCATTAGGATAGTCTTTGACTAAGATTTCAACACTATCGAGCGCTTCTTGTATCTGACCGTTAGAGTAGAGTGTAATAACAGAGTTAATTTCAGTTTGCATAGAGATTTTCAATCTTAATAAAACTTATGTGTAAAGTATAATGGCGATTTTATATAAAATTATATTGTTCTTTAATGTCCGATTATAAAACCACCCTTAACTTACCTGCAACAGACTTTCCAATGAAAGCCAACCTGGCAAACCGTGAAGGAGGTTTTTTACAGCAATGGCATGACAAGGATTTATATCAGCAGATTCGTCAGAAATTTAAAGGAAATCCTCTTTTTGTTCTTCATGATGGGCCGCCATATGCAAACGGCGATATTCATATTGGCCATGCAGTCAATAAAGTCCTTAAAGATATTATTGTGAAAAGTAAAACCTTGTCTGGGTTTGATGCTCCCTATGTACCTGGTTGGGATTGTCATGGTTTACCAATTGAACATAACGTTGAGAAAAAGAAAGGCAAAGTGGGACAGAAAATTAATGCCGATGATTTCCGTGCCGCTTGTCGAGAATATGCTGACCAACAGATCGAAAATCAGAAGGTCGATTTCAAGCGACTAGGAATCATAGGTGATTGGGACAATCCATACCTAACAAAGGACTTTAAATATGAAGCAGACATTGTTCGCTCTGTTAGCAAGATCGTACAAAATGGACACCTTACAAAAGGTTATAAGCCTGTTCACTGGTGTACCGAGTGTTCTTCAGCATTAGCTGAAGCCGAAGTGGAATATAAAGACAAGGAGTCTGACACCATTGACGTTGCTTTTGAAGTTCTAGAGAGTCGTGTGTTTGATGTTGAGAAACCAGTTTCAATTATTATTTGGACAACAACCCCTTGGACCTTACCTGCCAACGAAGCAGTTGCCCTGCATCCTGAACTTAATTATGTTTTGCTTGACCTAGGAGATCAATACTATCTTTTGGAAAATGAACTACATGAAGGTGCTTTAGAGAGATTCAATGTTCAAGCTGTGGGTAAATCAGACAGGGTTTATAAAGGATCAGATCTCGAAGGTGTTATGCTAAAACATCCTTTTTATAACAAGCAAGTTCCTGTAATTATGGGAGATCATGTAACCACTGAAACTGGCACTGGAGCAGTTCATACATCACCCTCACATGGTCAAGATGACTACTTAGTGGGTCTTAAGTATAACTTACCCCTTGATTGTCCAGTGGATGGAAAAGGGGTGTTTATAGAGACTACAGAACACGTGGCGGGAGAGTTTATTTTTAAAGCAAATACTAATATTATTGAGTTATTGAAAAAGAAAAATACCCTAGTATCCCATACCCCAATGACTCACTCTTATCCACATTGCTGGAGACACAAAACACCGGTTATTTTTCGTGCTACTCCTCAATGGTTTGTCTCTATGACTCAAAACAAGTTACGAGATACAGTTAATGCTGAGATACTTAACGTTAAATGGATACCAAGTTGGGGGCAGAAGCGTATCGAATTAATGGTCGGGAATCGTCCTGACTGGTGCATTTCTCGACAAAGATTTTGGGGTTCTCCAATTACCCTTTTTATTAATAAAAATACTGGTGAATTTCACCCGGACACTGAATCTCTTTTTGAGACAGTTGCTAAAAAGATAGAGAAAGGAGGTATAGAAGCCTGGTTTAGTCTTAAAGTCGAAGATGTTTTAGGTTCTGAAGCCTCAGAATATGAAAAAACGACCGATACACTAGATGTTTGGTTTGACTCTGGAGTGAGTCACTATGCAGTATTAAAGGCTAGTGAATATTTGAGTGATGTTGCTGACATGTATCTAGAAGGCTCCGATCAGCATAGGGGTTGGTTTCAATCTTCTCTAATTACTTCGTGTGCGATTAAAGGTAAGGCTCCATATAGACAAGTTCTCACTCATGGCTTTACAGTTGATCAAAATGGTCACAAAATGAGTAAATCCTTAGGTAATGTGATTCCTCCACAAAAAGTAGTTAATACTTTAGGTGCAGACATATTAAGGTTATGGATAGGGAGTACTGACTATTCTGGAGAAATGACGGTCTCTGATGAGATTCTCAAGCGAAGTGCGGACAGTTACAGACGTATTCGCAATACGATGCGCTTTATGTTAGCCAACATGCAAGGATTTGATCCTAATAAAGACCTCTTAAGTATTGATAAAATGTTGGTATTGGATCAATGGATTGTTTCAAAAACCGCTGATTTGCAGTCACAAGTTGTTAATGAGTATGATGAGTATAACTTTCATCTTGCAATGAAAATGATACTAAATTTCTGTACCAACGATTTAGGTGGATTTTATTTGGATATCATAAAGGACAGACAGTATACGACACAAACAGATTCTTTAGCACGAAGATCTGCGCAAAGTGCTTTATATCAAATTGCTCACGCAATGGTTCGATGGATAACACCGGTGCTGTCATTTACTGCTGAGGAAGTTTGGCAACATCTTCCTGGTGCCTCAAATGAGAGTGTCTTTTTGCAAACTTGGTACGAAGGTCTCGAAGGCAACTTTAGCAATCACTCAATTGAACTTGCAAGAGATATTAATGTTCATCTTCGTAAAGAGCTTGAAGAGAAGCGCATTGATAAGGTTATTGGTTCATCCCTTGATGCCGAAGTGGATATATATTGTAGCGATGAGAATTATCAAGCACTTGGAGAGCTGAAAGATGAATTAAGGTTTGTTTTTATTACTTCAGATGCTAGAATTCATTTAATATCTGAAAAACCGAAGGAAGCGACTGATATTAATAAGTCTTTAGCCATCAAGGTTATTAAAAGTAGTTATCAAAAGTGTGTTCGTTGTTGGCATCACAGAGAAGAAATTGGTGAAAATGAAGCACATAAAGATTTGTGCGCACGTTGTATTGAAAATGTTGCAGGTGGGGGAGAAACTAGGGTATTTGCCTAATGTCAACTAAACTAAAAATTTTAAACGTAGAGCTTGGCGATAAATCCTATCCTATTTATATTGGAAGAGATTTGCTTGCAGATAAGACCTATTTTGAAAAACACATTTCTGGTCAACAGGTAATGGTCGTTACTAACTCGACAATCGAACCTCTTTATTTAGAAAAAGTTAAAAATTTACTGGGTAATTTTGAAGTTCAGGTGCAGATTCTTCCAGATGGAGAACAATATAAAACACTGGAAACAGTTAATTCTATATTTGATGCTCTACTAGAAGTAAAATTTGATCGTAGCGCAACATTGATTGCCCTAGGTGGAGGTGTTGTCGGTGACATAACAGGATTTGCAGCAGCATCCTATCTACGTGGGGTAGATTTTATTCAAATTCCAACAACTTTACTTTCTCAGGTAGACTCCAGTGTGGGTGGTAAGACCGGAGTTAATCATACTTTAGGTAAAAATATGATTGGTGCATTCTACCAACCCCGAGCGGTTATTATTGACGTAGAAACATTGAATACTTTACCTACTGGTGAGTTTTCAGCAGGAATGGCCGAAGTAATCAAATACGCCTTGTTAGGTAATATTGATTTTCTTTCAGACCTTGAAAAAAATATTGATTCAATCATGAAAGAACTTCACCAAAAAGACAAGGAGCTACTTATTGACGCTATTTATCGTTGTTGTGCAGATAAGGCAGAAATCGTTTCAATAGACGAGCGTGAGAGCGGTGTAAGAAGGTTACTGAATCTTGGTCATACCTTTGGACATGGCATTGAAAACGTTTTAGGCTATGGCACTTATTTACATGGAGAAGCAGTTGCGATTGGTATGTGCATGGCAGCCAGACTTTCTCAACTTGAAGGAAACTTAACGGCAGAAGATGTAGAGAGGGTCAAAAGCATTCTTACTTTGGCAGGATTGCCTTGTAATATAGGAAAAAATAACATTACTTCTACGCAACTTTACAAAACAATGTCGCTCGACAAAAAAGTCATCGATGGTAATATACGTCTTGTGTTGTTTTTGTGGTTAGGAAATGCATATGTTTCACAAGACTATTCTGAAGAAAACCTAAAGAAAGTTTTATCGGAATTTTGTCATTCATAATGAGTCATTTTTATGTCATTAAATAAAGAACAAGTCAAAGAGATTGCCCAACTAGCGAAACTCAGCATCAGTGACTCTGAAATCGAGCAAAGTACAATCGAACTGAATAACATACTGAGTTTGATGGCTGAGTTAGGTGAGATAGAAACTGACCACGTAGAACCGATGTCTCACCCACTCGATATGTCACAACGTCTTAGAGAAGACGTTGTCAGTGAAGCTGACTTATCTGAAGAATTTCAAGAAATTGCACCAAAAACTGGAAAACGTCACTTTCTTGTGCCAACGGTGATCGAATAAAAATGCACACATTATCAGTAGCTGAACTATCCAAAAGTTTAAAAAATAAAGAATTTTCTTCAGTTGAGCTAACTCAACACTATCTTGATAGAATTAGTCATTCAGATCTCAATGCATTTATTACCGTAACTGATGATCTTGCATTATCACAGGCACGAGCGGCTGACGCTAAACTAGCAAATGGCAGTGGCAGTGTTTTGACGGGCATTCCTTTTGCTCATAAAGATATTTTTTGTACCAAAGGTGTTAAAACGTCTGCTGGTTCGAAGATTCTGGACCCTTTTATTTCACCTTATGATGCAACCGTAAGTCATAAACTAAATATTGAAAACCTGGTTATGCTGGGTAAGACAAATTGTGATGAATTTGCCATGGGTTCTTCAAATGAA
Source organism: uncultured Gammaproteobacteria bacterium (assembly GCA_902606745.1). Lineage (GTDB taxonomy): Bacteria > Pseudomonadota > Gammaproteobacteria > PS1 > Pseudothioglobaceae > Pseudothioglobus. Next base: position 7,188 of record CACLHR010000020.1, read on the forward strand.
AACTCTTTCTATGGTCCAGTTAAAAATCCCTGGAATAAGACAATGGTTCCTGGCGGTTCATCAGGCGGTTCTGCGGCTGCAGTAGCGGGGCGTTTAACGCCATTTGCTACTGGTACTGATACAGGTGGGAGCATCAGACAGCCTTCAAGTCTTTGTGGCATTACTGGCATTAAGCCAACATATGGGAGAGTCTCAAGATATGGCATGATAGCCTATGCTTCCAGTCTGGACCAAGCTGGACCGTTGACTCAAACTGCTGAAGATGCCGCGTTAGTTTTAAATGCTATTGCTGGTTTCGATGAAAAAGATTCAACCAGTGCCTTAAGAGATGTTCCCGATTACACAAAAACTTTAAGAGATTCGATAAAAGGTTTAAAAATAGGGATTCCGAAGGAGTTTTTTTCAGAAGGTCTAGATAGTAGCGTTGAAAAGGTCATAACAGAATCTATAAAAGAATTTGAGACTATGGGAGCTAAACTACAAGAAATAAGCCTTCCAAATTCAGCATACGCTATTCCAACTTACTACATTGTTGCACCTTGTGAATGTTCATCAAATTTGTCGCGTCTCGATGGTGTGCGTTATGGTTATCGATGTGAAGATCCAAAAAACATGGATGACTTATATCTTAGGTCTCGTTCAGAAGGGTTTGGCGATGAAGTTAAGCGACGTATCATGATTGGTACTTATGCACTTTCTGCAGGTTATTACGATGCATACTATCTTAAAGCTCAGAAGGTTCGCCAATTGATTAGCGAAGACTTTAAAAAAGCTTTTCAGAATGTTGACATAATTATGGGTCCTGTTTCACCGACCACGGCATTTGAATTGGGGGCTATCAAGGATCCTGTGTCCATGTATTTGGCAGATATTTATACACTTTCCGCTAATTTAGCAGGCCTTCCGGGGATGAGCATTCCAGCTGGTTTCTCTAACAATCTGCCTGTCGGTCTACAGATGATTGGTAACTACTGGTCTGAAGAGGTTTTATTAAATGCCGCCCATCAATTTCAAACTCAAACTGATTGGCATTCAGTTTTACCTGAGAATATTTAGGGGGATTTACTATGGCTTGGGAAACAGTGATTGGTTTGGAAATTCATTCTCAGTTAAATACGAAATCTAAAATTTTTTCAGGCGCATCAACAGAATATGGTGCTGAACCAAATACTCAAGCCTGTGCGGTTGACCTAGGTCTACCAGGAGTTCTACCCGTACTTAACAAAGAAGCCGTCAATATGGCACTCAGATTTGGTTTGGCAGTCAATGCAAAAATTAATCAACGCTCTATTTTTGCGCGAAAGAATTATTTTTACCCAGACCTACCTAAAGGTTATCAAATTTCTCAGTTTGAAATTCCAATTGTAGGGAAAGGGGCAATTGGTATTAGTACAAAGGAGGGTGGAGCAAAAATGGTCGGTATTACTCGTGCTCATCTAGAAGAGGATGCAGGAAAATCAATCCATGACTTGTATGAAGACTATTCAGCGATTGACCTTAATCGAGCTGGAACACCACTCCTAGAGATTGTTTCAGAACCAGATATGCGAAGCGCTAGAGAAGCTGTAGCTTATGCAAAAAAAATTCACGCCTTGGTTCAGTATATTGGTATTTGTGATGGCAATATGCAAGAGGGGTCATTCCGTTGCGATGCTAACGTTTCAATCAGAAAAAAAGATACTGAAGAATTAGGCACTCGCACTGAACTAAAAAACATAAACTCCTTTAAATTTTTAGAGAAAGCTATCAATATAGAGATTGAGAGACAACAAGATATCCTAGAAGATGGTGATACTGTTGTTCAGGAAACACGTCTTTATGATGCAGAAAAAGATGAAACGCGTTCAATGCGTACCAAAGAAGAAGCTAATGATTATAGATATTTCCCAGATCCTGACTTGTTGCCTGTCGATATTGAGAATGAATTGCTTACTGAAATTAAAAATAGCTTACCTGAACTACCAACAGAAAAGAAAAATAGATTCGTTAGTGAATTTGGTTTAAGCGATTATGATGCAGAAAATTTAACAGCTCAAAAACCTTTGGCAGACTATTATGAAGCAATGCTGAATGACGGAGCTGAAGCGAAAGTTTCAGCAAATTGGGTCATGGGTGAGCTTTCAGCTGCGCTTAATAAAAACCAAATTGATGTTCAAGACTCACCTATATCGGCCAAAGAATTGTCTGAACTTGTTAAAAGAATTGGTGATGATACGATTTCTGGAAAAATTGCTAAAGATGTTTTTAAAGCTATGTGGGAAGGAAATGGAAGAGTCGACGACATTATTCAAAACCAAGGCTTAAAGCAGATGACAGATGTCGGAGCTATTGAAGGCATAATAGATGGAATTATTGCTAATAATAGTGAACAAGTTGAACAATTTAAAGCTGGTAACACTAAACTCTTAGGTTATTTTGTAGGTCAAGTAATGAAGGTAACTCAAGGTAAGGCTAACCCAAAACAAGTCAATCAAATCCTTAATGATAAGCTCTCTTAAATTTGCGGAACTAGGCGAAGAGTATTACTCGCGAATTAAGACTCAGAGTCTTGAAAATACTCATCTAATACATGTAAACAAGGCTTTAAAAGCAAAGCTTGAGTTGAACTTGAGTGAAAAAGAATTACTCGGGGTTTGTACGGGTGAAGCAAAGCTAGATGGAATTGAGCCTCTTTCTAGTGTTTATGCAGGCCACCAGTTTGGCTACTTTGTCCCGCAACTCGGAGATGGTCGTTCTTGTTTGATTGGAGAGGCTAACGGTTATGAATTGTCACTTAAGGGAGCAGGAACTACACCATATTCGCGTGGTGCTGACGGTCGAGCGGTTTTAAGATCATCCATACGTGAGTATTTATGTTCTATTGCTATGAAGGGATTAAATATTGCAACCACAGAAGCTCTTGCTATTGTTGCAAGTGACACAGATGTTTATCGTGAACATGTTGAAAGTGGAGCAATCGTTACCCGTGTTGCCAAAAGCCATATTCGCTTTGGCCACTTTGAATTGTTTGCTTCAAGAGGACAAACCACAGAAGTCAAAAAATTAGCGGATTTTGTGATTGATCATTATTATCCTCAACTGAAAGGTAAAGACTCTTATCTACAACTATTTAAGACTGTTATTTTTTCTACAGCCGTGATGATTGCTCGTTGGCAAGCCCAAGGATTTGCTCACGGCGTGATGAATAGTGACAATATGTCAATATTGGGATTGACGATTGATTATGGACCTTTCAGTTTTATGGAGACCTACAATCCTAGTTTTATTTGTAACCATTCTGATCATCAGGGTCGTTATTCATTTGAAAGACAGCCTTCGGTCGCATTATGGAATTTAGATCGACTTGCTAATGCAATCAGGAGTCTGATTGATGAAACTCATTTAAAAGACGCTTTAGCCGAATATGAGGGGTTTTTAGTTAAAGAATATTCAGCTCTGATGAGACAAAAGTTTGGTTTGGTTGATGTTAATGAAGATGACAGTAAATTAGTTAACGATTATCTACAGTTACTTTATGAACACAAAAAAGATTACTCTATCTCGATGAGGTTGTTATCAAAAGATAGTAATAATATGGGTTCTGATTTTGATTCATGGTTTGAGCGTTACCATCAAAGATTAGACCAGGAGAAAATAAAACCTAATCAAAGAAAACAATCAATGGATTCAGTCAATCCAAAATATGTTTTAAGAAATTATTTAGCAGAAGTAGCCATTAGAAAGGCCGAAGATCAACACCAGTACGATGAAATCGAAACTTTATTTAACCTGTTAAAAAAACCATTTGAAGAACATGAGGAGTTTGATTCTTACACCAAAGAAGCCCCAGAATGGGCAAAAAACCTAGAACTTAGTTGTTCATCTTAAGAAAATATAAGATTAATCAAGCCAAATAAATTAAGACCAGAAAGTACTGACATCCAACTCAAAACTAGTCCAACAATTGGCCAAACTATGTAAGTAAAACCTCCAATAAACATTAGGCCGATTAAAATAAAAAAGCCATATTGTTCTAATTGATTGTATCTATAAGCCAATGGGTTTGGTAAGAGTGCGCTAATGACTCGAGCTCCATCTAGAGGAGGTATTGGTAACAGATTAAATACTGCAAGCAATATATTAATAAATATTCCAGCACCTGCCATTTTTAGCAAAATAGGTATATTCAAATTAATTGCGAGGAAGGCAACCAAAAGCCAACCAATAGCCATAATCAAGTTTGCCCCTGGACCTGCAAGTGCAACCCAAATCATGCCAGATTTAGGTGACCGGAGAGCATTAAAATTAATCGGAACAGGCTTAGCCCAACCAAAAATAAAACCAGTTGACATTATTAATAATGCTATGGGAACAACGATTGTACCTACAGGGTCAATGTGTTTGACCGGATTCAGAGTGACTCTGCCCATCATTCTGGCAGTATGATCTCCGAATTTAGCTGCTATCCAGCCGTGTGCAGCCTCATGAAGAGTAATAGCAAAGAGAACGGGAATAATCCAAATAAATAAAGTTTGCAAATCAGGCATTGGGTAAAATCAAATCATTTATTGTAATTAGTGACTATTTTATATGAAAAGCAGTGACTTATTAATCCCGACAATTAAAGAAGCGCCTAACGATGCAAAAATCATTTCACATCAATTAATGATTCGTGCAGGCCTAGTCTCAAAGCTAGCCTCAGGCTTGTATTCATATCTTCCTATAGGGCTTAGGGTTGTACAAAAAATTGAAAAAATTATTCGTGAAGAAATGAATAAGTCTTTGGCACAAGAGTTATTAATGCCTGTTGCTCATCCTGCAGAGCTTTGGCAAGAATCAGGAAGATGGGAAGAGTATGGTCCAGAGTTATTAAGATTTAAGGATAGACATGAAAGAGATTTTTGCCTAGGACCAACACACGAAGAAGTTGTCACTAACATCGCTAAGCAGTATCTTCGAAGTTACAAGCAGCTTCCAATAAATTTTTACCAAATTCAAACCAAATTTAGAGATGAAATTCGACCGCGTTTTGGTGTTATGCGCTCTCGTGAATTTATTATGAAAGATGCCTATTCATTTCATATAGATGAGGCCTCACTTGGTGAAACTTATCAAGTGATGCATCAAACTTATTGTAATATTTTTGACAGACTGGGATTAGAATATAAAGTAGTTTTAGCTGACTCTGGAGCCATTGGTGGTGACAGTTCGCACGAATTTCATGTGCTCGCAGATTCTGGTGAAGATGCAATTTGTTTTTCAGATCAGTCAGACTATTCTGCAAATATTGATCGTGCGGAAACCTTGCCTCAGGATGAACCAGAACCTCCAAAACAAACTATAACAGTTGCAGAGACAGCCGATGTTAAAACCATAGATGATGTTTGTCAATTGCTTGATATAAAGGCTAAAACTACAATAAAGACACTAGTAGTTGATGGTGATAATGACTCTCTGATTGCAATAGTGTTGCGTGGAGATCATGAATTAAATGCGGTAAAAGCTGCAAAAATAAAAGGTGTGAAATTACCTCTTCAGATGGCTGATGAAGAGAAAATTCTACAACAATTAGGTTGTTCAGTTGGTTCTATAGGTGTTGTTGATCTTTCTATTCCAATTATTGTTGACTATGCAGCGGCTTGCTTGTCGGACTTTGTATGTGGTGCGAATGAGGAAGGAAAACATTTGACTGGTGTTAACTGGGGTCGTGATACTTCAAACTTTGTTGTAGCTGATTTACGAAATGTTATATCTGGTGATCCTTCTCCAGATGGAAAAGGTAAGCTTGAAATTAAGCGTGGTATTGAAGTTGGTCATATTTTTCAATTAGGTACAAAATATTCTGATGCAATGAATGCTAATGTTATTGGTGAAGATGGCAAAGCTGTAAATATGAATATGGGTTGTTATGGCATTGGTGTCACTCGTATTGTTGCCGCAAGTATTGAGCAAAACCATGACGAAAAAGGGATTATTTTTCCTGAATCGATAGCTCCATTTCAGCTTGTCATTGTTCCAATAAATTACAACAAATCTAGCCGAGTTAGAAAGCTGGCTGATGAACTCTATGAAAAGTTTCTGACTCAAGGAGTTGAAGTGCTTTTAGATAATCGTAAAGAGCGACCAGGCATCATGTTTGCTGATTCTGAACTCTTGGGCATCCCTCACCGGCTCGTTATCAGTGATACACACGCAGATAGCGGCAATATAGAATACAAATCGCGAAACGAGGTTGACAAAATTGAAATCGAGCTCAAGGCAGCAATTGACTTTATTTTAGCAAAGCTTGATTAATGAATTTTCTTCAGTATTTTTTGCCTCAGCATTTGTTGTCGAAGCTGATGTTTCGGTTCGCACGAATCGAAAATGTATGGATTAAAAACACCTTCACTCGTTGGTTTATCAATAAACATCAAGTTAATTTAGCTGAAGCTGAAAGCGACAGTATCTCAGATTACGCTCATTTTAACGATTTCTTTACTCGAGCTTTAAAGCCACAGGCAAGGTCTATCTCAGACTCGTCAATTATTGCACCTGTGGATGGTGTAGTATCACAAGCAGGGCAAATAAAAGACTCTCAAATCCTGCAAGCCAAAGGTCATTATTTCTCTTTATCGCAACTTTTGGCTGGAGAGTCCGTAGAAAAAATAGAAAATGGGAGCTTTGCTACTATCTATCTTGCACCTAAAAACTATCACCGTATTCATATGCCATTTGATGGAAAGTTGGTTTCGATGCGATATATTCCTGGAAATCTTTTCTCAGTGAATCACAAAACGGTAAAAAAAGTTAATGGGGTTTTTGCTCGAAACGAGCGCTTAGTTTGTCTATTTGATACTGTTTATGGAAGAGTGGCTTTTGTTCTCGTTGGAGCAATTTTTGTTGGTTCTATGGAGACTTCATGGCAAGGCCAAGTAACACCTCCGTATGGAAAAGAGGTTAAGTTTTATGATTACACAGAAAAAGAGTTTGAATTATTTAAAGGTGACGAGCTAGGTCGGTTTAATATGGGCTCAACAGTTATTATGCTTCTTCCAGAGAATACCCCAGTATTAAAACTTCAGTTAGGACAAGAACTTAAAATGGGGCAATCGTTGATTTAATTACGTTTCTACTTCCGATTCAGTCATTGAATCAATTTGTCGTTCAAACTCTCTTAAACGTTTATAAACACTGGCTAATTCTATAATTGTTGGCCATGCATTAAACAAATATTGAAGTGAACCTTCGACTCTACCAAATGCTCTTAGTATTTGTTGCATTACTCCAAGTGTCATGACACCAGCAACTATTGCAGGTGCTAGGAAAATATACCCGACCAAAACGTTGGCTTGCAAGTACGCAAGTCTTCCAATATTAAAATACAAATAAAACAGATAACTTCTGAAATGAATTTTTCTTACTCCATCAAATAACTCTTCTAATGATTTTGGTCGTATACTTCCATCATCTTCTGCTATAACAAGTATTTTGCGATACGCAGCTTCCCTCTTTTGTAAATCGTATTCAATACCTACAAGTCTTAATATCCAAGCTAGTGCAATCATTAAAACTGTACCACCTACAGCCCAAATAAGGGCGCCAGTAACCAATCCATATGACCAATCGCCAAACCACATAATAGGAATACCTACTGATAAGCCCATCAATAATGGAAAGTACTCAACTAATACCATCAATGATTCGATGAAAGCTGTTCCCAAGCCCTCCATTATGCGTGAAAACCTTATTGTGTCTTCTTGTACACGCTGTGATGCACCTTCAATAGTGCGTGCTTTATCATATACGCTGTGATAATACTCAACCATTGATGTACGCCATCTAAACAAAAAGTGTGACGTAAGAAATGCGGTAGCGAGTCCTAATACAATCCATAAGGCGGCAAGTTTACCAAAGGTGTATAGTCCTTCTAAATATTCTGACATTGTAATTGCATTTGGCGTTCCTAATGCTTTTTGAATCATATCGTAGAAGACACCAAACCATTCATTGATCTTTACATCAATTTGAACTGATAACCATAACGACGTTAAGATTAATGTCGAGCCGAGATAGGCCCAGAGAAACCATTTTTTGCTTGTGAAGAATCTAAACATTTTTTCCTTACTAAATAGGAATTCATTACTAATATACTTCTTACAGCAAGATAATACCTAATATATTTGTTGATTCGAACAAGTTTAATACCTTGCTTTGATACTTGTACAATTTCAATTATAGTGGTTCAATTTTAAGAGATAAATAGTGTATTCTTTTGATATGTATGATTATTGGACTGAACTTCTATAGAAAATTCAAGAAATGGACTATCTATTAACTGCGCTTTGTCTAGCTGCAGCAGCTATAACACAAAAACTTTAAATGACAATAAAAACTCAACGACTTTTAGCTCGTGCAAAAAAAATTGCAAAGAAGGGTGAGATTGAAGAAGCACGAAAACTTTATACATCGGTTCTTAAAGATTCACCTTATAACCAAGAAGCAAAAAATGGACTTTTGGCATTAGACATAGGCAAGGATCAGCTTCGACCAACAAAAGCAGAAATTCACTCTGCTATTTCACTTATCAATAACGGACAGGCACAAGAAGCACTCGAAACTGTTGAAGTATTGATTAAAAGCTATCCTGATGAACCATTACTATTTAATATCAGAGGTGTTTGTTATAAAGCAATTGGTCAATTAAGTGAATCAGTTAAAAGCTTTGAGAAAGCGCTATCTATAAAACCAGACTACGCTGAGGCTCAATACAACCTTGGCGTTATACTCAGAGATCTTGGTCAAGTAGATGCTGCGATGAAGTGTTATGAGAAGGCACTAGCTAGTAAACATGAGTATCCTAACGCGCATAATAATCTGGGCAATATTTTCCTTGAACTTAATCAGCTAGATTCTGCACTTGATCATTTTGAGTGGGCAGTGGCTTTTAAACCTGATTTCGCTGAAGCGCATAATAACCTCGGTGTAACACTCCAAGGACTCAGAAAACTGGATGAGTCTATTAAGAGCTATGAAAATGCAGTAGCTATTAAACCGGACTATGCTGAGGCTTATAATAACCTTGGTATTTCGTTCCATCTTCTTCTTCAACTGGACGATGCGATTAAGTGTTTTGAGAAGGCAATAGCTATTAAACCGGACTACGCTAGAGCTCACCATAATCTAAGTTCCCTTAAAACTTATACAGAAAGTGATGAACAGATTACTATAATGCAATCACTTCTCTCTACCAGTGACCTAAGTCAATCAGACCGTATATACTTATGCTTTGCTTTGGCCAAAGTGTATGAAGATTTAGGAAATCAAGATGAACTATTTAAAGTCTTAGAGGAGGGTAATCATTTGCGTAGACAGGAATTAGATTACTCTCTTGATAAATCTCAAAATTACCATTCTATTGTTAGAAAGTTGTTTAACTCACCTTATTCAGTTGCGGAATCATTATCTAATAAAACATCAAGTATACGTCCTGTTTTTATTGTTGGAATGCCTCGTTCTGGAACCTCTCTAGTCGAACAAATCATTGCCAGTCATAATGCAGTATACGGCGCAGGTGAATTAAATACTTTAACTAAACTTATTACCCAAAAAATAAAAGACCACTATACTCAAGATACCAATAGCCTACCTGAAAAAGCCTTTTTATCTATTCGAAAACAATATTTAGATACACTTTCTCGTTTTAAGGTTCCAGAAAATGTTATTACTGATAAATGGCCCCTAAACTTTCGAAATATTGGATTTATTTTGTCAGCCTTTCCTGAAGCAAAGATTATTCATCTGAAAAGAGATGCCAGAGCCACGTGCTGGTCAATTTATAAGCATTATTTTAGCGAAACAGGAAATGGGTGGGCTTATAATATGGAGGATTTAGCTGGATTTTATGGTTTATATATCGAACTTATGTCTTTTTGGCATCAGTCGTTTCCGGATAAAATATATGATATATTTTATGAGGACTTAACTACTAATCAAGAAGAAGAAACCCGAAAGTTATTAAAATATTGCGAATTAGATTGGGATGAAAACTGCTTAAATTTTCACACTAGTAAACGTGTTGTAAAAACCGCTAGTTCATTACAGGTCAGACAAAAGATGTATCAAGGTAGCTCTGAAGCCTGGAAAAAACATGAAGCTTATCTAGAACCACTAATAAAGGCACTCATTCCCTAATAGAGTATTAAGATTACCATAAATAATATAGTTTAGCTCTATCTACCACTCTTAACTACGAACCAATCATTTAATAAATTTTTTTTATTATATAGATGCTGTTGACAAGCATCCTTGTCTACATATTTATTAAAAAAACCATCTGACTCGTTAACAATTGCATGTGCTGCAGCAGTATCCCATTCCATTGTTGAACTCAATCTTGGATAAATATTTGCTTCACCCTCTGCAACAAGGCAAATTTTTAAAGAGCTTCCAATGGATATTATTATTTTTTCTTTATCTGTATCTATTGCCTCAATAAATTTTTTTGTTTCATTAGACATATGTGAACGACTAGCAACAATTTTATAAACATCTCTTTCTTCATTTGCTTTTAAGGGTAATTTTTTTCCATTTTTGAAAGCACCTTCACCTTTTTTAGCCCAGTAACAAACATTGAGTACTGGAGAATAAACTACACCAAGTATTGGGGTTCCTTTATATATAAGAGCTATATTGACAGTAAATTCTCCATTTTTTTTAACAAACTCTTTAGTGCCATCAAGAGGATCTATTAACCAAAAGTATTTCCAATTTTTCCTTTCGTCATAAGGAATACTTCTACCTTCTTCAGAAAGTATAGGAATATTTTGTTGTAAAAAAGAATTAACTAACAGCTGATTTAAAGCATTTACAATAATTTCATTGGCTTTTTTATCTGCAATGGTCAATGGCGAGCTATCTTTCTTATATTCAACATCAAAGTTTTGATTATAAATTTTCATAATTGCCTCACCCGCATCTTTGGCAATTTTTATAATATCTTGGATATCAATTTGATCAAGCATGATTAGCTATCTGATGATTGCTTTTTTCTGAAGAAAGCTAACGATTTTAGATACTGACTCGTCTAATGTTTCTTTTTCGGTATCTATTATCAATTCTGGATTGACTGGCATTTCATAAGGAGAGTCAATACCTGTATAGTTTTTTATTTCACCAGCTCTCGCACGTTTATAAAACCCTTTTAGATCCCTTGCTTCACAAGTTTCCAAACTGGCTTTACAATAAATCTCTATAAAATCGCCATCAGGGATTAAATTACGCACTGCAATTCGATCTTCTCTAAAAGGACTAATAAAAGCTGTCATTACAATTAAACCTGCTTCCATCATTAATCTAGTCACTTCACCAATACGACGAATATTTTCCTTTCTGTCTTTATTGCTATAATTAAGATTAGAAGATAGTCCATGACGTACATTATCTCCATCTAGTACAAAGGTCTTGCAACCCTTATTAAATAATATTTCTTCTAAAGAATGGGCCAAGGTTGACTTACCAGAACCTGAAAGGCCAGTAAACCATATAACAGCAGATTTATGTTTATTTGATTGATTACGCCTTTTACGTGTTACTGAAGCATTATGGTAGATTATATTTGTACTTTTCATTTAGAAATCATATTGGAACTTAATTCTACTTTGAGCAAGATCGTACCTAATATATTTTATTGATTCGAACAAGTTTAATGCCATGTTTTGATACTTGCACAATCTCAATTATTAGTGATTCAATTTTAAGAGATACATTGTGTTGAGGAAAACTTTGTAAATTCTCTAAAATTAGGCCATTCAGCGTTGTGGCACTATCATATGGGAGTTGAATTTTTAATGCTTTGTTAAGTTCACGAATGCTAATTCGAGGATCTACTAGGTAACTACCATCTTCTTGTTGATTAATTTCTTCTATAGTTTCTCCTTCGTTAGAAGTGAATTGTCCAACAATTTCTTCCAAAATATCCTCAAGGACAGCCATTCCTTTAACTTCGCCATACTCATCAACAACTAAACCAAGCCTTCTTTTTTGGCTTTTAAAATGTTCAAGTTGCAGAGATAGAGGTGTGCCTTCAGGAATAAAGTAAGGCTCACGAATTAGCTCTTTAATTGATTTAATAGTTATTTCATCTTTAGCATAAAGATTGACAACATCTCTCATATGGATGGTACCAATAATATTATTTTCTGATCCCTCAAAGATTAGGAGTCGAGTGTGTTGTATACGTTTTAGTTGGTCAAATAATTCAACTTCATTATTAATATCGACGCTAACAAGTTCATTATGTGGAACCATAATATCTTCGACCTTGACTTTTTCTAGATCAATAATGTTGAGGAGCATCTTTTGATAGTTTTTTGAAACTATAGATTTGGAATCTACAACAGCCATTCTTAGTTCTTCAGAGTTTAAATTATCTTTATTCGTATGTATTAAACCAAAAGGTTTTAGGATGCTTTTAGAAATATATGAAATTA
>CACLHR010000021.1 GCA_902606745.1 uncultured Gammaproteobacteria bacterium
TGACAGAAATGTTTCAAAAGAGTAGGATTAATTTTAAACTATAATAGTTTATTTTTTTATGCCTATCAGTCGATTGAAAATGAACAGAAAATTAATTACTACCTTAATCGTTATTTTTTTTATGACCGTTCCATGTGTATCACTATCTCATGAAATACCCAAACCTTCTTTTACTATTGGTCTCACGCTATTAAACGATGAGGCTCTTGATGGTCTATCAGGAACTGGTGTTACGATTAATGATAATGATACTGTCGCTTACTTCACTGTAGATTACCATGTTTCACCAGGCCTGTCCTTTGAGGGAGGCGTTATTACAGGGCACGAGGTCTCTGCTAGTTTGCCTAGTAGTGCCTCAGGAACCTGGCATGGCACTAAATCTTACTCAACAAGTGGCGCTCTAACCATAACAACTAAAACTGATAATAGCTATTTGTTTGGTGTTAAATATGAACCTTCTACAACTGGCACTCTTGGCGTTTACGGTAAAGCTGGCTTGCTGTTTTGGGATGTTGATTACATTGTTAGTGGAAGTGGGACTCTTACCTACAACGGCTCAACATACAATTCAAAAAGGTTTTTGCAAGTTGATGGTAGCGACCCCTACATTGGTTTAGGATTGTCTTATGAAATTAACAAGAATACTCTACTTGCTTTTGACTATATATCAACAGCTTCAACCAACCAAATTGAAGGTGTCGCTATTGATCTTAATGGATATTCACTATCTTGGGTACGTAACTTCTGACAACAAAAAAATCACTAGCCACGAAGATTGTCCAACTAACTTCATTTCATATAATGTATCGCAATTTTTGCTGCTAAGGCTGCATTATTTTGTATCAATTTGATATTTGCATTTAGACTTTTGCCTTGAGTTATTTCATTTACTTTTGATAACAAATACGGAGTTATTTCTTTACCTTTAATTTTCTCTTTGTCAGCTTCAATAATTGCTTCATTTATTGCTTCATTCATCATAGCAAACTCTAGTTCAAATGTTTTTGGTATAGGGTTTGTTACCAGCAAACCGCCTTCAATAGAAAGATCCCACTTAGTCTTTAATATTTTTGCAATTTTGAATGCTGAATTAACTTGATAGTCAACTTTAAATCCTGACTTGGAAGAGTAAAAGGCTGGTAATTCTGAAGTTTTATAACCGATAACTGGCACGCCTTTGGTTTCAAGATACTCAAGAGTTAGTCCAATATCAAGGATAGCTTTTGCACCAGCACAAACAACGCATACATTGGTCTTTGAAAGTTCCTCAAGGTCTGCAGAGATATCAAATGTTTTTTCTGCACCTCTATGTACACCACCTATTCCACCAGTAGCAAATACAGCAATTTTTGCTAAATGGGCAATGATCATAGTTGATGATACTGTTGTAGAGCCGGATAATTTTTGTGAAACGGCAATGGCAAGGTCCCGTCTTGAAATTTTTCTAACTTCATCATTTGTTGCTAAAAACTCAATTTCTTTTTTGGTCAGGCCTACTTTTAACCGTCCTTTAATTATTGCAATAGTTGCTGGGATTGCATTATTGGCTCGCACTGTATTCTCAACCATGAGAGAGGTTTCTATATTTTCAGGATAAGGCATACCATGTGAGATAATAGTAGACTCAAGGGCAACGATTGGCTGTTTGCTGTTTAGAGCATTTTCTACTTTAGGATGAACATCTAAATAACTATTTAATTTCATCTTTACTTTCCTTTAATACAATTTCAATATTCCTTGGTGAAATGTCATCACTAATAGTATTTTTACTTTTTAAAGCTATTGCCGCAGCGGCTGAGGCATATTCTGCAGATTTCTTAATACTATTTAATTTTAAAAATCCATAAACTATTCCAGCCACAAAAGCATCTCCCGCTCCGTTGCCACTATTCACTTCAATATTTCGTTGACAATAGTAGCCATGCTCTGTACCGTCGTAATAAAAGACACCTTCTTTACCTAATGTAATAAATATTTGCTTACACCCTCTATCAAATATGTTTTGAGCAGCCTTAAGCATACTTTGCTTATCAGTAATTTTGATTCCAGTAATAAGTTCGGCTTCCAGCCTATTAGGTTTAACTGTATGAAATTTTCCAATAATATTAATTATTTTTGACGTTTTAGCGATAGATACTGGATCCAAAAATAATGGTATATGGCTATATTCATCAGTAATATATTGGATTACCTTAGTTGGAATATTTGTGTCAATTACAATAACAGAACTTTGATTGAGAGTATTACTACAACTTTTGATGTCTTCAATACTCATTTCATTAATAATTCTCATATCAGATATCGATACCAACATATCATTATTGTCATCAAGTACTGATAAGTATTGACTTGTTGGTAATGTACTATGTTTTTTAATAAAAGAAGTGTCAACATTAGCGCTTTGCGTTTTTTCAATTAAAAATTCCCCTAAAGCATCTGCACCAACATAGGAAAACATTTTTGTAGCTATAGAAATACGAGATAAATTTTCTGCAATATTTCTTCCAACACCTCCAGCAGACATAGAAATTTCGCCTGGATTTGAATCATTTAGAAGAAGAGAATTATCAGCAGAACCTTGAAGATCTATATTAGAACCACCTATAACAGAAACATGTGGCTCTGATTGTGTTACATAACCTCTACCTTTAATTAGGTTTTTTTTCACCATATTAGATATATGTACTCCAACAGATGAACGAGTAATATCTAACTTTTCAGCAAGCTGATCTTGGCTTATCATGGGATTGGAATTTATTAATCTTAATATTTCCCTTTCCCTATTAGTTATCTTCATATAAATAAATATTTATAATATAAGCTTATCTTTATTATATACACTTAAAGATTTTATATTTATAGAAGTATGAGCTAAATATGATGGAGGGAATGGGATTCTATCCCATGACACTTCTGCGCCACGTGGGCGTTTTCGGGGTAGCAGTACTTTTTTTAGTGCTTAACTATCCCAGACTGCAAAAGACTTGCCTTGATTATTGAACTCATAGCCAATAAAAGGCTCATCACTTATTACCTCACCATCATGACCAGGAGAAATAGAGTAAGCGTCTCCTGCATTGATAATCATCTCTGTACCATCATTATGAGTTACTCGCATAGTGCCTTGGATACATGTACCTAAATGACCTGCTTGGCAGCTTTCTCCACCAACATGAGGTTGTATACATTCTGACCACATCCAGCCTGGTTGAAGTACAATTCTGTTCGCTTTTACCGTGCCAAACTCTAGAGTATTTACACTGGTTTTCTCTGGGTTTGCATCCCATGGTACTAGGTCATCTGGATTATCAAAAGATTTTTTTGTTAAGTTTGCCATTTCACTTCTCCTAATATTAGTTAATTTGTATTATAAAAGAAAAATTTGGTGGAGGGAATGGGATTCGAACCCATGATACCGTGAGGTATACACGCTTTCCAAGCGTGCTCATTCGGCCGCTCTGACATCCCTCCGAAACTTTATTTTTCTAATAACTTATGCCTTGGAGGATTCAACCATTTGTTCAATTTGATCATCCTCTATACGCGTCATTAAAGGTTTAAATTTATTGATTTTATGGTTTGTTAATGGGTGTTGAATATCAGACCATTTTAAAGAATCAACATTGAGAAATTCTTCAGAACGTCTTGCCATCACTGGTAGTACTGGCTTTAAATATGTCATCAAAACTTTAAACAGATTAATAGCTAGCGAAGTGATCTCGTGAACTTCTTGTTCTTTGCCTTCAATTTTCGCTAATTGCCAGGGCTTTTTTTCATCAATATATTTATTAGCTTTATCAGCTAATTTCATAATTAAGCGCATAGCCTGGCTAAAGTTTCTTGCCTCATAATGTTTCGCAATGTCAGAACCTGCTTCGAAAAATTCATCATAGAGAGATTTTTCAATACAGTTAGCTGACAACTGTTTATCGTATTTTTTCACCACAAACGATGCACTTCTAGAAGCAATATTGATAACTTTGCCGACAAGGTCTGAATTAACACGCTTTTTAAAATCTTGTAAATTTAAATCAATGTCATCGATTTTAGCTGTTAATTTGTACGCATAGTAATAACGCAAACATTCAGGATCAAGATTCTCTAAGTAGGTTCTTGCGTTAATGAATGTGCCACGTGATTTACTCATCTTTTCTCCATTCACAGAAAGGAATCCATGAGCAAAAACAGCATTAGGAGTTCTGAAATTTGACCCCATTAGTGTTGCTGGCCAGAAGAGCGCATGAAAGTAGACAATATCTTTACCAATAAAATGATAAAGCTCGGTATCTGAATCCTTGTTAAAGAAGTCTTCAAAATTCAATTCACTGTTGTCACAGAGTTTTTTAAAACTTGCCATGTAACCTATCGGAGCATCTAACCAAACATAGAAATACTTGTCTTCAGTTTCCGGTATTTTGAAACCAAAATAAGGCTTGTCGCGAGAAATATCCCACTGCTGTAGACCTTGCTCAAACCATTCTTCTAGCTTATTGCTTACCTGCTCCTGAAGGTGCCCTGCCTTGGTCCAATTCTTCAACTCCTGTTCAAATTGTGGTAAATCAAAAAAGTAATGCTCAGAATCCTTTTCAATTGGCGTTGCTCCAGATATTACTGATCTAGCATTTTTTATTTCAGTTGTTGAATAGGTGGCACTACATACCTCACAGTTGTCTCCATATTGATCGTCAGCCCCGCACTTAGGACATTCACCTTTAATATAACGATCAGGCAAAAACATTTCCTTTTCAGGGTCAAAAGCTTGCGAAATTACTCTCTTCTTGATATAGCCTGAATCGTTAAGACGATTGTAAATTAACTCTGAAATTTCACGATTCTCCTCAGAATGTGTTGAGTGAAATTGACTAAAATCTATATAAAAATCGTTTAAATCGGCTTGATGACGGATTTTTACCTGTTCTATAAGAGTTTCAGGCTCTATGCCCATCTCGTCAGCTTTAAGCATAATTGGCGTTCCATGGGCATCATCTGCACAAACATAGTGACACTCGTTGCCCATCATTTTCTGAAATCTGACCCAGATATCTGTCTGAATGGTCTCCAACATATACCCCAAATGAAGTTCTCCATTGGCATAAGGTAGAGCTGATGTCACGAGTATTCTGCGTTTAGACATAGTTAGTTCTCAAAAAGCCCAATATTATTAGGGATTGGAGTGATATTTGTACGATAAAATAGCGTTATTTTACCGACTGGAGTCAACAAATTGACAAATTTAACGCAAGAGAAAATTGAAAGCATTCTAGGTACTGTGATTGATGTGCATACCAATCAAGACCTTGTGTCTTCGGATAATGTCAAGAATATTACCATTGATGATGAAATAGTCAATGTTGAGCTTTTACTTAAATATCCAGCATTGAACTATCGTGCAGAACTGCAAGATTCTGTCGAAAAAGCCTTTTCTAAAGCAGGAATTAGCTATTCATCTGTCTCTATTAAGTCAAAAATAGTATCTCACACAGTTCAAGGTGGTGTTGAAGCGTTACCTGGCGTTAAAAACATTATTGCTGTCGCCTCCGGCAAAGGTGGCGTTGGAAAGTCGACTACTGCGGTAAATCTAGCGCTTGCACTCCATTCTGAGGGCGCAAAAGTAGCTCTTCTTGATGCGGATATTTATGGGCCGTCACAACCACGCATGTTGGGTGTTAAGGAGCTTAGGCCCGAAGGTACTGAAAATGGTAATATGAAGCCTGTTTTAGCACACGGGATACAAGCAATGTCAATTGGATTTTTAGTCGATGAGGCGTCCCCTATGGTTTGGCGTGGACCAATGGTCACTCAAGCCTTAGAGCAATTATTAAAAAACACTGAATGGAATGATGTGGATTACATGATTGTAGATCTTCCGCCAGGTACAGGTGACACCCAGCTCACATTATCTCAAAGGATTCCCGTTAGTGGCGCTATTATTGTTACCACGCCTCAAGATATTGCACTTATCGACGCTAAAAAAGGGCTTGGAATGTTCGAGAAGGTCAATATTCCAATTTTGGGCATTATTGAGAACATGTCTATCCATATCTGCTCAAATTGCGGGCATTCAGAGGAAATATTTGGACATGGTGGTGGTCAAAGCATGGCTCTCGATTCTGAAACTAACTTTCTAGGTGCATTGCCGCTTCAACTAGACATTAGAACTGATGTCGATGAAGGCAAACCTACTGTTATAAAAAATCCAGAAAGCGAGACTTCTCTAATTTATCAAGAAATTGCTCGCAAAACAGCTGCAATGTTGTCACTACAAAGTGAAACGGTGGGCGCTTTTCCTAATATTACAATTGAGTAGTAAACGTTTTGAAGTTAATTGTTTTCAGAAACCTGATTGATGGTGTACTTTGGTATCTCGATAACAATATCTTCCTCAGCAACAACCGCTTGACAGGAAAGTCGAGAGTCTGGATCAAGCCCCCAAGCCTTATCAAGTAGGTCATCCTCTATTTCGTCAGATTCTTCGATAGAATCAAATCCTTCTCGAATATGGACGTGACATGTTGTACATGCATTAGACATCTCACAGGCGTGTTCAATTTCGACATCATTAGCTAGCAAAGCTCTACAGACAGTAGTTCCAGAGTCAACTTCAATAACAACTCCTTCTGGACAAAACTCTTCATGAGGCAGAACAATTATTTGAGGCATATTATTCTTCTATTTTTTCACTAAACTCATCAACATTATGACCCTGCATGACTCTCATAACTGATTTGTTCATGCGCATCTCAACAAACTTAGCGCTTGTTTCTTCTAGTGTTTCAATTGCTTTTTTTATTGCTTTTGCATCATCTGATTCAGCCAAAGATTCAAGTTCATCTCTTGCTCCAATGATATCCTTTAACATCAACTCATTTAGAAGCTCTTTATCAACATCTAATGCAGAATTGATTGCCAAAATGGTACGATTAGCATTGACTTTTTGTTCCTGTATTTGCCTTAATAAAATATCTTCTTGGGCAAAAATAACTGAATCCTTTAACATTTTTTCAACTTCAGTATCAGTCAATCCATAAGAAGGCTTAATAATTATTTCTGATTTAACCCCAGAAGTTTGCTCTGTCGCGCTAACAGACAACAAGCCATCGGCATCAACTTGAAATTCTACAAGAATTCGAGCACTTCCAGCGACCATAGGTGGTATACCCTTGAGTTCAAACTTTCCGAGAGATCGACAATCTTTTATTAGTTCACGTTCTCCTTGATATACATGAATGCTCATTCCAGTCTGTCCATCCTTAAAGGTGGTAAATTCTTGAGCCTTCGTAATAGGTATCGTAGTATTTCGATGAATCACCTTTTCAACAAGACCACCCATAGTTTCAAGTCCTAATGATAGTGGCAAAACATCCAAAAGCAAGACATCATCTCGGCTTTTATTTCCCGCCAAAATATTAGCCTGTATTGCGGCACCTTTAACAACTACTTCATCAGGATTAATTGAGCACAAAACTGGTTTATTGAACAAATCCCCTACCTTATCCCTCACTGCGGTCATTCGTGTTGAACCGCCAACCATAATTACATCCTTGATCTCAGACATTTCGATACCTGCATCTCTAACAGCTCTCTTTGTCAACAGCAAGGTTCTTTTTAATAAGGGTTCAGTTAATAATTCAAAGTGTGATTTGGTGATTTGGTATACCTTACCATCAACAAGAAACTCAGCTGAATTTTCACTAGCTAGCGTTTCTTTTGCTGTTCGTGCAAGCAATTTAATTGTTTGAATTTTAGCGGGTGTTAATTTACCCAAATCGAGTACTTTTTTACAATCATCAACAATTAGTGCATCAAAATCGTCGCCACCTAAATTGGAATCTCCGCCTGTAGAAAGAACCTGAAAAACTCCTTTATTAAAACTAAGCAGTGAAATATCAAATGTGCCACCACCTAGATCGTAAACGGCATGAATACCTTCTTCACCAGACTCTAAGCCGTAAGCTATAGCTGCTGCTGTTGGCTCATTTAACAACCTTAAAACCTTAATACCTGCAAACTTTGCGGCATCCTTTGTTGATTGCCTTTGTGCGTCATTAAAATAAGCCGGGACAGTAATAACAGCTCCCACCAAATCACCCCCAAGCGCTTCCTCGGCTCGGCTCTTTAAAGTGGATAAAATACTAGCCGAAATTTCAACCGCCGACAAATCACCTATTGCCGTTTTAAATAAAACGTTATTGCCTTTTTCGAGCAACTGATATGGACAATTTTTGAGCTCAATAACCTCTTTATAACCTAAGCCCATAAATCGCTTTATTGAAAAGATAGTGTTGGTTGGATCTGTTTGAGCATAATGACTAGCTTCACTACCAACCGTCATCTTTCTGTCCTGTCCAAAATGAACAATTGATGGCAACATCACCTGGTTATTGTTATCCGCTATTAGCTTGGTTTCACCACTCATGATACTTGCAACTAGCGAGTTAGTTGTTCCTAAATCAATTCCACAGGCTAAATTGTGATGGTGAGGTGCAGTTGACTGACCAGGTTCAGAAATCTGTAATAATGCCATATACTTGCCTTATAACCATTCATCCATCAATATATTCGCTTCCTTGTTAAGTTGCTCATAAAACTTTAATTCCCTAACAAGCGTTTTGATTTCTTGTAAATCTTGTGAATTTGTGAAAGCTTCTGATATTGACGTGACATTGTCATTGATAAAATCTCGTACTCGCTCTATAAAATCATCCAAAGCTAAACTATCTTGTTGCTCCTTAATATCTTCTAATTGTTCTCTTAATTCAATTTGTGACAGTAAGAAGTTAGCATCCATATTTGTATCTTTTTCATCAAAAGGATTTACATCCTCTAAATTTAACAGATAGCTTGCTCGATTCAGTGGAGTTTTGAGTGCCATATAAGCAGAATTCAAAAGTGAAGTGCTTTGTAGTGCTTGGAGTTGTTCCGCCTGACTTTTAGTTGCAAAATTATCGGGATGAAACCTTGTAACTTGACTCTGGTAAGCCTTTTTTAAAGCTTCATCATCAACAAAAAAGGAGGTTTCAAGGTCAAATAATTCAAAATAATTTTGCATTACTTTAATACCTTTAGAACTTGACGGAATTAATTATACGGTAAATGATTCACCACAACCACACTCAGCTTTAGAATTAGGATTGTTGAATTCAAAACCCTCATTTAGACCATCTTTTTGAAAATCTACTTCAGTACCATCTATATAAATTAAGCTCTTAGCATCAATAATCAATTGAACACCTTTATCCTTAAAAAGCGTGTCGTCCTCATTAAGTTTATCTACAAATTCCATATTGTAACCAAGCCCCGAACAACCCGTAGTTTGGACAGAGAGACGGACACCAATACCAGAACCGCGATTAGCTAAAAAATTGGTCATACGCTCAGCAGCATTATCAGTTAAGGTAATTGACATAATTCAATTATCCAGCTTTGCTCTTTAGGTCATTGATTGCAGCTTTAATAGCATCTTCAGCTAGAACTGAGCAATGAATCTTAACTGGCGGCAGTTCAAGTTCTTCAACTATTTCAGTGTTTTTAATTTCTGAGGCTTCATCAACTGTCTTACCTTTAACCCACTCTGTTAAAAGTGAAGATGAGGCAATCGCAGAACCACAACCATAGGTTTTGAATTTAGCGTCCTCAATAACACCTTTATCGTCGACTTGAATCTGTAGACGCATTACATCACCACACGCTGGCGCACCAACCATTCCAGTTCCAACATTGCTAGCGTCTTTATCCAGAACACCTACATTACGAGGGTTTTCATAGTGATCTAATACTTTTTTTCCATACGCCATAAGTTTCTCCCATTTAACGTTTTAATTACATTCTACACATTTTAAGTGTGCATTATTCTCATAATTTAAGTGCCTTTAATGGGCAGCCCACTGAACAGTACTCAAATCTATACCCTCTTTAAACATGTCCCATAATGGAGACAAATCTCTTAATTTTTCAACTTTCTCACGTACCAATCTGATTGCATCATCAATATCTTTTTCGGTCGTATAACGACCAATACTGAATCGGATAGAACTGTGTGCTAGCTCATCACTAAGACCCAATGCTCGAAGCACATAGGATGGTTCAAGACTTGCTGAGGTACATGCTGAGCCAGAAGACACTGCGACATCAGAAATAGCCATCATTAAAGATTCTCCTTCAACATAGTTAAAACTGATATTTAAATTACCAGGAACTCTCTGTTCAATATCACCATTAATGACTACCTCTTCCATATCAGAAAAACCCTCAAGCAAGCGCTCTCGGAGCTGCTTTATTTTTTTGCCTTCTTCTAACATCTCCGCCTTGGCTATAGCAAAAGCCTCGCCCATACCTACAATCTGATGTGTCGCCAATGTTCCTGAGCGCATACCGCGCTCATGACCACCACCATGAATTTGAGCTTCTAGTCGAACTCTAGGTTTACGACTTACATAAAGTGCGCCCATACCTTTTGGTCCATAAATTTTGTGAGCTGAAAAACTCATCAAGTCTACCGGTAGTGATGCTAGGTCTATTGAGACTTTTCCTGCAGATTGAGCCGCATCGACATGAAAAAATACTTTGTGTTCTCTGCATATATCGCCAATAGATTGTATATCTTGGATGACGCCTATCTCATTGTTGACATGCATAATTGACGCCAAAATGGTGTCTTCTCTGATTGCATCCTTAAAGACGTTTATATCCAACAAACCATTCGATAAAGGCTCAAGATAGGTAACCTCAAAACCTTCCCTTTCCAACTGACGACAGGTATCCAAGACAGCCTTGTGTTCTGTTTTAAGTGTAATAATATGTTTCCCACGCTTATGGTAAAAATTAGCAATACCTTTTATAGCGAGATTGTTAGATTCTGTGGCGCCCGAAGTCCAGACAATTTCTCTTGGATCTGCCCCTACCAAGCTTGCTACTTGGGAACGAGCTTCATCAACAGCTTTTTCAGCCTGCCAGCCATAGTAATGTGAACGAGACGCAGGGTTACCAAAATCACCATCCATAGTTAAATATTTAGCCATCTTTTCAGCAACACGCTTGTCTACAGGTGTTGTGGCAGAATAGTCCATATAAGTTGGAGTTAACATTATTAAATTTCCTTAATTATTAATTTATTCTTACAGTTTCTCTTGTAACTTCTCTTGTAACTTCGTTTGCATTGTAGTCATCAATCACCTGTTGCAAGTTTCTGGTGCTTAAAAAGCCTCTTATTTGATCACTAACCTCACACCATAGGTGATGAGATAGACACTGCTTACCTCTAAGACAATTTCTTAGTCCGTGGCAACGACGCAGATCGATATTCTCATCAACGGCTTCTATTATTTGAGTAAGGGTGACATCTTCAGCGCTAATATTTAAAAGATAACCGCCTCCAGGTCCCCGAATACTTTTAACCAATGAGGCTTTCCTTAATTTAGCAAAAAGTTGCTCAAGATAAGACAGTGAAATGTTTTGTCTTTGAGATATCATATCGAGAGTTACAGGCTTAGCTGATTCGTTTGAAGCAAGGTCTAACATTGCAGTTACTGCATATCTTCCCTTAGTAGTTAATTGCATAACGTTCTCGGTTTATTAAAATCGGGGTAATTATACAAGTAACCAACTAAAATAGTCAAGTATTAAATTCACTTGATGATTTATTTATTTTCAACATCTTTAGGATCTTCTTTTACCTCTACAGAAACTCCAGATAAATTGGCAATCTGCTCATCAATATCTGCCAAACGTTCAATAATCGAATTAACGGCTTGGATCGTTGGGTCATTGGCACTACTACTAGTGCTTGCAGCATAGGAATCAAATTGATCATCATCGCTCACTTTTTTCTTAAGAACGCGCCCAGGAATACCGACAACAGTGCAGTTATCATCTATGGATCTTACAACTACAGAATTAGAACCGACACGAACATTTCTTCCAAGAGTAATTGGACCCAATATTTTTGCACCAGCACCGATAATAACTCCGTCCATTAATGTCGGATGACGTTTCACTTTGTCCCAAGTAGTACCACCAAGAGTTACTCCATGGTACATCATACAGTCATCACCAATTTCAGATGTCTCACCGATTACAACACCCATACCATGATCGATAAAAAAACGACGTCCAATAACTGCACCTGGATGGATTTCAATACCAGTAATCCATCGAGCAAGTGTCGAAATAAAACGCGCCAACCAGTACAATTTGTATCTCCACAATAGGTGGGTAAATCGGTAGATAATTACGGCCTGAACTCCCGAATAACAGGTAATAATCTCAAACACGTTACGTGCAGCAGGGTCACGCTTAAAAACACTGCGTATATCTTCAATCATTTTCATGTATTTATTATACCATTAGTGGTAATTAGGTTTTTTCTTGACACACAGTTTCAACATTTTTTATATGGGTATCTTAGTTATAAGATTGCGTTGATTTAAATCGACGATAACTCCACATATATTGATCAGGAAAACGCCTTACTAGATCCTCAATTGCTCCATTCATAAGAGTTACCTGTTCGAGTAAATCATCACTACTAGAAGTCAGATCAAGGGACTCAAAGTTAAGATCAAAACCTCTGCCTTTTTTAAGACGATTTGCCCAACACATAACAACCCGAGCATTATGTTTTTTTGCCAACCTAACCAGTAACGTCATAGTGTTGACAGGATTATTGAAAAAAGGCGCCATTATACCACCCTCTTGACCAGGATCTTGGTCAGGCAACATACCAACTAATTCACCCTTTTTGAGTGCACGTTGCAATTTAAGAACGCCTGAATGATCTGCACTAGCCATGGTTAGGTTTCCTTGATTTCTGCGTTCAAATAAATATTGATTTTGTTGTTGTTTTTTTAAAGGTTTAAATAGAAAAGTTATAGCACGAGTATTAGCAATAACGCGTCCAGTAATTTCCCAACATCCGACATGTGGGACAAGCAGTATCATGTTCTGGTCCGTATCTAGATAATTTTCTCCATGAGTATTTCGTATATGCTTTGCATTTTCAGAAAAGCTTTGATTCCAAATAAGTCCGGATTCAGTTAAATTCTTTCCCGTTTCAATGAGAGATTTTTTAACTAATGAGCGCTGCTCATTTTTTGATAATTCAGAAAAACAAATAGCAATATTTTGCCTTGTGACTTTTTTTGCATCAGTATTTAATAAATACAATAACTGACCTATAGAGGCTCCCAAATAATGGTTAATCTTAAGTGGTAAGCGGGAACAGAACGATACAAAAAAACCGGTCATATTTAGTTAAACAATTGATCGGTTACCGCTTGATAATCAATTATTATTTTTTGGTAGCTTGCTGCAGCTTGAACGTTACTTAATCTTGCCAAGTTAGCGTTTTTTTGAGCTGTAATCAGTAAACTTTTTTGGCCACGAGCATCATCATATTTTGTCTTCTCCTCGATGACCCTTTCATTTGCCAATTCACCCTGTTCCAGACTGATATCGACCAGTTCAGCTAGTAGATCAATCTGGGCTAGTAGATAGTTAATTTGTTGTTTCAAGTCTATTTCAGTTTCTAGTCTCTGAGCATCCAATTGCGCTATGCTGATTTCTGCACGTTCTACATCAAGAGACTCTTTTCTTACTCCTAATGGGTACGAAACATCAATTCCTATATTCCAGGAATAATCGCGATTTCCAAAACTACTAAAGTATTTATCATCCTCTGCTTGACTAGCAATACCCATATTTAAATTTACACTTGGCATGGTTTTGTTCTCATAAGTTTCTAGCTGTCTCTGTAATTTACTCTTGTCATAATCATATTTCTGCATTGACCTTGAATTTTTTACAAAAACAGCTGGTTCAACTCTCACAATGTATTGTTCTTTAAATAAGTCAAATTCAACAATCATTTCTGATTCTTTGATATTTATAAGTGAAGCCAATTCTTGTCTTAAAATGTTTAATTCTCGACTCGATTGAAGCCATTGCTGGTTGGCCTTTACGTAAATGTCTTTTTCTTGTAAAAAGCTTGATTTATCTATCAATGAGTTTAATAATTTCTCTTCAGCTAAATCTAACTGCTGCTTAGACAGTTCAAGTTGAAACATATAAAGTTTCTCTAATTCTTGTTTAAGAGCAAGATCAACTAATTTGGTTAAATTTAAAGCTAAAAAGCTTTCAGCCTGTTCTAATAAGTTCACTTGTTTTGCTAGCAAGTCAATATCTGCTACATCGACTGTAAGTCGGTCATTTAGACCATCCTTGTTTTGAAGTAGAGGTTTCACATAATCGACTGAAAAGATATTAGTATTTAATACAGTACTGTCTTTGTCATTACGATTCCATGAATGCTTTAAATTCAAATTAGCACCTGAATTAGGAATTTTTCTGCTAGCAGAAAGCTCGTAACTTGTCGTATATAGATCATTATAGAGCCTCGAAGAGATATCATCCCCTGCAGTAAAGGATTCATTCGCTCCCATCTTAATATTCCAATCTGTATAAGTTAGAGCAGCTTTTTGATCTATTAGACTTATATTTTCAGAAAGAGAGAGTTGTAGAAAAAAGGGGTGCGTTTGCATCAATTTATCGCTAAATTCTTCAGCTGTAATAGCAATTACATTAGTACTCAAAAACAAACAAAAAACACAAGCTATTCTATTCCACATTTTCAGTCTCTCGTATTATTATATTTATTACTTCCTGTAACTTTTTCCCTGTTGTGTCAACAATAACTGATGCTACCTCGCGATAGTATTTATCTCTTGCTTCTAAAAGTTCAGTAAGGGTCTTCTTTCGGTCAGCACTATTCTCCAGCAAAGGTCGAGTTTTAGATTTAGCAGTTCTCCTAAGAAGTTGCTCAATAGAAGAGAAAAGGTAAACTACTAGACCTGCATTTATTAATATTTTCCTATTCTTTGGCAGTATAACAATACCACCACCAGTAGCTAGAATTATATTCGACATTTGACAGAGATTTTCAAGTATTTTAGACTCCCTTTCTCTGAAACCTTCCTCACCTTCAATGTCGAAAATATGATCAATTGTAACGCCAGTCTTATCAATAATTTCATGATCAGTGTCAAAAAAATCTTGATTTAATTCATGAGCAAGACGACGACCAACAGTAGTCTTTCCTGAACCCATAGGCCCGACTAAAACAATGTTTTTTGGGGGCGTTTCCATTTTTTTTATATAAAGTGTTAATTATTTTTCTAATTTATAGATAGCACCACAGTATGGACAATTGGCTTTTCCTTCTTTGTCGAATGGTAAAAAGACTTTAGGATGCATATTCCATTTTTGTGCCTCTTTTGGAGGACAGTGAAAAGGTAATTCATTTTTTGACACCAAACTAAAACTAGTGTGTTTAGAGTTTGCAGTATTCATTCGCATCTCCCTTTAGCTAACCAGTATATGTATTGATTATTGCGACCATGGACACAATCAAAATAAAGAGATTGAAGTTTTTCAGTAACAGGGCCACGAATGCCACTACCTATCTGTCGATTATCTAACTCTCTGACAGGTGTTACCTCTGCTGCAGTGCCAGTAAAAAAAGCTTCATCTGCATTATAGATGTCATCACAAGTAATATTTTTTTCAACAATTTCGTAGCCAATAGTAGCAGCTAAAGTAAAGATTGTGTCTCGTGTAATTCCAGGCAAAGCGGATGATAAGTCAGGAGTGTATATAGTATTATCACTAACTATAAATATATTTTCACCGCTACCCTCAGACGCAAAACCTTTAACGTCTAACATCAAGGCCTCGTCATATCCTTCATTTAAAGCCTCTTGCAAAGCCATCATTGAATTAACGTAGTTGCCATTTGTTTTTGCTTTACTTAGTGAGGGATGGCCATGATGACGGGTAAAAGAGGAGGTGCGAATACGAATGCCATTCTTCATGTTATCTTCACCTAAATACGCCCCCCACTCCCAAGCCGCAATCATGACGTGGACTTTTAAATTATCGGCACGAAGGCCCATCCCTTCAGAACCATAAAAACACATCGGTCTTATATAAGCAGACTTAAGATTATTCTTACTGATTACTTCTCTTTGGGCTTGGTTTAAGGTCTCCTTATCAAAGGGAATGGTCATCCCAAGAATTTCTGCTGAATTAAACCAACGATCAGTATGCTCTTCGAGTCTAAATATCGCTGGTCCATTAGTAGTCTCGTATGCACGGACACCTTCAAATGCTCCCATCCCGTAATGCAAAGTATGGGTCAAAACATGCACTTTAGCGTTACGCCAATCTAACCACTCTCCATCCATCCAAATGAAGCCATCTCTATCTTCCATTGTGCTCATAAAAAATCCTAAAACTGAATAATTTTAACTACCGTCGATTCTTATCAAATAAAAGTACAATCTTTTATTCATTCTCGAATTAATATTTGGATTATACCCATCTCATAAGGTTTTTCACCAAATATAACATCATTTAGCATAGTCCTTAGTCAATAAATTATTTTATTCAAAATCCGTAAGATATATATTATTTTTTGCAACTCTCAATCAATAAGTT
The DNA here is from genome assembly GCA_902606745.1 of uncultured Gammaproteobacteria bacterium. Classification (GTDB taxonomy): domain Bacteria; phylum Pseudomonadota; class Gammaproteobacteria; order PS1; family Pseudothioglobaceae; genus Pseudothioglobus. The sequence continues at coordinate 16,489 of CACLHR010000021.1, forward strand.
TATGGTAATCACAAGGTATAATCGTTAATCGACAGTGACAATAGAAATACAGCATAAAACAATATGGAATTTAACTTTTTTACGTTTATTTTTTTATTCGCAATTCTGACCTCAGTTTTGGCCCTATTATGGCTAAATTTCAGGCAGGACAAAGCAATTAAAATTTCCTTTAATGAAGTCCCCGAAGATTTCAAAGAAACAATAACGCTTGAAGACCATCAAAAAGCTGGGCACTATACTCAGGCAAAATTGCTAGTGAATCATTTTGAAATAATTTTTTCTACAATTGTATTACTTATATGGACACTCGGCGGAGCAATGAATTGGCTTGATTTTTTTTGGCAAGAAAGAATCTCTAGCCCGATATGGTTAGGCACCGTATTCATATTATCTATTATGTTTATTGCCAGCTTCATTGATCTCCCTTTCAGTATTTATCGTAATTTCATTCTTGAGGAGAGGTTTGGATTTAATCGAATGACGATTAAAACATTTGCAACAGACCTTATTAAAGAACTAGTATTGACTCTTGCTCTGGGTTTACCTCTAATCTATGCAATCCTATACTTAATGAACTTGAGTGCTATAGGTGACTATTGGTGGATCTATGTTTGGGCTATTTTGAGCCTCTTCACAATCACAATGATGTGGATATATCCTACCTTTATTGCACCAATTTTTAACAAATTCAAGCCACTCGAAAACAACTCCTTAAGAAACAGAATTGATAATTTACTTGAACGTACTGGTTTTGGTAGTGATGGTATTTTCGTCATGGATGGTTCCAAAAGATCTTCACACGGTAATGCCTATTTCACGGGTATAGGTAGAAATAAAAGAATTGTTTTCTTTGATACCCTTCTGAAGGGTATGGAGGATGAAGAGATTGAAGCTATTCTTGCTCATGAGCTTGGTCATTTTCACCACAAACATGTACGTCAAAGAATTATAAGTTCATTTATTTTCAGCCTCGTAAGCCTAGCCTTGTTGGGATATTTAATTAAGCAAGTTTGGTTCTTTCATGGATTAGGCATCTCTAATCCGTCGTCTCACACGGCACTAGTTCTATTTAGTCTTACTCTGCCAGTTTTTAGTTTTTTTATTACCCCTATCAGCAACCTTATTTCCCGTAAACATGAATTTCAAGCTGACGCATTTGCAGCAAGCCATACCGATGCAAACGACTTAATTTCATCTCTAACCAAGCTCTATCGCGAGAACTCTTCGACACTCTCACCTGACAAATATTATTCAGCATTTCATGACTCCCACCCAAGCGCAATTCTGAGAATAGCAAGATTGCAATGACATTAACAGCTTTTCTATGC
>CACLHR010000022.1 GCA_902606745.1 uncultured Gammaproteobacteria bacterium
CATGGCAATAACAGCCGCCTTAGTAAAAGAACTGAGGGAAAGAACTGGCGCGGGCATGATGGACTGCAAAAAAGCCTTGGTTGAAACTAACGCAGACCTTGAGGCAGCAATAGATCTAATGCGAGCCTCTGGGGCCGCGAAAGCAGCAAAAAAAGCAGGCCGTATAGCGTCAGAAGGCCTTGTAAATGTGACTATTAGTGGTGACAACAAAAGCGCCGCCATACTCGAGGTAAACTCTGAAACGGATTTTGCTACAAAAGGCCAACCCTTTATTGATTTTGTCAATGCTTTGGGAAAGTTAGCACTGAAAAATAAGCCCGAATCAGTTGAGTCATTTTTAACTCAAACATTAGGCTCGGGCGAAACAGTTGATGAAGCCAGAGAGGGCATTGTCGCCAAAACAGGTGAAAATGTTTCCGTTAGAAGGCTTCAAATTGTCAGCACCAAAAGCGGCGTTTTAGGCGCCTATAAACACGGCGACCGCATTGCTGTTCTTGCTGTTCTTTCAGGCAATGATGCTGTTCTTGCAAAAGACATTGCAATGCATATTGCCGCATCAAAGCCTGAGTGCATTAGCGAAGAACAGCTTTCAAACGAACAACTTGAAAGAGAAAAAGCTATTTTCATAGAACAGGCAAAAGAAAGTGGCAAGCCTGAAAGCATCATTGAAAAAATGATTGTTGGCAGAATGAAAAAATTTGTCAACGAAACCACCCTGCATGGGCAGCCTTTTGTTAAAGACCCCGACATTTCTGTTGGAGAGCTAGTTAAATCTAAAAACGCTGAAATTGAGTCTTTTGTTCGATTTGAAGTTGGCGAAGGGATAGAAAAAAAGGAAGACAACTTCGTTGAAGAAGTTATGTCCCAGGCTCAATCTTAGCCTATAGGCTTGTTTTAAAAAAAGGGCGCTTCTACGCCCTTTTTATTGTCTTCTTTGGTAATTAAAAATACGCTACATATCGGACTTATCTTTAATTATCAACTTCATGATTGCTGGCATTAAAAAAAAGTCTGCCAAGAGCGCAACTAAAATTGCACTTGCCGTCAACACGCCAAAATCAAACATATTGTTCATCTGGGAGAACGTCAGGACTAAAAATCCAAGAGCGAGCACTATTGATGTCAGCGTGATCGCCCTTCCTGTTCCCATCAAAGTCAGCCTGACTGCCTTGTTAACGTCATTATACTGAAGCTCATAACGCCGGAAATTATGCATAAAATGGACTGTGTCATCAACGGCTAATCCTAACGCTATTGCTCCAATTAACAAGGTAAACATGTCTAGCGGCATCTCAAAAATAACCATGATGGTTGAGAGAAAAATGATAGGCAGCAGGTTTGGTATCATGCTAATCAGCCCGATTTTAATATCTCCTATCAACAGAACCATCAAAATAGTTATCAGCGAGAATGCCAGAATATAGCTCGTTGCACTGCTATAGATCGCCTGTTCGAAGGTAACTGTCATCAAGGTGCCAATCCCTGTAAACGAAACAACAGCTAGGCCGGCAAATTCCTTATCAAGATAGTCCTGTGCTCTGTCAATAAATGCTTTTGCCTCAAGGGAGTCAATAAATGGTGTTTTAAACGTCAAACGAGCTTTTGAATAATTGGCGTCAACTAGGCTTTCTAGGTCGTTGCTTCCGCTGCTTTCAAAAAGCAAAAACTCCTGTGCAATTAGATTAGCGTCGTTAGGCACTGTATAGTATTCGTCTTGATTTTCGTTTAGCGCTCGGTTCGTTTCTTTGATGATATCTACAAAGCTGAGTGTTTTTCCAACAAACATGTTTCCGGTCGTAATAGTGTTAATATTTTTAGATACTTCTTCGATCTTTTTTGAAATCTCTGGATTGTATAGGCCGTTTGTTTTTCCTGTGTCAATAATAACTTCAAGTGTGAGTGAGCCTCGTAGGTTTTCATCTACTGTTTCTGTTGCCACGCGTGCAAAGTTGTCTTCTGGAAGCCACTCGAGCGGAAAATGAGAAAATCTTAGTTGTGCAGCAAAGATAGTCGCACAAATAATTAGCACCGCGCTTATCGCTACTATTAGTTTCGGTCGGTCGGTTCCAATTTTACTTATCCCAATGAGCAGCTTGTCCATTAAAGTATGGCCTTTTTCATCAGTCCTAGGCTCTAAATGAGCAAAGTTTGTCATCGCTATTAGGGCAGGCAGTAAAACAAGGGTGAACAATAAGCCGATCAAAACTCCTCCACTAGCAAAAAGCCCAAGATCGGCAACTGGCGCAACACCTGAGAACGAAAACGACCATAGTCCAGCAGCAGTTGTTAAAGAAGTCATGACAACTGCCAAACCAGAATGCCCCATTGCATAACGCAACGAAGCTTTTTTGTCTTTTGTTTGAACTAGGTCTTTATAAAAAACTGCCAACAAATGTATGGCTGCACTGGTTACTACGGCAAGCAAAAAGGTTGGCATAATTTGTGTTGCCATAGTAAACGGAGCTGAAAAAATTGACATCAAAGAAACCGTGCTTATCAGTGTCATTCCTACACAAATTATTGGCAAAACTACTCCCGAGACTCTTCTAAAAAGCGCGAATAGTACTGACATAATTACTACCATCATAAGGCTAATAAAGACGATCGCATCGTTCTTAAGCGCCTGCTTAAAAATTCCTGCAATTGCTGCAGAGCCCGAGAGGTAGGTTTCAAAGTTGTCGGCGCTAAAGCGCCTCATTATTTGCTGTGTTGTTGCGATTATCTGGTCATTTTCTGCATCGCTAAGGTAGCTCCTTGTGTCACTTTCAGGGCTAGTGCTAAAATCTAGCTCGTCGCTAAAATCTAGCTCGTCGCTAAAATCTAGCTCGTCGCTAAAATCTAGCTCGCTTACTTCATTCGTAGAGCCCTCGCCAGAATAAGTCTTTGTGTCTATGGTAACCGTAGTCATTGTGAAATCTTCGCTGTAAAGCAGGTTTTTAAAAAGGCTGTTGTTTGTAATTGTGTATTCTAAATCATCAAGCTCCTCTTGGCTTTTGGGCAAAACATCAATTAAGGGCTCGACAACCAGCTCACCTTGGACGCCATATGTATTCCTTGCGTTAATTAAAGAGTCGACACTCTCAATATAAGGAAGCTCACTCTCTAGGGCCTTATGAAAGCCATCAAGCCTTTCAAGAAACTCCAAATCAAATATGTTATTTGTTTTAACCGCAACTATTAGCTGTTCGTCGCGACCAAACTGATCCCTAAAAAGATCGTATTCAATTCTCATAGGATCAGACTTATGCAAAAACCCTTCTGTTGAAGTGTCCATTTTTAATGTCGGCAGCTGTGTGCCAAGAGCTCCAACAAACAACAAAACTATAAGTATTGTTTTTGTCGAGTTGTCGTATAGCCAGTCAGAAAAGACTTCGAGCTTTTTTTCGGCTTTAGTTTTCCAGTTCACTTTAGTCGCCGTCATAGCATTTCAATAACACTTTCTGATTTTTTTGTTATAGTTCTGTTGTTTTTCATTGCCCGCCAAGAAACAAACAGCCCACTACTGATAATGATAATAAGTCCAGTAACCGCTTCAGAGGTTGGAACAAACTTAAACACGAAGTAGCTTAAAACCATGGCAACAACAATTTCAAAATAACCAAAAGGGCTAAGCTCGGAAGCTGTCGCACATTCAAACGCCTTAATAATCATAAAGTGTGATATGGCCGCAACAAGGCCCATTGCTGCTGCCATAAAAACACCCACTAAATCAGGAACAACCCAGCCCGAAACGACCATCGGAGCGAGAAAAAGAGTGCCCACTACGGCCGTATAAAAAAGGGTCAAAAGAGGCGGGCCGCTTAAGCTCAACTTTCTCGTCGTAATAATATAAAGCGCATAACAAAAACCTGCAACAAGGGCATACAGCAGGCTCGGTTTAAACTGGTCGGTGTCTGGCTGCAAAACAATAACAACGCCAACAAATCCAACCAAAACCCCCATGCCAATAAAAGCATCAAAGCGCTCCCCTAAAACAAAAGGCGCAAGCATTGCAACAATTAATGGTGATACGAATAACAAAGTGAGTGCATTTGGAATTGGGTTTGTTTTTATTGCGGTAAAAAAGAACAGCGTTGCCAAAGTAAGCATTAGGCTGCGCAATAGATGAAAAGCGGGCTGTTTGGGCATTCGCCACCAACGCAACTTTTGCCAATAGAGCAGAGGCAACAACCACAGCGTATGAAAAGCAAAACGAGCCCAAGAAATCTGCATAACGGGATAACTCTCGCTAAGTATTTTTGCAATCACATCAAGGATTGGAACAACGCTCATAGCTCCCAGCATAAGGGCAATCCCTTTAAGTAGTTGTTTATTGTCGAAGTTCATCACGTTGCCTTGTAAAAACTATGCAGATTGTACAACAACAACCATCAAGGACAAGAGCTAAAATTGAAATTATGATGGTGCCGACGGTCGGAGTCGAACCGACACAGCTTGCGCTACAGCCCCCTCAAGGCTGCGTGTCTACCAATTCCACCACGTCGGCTTGTTTAATTGCTAGGTATGTCGCTTGACTTGGTTTCAGTCGTTTCGTCAACCAAAGGCTGCACCATAATACTTTGGCTTGTGTCAGAGACGCTGCTTTCACTTGTTGCAAGATAAGCAAGACTAATGCTAGTGATAAAAAACCCTAAGGCCATGGCTGCAGTTAGTTTATACAAAAAAGAGTTTGCGCCTCTTGCTCCAAATACCGTTCCTGCTGCGCCAGAACCAAAGCCTGCGCCAGCACCCGCGCCCTTGCCGTGCTGCATTAATATCAGAGCAACCATACCTAAGGCCAACAACACATGAATAACTAAAATTACTTGAAATGACATATTAACCCGCCTTGCAAATTTGTAAAAAATCTTCAGCCTTAAGAGACGCGCCCCCGATCAAACCTCCGTCAATATCGGCACATGTAATTAATTCGTTAGCATTGGCAGCATTCATGCTGCCGCCATATAGAATGTGAGTGTTTTGAGCAATGTTTTCATTGCTTTCCCCCAACAAGGTGCGAATAAACAAGTGGGCCGCTTGCGCCTGTTCAGGAGAAGCAGTTTTGCCAGTTCCAATAGCCCATACCGGCTCATAAGCAATAATAATGTTGCTAAAGGCGCCAACGCCCACCAGCTCAATAACCGCATTAATTTGTTCGGCAACAACTGCTTCAGTTTCGCCAGCTTCTCGCTGTTCGAGCGACTCACCCACACAAAGAAGCGGCGTTAAGTTATTGTCTAAAGCAGTCTTTACTTTTTCAGCAACCAAAGCGTTTGTCTCTCCATAGAAACTTCTGCGTTCGGAATGGCCAACTATAACGTGCCCTACTCCAAACTCTTTTATCATGTTGGCGCTGACCTCTCCTGTGAACGCTCCAGAAGAATTAGTATTAAGGTTTTGGGCGCCGAGCTTAACCTGGCTATCCGCAATTAAATCCTCGACCTGAGAGAGGTATGGGAAAGAGGGGCAAACTACCACCTCAGAACTAACCTCATTCATGCCAGACAATATGCCCAAAATTAGCTCGTCAACGGACTCTTTGCTGGCGTTCATTTTCCAGTTGCCTGCCACAATAGTTCTTCTCATACTTTTTCACAACTAATAAAAAGGGGGCAATGTTACGCTAATATGCCTCAAAAATCAATTCTGAGTAACGCCATTCATCTCTTACTCACAACAGGTATCATTAGTATATCATTTTCATATTTAGCCTTATTTTCTTATGTCTCAAACTTGGGTCAAGAGCTTGGACTCTCTAAAAAACTCCCTACCACTTGGAGAATTTAGTGTTTGGGTTAAGCCGCTTGGCGCAATTGAAAAAAACTCCACACTTCATCTTTTAGCCCCAAGCGCCTCTGCGCTTAAATACATCAACAACCACAAAAAAATTAAGTCTGCTATTGTTCTTGCGGTTGCAGAACAAAATCGAACACTAAAGATACGATTCGGTGTTGCAGATGCGGTTAAAAATAATTCTGAGCAGAAAAAACACCACACCACTCCGCTTTTTTCAGAATATACTTTTGAAAACCTAGTGCTAGGAAGCGCCAACCAAGTGGCAGCGTTAGCCAGCAGACAAATTGCTGAAAACATTGGGTCCTCGCCTTACAATCCATTTATAATTTATGGGGAATCGGGGCTAGGAAAAACCCACCTAATGCAGGCCGCGGGCCACTTGGCTTTAGAAAAAAACCCGGGCTCCAAGATTATTTATGTGCCCCTAATGGATTTTGTTAGGAACATCACAACCAGTTTGCGACACAACACCATTGAAAATGTTAAGCTTTTTTATCAATCTGCTGACTTGCTTTTGGTTGACGACATTCATCTAATTGCAGGAAAAGATAAATCACAAGAAGAATTTTTTCATATTTTTAACTTTCTGTTTAGCACAAAAAAACAAATTATCTTTACTTGTGACCAGCCCCCAAAAAATATTAAGGATCTTGAAAATCGCCTCAAAACTCGTTTTTCTCAAGGCCTTAACCTACAGTTGTCTCCCCCAGAGCTTGAAATGAGGGCGGCTATTTTGTTAAAAAAGTCTCAAAACCCACAAATATCTCTACTTCTAAGTGAGGACATTGCTCTTTTTATTGCAAGCCACGTCACCTCTAATGTTCGCGACTTAGAGGGCGCCCTGTTAAAACTTAAGGCGTTTGTTGATTTTTCAAGAATAGACCACTCTTCCATCTCTAAAGATGTTATTGAAGGCGCGCTTGGAGATCTAATCAGCCCAAAGAAAAGATTGATAGAAATAAACGAAATACAAAAAACCGTTAGTAAGTATTATGGTGTTACCGTGTCTGACCTTATTTCCAACTCCCGCAAGCAGCACCTAGTTCGGGCTCGGCAGATGGCTATTTATTTGTGCCACAATCTAACAGCGCTTTCGCTCTCGAAAATTGGTCAAAACTTTGGCAACAGAGACCACTCAACAGTCCTTTACTCTTGCGAAAAGCTTAAAGAGCTTATGAAAACAAACGAAGAAATAAAAAATAATTTTGAAAACATTAAAATTAAAATTACTAACTTATAAACAAGATAAAAGAAAGTTGTGCTGTTGATAAACATCAAAACAACTTATAATTAACAAAGTATTCAAAGTTTTCAGGATCAAAAAACAAAAAAATTAACAAAATATCCACAAGCTAACACATTGTTATTAATAAATAAAAAAAACTAATTAACAAATAAATAGAAGACTAATAATAATAATAATTTTTTAATATGGCTGCTTATGAACACCGAGCTTAGTGTAGAAGAATTAATAGACCCTCTTCAAACGGTAATTGGTGTGGTTGAAAAAAAACAATCGTTACCAATCCTTTCCCATGTTTTAATTCAATTAAAAGACCAAATTCTCACTCTTACAACAACAGACATGGAGTTAGAGATAAGCGCATCAACCAAGATAAAAAGCAAAGAAGAGGTTAATTTTACAATTTATGCAAAAGACCTTATAGACATTGCTAGAAGGTTGCCCGAAAAGACACAGATAATGTTCAAAGTTGAAGAAAAGAAAATTTATTTAAATGCAAATAACAACACCTTTGAGTTAAACACATTTAACCACCTTGATTTTCCAGCGCTCCCTAAAACACAAGACACCACCGCTATAAAAATAAAACAAGACGACCTAAAAGCTCTAATTGAAAACACAAGCTTCTCTATGGGAAACCAAGACATTCGTGCTTATTTAAACGGCCTTTTTTTTGAAATCAAAAGCGACTCCCTAACAGTTGTGGCAACAGACGGGCACCGCCTGTCTATTGGTGAAATCAAACAAAACAACAAGCTTGATGAAAAAAAGACGGTGATACTTCCAAGAAAGGCTGTCATTGAACTAACAAAACTACTTAACAAAAGCTCCCAAAAAATGGCGGAAATACACCTTTCGGACAACTACTTTTCTCTCGTTGATAGCAACACCAAAATCATAAGTCGTTTAATTGATGGCAGTTTTCCTAATTACAAACAAGTTATGCCAACAGACTTCAATAATGCAATTGTTATTAATAGAATGGATTTTCTTTCTAGTCTGCAACAAGCCTCCATCTTTGTTGAAGAGCGCACCAAGGGAGTAAGGCTGGTTTTCAGAGACGACAAGCTAAGCATTTTTTCACACTCAGAAAGGGGCAGGGCTGAGACCCAGATTGCAGTGAAGGACCAAGAGAAAGAGATTGAAATAGCTTTTAACATTCATTACCTAATTTCGGTGTTGGAAAAACTAACGGCCGAAGAAATAAACATGGTTATACCTGGAGGTGAAAACAACTCCTGTTTGTTGAGCGCCATAGGAGATGAAAGCTACCAATACATTGTAATGCCAATGAGAATATAATCTGTGTTTTGCCATGGCAATTATTGAGAAGCTTCACATACTTCGATTTCGAAACCTTGACAATCAATACTTAGAGCCAAACACCAACATTAATCTTTTTGTTGGGGGCAACGGCCAAGGAAAAACAAGCCTTATAGAGGCGTTGTACTATTTGAGCCACAATCGCTCCTTTAAATCCAAAAAAATCAAAGATGTTGTGCCGTTTGAAAAAGAGTTTTTGCAAATCGAAGCGGCAGTTGACGGCGTTCGAGTTTTGCTAAAAAAATCTAAACACAAAAGCACGATTCTTTTTAACCAAAAAAAGGTTTCTTCCAACAGCAAGCTAGCCCAGCTGACGCCAATACAAATTATTTCACCAGACCGTGGTTTTGTAGTTGGCGGCCCGCCAAAACTAAAAAGATCTTACCTTGATTGGGGGGTTTTTCATGTTAAACCCGAGCTTCTTAAAACCTATAAGTCTTACAACAAAGCCCTAAAAAATACAAACACACTTCTAACAAACAACAATACAAAACAACTTGAATACTGGTTTGATCAAATTGCAACTCTTTCTGTTGAAATATCGTCTGCAAGGTCCGATTATATTCAAAAATTAAAAAAAACCCCCGTTGTTCCGCTAAAAGAGCTAATAAAAGACGGCAATAATTTTGACTTTCTTCTGCAATCAGGGTGGACAAAAGACACCAACCATCTTGATAAAGAGGATATTTACGAATACCTAATAAAAAATAGGGGCTCGTTTGGCAAACTTAAGCACCTTAATTATGGCCCCCACAAGGCAACCATTGACTACTATTTCAATAACCAAAACGAACATAGCCTCTCCAGGGGAGAGCAAAAAAAAATGTCAATTTTCTATTGGATAATACAGGTGCTTCTGCTCGTTGAATTAAACATAAAACCAATTGTTTTGATAGACGATATTTCTTCAGAACTAGACCAAGAAAAGATAAATTTTTTATTAAGGTTTTTAACCAAACTAGAGACTCAAATCTTTATTACAGATATTGGGAACAAGGCCCTGCCTATGGATAAAAAAAGAGCCAGCACTTATGAAATTAACAAGGGCATAATAGCAAAAAACTAACTTCAGTTTTGCGACTTAATTTTTTGGGTGGTTTTGCGACTAAAAGGGCTGCCAAATAAGCAAGATGTGTTGGTGATAAAGAAGACGCCCATGGTATAATTAATTTATTTTTATTGAGCCCACATGACAGAAAAATATCAAGCCTCCAACATTAAGGTTTTAAAAGGCCTAGACGCTGTTAGAAAGCGTCCTGGAATGTACATTGGTGACACAGATGACGGCACTGGTTTGCATCATATGGTTTTCGAGGTGGTTGACAACTCAATTGACGAGGCGCTGGCAGGCCACTGCACTAAAATTGAAGTGGTAATTCACGAAGACGACTCAATATCTGTAATTGACGATGGCCGAGGAATTCCGGTGGGCCCTCATCCTGAAGAAAAGGTTTCTGCGGCCGAAGTTATTATGACCGTTCTCCACGCAGGGGCAAAGTTTGATGATAATTCCTACAAGGTGTCAGGCGGCCTTCATGGTGTTGGTGTTTCGGTGGTAAATGCGCTTTCTGAAACCCTTCACCTTTCTGTTTATAGGGATGGGGAAATTTATGAGCAAAACTATGAGCTCGGCGCTCCAAAAGCGCCGATAAAGGTTACCGGAAAAACCGACAAAACAGGCACCACTATTCACTTTAAGCCAAGCGTAGATATTTTTGCTGAAACTAAGTTTAAGTTTGAAACGCTGGCTAACCGGCTTCGAGAGTTATCCTTCTTAAACTCAGGCGTGCACATTGAAATAAAAGATCTTGCCGCAAATAAAAAAGAGGTTTTTGTTTATAAAGGTGGTATTTCGGCTTTCGTTCAGCATCTAAATAAATCTAAAAACCCTATTCACAATGACATTATTACAATCAACACAGAAAAGGACGACATCAATGTAGAGGTTGCTTTGCAGTGGAGTGACTCCTACCAAGAAAGCGTTTATTGTTTTACAAACAACATTCCTCAAAGGGATGGTGGGGCGCACTTGGCCGGACTTAGGGCGGCCCTAACTCGCTCCCTTAATAATTTTATTGATTCCTCTGGTTTGGCAAAAAAAGAAAAAGCCGCCATAACCGGCGAAGATACAAGGGAGGGGCTAACTGCTATCTTGTCTATTAAGGTTCCAGACCCTAAGTTTTCATCACAAACTAAGGACAAGCTGGTTTCGTCTGAGGTTCGTGCGCCAGTTGAGTCTTCTGTGAATGAAAAGCTGGGAGAGTATTTATTAGAAAACCCTGCTGAAGCAAAAATTATTGTTGGCAAAATTCTGGAGGCGTCTCGGGCTCGAGATGCTGCGAGAAAGGCCCGCGAAATGACTCGTCGCAAGGGTGCGCTCGACATAGCAGGGTTGCCAGGAAAGCTAAGCGACTGTCAAACCAAAGACCCTGCTGAATCTGAAATTTTTCTGGTGGAAGGAGACTCTGCAGGCGGCTCCGCTAAACAGGGGAGAGACAGGCGCACACAGGCGATTTTGCCACTCAAAGGAAAAATATTGAACGTAGAAAAGGCTCGCTTTGAAAAAATCCTTTCGTCACAAGAAGTCGGCAACTTAATTACAGCCCTTGGTTGTGGTATTGGAAAAGATGAGTATGATATTGAAAAGCTTCGATACCATAAAATCGTTATTATGACTGACGCTGATGTTGATGGCGCACACATCAGAACCCTGTTGTTGACATTTTTCTATCGCCACTTTCCCGAGTTGGTTGAAAACGGCTATCTTTATATAGCACAACCCCCGCTCTACAAGATAAAAAAAGGCAAACAAGAGCGCTACCTCAAGGACGATGAAGAGCTTAACGACTATCTGTTGCAAGAAGCAATCGCTGATGCAAGCCTATTCGCCAACAAAGAGGCGCCAGCAATAGAGGGTGTTGCTCTAGAAAAAACCGTTTCAAAATATTACAAGACTATGGCCGTTGTCGAAAGACTAGGAAAAAAATATAACGAAGCCCTTGTAAGGGCGATGCTGGGCATGCCAAAAATAGAAGACATAAAAAACACAAAAAAAATGAATGCCTGGTGTCAAAAGCTACAAGAAAAAATGAACAGTTTTGGGCCATTGTCAGAAGTTCATAAGGTTGAATACAAGAAGGAAGAGGTTTCCTACATTCTGGAGATTTATGGCATCCAGGTTGATAGCGCTAGTTTTGGCGAAAGTTTTCTTGGCTCTCCAGATTACAAGAGAATTCAAAAATATTCCGATGATATAGAAAGCATGTTTTGCGAAGATTCTTATGTGCAAAAAGGTGCGAAAGAAGCAAAGGCGCTGAGCTTTTCAGAGGCGCTTGGTTTTTTATTGGACGAGGCAAGAAAAGGCCAGGGCTTTCAAAGGTACAAGGGGCTTGGAGAGATGAACCCAGACCAGCTTTGGGAGACAACGATGAACCCGGAGACTCGAACCATGCTGCGCGTTAAAATTGATAATGATAGAACTGCAGATGGTGTTTTTGAAACCCTTATGGGGGAAGAGGTCGAGCCAAGAAGAGACTTTATCGAAGACAATGCCCTTAAAGTTGAAAACCTGGACTATTAAGCAGGCAAAATCCCCGGTGATTTTAATTCAAGCAGTTATGAAAATTATTGATAAAGCCAGATTGGTTTTGTAAGATAATAACTACGGTTTTTAGAAAATAGAAAATTTATGTCAAAAAAACATCCGGTTATAGCTATTACAGGGTCTTCTGGTGCTGGAACATCCACAGTAAAGAATGCGTTCAACCATATATTTATAAATGTAGGCGCAAAGCCAGTTATTGTCGAGGGAGATAGTTTTCATCGATATGACCGTGATGAAATGATGCGCGTAATGGAGAAGAAAGAAAGGATTGGAAACAAGTTTTTTAGCCACTTTGGCCCAGATGCAAATCTGTTTGGTGAGCTAGAAAAAGCCTTTAAAGACTACGGCGAAAAAGGACGCTGCAGAAAACGCTATTATTTGCACTCAGATGAAGAGGCCCGCCCTTTTGGACAAAAGGCTGGAGAGTTTACGCCATGGGAAGATGTTGGAAAGGACACCAACCTGCTTTTTTATGAAGGCCTCCATGGTGGCGTTGTAGATGGTGACATTGATGTTGCAAAATATGTTGACTTGTTAATTGGCGTGGTGCCAGTAGTTAACCTTGAGTGGATTCAAAAGATACACAGAGACAAGGAGCTCAGAGGCTATTCAGCTGAAGCCACCGTGGACACAATTCATAGAAGAATGTGGGATTATATCAACTACATCACGCCACAATTCTCTAGAACCCATATTAACTTTCAGCGTGTGCCAACGGTTGACACCTCAAATCCCTTTATTGCTCGAGACATACCTACCCTTGATGAAAGCTTTGTAGTTGTTAGGTTTCGAGACCATAGTTACTGCGACTTTGTGTATTTGCAAGACATGGTTCATGACTCGTTTTTGTCTCGTCCCAACACCTTAGTTGTGCCTGGAGGAAAAATGGGTTTTGTAATGGAGTTAATTTTAAGAGAGCAAATTGAACAAATGCTCAATCGTTAAAGCTTTATTTAACCACCACATTGACCAGCTTGTTTGGCACAATAATAAACTTTAAAATTGTTTTGCCATCTGTAAATCTTGCCACCTTTTCTTCAGCAAGCACCATCCCCTGAATTGAATGACTTTCGGCGTCGAGTGGCGCCATTAATTTAGCTCTGAGTTTGCCGTTAACTTGTACAACAAGCTCGACCTCTTCTTGTATTAAGGCCAATTCATCAACCTTTGGCCACAGTGCATCAATCATGGCCTCTTTGTTGCCTAGTGCTGCCCACAAGTGGTGGCATAAATGCGGAATTACAGGGCTCAAAGCCTTAAGCATAATCTCAATAGATTCCTGTCGGACAGCCATCCCTTGAGGGGAGTTGTCTACAAAGCGCGAAAGAGAGTTGTTAAGTTCCATCATGGCTGCAATGGCGGTATTAAATGAGTGACGCCTCCCAAAATCGTCACCAACTTTTTTTAGTGACTGGTGAGCTTTCCTCCTCAGTTCTTTTTGGTCGTTGTTAAGAGAGCTCGGCACAAGAGGGGGTATTTCTTGTGTTTTTGATTCTGCAACAAACTTAACCACAAGGCGAAAAAGCTTATTAACAAAACGATGTGCGCCTTCTATTCCTGAGTCTGACCACTCAAGATCTTGAGTTGGCGGTGCCGCAAACAAAATAAACAGACGCGCCGTGTCGGCTCCATACTTGGAAATCATCTCTTGGGGGTCTACGGTGTTCCCTTTTGATTTGCTCATTTTCGCGCCGTCTTTCAACACCATGCCTTGAGTTAAAAGGTTTGTGAAGGGCTCGCTACTCGTTATAATCCCCTCGTCCCTAAGTAGTTTTGTAAAAAACCTTGAATAAAGCAAGTGCAAAATAGCGTGTTCAATGCCTCCAATATACTGATCAACCGGCAGCCAATAGTTGGCTCGTTCATCTAGCATGGCCTTGTTTTGATCAGCACAAGTGTATCTTGCAAAATACCAGGAAGACTCAAAAAATGTATCAAACGTATCTGTTTCTCGCTCTGCAGGCGAGCCACAATTAGGACACTTTGTTTTATAGAATTCTGACATTTTCTTTAATGGCGAGCCCACGCCGTCAAAATCAACATCTTCTGGAAGTCTTACTGGCAAGTCAGCCAGACCAACAGGAACAGAACCGCATTTTTTGCAATTAATGATTGGAATTGGACACCCCCAATAGCGTTGTCTTGAGACACCCCAGTCGCGCAATCGATAGTTAACTTTTTGTTTTCCAAGGCCGAGATCGGAAAGAGTTTTGCTAATTGCAGCAAATGCTTGATTGAAATCCATTCCATCAAAGTCGCCTGAATTTATAAGAGTTCCCTTTTCAACAAATGCCTCTTTGCTGGTGTCAAGCAAGCCATCGACTGGAGAGATAACTTCTCGCATAGGGAGGCTGTATTTTTTTGCAAACTCATAGTCTCTCTGGTCGTGTGAAGGCACACTCATAACTGCTCCAGTGCCATATCCCATTAGAACGAAATTTGCAATCCAAATAGGGACGTCCTCCCCAGTTATTGGATGTTTACAAGTTAGGCCAGAATCAACACCCTTTTTTTCCATTGTCTCTAAAGCGGCTTCTGAAGTTTCCATCGTTTTGCATTCGTCTAAGAACGCTTGAATTGTTGTGCTTGTTTGTCCGGCTTGAATTGCAAGAGGATGCTCGGCGGCTATTACAAGACAGGTTGCGCCCATTAACGTGTCCGGGCGAGTTGTGTAGACAGTTAACATGTTTTTATTGTCTAATCTAAAGTCTATGTCAATGCCAACAGACCTGCCAATCCAGTTTTTTTGCATTATCTTGACTGCCTCAGGCCATCCATCAAGCCTTTCTATGTCGTCAAGAAGCTCGTCAGCATAATCAGTAATTTTCATATACCATTGAGATATTTCTTTCTTTTCAATGGGCGCTCCAGAGCGCCATCCGCGCCCCTCAACCACCTGCTCATTAGCAAGCACGGTTTGGTCAACAGGGTCCCAATTTACAATCGCCTTTTTCTTGTAGACTAAGCCCTTGTTGAACAGTTTTACAAAGAACCACTGCTCCCAACGGTAATATTCAGGATGGCAGGTTGCGAGTTCGCGTGACCAATCATATCCAAATCCGAGCTCAATAAGCTGCTCCTTCATATGCCCTATGTTTTCATAAGTCCATCCAGCAGGTGGCACCTGGTTCTCTATTGCTGCGTTTTCTGCTGGAAGTCCAAAGGCGTCCCACCCAATGGGCTGTAAAACATTTTTTCCAAGCATTTTTTGGTATCTGTAAATGACGTCTCCAATACTATAATTTCTAACATGCCCCATGTGAAGTTTTCCAGAGGGGTATGGGAGCATTGAGAGACAGAAAAACTTTTCTTTTGATTCGTCCTCGACCACAACAAAGGATTTGTTTTCATGCCAGTATTTCTGGGCTTCTGTTTCTATTTTTTTGGAGTTATATTCGTATTGCATTCTGAAAAGAGACAAGACTATGGTTTAGTTAAGTTGAAGAGTGCCCACCAAGGAGTCCAGACTGTTAAGACTTTGGTCTGACAGGTACTGACTAATTCCCGTATTTATTTTTTCACAAACAAGAGGGTCGTAAAAAAGCGCCGTGCCAACCCCAACAGTCGCCGCACCTGCAATAATAAACTCTAGGGCGTCGTTGGCAGAAATAATGCCCCCTTGGCCTATGATAGGAACATTATGTTTTTTGCTTACCTGATAAACTTGGTGCACCCTCAATAAAGCAATTGGTTTGATGGAAGGGCCCGACAGACCTCCTCGGTTGTTGCCAATAACAGGCTTGCGCGTTTTAATATCAACCGCCATCCCGGTCACTGTATTGATTACAGCCAGGCCGTCGCTTCCAGCGTCAATACATCGGGCAGCATTTTTTGCAATATCGGTTTGGTTGGGAGAGAGCTTAGTGATAATTGGCTTTGTTGTGTTTTTGCGACAAATTTCGACAACTCGAAAAGACATTTCGGGGTCATTTCCAAAAGCAACGCCACCCTCTTTGATGTTAGGGCAAGAGATGTTAATTTCAATGGCGTCAATATCAGTGTTGTCAAAATGTTTTGCAATCTTGCCGTACTCTTCAATGCTCGAACCAGAAATATTAATGATAA
>CACLHR010000023.1 GCA_902606745.1 uncultured Gammaproteobacteria bacterium
GCAATCTGGTTGGATGAAAATAATTACGAGTATTTAGTAAACTTTATTGAGCCCGGTGTTTGGGAAATGGTTAGTTCAAATACCCAGCCCATAGAGTTAAGTAAGGGAGGTAATATGATTATTCGTCCCCTAGTTGAAACAAAAAAACACCCCGCCAATGCGGTTTTAAGGCAATTTGTTACAATTGAAGAAAAAGAAAAAATACTTCAAACCGGAGTCAAGGTTGGAGAACACTGGCAAGGCATTTATGACTATTTTTCGCGTTGTTTAGTGAAATCAACAGCTGAATCTCGCGCATCAGGTGCAGGTGCAGGAATGGTTGACACAGATTAATTTATTAATTTTATGTAGCTTTCGTTAAAAGTAAAGCCTGTTCCTGGGCGTTCAGGTATATCAATATAGCCATTGATAACATAAATTTGTTCATTGAACAACTTAGAAAACCACGGCATATGCTCAACTGAAAGACAATTAGTGACTGATCCGGCAACACTCAAACTATGTTCTGTAAAGATGTGAGTTGAAATTGGTAAATTGTGAGACTCGGCTAAGTTTGCAACTTTACGCATCTCCGAAATTCCACCAATACGTTGTAAATCAGGCATTAGAATATCACAAGCCTTTGCTTCAATCATTTCACGCATGCCAGATAGACTGTATTCATTCTCACCCGAAGCTATTGGAATAGATAATGAGTTTCTAACTTCAGCGTGACCTTCACGGTTATTGGATGCTACCGGCTCTTCTAGCCATAGCAAATCATACTCTTCGAGTTTTTTCCCAAGTTGAATCGCCTGTTTCGGTTCCAGTGCTTGGTTAATATCTGCCATCAGTTCAATATCCGGACCAATAGCGTTTCTGACTTCTTTGACGCGCTCAACATCATTCTTCCAGTTAGTGCTGCCAACACGGATTTTCATAGAACGAAAACCTTGGTCAAGGAAGTTTTGTGTATTTTTTAGTAGTGAATCAATTGATTGAGATAGCCACAAACCACCGCTGGCGTAAGTTTTTATTTTTGTACGGCAGGCACCAAAAAGTCGGTGAAGAGGTAAGTTAGCTGTTTTGCCAACAATGTCCCAAATCGCAGTGTCAATTGTTGAAAGAGCCGAAATAGCGATATCCTTTTGTCGCATAGAGCTAATTACTTGCCAAATATCTTGCCAAATAACTTCGACAAACTGAGGGTCTTTACCAATCAGATGGCCTTCAAAGCCTTTAAGTGTTTCATGAAAAGAATGAATTTGGGTAGCGTTTAAACTAAACAAATAACTCTGTCCCTCTATTCCTTCGTCAGTTTCAATAGTTAGTAGAACACACCCAACTGATGACATTTCATGGATAGCAGTTTTTATGGTGCTTTCAAAGGACAAATTTACAATTCGAGTTGCTATCTTGGTAATTTTCATCAACTTCATTTTATCAACAGTCACTAGCTAATTCTGGTTTATAATTCGAATTTCAAACAACATAAGTTAAGATGAGTAAAACTACATCAAATTTAAAGCAGCTACAAGAAAAAGTGAAAATTGACTTAGCTGCTATGTTTCGATTAACCGCTATGCACGGTTGGGACGATACTATTTGGAATCATATTACTGCGCGCGTACCTGGCTCAGATCATCATTTTTATATGCATCGTTTTGGTCTCGCCTATGAAGAGGTTTGCGCTTCAAATTTAATCAAGGTTGATGAAGATGGAAATGTGCTTGAAGGGCCTGAAGACGTTAATACTGCGGGATTTATTATTCACAGTGCAATCCACTTAAACCATCCCAATAATAAATTTGTTTTCCATGCCCACCCGCCAAGTGCGATTGCTGCTACTGTTTTTGAAGAAATACCTTATTTGATTCAGGACTCATCTATGCTTTATGGCAAGGTCGGATATCATGACTGGGAGGGCTTATCAGTTGACCCGGATGAACGTCACCGTATCGCTAAGAATATGGGCGAGCATGGTTTATTAGTGATGCGCAACCATGGTTTTTTAACAGCTGGTGAGACAGCTGGTGAGTGCTTTATGAAAATGTATTATTTAATTCGCATGTGCGAGGTCGCTCTGCAAGTAGATCCTTGTTCTCTAACTAGAGTAAAGACTAGCCCTAAGATGTGGCAGTTAGCCTGTGAACAATATGAAGCTTTTCCTCCAGGTAAGTACGAGTGGCCAGCATTGTTAAGGCGTTGCGATCGATTGGATCCCTCTTATAAAAAATAAATAGGGAGGAGTTATGTCAGAAATTGTTCCTCCTTCAGCCTATAGTTCTGCTGAAATTCGTTTGGAGGAATTTCTTGATTTAGAGCAATTCCCTATCCATGATTTAACCCATCCAAAAAGGGCTGCATTGGTTAAAGAGTGTCGTTTAGATTTAAAAAAATGGGGGTGCGCGCATATACCTGATTTTATTTCCTCATCAGCGATTAAGGAAATGAAAGATGAAGCATACCGGATTATGGATGGAGCTAGAAGAGCCCATGCGCTTGTAAACCCTTATCTCACAAAAGAGGACACATCACTTCCTAAAGACCACCCAAATCGTTTTTTTGAAGAAAGAACGTCATCATTTATAAATTCAGATCTATTAGAAAGTGACTCGGTTCTGAGAAAAATATATGACTCTGACGTGGTAGTACATTTTGTTTCAGACTGTTTGAATGTCGGCCCTATTTATCGATGGGCAGAACCTTTAGGTCGAAATCCTTACAGTGTTATGAATGATGGTGACTACTTTCCATGGCACTTTGATGGTAATGACTTTACAGTTAGTATTCTCGTTAGTGAATCTGATGAAGGTGGTGACTTTGAGTATGCACCAGATATTCGTTCACCACACAATGAACGTTTTGAGGATGTTAAGAGAGTGTTACAAGGGGAGAGTGATAAGGTAAGAGTGTTAAGTTTGAAGACGGGTGATTTGCAAATATTTAAAGGGCGTTATTCTTTGCATAGGGTAACTGTCACTCGGGGTGATACACCAAGAATTATTGCCTTGCCAACGTATGTTACTAATCCATACTTGGTGAACAGGCCTCATCACGCTGAAGCTTTTTATGGGCGCTCAATGCCAATCCATCACGAGCGTGACTTAGAACGACTCGACAATTTAACAGACTAGGAATAACACATGAAAATAGGATTTTTTGGTCTACGTAATATGGCTTAACAAGGTAGATAATTTATTCATGTACTTTAAAGATTCAAGAGATGAAGGCAATGAAACCAGAAAGATGGAAAAACCCAGATAATAAATTATTCCCTTATCAAGTAGGCTTTACTTCACCGCCTTATGATTATGATGCGGCGCCAAGTGATTTCCTCAGAATAGCGCCGGAAGAAGTGGGAGTGCACGGTCGTATTTTGCATGTACCAGGATATGCTCACGAATTAACACAGAGGACTAAAAACTTCGATCTTTTAGAAGAATTTGTTCACTGTATGTCAAATAGTGGTGCAGATGTAGTGGGCCAGGTTGGTACAAACTGGGTGCATTGTAATGGAACTAGTCCAGATCAAATCCGTCAATTCTGTAACACACTAAGTGACAAATATGAAACACCCTTCCATATGGCTGGTATGTGTTTAGTGGAGGCTCTTCATGAAATAAATGCAGAAAAAATAGCCTTAAACTCTGTTTATTATTGGCCTGATTGGCGAGATGGTATTGCTCGCTTCTTAAGAGAAGCGGGTTTTGATGTTGCATATGTTGGAAATTTTGTTGACCAAGGCTTCTATGAAACACAACAAGAGGTTAATGATTCAACTTGGATCTTCCCTAATGAATTAGCGGAAAAATCTATGATTTACGTATTAGAACAGGTGCCTGATGCTGATGCTATTGTGATTAATGGTATGCCTAATTGGCGGCGTTTAGATGGATTACCACAAAGAGCACTATTCTATACTCCGAATTTCGAGAAAATAACCGGTAAGCCAGTCATTGCATCAGATGTTGCTCTCTACTGGCGTATATTTAAAACTCTTGGAATAGCGCCTACCGGTGAACATGGTCACTTACTTTCCAAACTTAAATAAATATGGATTTCAACTAATGAACAAAATACTCGTTCTTTGGGCAACTCCTAGGTCTACTTCAACCGCATTTGAATGGATGATGCGCCAGCGAGGAGATATGGAATGTTTTCACGAACCTTTTGGTGAAGCTTGGTATCAAGGAGAGAATCCGCTTTGGCCAAGAGTGCAAAAAAATAGTTTACGTATACCAGGATTATCATTGGAGGGTGTTTTTACAAAGCTTAAGAAAACGGTCGCTCAAAAATCTGTTTTTTGTAAAGATTTTCCGCATTATATTAGTCATCTTTGGACTGACGAGTTTCTATCCCATTTTAATCATAGCTTTTTAATCCGAGATCCTGCGAAAACAATAAGCTCAATATACAAATATTTTCCTGATTTCGTTTTAAAAGAAATAGGTTTCTTAGAACAAAGAGAGTTGTTCGACATGGTTTGGAGTAATACAGGTAAAACGCCAGTTGTTATTGATAGTGATGACCTGCTTGAAAAACCTCATGGCACTGTTGAAGCTTATTGCAATGCCGTTGGCATTCCATTTATAGAAGAGGCTCTCAGTTGGGAACCCGGTGCGCGCGATGAAGTCAGCTGGTGGGATGGTGGTATCTTTCATGACAATTTACGCAACTCAAATGGTTTAAAACCGCAAAAACGCAATTATGTTGAAGTTAATGATTTGCCAGATCGGGTCAAAGAAATTTACGATATTGTGATGCCACAATACGAATACCTGTATGCTCACCGTTTAATAGTCTAGACAATCTAACTGACTGGGGATAGGAAATGAACATAGGATTTATTGGTTTAGGAAATATGGGTGCTGGTATGGCACATAATTTATTAATGCATTGCAAAGATTCAGACGATACGTTAATTGTTCTCGATATTAACGAAACAGTTTTAGCTGACTTCGTTGCGAAAGGTGCAATAAATGGAGAAAGTGCATCAAAGATGTGTCCACAGTGCGACGTACTTTTTACATCCCTGCCAAGCTCAAAAGAAGTCAATCTCTTGGCATTTGGCAATGAAGGTATTTTGAATAATTTAAATGAAGGGGCTATTTGGTTTGAAACCACTACAAACGAATTAGCTGAGTGGGAGAAAGTTAAGGAACACGCGCCAAATCATTTGACATTGATTGATGCTCCAGTTAGTGGCGGTGCAGAGCGGGCAGCAGCAGGAACTTTAACCACCTTTCTTGGTATTGAAAAAGAAGTTTTGAAAAAGTTTGAGTCATTATTGAAAGTCTTTGCTAGTAAGGTTATTCGCATGGGTCCTTCTGGATCAGGCTATGTCACCAAGTTGGTACAACTGCATCTAAATTATCTTGCTGCACAAGGGATTGGAGAGACTCTAATGATGGGCGCGAAAGCCAACCTGGACTTAAAAACTCTTCACTCAGTGTTGATGAATAGTTGTTCTCAAAGCTACGTAGTTGAAAACTATATCCCAAAAGTATTAGATGGTAGCTACGATACGTCGTTTGCACTTGGACTGGCTGAAAAAGATATGAAACTGATTGTCGAACTTGGCCACCATCTTGGTATCTCAATGCCGCTTGGTGAAAAAGTTTATAACACTTATCAAGAAGCAACAAAGGTGTACGGCGATAAGTCGCCTCATTTAAGTGTTGTTCGATTGATTGAAGAAAGACATAATCAACAGCTGAGAAACAAAAAATAGGAGTCAGTTTTGGCATTATTAATTTCGGTTAGCGAATTTTGGGAAGATGAAAAGGTTTGGCGTCAATGGGTCCAGACAGAGTTGCCCGAGATGGATGTTCGAGTGTATCCTGATGATGGTGATGTTAATGAAATTAAGTACGTAGCAACATGGAAGCATCCCCATGGAATTTTAAAGCAATACCCAAATTTAAAGGCAATTCTATCTTTAGGTGCAGGAGTGGATCATATTCTTAGTGATCCCGATTTACCAGAGGATTTACCAATTGTTCGTTTAGTTGATCCCAAATTAACGCACGAGATGTGTTTTCATGCTCTTCATTGGGTATTGCATTTTCATAGTGATCACTTTTTGTACATGAAACAACAGATGGACAAAAAATGGAAACAGCAAGGTTCCATACAGCCCGAAGATAGGACGGTTGGAATTATGGGTTTAGGTAATATTGGAAGAGGTATTGGCGATTCAATAGTTAATCAAGGTTTTAAGGTGTTGGGCTGGGGAGCCAATCAAAAATCATCTTTGGGTGATATTCAATACTTTTTTGGAGACGAGCAGTTAGGTGATTTTTTGGAAAAGACAGATATATTAATAAACGTTCTACCTTTAACTGAGGGCACAACTAATATACTGAGAAAACAAGAGCTTCAACGTTTGCCTAGAGGTGCATTTATTATAAATATGGGTAGAGGGGGCATTGTCAACGAGACAGATTTATTGACTCTACTAGAAGAAGGACACATTACTGCCGCGGCTATGGATGTATTTGAAGAAGAACCTTTGTCTGTAAATAGTCCTCTCTGGAGTCACCCGTCCGTCTATATTACGCCTCATATTGCAGGACAAAGCAATCCGCAATCATCAGCAAAAACTATTGCTGCTAATATTCGCCGCATAGAGGATGGCAAGCTGCCATTTCCTATCTATAACATTACCAAAGGTTACTAAATGTCTGCCAATAAGATGAATATGTCAACCAAAATAAGGAGAAGTAATGAGCGTTAAATATTCCAAAGATCATGCATGGGTTAAAGTGCAAGATGAAGATTTAGTAACTATTGGAATAACTGATTTTGCCCAAGAACAATTGGGCGATTTGGTTTATATTGAGTTACCTAAGGTTGGTCATGAATTTGTTCGAGGAGACAACATTTCTGTCATTGAGTCGGTTAAATCAGCTTCAGATTTAGTTGCTCCTGTTTCTGGAGAGATTGTAGAGGTAAATGATAGATTGGAAGATGATCCGGAACTTGTTTCAGAAAATGCAATGGGAGAGGGCTGGTTTATTACAGTTAAACTTTTAAAGCACTCCGAGTTGGATGAGTTGATGGATGAAAAGTCTTATCAAGCTTTTATTGAAGATTAGGTTTAAATCAAATAGCTGTTAGTTGAAGATAATTCGTCAATTAATTCCTCTCATACTCTAAAATGGTAACATCTACGGTTTGAAATTTCTTATTCGATAGAAAAAGTTACTTATCCAACGAAAAGGATAAGTATATATACGACTTATGAGCAGGGTGTTATGAAATCAATTTTAATTAGTGTTTTGGGCGATGATAAACTAGGACTATTGGATAGTCTGTCAGAGATAATTGTCTCGCATGATGGCGATTGGATAGAGAGTAATATGTTTACTGTCGAGGCCAAGTTTGCTGGTATTTTACGGGTTAATGTGCCATCAAAGAATGCCGAAAAGCTTATGAAAGAGCTAACCTCATCCAAGTTAGGGTTACAAATTGCGTGTGAAGAGACTGCACCAGTAAAGCTATCTGATTATAAGAGCTACAATATTGAGTTAATAGGTCAAAATCATGTCGGCATTATTAATAAGTTGTCTCACGTCTTAACTTATGACCTGAAAGCTAACGTAGAGGGGATAAAGACCGAAGTAATTAATTCATCGATGGCGTCCAGCCAGCAACTTTTTAAAGCACAAATTAATTTGCATTTACCAATGTCTATTGATGAACGTCTCATTAAAGAAAAGTTAGAACTAATAGCTGACGAGATGATGGTGGAGATTTACTCTTACGAAAGTTAGTCTAGCTGCGGCTTATTAGTTAGTGATAATGTTGTGTTTTGGCCCGTAAGGGAATTTGGTAATGTCATAAGCACTATCCTCAGTGATTACCATAATGTCATGTTCACGATATCCACCTGCACCCGGTTGCCCTTCGGGAATCATAATCATCGGTTCCATTGAGACCACCATATTCTTTTGAAGAACTGTGTCGATATCCTCTCTTAATTCAACACCAGCTTCTCGACCATAATAGTGAGATAGGATTCCAAAAGAATGACCATAGCCAAAGGTACGACTTTCAAGTAAACCATATTCTTCGAAAATTTTATTCAATTCAAGAGCGATATCTTTACATGCAACACCTGGCTTAATTAATTTCATACCTTCTTCGTGAACTTTAACATTAATTTCCCATAGTCTTAAGGATTCATCATCAACGTGGTCGTAGAACAATGTTCTTTCAAGTGCTACGTAATAACCAGCAATCATAGAAAAACAGTTAAGACTCAGAATGTCACCTTTTCGAACTTGTCTTGTAGTAACAGGATTATGTGCACCATCGGTATTAATTCCAGACTGAAACCAAGTCCAAGTATCCATCAGTTCAGAGTGTGGGTATCTCTTTGCGATTTCTTTGACCATAGCTTGAGTGGAATGAAGTGCCACTTCATGTTCTGGAGCTCCCTCCTTGATCGCTTCTACCAAAGCCGCACCTCCGATATCGCAGACATTGGCGCCCTGAATGATGTGAGCTATTTCTTCATCTGATTTGATTGAGCGCATTTTCATACAATCAACCGAAATATCAACAAGTTTTGCTTTATCGAAAGCACTTTTAAGTTTGTCCAGGCGTTCCTTAGTAATGTGGTCGTGTTCAATACCAACTGTTCCTTTGTTTTCTATTAGTTGTTGCAAAGCATAGAAATAACTGTCTTTTTGCCAGTCGGTATAAACCAGATTTTCACCAAAGGTGCGACGCCATGGCTGACCTCCATCAATATTGGCCGTTACAGTTGTGGCTTTGTCTTGGGTTACAACTAGTGCGTAAGGACGTCCAAAAGAGCAATATAGAAAGTCACTATAGTAATTAATGCCATGGATAGAACTAAAGATAACAGCATCAATATTATTTTCTGCCATATGCTGTCTTAGACGAGCTTGACGGTTTTTATATTCAGTATCGGAAAACGTATGAACGATATTGTCGCCGTTTGGTATCAGTTTTGTTCTTGGCATATTCATAACATCTCCTCGATGTAATTTATCCTGCGGATGTTAATAAAGTTTGCTTAGGAAAGCAAGCTTTTTCTATAAAGTATGTTTTTATACTATAACAGGAAGAAAACTATCAACACCACTTTAGCGCATTTGCTTCAAACGACCTTCACGAATGAATGTATATATGCCTGAAACAACAATGATTGTAGCTCCACTTAATGTTAGTAAGTCTGGTCTTTCTGAGAGAATTATGATTGATAAAAGCATAGCAAACACCAGTCGTGAGTAACGGAATGGCGATATAACTGATACATCTCCCTTGCGAGTAGCAAGCACGACTGCGTAATAGCCAATTACCCCGACAAACGTGGCTGAGATTAAATACACTATTTCAATTGAAGTAGGAATCACCATAGCTGAAAAGAAAGGCATAGCAAAAAAACCTGAGATGCCCACTGCTAAAAATGCATAAATAGACACTGTTGTTGTTGAAATCTCAAACTGCATTGCACGGGTAGCTAAATCCCTTACCGCTAAAAATATAGTTGAAATTACAGCTAGTAGCGAGGCTGGCATAAAACTATCAAATCCTGGGCGCAAGATTAATAAAACCCCAAAAAATCCAATCATTATTGCAGTCCAGCGACGCCAACCAATTTTTTCTCCAAAAAATACTGCAGCTCCCATCGTCACCATTAACGGGGTTGTCATTAAAATTGAAGCTACAGATGAAAGCGGTGTTAAAGCAATCGCTGAAGTAAAGAACAATGCTGCAAACAGTTCACAAAATGTCCGAACGATAACAGGTCTATTTAATAGATTTCTGTGCAGAATTGGTGCATTTGTTAGAATTGCAATAATTAAGAATACAGCGGTTCCACTAAAGCCAAGAATGATTAATATCTGTGATACTGGGACATGTGATGAAAGAAGTTTGATAAATAAATCTTCAAGAGCAAATCCAGCCATAGCCAGAATCATGAATAAAATACCCCGTAAATTTTCCATATTTCGCCTAAAAGTTAATTAATCAAAATCTTCGAAATCAATTTAGGAGTTCGATTCATTCAGTATCATTTCCGACCCCATTTCTGCAATCATCATGGTTGGTGCTGAGGTATTACCGCTGACAATGGTTGGCATAATTGAGGCATCGACAACACGCAAATTATTCATTCCTTTTACCTTTAAATTTTCTGGCGAAACCACAGCTAGTTCATCAATTCCCATTTTGCAGGTTCCAACTGGATGGTAGACCGTTAGTGCTGTTTTGCGTATGTATTCCAATATTTCTTGATCACTTTGTACTGCTTTACCTGGAGCCATTTCTTTGCCACGAACTTCGTCAAATTCTGTCGATAATAGGACTTCTCTGGCTTTTTTTACTGCTTCGATTATGATTGTTTCATCTCTTGGATCGGATAAAAAATTTTGATCAATAAGAAGTATAAATTTCGATCCATCTCTATTTAATTTGATAGAGCCAGTGCTGTGAGGATTTAATAAACAAGTGAAAAGTGAGTAGCCATGACCAAATTCAAATTTTTTGCCGCGGTGACTTCTATAAATGCTAGTGAAGTGAAACTGAACATCTGGGTATTCTGTATTGGCGTATTTGGTTTGGGCAAAGCCGCCTGCTTCGATATAATTGCTTGTCCACCAGCCCATCTTATTAAAATAGTATTTAAACGGAGCAGTAATTACATCAGGCAATAAAGATTTCCATGAGACACCTATAGATTCAGCTTTTTGAGAACGAATAGTAACCATAGTGTCTAGATGGTCTTGAAGATTCTCACCAACACCTACCACGTTATGCTTGCAAGTTATTCCTAACTCGTCAAGATCCTTTTTATTACCAATGCCCGAGGCAAGGAGAATTCTTGGTGAATCTATAGCACCGGTGCTAAGAATAATTTCTTTGTTGCAAATTAGTTTTTTATCGATTTCATTAGTTACTATATTGACTGCCTTAGCAGTATCACCTTCAATATCCAATGTTTTAACCCTTGCATGGGTAAGGATTGTCAGGTTTGGTCTGGTTAGAATAGGCTCGACAAAGGCAGTATAAGAACTCACTCGAGTGCCTTTGTTTTGGTTTACATTATAAATTCCAAGACCCAATTGTGAGCTGGCATTAAAGTCTTGATTATGTGGTAGCCCAATTTTTTCACCAGCCTTAACAAAACGTTTAGCAGCTGCGTTCACGTCTTGTGGTTTAACGACTGGCCACTCTCCATCTGACGAGTGATATTGTGGGTCTCCACCTGTTTGATCATTTTCAAATTTTTTAAATATAGGCAGAACTTCTTCATAAGACCAGCCCTTACAACCTAGTGCAGCCCAATTGTCATAATCATTCTTATTACCACGGATATAGCACATGCCGTTAATAGAGCTTGACCCACCAAGACACTTGCCACGATTGACTGTGATAGTACGGTTATTTAGATTCTTTTGAGGCACTCCTTGGTATGCATAATCAAACTTCTTATGGCCATATAACACAGAGAGTCCAGCAGGAATTTGAATCCATGGGCTTTTGTCGCTACCACCTCCTTCAATCAAACAAACGCTATTTTCAGGATTTGCACTTAAACGATTGGCTAATACACAGCCAGCTGAACCAGCACCCACAATAATGTAATCGTAACTAATCATTTACTATATCTAGTGCTATGTAACTCAGTTTCATTTATTACCATGATCCCCGGAATATTTATTCGTTGATGGTGGTTGCCAGTCATTCAAGCTATCTTGATTTGGCTTATAAATTTCAACCTTTAAGGGATAACAAGTGGCTGAGTCACTTGAATGTGAAGAACTACAGTCTCCTCCAGGGCACGCTGAAAGTGCTCCCAACAAGTTAATTTCAGCAAACATTTCAATGAAGTCATTTGGGCGAACTGGACTCGCTTTCATAAAGTATTGGTGGGTGTCTTTGGTAAAGCCGGTACACATAAAAACATTTAGAACATCATGAACTAGCGGTTCTATTTCAGAGACAGGTTTTCTTTGTTTCTTGGATAGAGCTCGACAAAGGTTTGAGTGGCAGCAATAATGATATTCATTTCCACTAAGAGCCATATGAGTATAGGGGTCGCAGCGAGTACCAATGACATCGTGGACACCTCCGCCATCTTCGTCCCAGCCATACCAATCTAGTGTGTCATGGGTTATAGTCGCCATCGGTCTGAGATAAGGAAAATTTGAGTACAGACGATCAGATGTACTAACATGAGTGCCATAAAGTGCCCTCGTTTTACCGCTATAAAAGCGCTCATTAATGTTGTCATTGTTCCAAAGGTTTAGATCTCCTACTTGTGGGCCTTCGATACATACAATCCGAAAAAAATGACCCGCAGGAACAACAAAGGTTTTTGCCTCTCTTGGAGGTATGATGGTTTCATCAATTAAAGTTAATTGCTTTCTTGCAGATTCGTAGAGATCATTATTTGATTCAGGCAATCCATCTATGGGATAGGCGATAACGGGTTTATTTTGTTTGCGTTTATGGGCATCAAGAGGAGCTTGGTTCTGTTTGATATTTTTCATAGTTCAACTCTCTGTTCCAATTTTAATGATGAGCGTCTAAGTAAGTCTGGTCCATTATAAATAGATATATTAGTCAGGATAGCCATAACCGCCACCACCGGGAGTTTTTAAGATAAAAATATCATTTTTTTTAACTTCGATCTGACCCTTGGTTCCTATATTTGTCACTTTTTGATCAGAGTGAACGACGTAATTTTCACCGACCGCACCTGACTCGCCTCCTGCCATACCGTAAGGAGGCTCAATTCGATGTCCTGCAATCATATTAACGGTCATTGGTTCAAGAAAGCGCATCTGTCGATCAACCCCTTCTCCACCTTTGTGTTTGCCTTCTCCACCTGAGTTTTTTCTAATTTTAAAAGTTTCAAGTCTTACAGGAAAGCGCCACTCTAAAACTTCTGGGTCTGTTAATCTGGTATTAGTCATGTGGGTCTGAACTGCACTACATCCGTTTTGTTTAGCGCTAGCTCCAGAACCACCGCATATGGTTTCATAGTTTTGTATTCTGTCATTTCCCCAGATGTAATTATTCATTGTACCCTGTGATGCAGCCATCTTTCCTAAGGCACCAAACAGTGCATCAACTATATATTGAGAAGTCTCAACATTACCGGCGACAACTGCAGCTGGATAGACGGGATTAATCATGCTCTCGTCAGGTACGATTATATTTAGCGGTTTAAAACACCCACTATTTAGAGGGATGTCATCATCAATTAGACAGCGAAAGACATAAAGTACAGCGGCATAGCAGATTGCAATTGGAGCATTATAGTTGCCGGGGTGTTGTGAACTGGTTCCAGTAAAATCAATTGTAGCGCAACGTTTGACTTTATCAACCTTAATGGCAACACTTACTTTATGACCATCATCCATTTTGTAGGTGAAACTCGTATCTTCCAGCACATCTAAAATCCTGCGAACTGACTCCTCTGCGTTGTCTTGTACGTGTTGCATATAAGCATGAACAACATCAAGGCCGTAACGCTCGATGATAATTAGTAATTCTTTCACACCCTTTTCTGCTGCAGCTACTTGTGCTTTTAAGTCAGCAATATTTTGTTTAATGTTTCTTGAAGGATAGGGGTCAGAACCCAGCAGTTGGTATATCTCACTTTCCAAAAACTTGCCTGAAGATACAAGTTTAAAGTTATCTATGAGAACTCCTTCCTCATTAACGTGTATCGAGTTCGCAGGCGCAGAGCCAGGCGACATACCTCCAATATCAGCGTGATGTCCACGATTAGCAACATAAAAAATAACCTTACTATTATTTTCATCATAAACGGGTTTAATTAAGGTGATATCAGGTAAATGAGTTCCACCATTGTAGGGGGCATTCATTAAGAAAGCATCACCTGGCTTCATTGAGGCAGTGTTTTCGCGAATAATTGTTTTGATAGATTCGCTCATTGATCCTAAATGTACTGGTATATGTGGTGCATTGGCTACAAGTTCACCCTCAGGCGTAAATATTGCGCAGGAAAAGTCAAGTCTCTCTTTGATGTTCACAGAGGCCGCAGTATTTTCAAGAACTGTACCCATTTGTTCAGCAATATTCATAAACAGGTTATTAAATATCTCAAGCATCACAGGATCAACATTAGTGCCTATAGCGCTTTGCCTTTTGAGTGGTTGAATTCGTTCTAGAATTAAATCATTATTTGATGAAAGCTGCGCTTTCCAGCCTGGTTCAATAACAATAGTAGAGGCTTGTTCAATGATAATTGCAGGTCCATTAATTTGAAAGTTTATAGGGATTTGTTCGCGATCATAAAAACAAACATTGTGTTTATTCCCGGCCATTACAGCTTGGCGTTCAGCCAATATTGAGATTTGCTTTGTACCTAAGGTGGCACTTTTTAAGGCGGTTTGTGTACTTTTTGATACAGTTTCTACTTGAATGGACTCAATTATCAGTTTTTTTTCTGGAGAAGTGAAGCCAAATCGGTCAAAATGGATCTTTTCAAACTCCTTTATTAATTCCTCAAGATCGTTAAAAGTGACTGCTATTGCTGTATCTGAACCTAGATAGCGGATATAAACACGTTGATGGTGGACCAGTGTTGAGATATTCAATCCTTGGGCTAATAAGTCTTCAACACCCCTTTGCTTGAGTGTCTTAAATTCTAAAGAAATGGTTGTGATTAGTTGTTGATCAAGTTGAGCTTCAATTGCCATATCGTTAATTGTGCGAGTATCTGCAAGACCGATGCCAAAGGCTGACAAAACCCCTGCGAATGGGTGTAAATGAATTTGCTTTATCCCCAAATTGTCTGCCACTAGGCATGCATGTTGTGGGCCTGCACCACCAAAACAAGATAAGGTATAGTCACTTACATCATGACCTCTCTGAACTGAGATCTTTTTGATAGCATTGCTCATGTTATCAATAGCAATAGATAGAAAACCTTCTGCAACTTCTTGTGGTGTGATTTGTGTGCCCGTTGCATTCTCGATTTGTTTTGTTAGGTTGCTAAATTTTTCTTTTACAACTTCACTATCAAGAGGCTGATCAGCTTCCGGACCAAAAACTTTAGGAAAGAAGTCTGGATCTAATTTTCCTAACATGACATTACAATCAGTAATCGTTAAGGGTCCTTCGTTGCGATAACATGCTGGACCTGGATTAGCGCCTGCAGAATCAGGACCAACTCTATAGCGTGATCCGTCAAAATGAAGTATAGAGCCTCCACCAGCGGCAACGGTATGTATGAGCATCATTGGCGCGCAACATCGGATTCCAGCAACTTCGGTTTCGAAGGCACGCTCGTAATCACCAGCGAAATGAGAGACATCAGTCGAAGTGCCCCCCATATCAAACCCAATTAACTTATTTAAGCCTGCTATTTTCGCTGTTTTAGCCATTCCCACAACACCACCTGCAGGACCTGAAAGTATTGCGTCCTTTCCTGCAAAGAAACGCGCATCGGTTAGTCCACCATTGGATTGCATAAACATTAAACGACCTGTTTGTTTAGCTTCTCTGCCCAGCGAGTTTTCTACTTGGCTGACGTATCGTCTAAGTACTGGTGATAAATATGCATCTAGTACAGTGGTATCACCTCTAGGAATAATTTTCATTAAGGGGCTGACTTGGTGACTAATTGAAATTTGAGTAAAACCAATTCTTTTCGCAATGGCTGCTATTTTTTTTTCATGTTCAGGATATCGATAGCCATGCATCAAGGTAATTGCAATTGTTCTATAACCATCAACAAAGTATTGTTGTAATTGAGTTTCGGTATTTTTTTCATCAAGCGGTTTAATAACGTCACCATTCGGGTCTAGTCGCTCGTCAATTTCAATAACGTCGCTGTAAAGCATTTCTGGTAGTTGAATATCGATTGCAAAGAGTTTGGGTCTATTTTGATAACCAATTCTTAAGATATCCCCGAAACCTTGGGTAATTGC
>CACLHR010000024.1 GCA_902606745.1 uncultured Gammaproteobacteria bacterium
TTTTTTCGAGTAGAGTCCAGAAAGGTGGCCAGCAGTTAGAGAGCCTATGATATTACATAGTCCAATAATTGATAAACTTGCTGCAGCTACAGAGCTATCAAAACCGTTGTCTGAAAGATAAGCGGGCATATGAACAGTAATAAAAGCAAGCTGAAAACCACAAACAAAAAAACCTGCAATAAGGAGCCAGTAATGAATGTGATTAGATGCCTCGCTAAGCGCTTCCCGCAGATTTTGTTTTGGTTCATCCTCTATCTTAGAACTGTTTGCTTTTTGTTTTTTGAAAGTGGGTGCAAAAAGGATCATGGATAGCGTGCCGATTGCCATTATCACAAGTGCCATTTGCCAGCCATATGCCACAAGAAATTCTCTTGCTATCGGTATAAATATAAATTGTCCTGCTGAACCTGCTGCAGTTCCAATCCCTAAAGCCATAGCTCTTTTTTCGGGTCTAACCATTCTAGCCATTGCGGGAAGCACAACACCTAATCCTGTGCCTGCAATTCCCATTCCTATTAAAATTCCAGCACCTAAGTGAAGGTCAAGAAATCCATCTGCAGTTGCTGTAATGTAGAGACCTAGTGCATAGAGTATTGAGCCAACTATTATTACTTTTGCAGTGCCATATTTGTCAGCGATGGCTCCTGCTAAGGGCTGAAATAAGCCCCAAAAGAGATTTTGCAAAGCCAAAGAAAAGGCAAAAATTTCGCGACCATAACCGAATGACTCTGATACAGGCTTTAAGAACAGACCTAGTGATGATCTAAAACCGAAGTTTATTGTCAACAGTATGCAGGCAGCAATGATTGAAAAACTTAATAATTTCTTGTATTGACTCATGTTCTTTTTATATAGCAGTGATAAAGCGACAGTATAACCATAATTATTTTATTTTCTAATATATTATTATTAATATACAATCTAGCCATTCTAGTTAATCTTGATGGTTATTAAACTGGTATAGTTTGCTGGTTATTAAATAATCATAGAATAGGAGTTTATTAATGCGTGTACTCGTTTTTCAGCATATCGATTGTGAGCATCCAGGTTCACTTAGGCAGTTTTTAGCGGAAGACAAAGTTGAATGGGATGCGGTTAATCTCCATCTTGGAGACCCGATTCCTAATTTAAATGATTATGATGCGCTTTGGGTGATGGGTGGTCCGATGGATGTTTGGGATATTGAAGAATGTCCTTGGCTAGTTCCGGAAAAGGCAGCCATTCGTGAATGGGTGAGTGTTTTGGGTAAGCCTTATTTGGGGTTATGCCTTGGGCATCAATTATTAGCTGATGCATTAGGAGGAACTTGTGGACCTCAAAAAACCCCTGAGATTGGTGTCCTTGAAATAGAGCTTACGGAAGAGGGAAAAGTAGACCCTCTCTTTCAAGGTACAGCGAATAAACAACAGTGCCTTCAATGGCATTCAGTCAGAGTTGCTCAGGCCCCTGAAGGGGCAATCATTTTGGCAAAATCTGATGTTTGCTCAGTTCAGGCAATGAGAATTGGTTCGAATGCCTGGTCTATGCAATATCATGTTGAGATTGAACCAGACACTGTAGATAATTGGGGAGCAGTTCCAGCTTACGCTGAAGCTTTAAGGACAACACTCGGCGAAGGTGCTTTGTTAACTATGAAAGCTGACACTGATGCTAACATGAGTCAGTGCTTGAGTTGTGCTAGGCAAATTTATCAAAATTTTATGAAAAATTTAAAGTAAGTTTTAGCGCCTAATTTATTAATAAATTTCAATTAGTTATAAGATAAATTACAATAGCGTGAATTATCGTGTTAATAAATTGAAAAAAATTGTAAATTTAATGATTGACACCGAAAAAAATTCAAGGTATCTTCCCAGTTTTTCACCACTTTAATATTCTGAGAGAATGTAATGAGCGAAGAAGACGATTTTGACTTAAACGACCTAGATGATAAAGAGCTTGTAGAGCAAATTCAAGACGACCTATATGATGGGCTCGATGAAGAAGTTACTGAAGGTACAGAAATACTTCTTTCTCGTGGTTGGGATGCGAATGATGTCTTGGGTGATGCCTTGGTTGCTGGTATGAAAATTGTTGGAATTGATTTTAGAGACGGCATCTTATTTGTACCCGAAGTGCTCAAGTGTGCTGGCGCAATGAAAGGCGGTATGAAAATTTTACGTCCAATTCTTGCTGAATCTTCAGAAGATACCTCTTTAGGTAAGTTTGTAATTGGCACTGTTAAGGGTGATATTCATGATATTGGTCAAAAATTAGTTTCCATGATGTGTGAAGGTGCAGGTTTTGAGGTAATTAATTTAGGGATCAATAATCCCGTGGAAAATTACTTAGAAGCAATCGATGAACATCAGCCTGTTATTTTAGGTATGTCTGCTCTTCTCACTACGACGATGCCTTATATGGGTGTTGTAGTTGAGGAAATGGAAAAAAGGGGGCTACGTAAAGATGTTCATATCATGTGTGGAGGTGCACCGCTTAACCAGGAGTTTGCTGATTCTATAGGTGTACCAGCCTATGGTCGAGATGCTGCACGGAGCGCCGAAATGGCTGAAGAGCACGTGCGTAGTTTGGGTAAACAGCGTGGTCACCGATAAGAAAAATATCGATCCAGCTAAAAAACGATTGGTTTTAGGCTGCGGAGCACTTGTATACAATCTACAAAGACTGATAAAACAAAACCCAGCATTATCTGATAAAGTCAATTTGCAGTGTCTACCGGCAAGTTGGCATAATACACCGCAACTGATTGCTCCTGGGGTTGAAGAGTACTTGGCCGAGAATTCCCACCTTTATAAGGAGGTATACATCGCTTATGCTGACTGTGGAACAGGCGGAGCTCTTGACCGGGTATTAAAAAAATATAATGCAAAGCGTATTAGTGGAGCACACTGTTATGAATTTTTTGCTGGCTCTGATGTATTCGAACAATTATCAGAACAAGAGTTAGGCACTTTTTATCTTACAGATTACTTGGTCAAAAATTTTCATCGAATAATGATTAAGGGTTTGGGTCTTGATAAGCACCCTGAGTTGTTTGATATATACTTTGAGAATTATAAAAAATTGGTGTATTTGGCACAAACTGAAAACGAACAGTGGCAAAAAGATGCACAGCAGTACGCTAAAGATTTTGGATTTGAATATGAATACAGATTGGTTGGCACAGGCGAACTTGATTCTGTTTTTGAAGAAATCGATTTAGTGCCTTTGGCAACTAAAGAAGAGAAATAACATGTATAGAGCCAGACTTTTTGCCAGTAGACATGCAAGGGCGTATGAGGTGATATATAACGCAACATCACCGGTGATATTATCGACCCTAAGAGTGATCAATAAAATCACAAAGGGCAAGCTAGATAGACCAATTACTTGGTCCGAAAAGATTATCAAGGGATTTCTTTTTGATTGTCAAATGTGTGGTAATTGTGTACTCTCTTCTACAGGCATGGCTTGCCCCATGAATTGCCCTAAAACACTTAGAAATGGTCCATGTGGCGGGGTACGAGAAAATGGCAATTGTGAAGTCAAGCCGGAAATGAAATGTGTTTGGGTTGAGGCTTGGAGTGGTTCGGCAAAAATGAAAGATAATCTTGCAATTCAAGAAATACAATTTGCTGTCAATCATTCACATCGAGGAAGCAGCGCCTGGATTAGGCTTGCAAAAGAAAACAAACAGATAACTTAACAATGACTATTCCAGAGATAAATAATCAATCTTATACCTATCGCCCTGGAGAGTTGCTACCTGAGCTAGAGGGGCATATTTCTCGAGGTAGATTTGAGCGTGTATTACGAAATGGTGATTTTGCAGTAACAGCTGAACTTGCACCACCAGACTCTACAGATAGGAATGAAGTTTTTGAACAAGCTGCCCTTTTTGATGGTTTTGTTGATGCCATTAATGCGACTGATGGATCTGGAGCAAATTGTCATATGTCGAGTGTTGTGGTGTGTGCGCTACTGAGTTATATTGGTTATTCTCCTATTATGCAGATCTCTTGTCGTGATAAAAATCGAATAGCCATACAAGGAGATCTCTTGGGTGCAGGTGCTCTAAGTATTTGTAACGTTCTTGCATTAACAGGAGATGATGTTAGTGTAGGCGATCATCCTGAAGCAAAGCGTGTTTTTGATTTAGACAGCATCTCTCTTATTACACTCATTAATAAAATTCGAGATGAAGGCTCTTTTTTAAGTGGGAGAAAAATAACCAATCCTCCACAAATGTTTGTTGGGACTTCAATTAATCCTTTTGTGCCACCAGTTGAATCGAGGATATTGCAACTTGAAAAAAAGATAAATGCTGGTGCAGACTTTATTCAGACTCAGTATTGCTTCGATATGCCAATGTTAAAAGATTTTATGTCGAAAACGGTTGATAAAGGATTAACAGAAAAAGCTTTTTTCTTGCCTGGCGTTGGAACACTAGCTTCAGTGAAAACCGCAAGATGGATAAAAAATAACGTTCCTGGAGTTCATATCCCAGATTCAATTTTTAAACGTTTAGAGGGTGCAGACGATCAAAAAAAAGAAGGACAGAAAATTTGTGCTGAACTAATGCAACAGGTGAAGGAGATTGAAGGCGTCAGTGGCGTACATATAATGGCATATAAGCAAGAAGAATGTGTCGCACAAATGGTAAAAGATTCTGGTGTATTGGGTGATAGAAAGCCTTGGGCACCGAAGGATGAATATTAATTAATTTATGGAGTAAATAAAAGTGTCAATAACAACAACATTATCATCAGCAACAAAAGAGGTCAAAATTGGCTTTTCACAACCTTTTGTGATGATTGGTGAGCGTATTAATCCAACGGGTAGAAAAATCCTAGCCGATGAGATGAAAGTAGCTGATTACTCGCGTGTTGAGGCGGATGCCATTGCGCAGGTTACAGCAGGTGCTCAAATGCTAGATGTTAATGCTGGCATCCCTCTTGCAGATGAGCCAGCAATTCTTGCAGAATCAATTCGTCGTATTCAGGCTGTTGTAGATGTCCCTCTTTCTATTGATTCATCAATCATTGAAGCTTTAGAATCTGGTCTTGCTGCTTATCAGGGTCGTCCATTAGTCAACTCTACAACAGGTGAAACAGAGGTGCTTGAACGAGTTCTACC
This sequence comes from uncultured Gammaproteobacteria bacterium, assembly GCA_902606745.1. Lineage (GTDB taxonomy): Bacteria > Pseudomonadota > Gammaproteobacteria > PS1 > Pseudothioglobaceae > Pseudothioglobus. The sequence goes on from CACLHR010000024.1 coordinate 5,116, forward strand.
TTTGGTTAAAAAATATGATGCTGCAGTTGTTGCAATTTCGAATGATGAGACTGGTATCAGTGAAGATCCAAACGAGAGATTCAAAATAGCAAAAAAGATAGTAGAGCATGCTGCTGATTATGGAATAAAGCCACAAGATGTAGTTGTTGACCCTTTGGTTATGCCAATCGGGGCGATTTCCCAAGCAGGTAATCAGGTCTTTGATTTGGTTCGTCGTTTGCGTGCCGAATTGAAAGTTAATACTACTTGTGGTGCTTCAAACGTTAGTTTTGGATTGCCACAACGTAGTGGCATTAATAATGCCTTCTTACCAATGCTGATTGCAGCAGGTATGACGTCAGCCATAGTTAATCCACTTCACCCTGAGTTAGTTCAAGCGATTAGAGCAGCAGACGTATTAACTGGGATTGATGATGGTTGCACTAGTTGGATTGCTGCCTATAAAGATTCTTCATCTGAAGGAAATAAATCTAGGGAAGGTCGACGTCGAAGAAGACGCGCCTGATTATTAACACTATGACTAGCATTAAATATAACGGCTCTTGTGTTTGTGGTCAAACTACCTATGAGGCTTTTGACTTGGGAGATGTATCGTATTGTCATTGTGAACAGTGTCGCAAAATGACTGGTCATTATATGGCAGCATGTCAGGTAAAAAGAGATAAAATAAAAATCAAGGGTAAGATTAAGTGGTTCTATACACATGAAGGTTCACGACATGGTTTTTGTGATAATTGTGGTGCGCATATGTTTTGGCAAAACGACACTCAACCAACCTTTAGCGTCACAGCAGGGAGTCTTGAAGATGCTAAGAATTTGGGTGTTTGGCACCATATTTTCACCGAAGAGAAGGGTTGTTATTACGAAATTAATCCCAAGGACCCACAATTTCAGGGTTATGGCGATAGTGGACTAGAGGAATTGTAGTCGTGGAGGATACTCAGCAAATTTGTTTCACTCCTTCAGGTCGTAAATACCGAGGCGAGATAGGTGATACCTTGTTGCAGGTTGCACAGGATGCCGGAGTAGCAGTTCGTTCCTTGTGTGGTGGTTATGGTCAATGTCATCAATGTTGGATTGAGATTTCAGAGGGCAAGCATTCTAAATTTAAAGTTGATTGTAAGGCTGAAAATGTGAGTGGCATTACCAGCATTGAAAGACAGTTAATTGCTGATAATCCTAGATACAAAGGTAAACGTTTGGCATGTCAAACTTGCATTCAGGGAGATTTGGTTATAGATGTCCCTGAAGAAAGTCAGGAACATAAGGCCTATATCAGTAAAAAGAATGTAAAGCAAAATTACTCTCTTTCTAGTGCAATCAGTCTTTTCGATTGTGAACTAGAAGAGTCAACGTTAGATGAAAATCCTTCAGCTACAGAAAATTTATTGGCGCAGCTTGACAAGCAAGGCATAAAAGCAAAAGTTGACTTCAGTTTATTAAGGGGACTGCAGCCTTTGATTCATGAAAGCAAAGGCAATCTAACTGTTGCAGTGCGTGATAAAAATGAAGTTGTGGCGGTCTATCACAAAGGCGAACAAAAAATTATTGGCGCTGCGATTGATATCGGTTCTACAACCCTAGCACTTTATGTTTATAACCTGAAAGATGGAAGTTTGGTGTATGAATCATCTGCAATGAATCCACAGATTCGTTATGGTGAGGATCTCATGAGTAGGGTTTCTTATGTGATGATGAATAAGGGTGGCGATAAAAAATTGACAATTGCTGTGCGCACCAAGATTACTGAAATGCTGCATGAAGCTTGTGAGGTTTTAGAACTTCAACGTGATAAATTATTAGAGGTTGTTCTTGTAGGTAACCCAATTATGCATCATATTTTTTTCGGCATCTCTCCAGTCGAGCTTGGACAGGCGCCTTTTACGGTGGCAACAAGGAACTGGTTGGATGTTGATGCTAAAGACTTGGGTTTTGACTTATATCCCAAAACTAGAATATCCTTTTTGCCATTGATTGCTGGCCATGTTGGAGCAGACGCAGCAGCTGCATACCTGAGCCAGATGCATATAATGCATTCCAAAACAGCTTTGCTTGTCGATATAGGTACTAATGCTGAGATTGTGCTTGCGAAGGAAGGTAGAGTTTACGCAACTTCATCTCCGACTGGCCCTGCTTTTGAAGGTGCGGAAATTAGTTCTGGAGTGCGGGCAACTTACGGTGCGATTGAAAGAGTTAGGATTGATAAAGATACGTTAAATGTACGTTATAAAGTTATTGGTTGCGATGCCTGGTCTGACGAACCGAACTTTGAATTAGTTAAAATGAAGGCTATAGGGATTTGCGGGAGTGGCATTATCGAAGCTATTGTCTCCTTTGCTGAGGCTGGCATTATCGACCAAAGTGGTCTTTTTGTTGAGTCAATTGCTCCAGAACGTTTCTCAAAAAATGGCAACATGACCAGGTTTTTATTGGTCGATCAAGGTGAACAGTCAATTTATGTTGAACAAGTAGATATACGGTCAATTCAATTAGCGAAAGCCGCACTTTCTGCAGGCGTTTCGATATTGATGGATTACCTTGAATGTACTGAATTTGATCAAGTATTATTAGCGGGAGCCTTTGGTGCTCATTTGGATGCTAGATATGTCGCCCTATTGGATATTATTCCAACCGCAACAGAAGATAAAATTGTTTCTGTAGGAAATGCCGCGGGAATTGGTGCAAGTGCTGCCCTATTGGATGTTAGTAAACGAAAAATAATTATTGACGCGGTAGAAAAAGTTGTCAAAATTGAAACTGCTACTGAGCCAAGATTCCAAGAGTTTTTTGTTGATGCAATGAAATTCAGTGTATCACCAGTAAAGGAGCAAAAAACGAACAAAGTAAGACGCCGAAAAAAAGTGTAATAGTAATTAAATAGAAAAGGAGGAGGAGAGGTAGTGGCCAGAGAAAGAAGAAGGCGAAGAAGAGGTTCTTCAGGGTCTGAAGCACAAGAGGTGCCTAAAGCGCCAGCTTATATTAAACGCAAAATACCTCACTACAGTATTCTTAGTGATGATGAACTAAGTGTTATTGAAGAAAATGCAGACACTATTCTAGAAGAAGTAGGAATTGTATTTTCTGAAGACCAAGAGGCTCTTGACATTCTTTCATCAGCTGGTGCCAGTATTGATGGTGAGCGTGTTCGCTTCCCTGGGGGGATGTGCAGAAAAATTATACAAGACTCAGCACCAAAAGAATTCATCCAACACGCACGTAATCCAGAAAGAAGTGTGGTTATTGGTGGTGATAATATGGTTCTTGTTCCTGCTTATGGTCCTCCATTTATACATAACCTCGATGAAGGTCGTCGCTATGCAACGATTGAAGATTTTCGTAATTTTGTTAAGTTAGCTTATATGTCGGACAACCTACATCACTCTGGTGGTACGATTTGTGAACCTGTAGATTTGCCTGTAAATAAGCGTCATTTTGATATGGTTTATAGTCACATTAAGTATTCCGACAAGGCCTTTATGGGCTCAGTGACAGCAGCTGAGAGAGCTCAAGATAGTGTTGACATGGTAAAAATTGTTTTTGGTGATGAATTTGTAGACAATAATTGCGTCCTAATTAGCCTAATTAATGCAAGTTCACCGATGGCATTTGACGGAACTATGTTGGGTGCATTAAAAGTTTATGCGCGTAATAATCAGGCAACGGTTGTAACTCCATTTATTGTTGCCGGTGCCATGGCGCCAGTGACAGCTGCAGGTGTTGCTGCTCAAAGTCTTGCCGAAGGCATGGCCGGTATGGCACTAACACAACTAATAAGACCCGGTACTCCAGTCGTTTATGGCAACTTTGTAACGGCAATGTCTATGAAGTCAGGAGCTCCTACTTTTGGCACTCCTGAGGCAGGCCACATGATGAACATTTCTGGTGCCCTAGCTAAACGTCTAGGTGTGCCATTCAGAAGCGGTGGAGGTTTTAATGGTGCTAAGATGCCTGACGCGCAAGCGGGCTATGAAGCAGCAAACACTATACAGGCAACCATCAACTCAAGCGTTAACTTTAATTTACATACAGCTGGTTGGTTAGAAGGTGGTTTATGTATGAGTTATGAAAAGTTTGTAATGGATGTAGACCAAGCAGGTATGATGCGAGTTTCAGTTGAAGGTGTTGACATGAGCGAAAATGGTCAGGCAATGGACGCAATTCGTGAAATTGGAAGTTTTTCAGATGATGTGCCCAAGCATTATTTGGGATGTGAGCATACTAAGAAGAATTTCAAGACAGCTTTTTATATGTCAGATGTGCTCGATGATAATAGTTTTGAGCAGTGGGTTGAAGATGGTTCAAGGGATACCGCAATGATTGCCAATGAGAAATATAAGCAAATGCTTTCTGACTATGAATTGCCACCACTTGATCCAGCGATTGATGAGGCTTTACTAGCCTACATAAAAGAACGCAAAGATAGCTTCGAAGATTCTAATATATAATGACGGGGTATAGTGCGCAGTGATTTAAATTCAAGCATTTATGAATTTTATTATTCATCCATGATTGATTTTGTAAGATAATATTCCCGATTACATTTATAGAGAGGATTAGAGGGTCATTTTCACTGGAGCAGAGCGATTCCATGTGTTTATGAGTTTTTTATGACTTTCTATTTTTTTGCTTTCGTGCATAGTCAGGAGAAGAGATGAGCGAATATAAAACAGATATTGATATTGCAAGAGAAGTTACAGGCCGGCATATTAATGAAATTGGTGCAAAACTCAATATCAAGAAAGAGAATTTGGTGCCTTTTGGACATGACAAAGCGAAGATTTCTTGGGATGCTATTGATGGCGCCCAAAAAAACAAAGATGGTAAGCTTATCTTAGTGACTGCGGTAACTCCTACACCAGCTGGTGAGGGCAAAACAACAACTTCTGTTGGTCTTACAGATGGTCTTAATAAAATTGGTAAGCAAACGACAGTTTGCCTGCGTGAGCCTAGTTTAGGTCCGTGTTTTGGTATGAAGGGTGGAGCTGCAGGTGGAGGATATGCCCAAGTAATACCAATGGAAGATATTAACCTTCACTTTACTGGAGACTTCCACGCAATTACATCAGCGCATAGTTTACTTTCTGCCATGATTGATAACCATATTTATTGGGGTAACTCAGCCAATATTGATAGTAGAAAAGTTGCCTTTCGTCGTGTTGTTGATATGAATGATCGTTCACTGCGTACAATCACTTCTTCTTTGGGCGGTTCAACTAATGGCTACCCTCGCGAAGATGGTTTTGATATTACAGTTGCCTCCGAAGTGATGGCTATTTTTTGCTTGTCACAAAACTTGACAGAACTTGAAGAAAGATTGGGAAATATTATTGTTGCCTATACTCGTGACATGACTCCCGTTAGAGCAAAACAAATTAACGCACATCGTGCTATGACTGTACTATTAAAAGATGCATTTAGACCAAACCTAGTACAGACTTTAGAGGGTAACCCTGCACTAATTCATGGTGGTCCATTTGCTAATATAGCGCATGGTTGTAACTCAGTGATTGCAACTAAGACGGCACTTAAGTTGTCAGACTATGTTGTTACGGAGGCTGGTTTTGGCGCAGATCTGGGCGCTGAAAAATTCTTCGACATTAAATGTCGTAAAGCAGAACTAGCTCCAGATGCAGTGGTATTAGTTGCAACCATTAGGGCTCTTAAACATCAAGGCGGTGTTGCTAAGGAAGACTTAAGCACCGAAAATACTGAAGCTCTATATAAAGGTTGTACAAATTTAGGTAGACATATTCGCAACTTAAGCCAATTTGGCGTACCACTAGTTGTTGGTATCAATAAATTTGTTTCTGATACTGAAGCTGAATTCCAAGTAATTAGAGATTATTGTGAACAATTTAATGTTGAAGTAAGTGTCACTAGTCATTGGGAGCATGGTGGAGATGGTTCAATTGATTTAGCAGAAAAGGTTGTTAAGTTGGCAGATTCAGGTGCTTCTCAATTCAAGACGTTGTACGATAACGAGATGCCACTTTTGGAAAAAATAGAAACGATAGCTAAAACCCTTTATCGTGCAGATGAAGTTTTAGCTGACAAGGTTGTTAGAGATAAACTGAACTGGTACCAAGATAATGGTTTCGGACATTTGCCAGTTTGTATTGCCAAAACACAATACAGCTTTTCTACGGATCCACAGTTATTGGGTGCACCTACTGGTCATTCAATGTCGATTCGTGAGGTAAGACTTTCAGCAGGTGCTGAATTTGTTGTGGTTGTTTGTGGGGCCATTATGACTATGCCTGGGTTACCTAGGGTTCCGGCTGCTGATAAAATTAAATTGGACGAGAACGGATTAGTACAAGGTCTGTTTTAAAAGATGAACGTTAGCGATACAGTAGACTACGATATTCATAGGGTTGAGGATTCAGTCCTTAAGGATTCGAGTGATTGTATAGCCATAGAAGAGCCGCTTGAGATAGCTGTTCGTTACTTTAAAAATGACGAATGGATAATTGAACCATTAATGGTTACCATGAGAACGCCGGGTGACGACGAATCTTTGGTAAGCGGGCTGCTTTTTTCTGAAGGTATTATTCAGGACAAAGCTGCAATTGATAAGATTGTTCCAAATGGAGAAAATGAAGGTAAGTACGATATTGATAATTCACTGATTGTTACTTTAACGAAAGGAAATCAGCTGGATTTAAAGAATTTGCAACGCCATTTTATGGTTAATTCTAGTTGTGGTGTTTGTGGCAAGGGCACTCTAAATGCGATAGAGATTGCTTATGAGCCAGAGATCGATAAAAAAGGCCCGATAGTGAGTGTTGATTTGATTACAAGATTGCCCGATATATTAAGTGAGAGGCAAGAACAGTTCGCCAATACCGGAGGTGTTCATGCCAGTGCTTTATTGAGTGAGGGCGGTGAGATACTTCATTTGGCTGAGGATGTTGGAAGACATAATGCGTTAGATAAACTGATTGGTCATATTAGGTGTAATGACATGTTACGCCCTCTTGAGCAGTTTGTAATGTGTTCAGGTCGTTTGGGATTTGATATCATTCAAAAGGCATTGATGTCAGATATTGGAATGATTGTAGGTATTGGGGCTCCAACCTCATTAGCCCTAGATTTAGCAGGGAAATTTGATATTACTTTAATTGGTTTTATCAAAAAAAAGAAATATAATATCTACACTGGTGCATGGCGCATCAAAGAAAGGTTTTAGGAGAATCAATGTCTAGAAATATCAGTTTACTGTCAGGCAAAAAAGACGACAAAAACAATTTGTTTGCCAAGATTACTGCGAGTCCATCTGATAGCAGTGACAGCCAACTTGCCAGTGAATACAATATGGGTATTTCAACCATTCATAGTACGAAGAGTTTTTATGATTTTTTAGGCGAAGATTTTAAAAGTAAGAAAGCTTTTGTTTGTCAAGGAAGTGCTTGTCTTTGTCGAGGCACCCAAGACGCGGTTATTGATAAATTAAGTGACAAGTTTGGTGCAGAGAATATTGGTGAGATGATTTGCCTAGGTAGATGTTATGAAAATAGTGCTTTTTACTATGATGGTCAAAACTATTCAGGCAATGACATCAATAAACTAGAGCAAATTGTTGCAGGTAAGCATACGAGCACTAAATATGAAATGAAGTCATACGCAGATGTTTCATTCTTGGTTGAAGACGAAGTCTTCTCTAGTTATGACGATTTTAAGGATCTACTAGAAACCTGTTTTGCCTCTGATAAGGCTGATTTAATTGCCATACTGAAAGAATCAGGCCTTCGTGGACGTGGGGGTGCAGGCTTCCCAACAGGGATGAAGTGGGAATTTTGCCAAGCCCAAGAAGCGAGTCCGAAATATGTTGTTTGTAATGCTGACGAGGGAGATCCTGGTGCATTTTCTGATAGATATATACTTGAGGAGCAAACTCTAAAGCTACTCTTTGGTATGGTCATTTGTGGCTATATTATTGGCTCAAAGCAGGGTTTTTTATATATTCGTGGTGAGTATCCTGAATCCATTAAGGCGAACAATGATGCCTTAGCAAAGCTTCGTGAATTGGGGCTGTTAGGTGAAAACATTCTCGGTAGTGGTTTTGACTTTGACATGAGTGTTGTTGAAGGTCAAGGTGCATACATTTGTGGTGAAGAGACTGCACTGATAGCTTCTATTGAGGGTCGTCGCGCTGAAGTGGATGTGCGCCCTCCTTTTCCAACAGTCGAAGGTTTGTACAAAAAACCAACAGTTGTTAATAATGTCGAAAGTTTAGCAGCTGTTCCTGTTATTTTTAAACTCGGTGGTGAATCCTTTAAGAAAATCGGTAATGGCAAATCAACAGGAACGAAACTTATTTCTCTAGATGGCTACTTTAACAATCCAGGCCTTTATGAGGTCGATATGGCAGCTCCTATGGCTTTCATTATTGATGAAGTTGGTGGTGGATTTAATGACGATATTAAAGCAATACAGATCGGGGGCCCGCTCGGTGGAGTAGTACCAGTTGATATTCTCAGGACTCTTACACTAGATTTCGAATCTTTTGATGAAGGTGGTTTTCTCCTCGGTCATGCAAGTTTTGTATGCATTCCTCGATCTTTTTCTGCGGTCGAGTATGCAAAACACTTGTTCGCATTTACATCTCACGAGTCTTGTGGCAAGTGCTTTCCATGCAGATTAGGCGCAACTCGTGGTAAAGAAATGTTAGAATCAGCATTAGAAAAAGATCAAAAATTCTCAGAAGAATTGATTAATGATCTATTAGAAACAATGGAAGTAGGTTCGCTATGCGCCCTAGGCGGTGGCCTACCACTTGCAATTAAAAATTTACTCGAGCACTGTTATGACGAGTTTAAACCTTTAATGGAGAAGTAGTATGTCAGATAATCCACAAGGTGTATTCATTGATGATGTTGAGTTTCCATTTGATGATTCAACCTCTATCTTAGAATTTAGTAACAAATCTTTGGGTGAAAAAATTATCCCAACACTTTGTGATGACGACAATTTAAAACCTTATGGTGCTTGTCGTGTTTGTTCGGTTGAAGTTCAACACACTGAAGATGGCCCCAAGAGAACAGTAGCGTCATGCCATACACCGATTAATCCTGGTATGCGAATCTATACCAATTCTGATAGTATTAAAACGCTTCGTAGAAACATCGTTGAATTGGTTTTGAGTGATCACCCGCCAGAGTGCTTAACTTGTGAAGTAAATGGTAACTGTGAGTTGCAAGATGTTGCTGCAAGTGTTGGTGTTAGACAAATTCGTTACGCAAAGGGGGAGAATCACCTTGATCGTGAAAAAGATTTGTCGCATGCCTATATGCGTATGGACCTGTCGAAGTGTATCAACTGTTCGCGATGCGTTCGTGCCTGTGATGAAGTTCAGGGTCAGTTCACACTGACGATGACAGGTCGTGGTTTTGAATCACGAATTACAACTGATAACGATATGCTGTTCGGTGATTCTTCTTGTGTTTCTTGCGGTGCTTGTGCGCAAACTTGTCCAACATCGGCGATTTCAGATGTTTTCCAGTCAAAATCAGTCGAAGCTGATAAGACCGTTCGCACAACCTGTTCATATTGTGGTGTAGGCTGCAATCTGGAGGTTGCAGTAAAGAATGATGAAGTGTTGTCAATAAGAGCACCTCAAGATGCAGTCAATGCTGGACATACCTGTCTGAAAGGTCGCTATGCCTTCAAATTCTATAACCATGAAGACAGACTAACATCACCACTCATTAGAAAAAACGGGGAACTCGTTCCTTGCTCATGGGATGAAGCTTTAGACTTTATCAAAGACAAATTTGAATCAATTAGAGCTG
>CACLHR010000025.1 GCA_902606745.1 uncultured Gammaproteobacteria bacterium
AATCGACGGTTTTTTCGTTTTAGAAGTCAGAGAAGGTAAATAGGCAAATGAGCAATCAAAATATTAGAATAAAATTGAAGGCATTTGATCATCGATTAATCGATAAATCAGCCGTCGAGATTGTTGAAACAGCTAAGCGAACTGGCGCTAGTGTAAGGGGTCCAATTCCTTTGCCTACAAGGAAAGAACGTTTTACCGTTTTGACTTCTCCGCATGTTAATAAAGATGCTAGAGATCAATACGAGTTAAAAACTTATATTAGATTGATGGACGTGATTAGTCCAACCGATAAAACCGTTGATGCATTGATGAAGTTAGATCTTGCTGCAGGTGTTGATGTAAAGATACAACTTAACTAATAGATAGGATTTATAAAATGGCAATTGGATTAATAGGACAAAAATTAGGAATGATGCGCCTCTTGTCAGATGATGGTTCAGCATCTTCAGCGAGTGTTATTAAGATTGATCCTAATCGAATAGTACAAACAAAAACTATTGATACCGATGGTTATAATGCCGTGCAAGTAACTATTGGCAAAAAGATCAATAAAAAAGGTGAAGCGAAAGTTGGCCGTACTAGTAAAGCACTTAAGGGTCATTATGCTAAAGCATCTCAAGAGGTAGGCTTGGGCTTATGGGAAATGAGAGTCGATGTAGCTGAGATTTCTGATCAATCAACGATGGATGTCTCCTTTTTTGGTGCTGGCCACTTTGTTAACGTAACGGGTCAGTCTAAAGGTAAAGGTTTTCAAGGTGGTGTAAAGCGCCACAATTTTAGTATGCAGGATGCAACGCATGGTAACTCGCTTTCACATCGTGCTCTTGGATCTACTGGACAGTGTCAAACACCTGGACGTGTATTTAAAGGTAAAAAGATGGCAGGTCAAATGGGGAACATGCAAGTGACTGAAGAATGTCTTGAAGTTCTAAGAGTTGATAACGAGCGCAATTTATTGTTAGTCAAGGGTGCTATTCCAGGGTTTAAAAATAGCTTTGTTAGGGTATTTTTGTCAGATAAAAAGAACAGTATTAATCAACAAGTTAGTAAGCGACTAACTGAGTTAAAAGCTGCAGATATAGTAGAAACCGAAGCTGTTGAGAATGACGTTGTAGAAACCGAAGCTGTTGAGAATGACGTTGTAGAAACCGAAGCTGAAAAAACTGAAGATAAATAAAGGATTCAGATATAGGATTTAAGATGAAAGTAAAAGTATTAAACTTAAAAACAAACAAATCCACTTCCCAAGAAGTATCTGATGGCATTTTTGCTCGTAACTACAATGAGTCACTGGTTCATCAAATTACGACTGCTTATATGGCAGCAGGTCGCAGTGGCACACAAGCACAAAAAAATCGTGCAGCTGTTAGGGGTGGAGGTAAAAAACCTTGGAAACAAAAGGGAACTGGTCGTGCCCGTGCGGGCACATCACGTGGGCCTATTTGGAGAAGTGGAGGTGTCACATTTGCTTCTCAACCTCGAAGCTATACACAAAAAGTAAACAAAAAAATGTACAAAGGTGCGATTAGCGTAATTTTGTCTGAGTTATTGCGCACTGACCGTTTAAAAGTTGTTTCAGAATTTGATATTGCTGAGCCAAAAACAAAAAATATTACCTCGCTCATGAATTCTTTGAATATCAAAGACGCTTTATTAATGACCGATGAGTTGGATGAAAACTTATACTTATCTTCTCGTAATCTATATCACGTAGGTGTTTGTGATACTCAGAGTATTGATCCTGTAAGTTTAATTGGTTATGACAACGTAGTGATGACCAAGGCTGCACTTAAAAAAGTGGACACAATGCTATGAATCAAGAAAAAGTATTAACAGTATTACTTGGACCAATTGTTTCTGAAAAAACGACCATGGCGTCTGCGAGTAATCAATATGTTTTTAAAGTAAGAACTGACAGTAATAAGAGAGAAATTAGAGCAGCTGTAGAGTTGCATTTTGGTGTAACAGTTGAAGCCGTAACTACTTCAAATGTTAAGGGTAAGAAGAAAGTATTCAAAGGAAAAGTTGGTCAACGTAGCAATTGGAAAAAAGCAGTAGTCAAAGTATCTGAAGGTCAGATGATTGATGCTACTGCTTCATAGAGAATTTATTATGGCAGCAGTTATAAAAAGAAAACCAACATCACCAGGAAGACGCTTTGTAGTCACTGTGGTTGACAAAGATTTGCATAAAGGAAAGCCTTTTGCTGCTCTGACCACAAGTAAAAAAAGAATTAGCGGTCGTAACAACCGCGGCAAAATTACTGTAAGACACAGAGGTGGTGGTCATAAACAAAGATATCGTATTATTGATTTCAAGCGCAATAAGGACGACATTTCTGCCACAATTGAGCGAATTGAGTATGATCCGAATCGTAGTGCGAATATTGCATTAGTTCTATACATTGATGGTGAAAGACGCTATATTATTGCTCCAAAAGGATCAAAGGTAGGCGACAAGATTATATCTGGGAACTCTGTACCTATTCAAAAAGGTAACACTCTACCGTTAAGCAATATTCCTCTTGGTAGTGTATTACATTGTGTTGAATTAAAACCTAAAAAAGGTGCTCAGATTGCAAGAAGCGCTGGTACATCAGTTCAACTTGTTGCTAAAGAAGGCAATTACGCAACGCTTAGATTACGTTCTGGTGAAGTTCGAAAAGTATTGTCTGAATGCCGAGCAACTTTAGGTGAAGTTTCTAAATCCGAACACAGTTTAAGAAAACTAGGTAAAGCCGGTGCTAGTAGATGGCGAGGAGTAAGACCAACAGTTCGTGGTGTTGTAATGAATCCAGTTGACCACCCACATGGTGGTGGTGAAGGAAAAACTAGTGGTGGCAGGCACCCTGTTTCCCCTTGGGGCACACCAACAAAAGGTTACAAAACTCGTACTAATAAGCGTACAGATAAACTTATCGTACGTCGCAAAATATAAAGGGTAATTATGGCTAGATCACTAAGAAAAGGACCTTTTGTCGATGAGCATTTAATTCAAAAGGTATTAAAGGCTCAAGAAATTAATGACAGAAAACCAATTAAAACTTGGTCTCGTCGTTCAGTTATCGTACCAGAGATGATTGGTTTAACGATAGCAATACACAATGGTCGTACGCATGTTCCAGTCTCAATTAACGAGAACATGATTGGTCATAAATTGGGAGAATTTGCCACAACACGAACATTTAAAGTCCACTCTGGTGACAGAAAAAGTCGTATTGAATAAGGTGTAATGATGAAAGAAGTTAAAGCAATTCATAAGTATGCAAAAATCTCCCCTTTCAAGGTTAGATTGATTGCTGATCAGATTCGTAATAAGCCAGTTGAAGAAGCTTTGAATATTTTGTCGTTCAGCAATAAAAGAGCAGCGATATTGGTGAAAAAAGTATTAAGTTCAGCAATTTCAAACGCTGAGCACAACGATGGTTTAGACATTGATGAATTAAAAGTAAGTAGTGTTTTAGTTAATGAGGGTTCTACCATGAAGAGAATTCGCCCTCGTGCAAAAGGAAGGGCGAATCGCATTTTTAAACGAACTAGCCATATAAGTGTTGGCGTAAGCGAGTAAAGAAATATGGGTCAAAAAGTAAATCCAGTAGGAATTAGATTGGGGATCGTCAAAGATTGGGATTCGAAGTGGTATGCCAACAGTAAAGACTATCCTCATTACTTATTATCTGATATTGAAGTAAGAGATTTTTTATTTAAAGAGTTAACTTCAGCGTCGGTTAGTCGTATTAGTATTGAGAGGTTATCTAATAATGCTAAGATTATTATTCATACCGCTCGTCCTGGAATTGTAATTGGGAAAAAAGGTGCTGATATAGAGAGATTGAAGAACATAGTCTCAGCCAAAATGGGTGTGCCTGTCCATATAAGTATTGAGGAGGTTAAACAACCAGAATTAGATGCACGATTAGTTGCTGAAAATATTGCTCAACAACTTGAGAAGCGTGTGATGTATAGGCGTGCTGTTAAGCGTGTTCTAGGTAATGCAACTCGTTTGGGAGCGCTGGGTATTAAAGTTATGGTGAGTGGACGATTGAATGGTGCTGAAATAGCACGATCGGAATGGTACCGTGAGGGCCGTGTTCCTTTGCATACTTTTAGAGCAGATGTGGACTATAGTAGTTTTAGTGCAAATACGCAACATGGGGTTATCGGCATTAAAGTTTGGATTTTCAAAGGCGAAATCCTTGACCATAATCAAGGAACTTTAGAAGAAGTTGCTAAAAGAGGTGCTGGCAAACAATTAGGCAAGAAGTAAAGGAATTTAGAGATGTTACAACCTAAACGTACAAAATTTAGAAAAATGATGAAGGGCCGGAATCGCGGTTTAGCAACTGGCAATAATGTTAGCTTTGGTGAAATCGGGTTACAAGCGACTGACAGATGTCGTATGACGGCGAGACAGATTGAGTCTGCACGTCGTGCAATGACAAGACATGTTAAACGTCAAGGTAAAATTTGGATCCGTGTTTTTCCTGATAAACCTATAACTAAAAAGCCTTTAGAAGTTCGTATGGGTAAAGGTAAAGGTGGCGTTGAATATTGGGTTGCAAAAATTAAACCTGGTCAGATTTTATTTGAAATGCAAGGTGTTGATGAAATAGTTGCAATAGAGGCTTTTGAGCTTGCAGCTGCAAAACTTCCCGTTAAAACAACAATAATTAAACGGACAATAATGTAATGGATGTTAAAGAATTAAGAGATCAAGACTTATCTCAGTTAAATGAAGAATTGATGACGCTTTTGAAAGAGCATTTTGAGTTGCGTATGCAGCACCGTAGTTCACAATTAGCGGATTTGTCAAAACTTGGAAAAACAAAAAGATCAATTGCACAAATTAAAACAATTATTAAAGAGAAGCAATCATGAGCGAGTCGAATTCTGTGGAAAGGGTGCTAACTGGAAAAGTAGTTAGTAATAGTCGTGATAAAACAATTGCTGTTTTGATAGAGCGCAGAGTGCGTCATCCAATTTATAAAAAATATATTAAGCGAAACACTAAAATTCATGCACATGATGAAAAAAATGAGTGTGGTTTAGGAGACGTTGTTCGAGTTTCTGAGTCAAAGCCATTTTCAAAAACAAAGAATTGGGCTTTGATAGAAGTTATCGAAAAATCAGTGAATATTGATTAACTAATCACATTGTAGAGAAAAGAATATGATTCAGATGCAAACAAAATTACATATAGCAGATAACAGTGGTGCACTTAAAGCTATGTGTATTAAAGTTTTAGGAGGCTCAAAGCGCCGATATGCAAATATAGGTGATGTCATTAAGGTGAGCATTAAAGAGGCTTCACCTCGTGGCAAAGTAAAAAAAGGTGATGTTTACGATGCAGTTGTGGTTCGTACAGCTCAAGGTGTTCGTCGTAAAGATGGCTCTCGGATACGTTTTGATAAAAATGCAGTTGTATTGCTAAACACTAAATTAGAGCCGGTTGGCACACGTATATTTGGCCCTGTCACTCGTGAGTTAAGAAGCGCTCAATTTATGAAGATTGTTTCACTCGCGCCAGAGGTATTGTAATGAATAAAATTAAAAAAAATGATGAAGTTATTGTAATCGCTGGCAAAGACAAGGGCTCAGTTGGCACGGTTACAAAAGTTATGGGTTCCAAACTTATTGTGGAAGGGTTTAATTTGGTTAAAAAAAATGTTAGACCGAATCCTCAGGAAGGCATACAAGGGGGCATTGAAGACAAAGAGATGCCTTTAAATATATCTAACATATCGATTTATAATTCAACCACTCAAAAGGCGGACCGTGTTGGTGTTAGAGTGAATGATAAAGGTGAGAAAGAAAGATTTTTCAAATCAAATGGTGAAACCGTACTTTAAGTTAATAAGATAGGTGAGAAATGTCTAGATTAAAGGAACAATATAAAAATGAGATTATCCCAAAGCTTAAGGAAGAGTTAGGTGCGAGTAACGCTTTGTCAGTCCCTAAAATTGAAAAAATTACGATTAATGTGGGACTCGGTAGCGCACTAGGTGATAAAAAAGTATTAGAAAGTGCATTGGAAGAGTTGAGTTTAATTTCCTCTCAAAAACCGGTAACTTGTTTAGCTAGAAAATCAGTTGCAAGCTTTAAGCTAAGAGAAGGCAATGCGATTGGTTGTAAGGTAACACTAAGAAAAGAAAGAATGTATGAATTTCTTGATCGTTTGGTAAATATTGCTATTCCTCGTATTAGAGATTTTCGTGGTCTCAGTGATAAATCATTTGATGGTCATGGAAACTACAATATGGGCATTACTGAACAAATCGTATTCCCAGAAATTGATTTTGAAAAAGTGACAAAAGTGCGTGGCATGGATATTGCAATCACTACCAATGCACAAAATGATGATGATGCTAAGAAACTATTGGCGATGTTTAATTTCCCATTTAAAGGATAACATAATGGCTAAAAAGTCTATGATACATAGAGACGTCAAGCGAGCAAAATTAGTCGCAAAGTACAAAGAAAGACGTCTTGAGTTAAAGAAAATTATTAAGAGTGTTCACACTTCAGACGAAGACCGTTTCCAGGCTATGATTAAATTACAGTCATTACCAAGAGATGCTTCACCAGTTCGTCAGCGTAATCGTTGTGGTCTCTCTGGTCGTCCACATGGTTTCTATCGAAAATTTGGTTTGGCAAAGTCTCAGCTCAGAGAACGTGCTATGAAAGGTGAAATTCCTGGTTTATCTAAAGCGAGTTGGTAGGAGGATAGTATGAGTATGTCTGACCCAATAGCTGATATGTTGACCCGAATTAGGAATGCACAAGCAGTTAATAAAGCACAAGTAACTATACCTGCTTCAAATTTGAAGTCTGCTATTGCAAGTGTTATGCAAGATGAAGGTTATATTAAATCTTTTGCAATTGAAGGTGATAATGCTGCAAACAAAACATTAACAATTAAATTAAAGTACTACGACAAAAAACCTGTGATCGAGTCTTTAGAAAGAATTTCTAAGCCTAGTTTGAGACTTTATGCCAGCAAAGATAATATGCCAAGCGTACTCAACGGTCTAGGTATTGTGATTGTTTCAACACCAAAAGGTGTTATGACAGGTCAAGCTGCAAAAGCACAAAATATTGGTGGCGAAGTTTTGTGCAGTGTTTCTTAATAGTGGAGATTTAAGATGTCTAGAGTTGCAAAATTACCAATTAAAATACCAGATGGTGTAGAAGTGTCACAGTCTGGAAAAGTCTTAACTGTTAAGGGAAAGTTGGGTGAAATGACTATGAATATTCATTCATCAGTCACTATTAATAATATTGATAATGTGTTGACTTTTTTACCTAGAGAAGGTAGTAACAAAGAAGAAAACAACCCTTGGGCTCAAGCTGGAACAGCGAGGGCTAATACATTTAATTTAATTAAAGGTGTAACAGAAGGCTGGGAGAAAAAATTAACTTTGATAGGTGTTGGTTATCGTGCCCAAGCAAGAGGTAAGGTCTTGAACTTAACTTTAGGTTTTTCTCACCCTGTAAATTATGATTTGCCTGAAGGTATTAGTGTGGAAACTCCTTCACAGACTGAAGTTGTGGTGAAGGGAATCGACAAACAAAAAGTAGGTCAAGCGGCTGCTGAAATCAGAGCGTTTCGTCCACCTGAGCCATATAAAGGAAAGGGTGTTCGTTATACAGATGAACAAGTTGTTCGTAAGGACGCTAAAAAGAAATAATAGCTATTGGAAGGTATTTAGATGAAATTTGCAAAAAAGCAAGCCCGAATAAGAAGGGCAACAAAATTTAGAGCAAAGCACGCAGAAAGAGGTGTAGAGCGTTTGTGTGTCTACAAATCTTCCCAGCATATTTATGCTCAGATAATTAGTAGCTGTGGCAAAAAAACTTTGGCTTCAGCCTCGAGCTTGTCTGCCAAAATTAAAAATGGTGGTAATGTTGAGGCAGCTATGAAAGTAGGTGATTTGATAGCAAAAGCTGCTAAAAAAGCTAAAGTATCTAAGGTCGCATTTGATCGTTCTGGTTTTAAGTACCATGGTCGAATCAAGGCGCTTGCAGAAGCGGCAAGAGAAGGTGGGTTAGATTTTTAATTAAAGGTTTAAAGAATGGCTAATAATAAGAGAAATAATTACAAAGAAGAAAATGAATTCATCGAAAAACTGGTTAATATTCGACGTGTTGTTAAAGTAGTTAAAGGTGGTCGAATCTTCGGTTTTTCTGCTTTAGTAGTTGTCGGTGACGGTAACGGAAAAGTTGGTTATGGTACTGGTAAAGCACGCGAAGTTCCTATAGCTATACAAAAAGCGATGGATAAAGCAAGAAGATCAATGAAATTAGTACCATTAGTTAATGGCACAGTTCATTATCCAATTACTTCACGTGTAGGTGCAGCAAAGGTTTATCTGCAACCTGCATCTGAAGGTACTGGTGTAATTGCTGGTGGACCGATGAGGAGTGTTTTAGAAGCTGTGGGTGTCCACAATATTTTGACAAAATGTAACGGTACACGTAACCCGATAAGTGTTGTTAGAGCAACTATTAATGGATTAACAAAAATGTCATCACCTCAAACTATTGCAGCCAAGAGAGGCAAAACCGTTGAAGAAATTATTGGAGAAGTATAATGGCTGAAGAGAAAATAGAAAAAAAAGCTGCACTGAAAAAGGCTGTTTCTAAAAAATCATCAACTAAAAATGTTGAGGTGAAAAAAGCTCCTGCTAAGAAAGTTGCTACAAAAAAAGTATCAGCCAAAGAAGTTGCAGTAAAAAAAGCTCCTGCTAAGAAAGTTGCTACAAAAAAAGCAACTCTGAGTGTGACTTTAACTAAAAGTTTTTATGGTCGACTTCCTGCGCATCGTGCTACGGTAAATGGTCTTGGTTTAAAGCGAATCAACCATACAGTAGAGTTGCAGGATACACCAGCAGTAAGAGGCATGATTAATAAAGTTTCTTACTTGTTAAAAGTAGAGGGATAAGTTATGAATCTTAATACACTGAAGCCTGCTTTGGGCGAAAAATCTGGCAGAAAGCGCGTTGGTCGCGGTATAGGCTCCGGCGTTGGTAAAACGTGTGGCCGAGGCCATAAAGGACAAAGTTCTCGCTCTGGCGGTTTTACTAAAATTGGATTTGAGGGTGGGCAGATGCCATTACAAAGAAGATTACCGAAAATTGGTTTTACTTCACGTATCTCAAGAGTAACCTCTCAAGTAACTCTCTCTCAAATTGATAAGTTAACGGAAACTGATATTAATATTGATACTTTAAAGAAAAACAACCTTGTTACGAAAAACATTTTAAGAGTCAAAGTTATGCTTTCAGGTGAAATTACACGTGCAGTTAACTTAAAAGGTATTAAAGTAACTAAAGGTGCAAAAGCGGCTATTGAGGCAGCAAAAGGCACCATAAGCGAGTAATGAAATGAGCCAATCACCTCTAGGACTTAGTGAAGATTTAATAAAGCGCATCCTTTATCTATTGGGTGCGTTAATCGTTTTCAGACTGGGCACACATATTGTTATTCCATTTATATCACAGACAGCACTTGCTTCTTTAGTAGAAGATAATAGAGATGGTATTTTGGGTATGTTTAATATGTTCTCAGGTGGAGCGTTAGAACGCTTATCTATATTCACTCTTGGAATAATGCCCTATATTTCATCATCGATTATCATGACGCTTATGACATCTGTGGTACCTCATTTTGAGCAATTGAAGAAAGAGGGGGAACGTGGAAGAAGAAAAATTACTCAATATACTCGTATGGGTACTGTATTTTTGGCAGTTTTTCAATCTTATGGAATTTCAATAGCCTTACAATCACAATCTGGAGCTGGAGTTCCGCTTGTAACAAACCCTGGTCTGACATTTAGCTTTGTTACTGTTGTGACGATGACGACCGGAACACTATTCTTGATGTGGTTAGGAGAACAGATTACCGAAAAAGGTGTTGGTAACGGTATTTCAATGATTATTTTTGCAGGTATCGTTGCTGGATTGCCTGTCTCATTAGGTAATACCCTTAGCATGGTAAGTACTGGTGAATTAAGTGTTTTTGCTGTTGTGCTAATCCTAATTATGGCAGCTCTAGTGATGGGCTTTGTTGTCTTTATGGAGAGAGGTCAGAGACGAATAACTGTGAATTACGCAAAGCGCCAGCAAGGACGTAAAATGGTTGGAGGTCAAAGCTCCTATTTGCCTCTTAAAATTAACATGGCGGGTGTTATTCCTCCAATTTTTGCCTCTAGTATTATTCTATTTCCAGCAACATTGGGTGGTTGGTTTTCACAAACAGAAGGACTGGGTTGGTTAGCAGATATTACTTCAACTATATCCCCGGGACAACCGTTATATATCTTGTTCTATGCTTCGGCGATTGTATTTTTCACTTTTTTCTATACAGCACTTACATTTAATGCAAAAGATACAGCCGACAATCTGAGAAAGTCTGGTGGCTTTATTCCAGGAATAAGGCCGGGTCAGCACTCAGCCGATTATATTGACGCTGTCACTTCGAGGCTAACAGCAGTAGGTGCAATCTATATAACGGCAGTTTGTTTATTGCCTGAGTTTTTAATTTTATATTGGAACGTGCCCTTCTATTTTGGTGGCACCAGTCTCCTCATTATCGTTGTTGTGGTGATGGATTTTATCGCTCAAGCACAATCTCATATGATGTCAAATCAGTATGAAGGTTTGATGCGCAAAGCGAACTTAAAGTAAGGGTTAGTTATGAAAGTAAGAGCATCTGTAAAAAAAATATGTAAAGATTGCAAAATCATTAAGCGTAACGGAGTGATTCGTGTTATTTGTAAAGACCCTCGTCACAAGCAAAGGCAGGGTTGATGACATTGACAGGTGTTGATTTACAAAGTAAAATTGCACGATTTTTCAACTTCAAAATTTTGGGTGAAAATACTCACTCTTACTTAGTATTGATTGAGATATAGGTAGAATTTATGGCACGAATTGCAGGAATAAATATTCCAACACATAAGCATATTGTAATTGGTTTGCAATCAATTTTTGGTATTGGGCAAACTAGATCTAAATTAATTTGTGAAAAACTAAAACTAGACCCTAGTACTAAGGTCTCTGAATTAACTGAAGCTCAGTTGGAATCTATTCGTACAGCTGTTTCTGAGTATGAAGTAGAAGGTGATTTAAGACGTGAGGTTTCAATGAATATTAAGCGTCTTAGAGACTTAGGATGTTACAGAGGTATTCGTCATAGGAAGTCACTTCCTTTGCGTGGCCAAAGAACAAAAACTAACGCCAGAACTCGCAAGGGTCCTCGTCGTTTAATTAAATAATTAGAGCATACGATTATGGCAACAGAACAATTAACTAAGAAGAAGCATAAAAAAATCGTTTCAGACGGCATTGCTCATATTCATGCAACGTTTAATAATACCATTGTGATGATTACTGATCGTCATGGGAATACTTTGTGTTGGGCTACTTCAGGTGGTGCAGGTTTTAGAGGTTCGAGAAAATCAACCCCTTTTGCTGCACAAGTTGCTGCAGGTGAATGTGGTGAAAAAGCTCAAGCCTTTGGTATGAAGAATCTTGACGTTCGAGTTAAAGGTCCTGGTCCAGGTAGAGATTCGGCTATCCGTGGCCTCAATGCACAAGGCTTAAAAATTCAATCAATAACTGATGTGACGCCAATTCCACACAATGGCTGTCGTCCATCTAAAAAACGAAGAGTATAAAGGAAAATTATGGCTAGATATACAGGCCCTACATGCAAATTAGCACGTCGTGAAGGTGCTGATTTGGAACTTAAGAGCGGCATTAGATCGATTGATTCTAAATGTAAGTTATCACAGTTGCCTGGTGTGCATGGTGTAAATGCTCGTCGTCAAAAAGGTAGTGATTATGGGTTACAGTTGCGTGAAAAGCAGAAAGTTAGACGTATGTACGGCGTTTTAGAAAAACAATTCCGATTATATTACAAAAAAGCTAGCTCTAAAAAAGGATCAACAGGTGAGAACTTATTGACACTTCTTGAGTGTCGCCTTGATAATGTGGTTTATCGTATGGGGTTCGCTTCAACTCGTTCAGAGGCAAGGCAACTTGTTTCTCATAAATCAATCTTAGTTAACGATAAGATTGTCAATATACCCTCTTATCAGGTAAGCGCAAATGATGAAATCTCTGTAAGAGAGAAATCAAAAAAACAAAACCGAATTCAACTCGCTATTGAGATTTCAGGACAGAGTGGATTAGCTGAGTGGGTTGATGTTGATAATAAGTCCTTAAAAGGTATATTCAAAAATGTGCCGTCTCGTGATGAATTGTCAGCTGATATTTCAGAACATTTAATAGTTGAACTGTATTCTAAATAGGAATTAATTATGCAAGGAAGTGCAAGAAATTTTCTAAAACCAAAACTAGTCGATTCAGTTGAATTGTCTGCAAACGAATATCGTGTTGTTCTTGAGCCATTTGAGCGTGGTTTTGGACATACATTAGGAAATTCACTAAGAAGAACTTTATTATCTTCTATGGTTGGGTCAGCAATTACTGAAGTCTCAATTGAAGGTGTAATGCATGAATTTTCAACCATTGAGGGTGTCCAAGAAGACGTGCTTGATGTCCTTCTTAACCTTAAGGAAGCTTCCGTAGGGCTTAATGCGAGTGAAACTGCAACCGTAATCATTGAGAAAGAAGGTCCATGTCAACTAACTGTTGCAGATATTGAGTCCAATGGTACAGATGTATCGGTATTCAACCCTGATAAAGTTATAGCAACTATAAATGAAGGTGGCAAAATTAGAATGACAATTATTATTGGTACTGGAGTTGGATACGACGTCGCTGTCTCTCGAACTGTTGACTCAGAAACTATTGGTAGTATTCAGTTAGATGCAAGCTTTTCACCAATTAAACGTGTCAGTTATACAGTTGAATCAGCACGTGTTGAGCAAAAAGTAAACCTAGATAGGTTGAATATTGTTATTGAAACAAATGGTTCAGT
>CACLHR010000026.1 GCA_902606745.1 uncultured Gammaproteobacteria bacterium
TTGGTGCAGCAGTATATTTAGCAAATTCCATTGAATAATTTGCTCGACCTTGCGACATTGAACGAAGATCTGTTGCATAACCAAACATTTCTGCCAACGGCACCTCAGCCTTTATTTGTTTACCGGCAGGTGAATCATCCATTGCATTTACTATGCCACGGCGACGATTTAAGTCACCAATAACGTCACCCATGTAATCCTCGGGGGTTATTACCTCAATATTCATCATGGGTTCTAACAGTTTCGGATTGGCAAGCTTTACACCTTCTCTAACACACATTGATGCTGCAATTTTAAATGCCATTTCACTGGAATCAACATCGTGATAAGAACCGTCATAAACGGTCACTTTTACATCAACTAGTGGAAAACCAGCAATTACACCATTTTGCATTTGTTCTTGGACGCCTTTATCAACGGCAGGTACATATTCCTTAGGAATTACACCACCTTTTATTTCATCAACAAACTCGTAACCTGAACCTGGTTCTTGAGGTTCTATGCGTAAATATACATGTCCATACTGACCACGACCACCTGACTGTTTAGCAAACTTATGTTCATGCTCCACAAAGGAAGTAATAGTTTCTCGATAAGCCACTTGTGGAGCTCCAACATCACAAGCTACATCAAACTCGCGCATCATGCGATCAACAATAATATCCAAGTGAAGCTCACCCATGCCAGCAATAATCGTTTGACCAGATTCTTCATCGGTAGAAACTATAAATGAAGGGTCCTCGTTAGCCAATTTTCCTAATGCAATGCTCATTTTTTCTTGATCAGCTTTGGTTTTAGGCTCAACGGCAACAGCAATAACTGGTTCAGGAAATTCCATTCTCTCAAGAATGATTTTTTCTTTCATGTCACACAATGTGTCTCCTGTTGTGACATCTTTTAAGCCAATTGCTGCAGCAATATCTCCAGCTCGAACCTCTTTAATTTCTTCACGGTTATTTGAATGCATTTGCACAATACGACCAATTCGTTCTTTTTTGCCTTTTGAAGAGTTAAAAACAAAATCACCTGAATTCAGCACACCTGAGTAAACTCTAAAAAATGTCAGATTACCAACAAATGGGTCAGTTGCAATTTTAAAAGCCAGCGCAGCGAAAGGTTCTGTGTCATTTGGATTTCTTGGCGCCAAAGTTTCATCAGCGTCATCTAAAATACCACTAATTGGGTTTACATCCAATGGCGATGGCATATACATTACCATTGCATCTAATACTGCTTGAACGCCTTTGTTTTTAAAAGCTGAGCCACAAAACATTGGAATAATTTCATTTGTAATTGTTTGTAGACGAATACCTTCTTTTATTTGATCTTCAGTCAAAGTACCTTCTTCTAGGTACTTTTCCATTAACTCTTCGTTTGCTTCTGCAGCAGATTCAATCATAAACTCACGTTTATTTTCAGCTAAGCCTTGAAGCTCTTCGGGAATATCTTTAATATCATAGGTCTCACCCTGGTCTTTTTCGTTCCAGTAGATAGCCTTCATACGAATAAGGTCAACAACACCTTCGAAAGCTTCTTCAGCACCAATTGCAATTTGCAGAGGCACTGGATTTGCACCTAAGCGTGTTTTAACTTGGTCACAAACACGCAAAAAGTCAGCACCCGATCTGTCCATCTTGTTAACAAAACCAATTCTTGGAACATTATATTTATTAGCTTGCCTCCAAACTGTTTCGGACTGAGGTTCAACTCCACCTACTGCACAAAAAACTGCACAAGCTCCATCTAATACTTTCAATGAGCGCTCTACTTCAATCGTAAAGTCAACATGTCCTGGGGTATCAATAATATTGATGCGATGATCATCAAATTGGTTATCCATTCCTTTCCAGAAACAAGTAGTCGCTGCTGAAGTAATAGTTATGCCACGTTCTTGTTCCTGTTCCATCCAATCCATGGTTGCACTACCGTCATGCACCTCGCCTATTTTATGAGTGCGCCCTGTGTACAGAAGGATACGTTCTGTGGTGGTTGTTTTTCCCGCATCGATGTGTGCCATAATGCCAACATTGCGATAACGATCAATTTGAGTATTTCTTGGCATGGCAGACTCCTTAAATTACCAGCGAAAATGGGCAAACGCTTTGTTTGCTTCTGCCATTCTGTGTGTGTCTTCTTTTTTCTTAAATGCTGTACCACGATTTTGAACTGCATCTAATACTTCACCAGCTAATCTGAGCTTCATTCCTTTTTCACCACGCTTTCTTGATGCTTCAATAATCCAGCGCATTGCCAAAGCAACCTTGCGGTCCGCTCTAACTTCAACGGGTACTTGGTAAGTGGAGCCACCTACTCGACGTGATTTTATTTCTACTTGTGGACCAATATTCTCAAGAGCTTGTTTAAAAGTTTCAATTGGCTCAGCATTACCTTTAGATTCAATTGCATCTAATGCATCATAGACAATCTTTTCAGCTACTGATTTTTTACCATCAAACATTAAAATGTTTACAAACTTTGCCAATACAAGATCACCATACTTTGGATCTGGTAATATCTCTCTTTTGGGTGCGGACCTTCTTCTCATGTTAGTCTTCTCTTATTAATTATTTTTTAGGTTTTTTTGTACCATATTTAGAACGTCCTTGCATTCTTCCATCTACACCTGTTGTATCCAATGCACCACGAACAGTGTGATAACGAACACCTGGCAGATCCTTTACACGACCACCACGGATAAGAATTACCGAATGTTCCTGTAAGTTATGACCTTCACCACCAATATATGTTGTGACTTCTGCTGAATTAGTTAATCTAACTCGGGCAACTTTTCTTAAAGCTGAGTTTGGTTTTTTTGGCGTTGTCGTGTAAACGCGCGTACATACGCCACGCTTCTGTGGACAACTATCTAATGCTGGTACACCAGTTTTAGCAATCTTTTTATTGCGCGACTTGCGTATCAATTGGTTAATCGTTGACATAAATATTTCTACTCCAAACTATTTTCTAATTTTTGCCTTTATAGCGGGGCTAATAAAGCGGAGAATTATACTTTGGTGGGTACTCTGATGTCAATTAATATTAGGCTTTTTTTACTAGGTTTTCCAAAAAAGAAGTACAGGCCGCATGAACCATCTCAAATACTTCATCAAATTTTCCTTCAAAATAAGGATCTGGTACACTTTTTAAGCCTGCATCGGGAAGATAATCAAACAATAATTTAATTTGAGATTGACTGTCGGTTGGACAGATAGATTTTAAGATATCAATATTATCCGTATCCATTGCGATTATATGGTCGAAGTAATAAAAATCACTTTCATGAATTTTCCTTGCTCTTTGGTTTGATAATTCAATACCGTACTTTCTTGCAATTTGTTGTGACCTACTATCTGGCGGATTGCCTATGTGATAGGCATGTGTACCAGCAGAATCTATTTCAAAACTATCGGAAAGGTCTTGTTTTGATAAAATAGATCGAAAGCAGCCTTCAGCGGTTGGGGAACGGCAAATATTACCCATACAGACAAACAAAATCTTGGTTTTCATCAATACTCATTAAGCCTTAACACCCAATCTGACTCCATTATAAAGCCCATGCTATAGAAATAATATCTATAATCTACCCAATAACAATAACTATCCTGATTAATATTTTGGCCAAATCATTACTTGAAATAGCAAAAGCGGTTATTCAAACTGAAGCCAATTCCATCCTAATGTTAAAAGATAGAATTGATCAAACCTTGGATCATACTTGTCAACTTATGCTGTCCTGTGAAGGAAAAGTTATATTAATTGGTATGGGAAAATCTGGTCATATTGCTAAAAAAATTGCTGCTACACTTGCTTCAACCGGCACACCTTCTTTTTATGTTCATCCGGGTGAAGCGGGTCATGGAGATTTAGGCATGGTTAATTATAAGGATGTTGTTATTATCATTTCATATTCTGGAGAGTCGGATGAAATCATTACACTTCTTCCAAGCCTAAAGCGACTCAATGTAACAGTGATCAGTATGACTGGTAACTCTGGCTCTACTATAGCCGAAGAGAGTGATGTGCATTTAGATGTCAGTGTTGACCAAGAAGCTTGCCCCCATAACCTTACTCCTACATCTAGCACAACTGTAGCTCTAGTTATGGGAGATGCCATTGCGATTACACTTTTAAATGCTCGAGGCTTTACTCCAGAAGATTTTGCAAAATCACATCCTTCAGGAATGTTAGGAAGACGTTTATTAACGCTTGTTTCAAACATTATGAAATCAGGCGATGATATACCTATCGTGTCAAAAGAAACTTCAATCACAGATAGCATTTTAGTAATGAGTCAAAAATCTCTCGGCATGGTTCTTATTACTGATAAAAATGATACCTTACTGGGAATTTTCACTGATGGCGACCTAAGACGCGCACTAGAAAAAAATATTAACTTCCAAGACATGTCAATTAAAGACGTTATGACTCAAAATTGTAAGTCGATACAACCCAACAAGCCTGCGCTTATAGCTTTAAAAATGATGGAGGAGCATAGCTTAAATTCATTACCTGTAGTAGACGGCAATGATAAAGTTATTGGTGCTATCAATATGCATACTTTAATGCAGGCAAAAGTGGCTTAAAGTTTTTTTCTACAAAACAGTATTGTTTTTTGTGGTGCTATTTATGTTTCATATGACCCTAGTTAATTAAACATAATGAATATTAAAACATTACTATCTGAAATCCAAAAAACATCACATACATTCGATGTTGCTGGGCTCTCACTGAATACTCAAAGCCTTCAAAAGGGTGACATCTTTGTGGCCATAAAGGGAACACAAAAACATGGTTGTGAGTTTGTCCAAAATGCAATTGATAAAGGTTGTATTGCTGTACTAGTAGAAGATAGGGATATCCAGTGTTCTGTACCGAGTATTCGAATAGATAATCTTAGCTCTTATCTATCAGATTTAGCTCGAATCTTTTATCAAAAAGCACAAAACGTCAAGCTAATTGGGGTAACTGGAACTAATGGAAAAACTTCCGTCAGTCTCTTTATCTCACAACTCCTTGAAGATTTAAATGTTAGGACTGGTGTTATTGGTACCTTAGGTATAAGTCATTCAGATAATAAAACAAGTAACACAACGCCTGATATTTTTACGATTTATAAGTCACTTCAAGAGTACAGTAAACAAGGAATTGAAGTAGCTATTATTGAGGCATCTTCTCATGCCTTAACTCAAAATAGATTGTCAGGATTAGATTTTGAGCAAGCTATTTTTACCAACCTAACGCAAGATCATTTGGACTACCATAAAACCATGGAACACTATCGAGAGGCTAAAGGGAAATTATTTAGTAATAGTAAAGCACAAACAGTAATCATTAATCGAGATGACGAAAACCACTCTTACTTTTTAGATGTCGCAGAAGATAAAGTGGTTAAAACTTTCAGCATTGATGATTTTAGTGATTACCAGCTTAGTAAAAAAGGGTTTATCTGTCATCTTTTTAATTTTGTTTTTGAATTACCACTACTGGGTCACTTCAATCTATCTAATGCTCTCGCAGCGTTTGCGAGCATAAAGTCTCTTGGTTATAGTGATGAACTCATTATTCCAAAGCTTGCTAAGCTATCACCCCCACCTGGAAGAATGCAAAAGTTAGACAAGAACAATATTTGGATAGACTACGCTCACACTCCTGATGCCCTATCAAATGCTTTACAAACCTTGCATCTCCATTATCCGGAATCCAAACTGAGATTAGTGTTTGGTTGCGGAGGTGATAGAGATAAAAGCAAACGACAACAGATGGGCAAAATCGCTAGTGAACTTGCTCACAGTATTATTTTGACAAATGACAATCCAAGAAATGAACAACCAGAAAACATTATTAAAGATATCCTAGTTGGGGTAAAAATAGAAAATAACACCCAAGTTATTCTAGATAGAAAAATTGCCATCAAAACGGCCATAACTACTTTGAATGAAGATGAAGTCTTACTTATTGCCGGAAAAGGCCATGAATCAACCCAAATCATAGGATCCCAAGTAATGCCTTTTAGTGACATGGAGATAGCATTAGATGCTCTTATCTGATACACACAAAGTCGCTGATATTGTCAATGGAAGTTTTTCTATAGAAGAAGAAATCAATTTTAAAGGAGTTTGTACTGACACACGTCAAAGAGTTGCTGGTAGACTTTTTATAGCTCTCGAAGGTGAAAACTTTGACGGACACCTTTTCACCCAAAGGGCTGAAGAATTGGGAGCTAAGGCGATTATTGCTCATAAAAAAGTGAACACAAGTTTGCCTACTATTATCGTAAAAGATACAGAGAAGGCTTATCAAAAATTAGCCTCTTGGCACTGCCAATCACTCTCACCTCAGGTTATAGCAATAACCGGTAGTAACGGCAAAACAACTACAAAAAACATGCTTGACTCTATCTTATCACTACAAGCGCCAACCCTTTCAACAAAAGGCAACCTTAATAATCACCTAGGTGTCCCGAAAACGATTCTTGAACTAACAGAAAAGCATCGATATTGCGTGGTCGAGATGGGAGCAAACCATGAAAAAGAAATTACATTGCTTTGTGATATTGCCAAACCCGACTTGGCATTAATTACAAATGCTAATAACGCCCATTTAGGAGAATTTGGCTCTTTTGAAAACCTAGTTAAAGCTAAAGGTGAAATATTCAAATCTCTTACCCAAAATGGCAATGCTTTGATGAATAATGAGTCACCACATAAGAGTGTGTGGCAACAAATGTCTGGGACTCAAAAATTTACTTTTTTTGGAAATATGAGCTCTATTTATGCAAGCAATATTCTGCATAAGAGAGCACATTTGAACTTTGACCTACATTGCAAAAACGACTTCATCAACATCAAACTACCCATGATTGGATTGCATCAAATAGACAATGCTCTGGCTGCTGCTGCTTGTGCTAATGAGCTTGGTGTTAGTCTCTCTCTCATAAAAGAAGGCCTCGAAAAAACCACCACTGAAAAAGGTAGGCTTCAATTGCTTGAGAGTGATCGCTTCACGATACTAGATGATAGTTATAATGCCAACCCTCACTCAATGAAGGTTGCGATCGATACATTGAAAACCTTCTCTGGAGAAAAAATTGCTGTCTTAGGTTCAATGGCTGAGCTAGGAGATAATTCGAGAGTACTTCACCAAGAAATTGGAAAGTATGCGAATCAGGCAGGGTTGGATAAACTTTATACTATCGGTGAACATTCAAATCATTATAACGGGGAGCTTTTTTCAGATATTGAATCACTTTATAATCAACTTAATGAATGCCATTTAGGTGCAACAATTCTAATCAAGGGTTCAAGAATAATGAAGTTAGATGAATTGGTCAATATTTTGTCGAAAACCTCAATCTCTTCTTGACCTTTAGTTGAAAGATAGCGATAATTACGCTCCTGCGCTCGTAGCTCAACTGGATAGAGTACTCGGCTACGAACCGAGCGGTTGCAGGTTCGACTCCTGCCGAGCGCGCCATAAATATAAAGTTTATTCTAAAGCATAAAGCTCTTTGATAGAATGAGCTTAATATGATGACTCTTCCAAATATTATTACTCTAGCAAGGATTGCATTAATTCCTGTCTTTGTAGGATTATTCTACCTACAACCGGGTTATTTAGAAGGAGCTCCTTTAGCCTTAATTAATAATGGAACTCCTTTGCCCTGGATTAATAATATCTTAGTTGTAATTTTTATCGTAATTAGTGCTTCTGATTTTTTAGATGGATTATTAGCTAGAAAACTTAATCAAATATCAGCATTTGGAGCATTTTTAGATCCTGTTGCAGATAAACTCCTAGTTTGTGTTGCTCTTGTTCTGTTAACAGATTATTACCATTCGTGGTTCATTACCATACCTGCGATTATAATTGTTTCAAGAGAAATCCTAGTTTCTGCACTTAGAGAGTGGATGAGTGAAGTAGGCAAAAGAGCAAATGTTGCTGTTTCATGGATTGGTAAATCGAAAACATTTATGCAGATGGTTGCTATACTGTTTCTTTTGCTTCAACAGCCACTATTATTTTTTTCATATAATCAGATCAATATTGCGGGAAAAGTTCTTTTATTTACGGCTACAATTCTTACCCTTTGGTCAGGTACAAAATATCTAATTGCAGGTTTAAAAACATTTGACAGTTAGCAAAAAAACACTATAATTTCAATCCTTATGCGGGAATAGCTCAGTTGGTAGAGCATCACGTTGCCAACGTGAATGTCGCGAGTTCGAATCTCGTTTCCCGCTCCAAATTCTAACTGTTTACGTTGGCCTGTGTGAACAGGTTTTTTTATTTGTAAGTTGAATTGGCTGGGTAGCAAAGCGGTTATGCAGGGGCCTGCAAAGCCTTATAGACCGGTTCGACTCCGGTCCCAGCCTCCATCATAAAAAAGCTCGATTTAAATCGAGCTTTTTTCTTTTAAATATTGTTACTTATATAATCATATTTGTACAGCAATCATATAGACTGCTGTGCCGGCAATAATGCTGAGTAATGCGTTTCTCTTATATAGATGAAAAACGACAGTCGCTAGTATCGCTATAAAAGTATAAACCCCTTCAAATGAGAGATAGTTAACGCCTTTAAGCATATATATAACAAGAATTGTCATGATCATTGGTGGTGTATTTTTTGCAATAAAATTAATCAATGCTCTTTCTTGGTCTCGACTAAAAAGCAGGAAAGGTGTTAATCTTGTCGCGTAAGTTGCGACTGTCATCACTACCATTACTAATAATAAATAGCTAATATCAGTCATTTTTCTTCGATTTTATAAATCGTAAAACAATTATCGTTGTTATTGATAAAACAATCGCCGCCAAAAGCATGTGCTGAAAGAACAATATCAGCGCTAAACAGGACGAGCCAAAAGCCACAACGAATGGCAATGGCTTCCTGACCTTTAGCCACTGCTCAATTAACAAAACTGTAAAGAGCGCGGTTGCTGCAAAATCCATACCCTCGGTATTGAAATTAAGAGAGCTACTTGCCAAAGCTCCGATGGAACAACCGAGCACCCAGTAACTTTGAGAAAACAAGGTAATCAAAAAATAATAACGTTCCCTATTAAACTCTTGTGGAACTTTTATTGTTGTCATTAATGCATAAGTTTCATCGGTCAAACCAAAAATTAGATAGAACTTTCTTAAACCCCATGCACCAAAACTATTTAACAACGCCAATCCGTAAAATAAATGACGAGAATTAAGAAAAAAAGTAGAAATTGCGATTTCAAATAAACCTACACCTGCACCTAACATACCCACTGCCATGAATTGCGCCGCACCAGCATAGACACAAATTCCCATCAAGGTTGCGAAATACCATGGGTAACCAAGCTCTTGGAACAAGATTCCAAAAGCAATCCCTAATGGCAAAAAACCAAAAAGAATTGGTAAGGTGGTTTTTATTACGCTACGAATCATTGGCGCAATTATAACTGTAGCTCACTTTAGATGTGTTAATTAGCAAGCCAAATACAATCAATTGGATTATATTTAGAATGTAATTAGTAATTATTTCTTCAACTCATATATATGAGTTGAAGTAACCTAAAAAACAAACTATACTACACCTAAACTCATACTATTAAATCTATGTCTGAATTAGTCCCACCCCATGGAAGTAAAACTTTAAAACCTCTTGCTTTGGAGGGTGATACCTTAACAACAGAATTAGATAAAGCAAAATCTTTACCCAAAATAACTTGTTCTTCAAGGGAGTTTGGTGACGTAATTATGTTAGGTATTGGAGGATTTACCCCTCTTGATGGTTTTATGACTAAATTAGATTGGAAAAGTGTATGTGACAATATGATTACTTCAAACGGTACTTTTTGGCCAATTCCAATTACTTTATCAACCGATAATGAAGACATAAAAGAAGAAGATGAAGTGGCACTAGTTAACAGTAAAACTGATGAAATTATTGCTACCATGGTTGTTACTGAAAAATACACTATTGATAAAGAATACGAGTGTGATATGGTTTATAAAACAACTGAAATGGAGCATCCGGGTGTTGTTATGGTCATGGAACAAGGTAAGTACAATCTCGGTGGACCAATTAAAGTATTGTCAGATGGTAGCTACCCAGAAAAATATAGTGAGTTGTACATGACACCAACGGAGACTCGTGATTATTTTAATGATAAAGGCTGGTCAACCATTGCAGCATTTCAAACCCGTAACCCAATGCACATGTCTCATGAATACTTGGTTAATACGGCACTTGAAACTTGCGACGGTGTAATGATTCACTCTACATTAGGTGAATTAAAACCAGGCGACATTCCAGCTGAGATTCGCTCTGAAGCAATATCTACTTTAATTGATAATTACTTTGTAGAAAACACAGTATTACAATCTGGCTACCCATTGGATATGCGCTATGCTGGTCCACGTGAAGCATTATTGCATGCACTATTTAGACAAAACTATGGCTGTTCTCACTTAATTGTTGGGCGTGACCATGCTGGTATTGGAGACTACTATGGTCCGTTTGATGCGCATAATATATTTGATGAGATTGGTGATGCATTATTGACTCAGCCACTCAAGCTCGACTGGTCATTTTGGTGTTATAAGTGTGCCGAAATAACGAGTATGGATATTTGTCCTCACAGTAATGAAGATAGGCTATTATTATCAGGTTCAAAATTGCGATATTTGCTTAGTGAAAACTTAGAAATTCCTGAGAACTTTTCCCGTGTAGAAGTATTGACAATCCTTCGTAAATATTACGCCAGTATTAAAGAGGATGAAAGAGTAAACGTGGAATTAAAAGGTCACTCAGCTAGGTAATAAAATATGAATATAATAATTACTATATTAAATTAAAAAACCAACAAATAATATACTATGATTACTATCAATCCATTTTCCGAACTTTCTGAATTTATACCTTCTATTGCTATGCAAGTGTATGTCATTGCGATGGTGATCTTGGTAGCAGGGGGAACGATGCTTGATATGGCTCATAAGCAAAGTGCCAAGTTCTTCTTCAGAAATTCAGAGAAGGCAAAAAAGTTAGCTACTAATCCAGTTAGTGCCGGAGAAAAAGCCTCAATTGCCCTAAAAACTATAGCTGAAGATGTTTTAACGTCTGGTGAATTCTGCAACACAAAGAGAAGAATTGCACACCTTCTTACAATGTATGGTTTCGTACTATTTGTCAGCACCACGGCTATTATGATTTTCTGCTATGCTTCAATAACAGCCATTACACCTTCTATTCTGCCACTATTGTGGCATATTGGCGCACTAATGTTGTGTGTTGGTGGTTATTGGTTTTGGTTTTTCATTCGTGTTGACGTTGCTGTAGAAGGAAACCCATGGTATCGAGTGGTACGTGCTGATCTTTTTATCCTATCGCTTCTTGCCACTGCCACTTTTGGCCTAATATGGTCCTATTTCCAAACTTCAGATATATCTGGTTGGGACACCCTGTTTTTTGTTTTATTTGTTCTTTCAAGCACCGTGCTATTTGGAGGGGTGCTATGGTCTAAATTTGCACATATGTTTTTCAAGCCAGCAGCGGCTTTTCAGAAAAGAGTAACAGAGGCAGATGGCTCTAGGGAAAATTTACCTGCACCGGCTGATAGACCGGAGCAATTTGGTTTAGGTATTAAGCGGGAAGCACCAAAACACTATTGACAACTTTTAATAACTAATAAATAACGAGGAGAGAAAATAAGATGCCAACTTTTGTATACATGACACGTTGTGATGGCTGTGGACACTGTGTTGATATATGTCCGTCTGATATTATGCACATCGATAAAACCGTCAGACGAGCAGTAAATATTGAACCTAACATGTGTTGGGAATGCTATTCATGCGTAAAGGCTTGTCCACAAAATGCAATTGATGTTCGTGGATATGCTGATTTTGCTCCTCTCGGTCATAGCGTACGGGTACTTCGAGAGGAAGAGAAAGGCACAATATCCTGGAAGATTAAGTTCCGAGATGGTCGAGAGAAAAACTTCCTTTCTCCAATTACCACTCAGCCTTGGGGAGA
Organism: uncultured Gammaproteobacteria bacterium; assembly: GCA_902606745.1. Taxonomy (GTDB): domain Bacteria; phylum Pseudomonadota; class Gammaproteobacteria; order PS1; family Pseudothioglobaceae; genus Pseudothioglobus. Next base: position 12,013 of record CACLHR010000026.1, read on the forward strand.
GAAAATTCCAAAACTTGGAGAGTTAGAGTTACCTGATAAAGAGGCACTCGATTCACAATTACTTTGTTTTGAACCAGATGCTCTGAACATTGATACAGGTCTACCAGTACTGAAAAAAGAACAGCTAAAAGAAGGAGTGTATTACTAGTGGGTAAGGTTAAAACAGTTTGGGAAGACTGCGATATTCTCGTTGTTGGTGGTGGTATGGCAGGCACTGGAGCAGCATATGAGGCCAGATAT
>CACLHR010000027.1 GCA_902606745.1 uncultured Gammaproteobacteria bacterium
TAGTTTTTTTTCTGGAGTTAATATTTAGGCAAGTGGCTCAATTGGTAGAGTGGCGGTCTCCAAAACCGTTGGTTGGGGGTTCGAGTCCCTCCTTGCCTGCCAAATTAAAGGATAGATGTGACTAAGCAAATAGACAATCTAAATAAAAGGTCAATTCAATTAAATACTGTTCTGTCAATTGTTATATTGGTGATCTCAATCGCGGTATTTTATTTAAACCCTCTTGAATTAACGACACTCTTTAAAGTTCTAATCATGCTATTTGGACTAGTTGTCGCGGCAGCAATATTTGTTAAATCTTCACAGGGTGATAGATTTCTCCATTTTGTGAAGGAAACCAGAATTGAATTAAGAAAAGTTGTTTGGCCGACTCGTGAAGAAACGATCAAAACAACCGGATTTGTTTTGATAGCCGTTATTATTGTTGCAATTTTTTTATGGATTGTTGATGCATTCTTTACTTGGGGCGTTCAATCGATCTCAAGGTTAAATTTTTAAGTAAAGGGTTTTCATGTCTAAGAAGTGGTTTGTCATTCATGCAAGAAGTGGCTATGAAACAAAAGTAAAAGCTGCTATAGAAGAAGCCGTCTCTCGAGAAGGTATCGAAGATCTTGTTGGCGAGATTATGATTCCTACTGAGCAAGTGGTTGAACTAAAAGGTGGCAAAAAAAGAGAAACCCAACGTAAGTTCTTTCCAGGCTATATGTTAATAAATATGGAACTTACAGAGCCAAGTTGGTTGTTGGTTAAAAACACCAACAATGTAATCGGTTTTATTGGTGGTTCTTCAGGAAAACCTTCTCCAATATTACAAAGAGAGGTTGACAGGATTTTTGCGCGTGTTCAGGAAGGAGCTGATAAACCTAAACCTAAAATAGCATTTCAGCCAGGTGAAGAAGTGTTGGTTATTGATGGTCCATTTAATGAGTTTAATGGTACTGTTGAAGGTGTTAATTATGAAAAAAGTTTGCTGACAGTAGAAGTCTTGATTTTTGGACGTACCACTGCAGTTGAGTTAGAGTTTGCTCAAGTAGAGAAAACCTAATTTAGCCTCTACAGGTTGTTGTAAATAAAGGGGAGCATAAAAGCGTTTGTACCCATAGGAGATAGAATAATGGCAAAAAAAATTGAATCATACATCAAGTTGCAGGTACCTGCAGCAGAAGCGAATCCATCACCACCAGTTGGTCCAGCATTAGGTCAACATGGTGTCAATATTATGGATTTTTGTAAAGCTTTTAACGCTCAAACTCAAGACCTTGATAAGGGTATGCCAGTGCCTGTAATCATCACAGTCTATAACGACCGTAGTTTTACATTTATTACTAAAACACCACCTGCTGCAGTTCTTTTACGCAAAGTAACAGGTATTGAAAAAGGTAGCGGTGAGCCACACATCAACAAAGTTGGAACAGTAACTCGCGCTCAATTAGAAGAGGTGGCTAACATAAAAATGAAAGATTTGAATGCTAATGATATTGATGCAGCGGTACAAATTATTGCTGGTACAGCTCGTTCGATGGGCCTTGTGGTGGAGGGTTAAAGATGACTAGTCTAACAAAAAAACAAAAAGATAACGACTCAAAAATTGAAAAAGGATTTCATTACTCAATTAAAGATGCCATTAACATTGTTAAAGATTGCGCAACAGCAAAATTTGACGAGTCCATTGATATCAGTATTAATCTTGGCATTGATTCTAAAAAATCAGATCAAAACGTTCGCGGTGCTGTTGTTTTGCCAAATGGAACAGGAAAAAGTGTTCGTGTTGCAGTATTTACTCAAGGTGATAACGTTAAAAAAGCAAATGATGCTGGTGCAGATGCAGTTGGTATGGAAGACCTGATGAAATCTATGCAGGATGGCGAACTTAATTATGATGTTGTAATTGCTTCTCCTGATGCAATGGGAGTTGTTGGAAGACTTGGTCAAGTGCTCGGTCCGCGTGGCTTGATGCCTAACCCTAAGGTTGGCACAGTAGCAACAGATGTTGCTGCAGCGGTTATTAATGCTAAAGCAGGTCAAGTTCGTTATCGAACAGATAAAGCTGGTATTGTTCATGCAATGGTTGGTAAGGCTTCTTTTGATTTAAAAGCTTTAGAAGAAAACATCATCACCTTAATAGATGCACTGAAAAAAGGCAAGCCCAGTTCTGCGAAAGGTGTTTATTTAAAAAAAATAAATGTTTCATCAACTATGGGTCCAGGTTTAAGTGTTGATGTTGCGAGTGTTGATATTTGATAAGTAGAGGAAAACTTAAATTGATGAATTCTTTGGGCGACAGGGTTACTTGTTATGCCTCAAAGACCATAGGTGCGATGAGTTGCAATGCAATTTGTTGCTTAATAAATTGATTCTTCAATTTGCCTATGTAGAGGGTATGAAAATACTCTGTGGCGAAAGTTGTAGTTTTATAGCTTTCTATTTTTAATTGTTCAGGAGAGACTATGGCTCTAAATCTCGAAGCAAAAAAGGCAGTTGTCGAACAGGTCAACGCAGTAGCTACTAATGCGGTTTCTGTTGGCGTTGCCGAGTATCGTGGATTGAATGTTGAACAAATGACTAACTTGCGAAACTCTGCTATAGATGCAGACGTTTCTTTGCGTGTTGTAAAAAACTCATTGGCAAAGAGAGCATTAGTTGAAACCGAATGTGAGTGCATCACACCGGTTCTAAGTGGTCCAGTCATTTTGGGTTTTTCCCAAGAAGACCCGGGTGCTGTAGCGCGTGTTTTTCGTGATTTTATAAAAAATAATGAAGCGTTAGTCGTTAAAGGTTTGGGAGTTTCGGGTGAATTTGTTGATGCAAATCAACTAAAGCGCATAGCGGACCTTCCAACTAAAGATCAAGCAATCAGTATGTTGATGGCATTGATGCTTGCACCAACTGAAAAGTTAGTGAGGACTTTAAATGAAGTTCCAACCAAACTAACTCGAGTTGTCGCAGCTATTCGTGATCAACAATAATAATTATATAGAGGAGTAAATATCATGGCGAAATTAACTAACGAAGATATTTTAAATGCAATTTCAGATATGTCAGTTATGAATGTTGTTGAGCTAGTTTCAGCAATGGAGGAAAAATTTGGCGTTTCTGCAGCAGCGGTTGCTGCAGCACCAATTGCTGTAGCCGCTGAAGCCGGTGCAGTAGATGAAGAAAAGACTGAGTTTAATGTTGTTTTAACAAGTTTTGGTGACAAGAAAGTTGCTGTTATCAAAGCTGTTCGCACTATTACTGGCTTAGGTCTTAAAGAAGCAAAAGACCTTGTTGAAGGCGCTCCAGCGCCTATTAAAGAAGGTGCTACTAAAACAGAAGCAGATGACTTGAAAAAGCAGCTTGAAGAAGCTGGCGCTAGCGTAGAGCTTAAGTAACTTGTTCGATGCTATATACCAAAATCCCCTGCAGGGGATTTTGGTGTTTTTATTAAAAATAATTTTGAAAAATTTTTGATTAATATGAGGTATTTATGACTTATTCATTCACTGAGAAAAAGCGTATCAGAAATAATTTTGGTACAAGAGAATCAATTCTAAAAGAGCCTGATTTATTATCAATTCAAATTAATTCATTTAATACTTTCATTCAAGCAGGAAAAACTGAAAAGAAAGATATCGGACTTCATTCTGTATTTAAATCTGTATTTCCAATTACAGCGTTGAACGGTTATGCTGAAATTGAATATGTAGATTACGAACTTCAAGAGCCTAAATATAATGTTAAGGAGTGTAAGCTTCGTGGTGTAACCTATGCGGCGACACTACAAGTAAAACTTAATCTTGTACTTTTTGATAAAAATGGTTCAACACTCAAAAAAAAGCGTCGCGTAAAGCAAGTTATCGAAGAGGATGTGTATTTAGGCCAACTTCCTTTGATGACAGACACTGGAACCTTTGTTGTTAACGGTACAGAGCGTGTTGTTGTTTCTCAACTACACCGTTCACCAGGTGTTATCTTTGAGCATGATAAAGGCAAAACTCATTCATCGGGAAAAATATTATTCTCTTCTCGTATTATTCCTTACCGTGGTTCATGGCTAGATTTTGAGTTTGATCATCATGAGCATTTGTTTGTTCGAATTGATAGACGTAGAAAGCTTCCAGTGACTACCTTGTTGCGCGCAATGGGGATGACTACAAATGAAATTATTGATACGTTTTTTGATCATCTTGATGTTAAATTAAAATCTAAATCATGTGATTTAATAATTCAACCCAAACGCTTAAGAGGAATTATTGCTGAATTTGATATCAAGTTAGGAAAAGATATTGTGGTTGAAAAAGGTCGTCGCATTACAGCAAAACATGCACAAATGCTTGAAGCAGCTAAAGTTAATCCTATTCCGGCACCACTTGAGTTTCTTCTAGGTAAAGTCATATCTTCAGATGTAATTGATAGTGATACTGGTGAAATCTTATTGTTTGCCAATACAGTGATAACCGAAGAAGCCATTGAAGTTTTGACTACAACTAAGATTAAAAAAATTAGTATTATTTATATTAATGATGCTGAAAATGGCATATATATCTCAGATACTTTACGACTTGATGAAATGCAAACTGAAATCGAAGCTCGCATGTCGATTTACCATGTTATGCGTCCAGGCGAGCCTGCAACAGAAGATGCAGTAAATTCACTGTTCTCAAATCTATTCTTTAATGGTGATCGCTATGATTTATCTCGCGTTGGTAGAATGAAGCTTAATAGGCGTCTAAGCATTAATTCCGAAACAGGTGAACATGTTTTAACACATGATGACATTATTAATGTTATTAAGAAGTTGATTGATATCAAGAATGGCCATGATGTCGTTGATGATGTAGATACTCTGGCTAATAGACGTGTAAGAGCTATTGGTGAAATGATTGAAAATCAATTTAGAATTGGACTTATACGGGTAGAGAAGGCAGTCAAAGAAGGTCTTAATCTCGCAGAAACTGATGAATTGACGCCTCAAGATCTAATTAACTCTAAACCAGTTTCGGCAGCAGTTAGAGAATTTTTTGGTTCATCCCAGTTGTCTCAGTTTATGGATCAAGTGAATCCTTTATCAGGGATAACGCATAAACGCCGAATCTCCGCGTTAGGACCAGGTGGCTTAACACGTGAGCGAGCTGGTTTTGAGGTGCGTGATGTGCATCCATCACATTACGGCCGTTTATGTCCAATAGAGACTCCTGAAGGCCCAAACATTGGTCTGATTAATACATTGGCCGTTTATGCCAAAACAAATGAATATGGTTTTTTAGAAACTCCGTATCAGGTTGTTAAAAATGGCCTTGTTACTAAAGAAATCATTTATATTTCTGCAATTGATGAAGTTAACCATACTATAGCTCAGGCAAACTCTACAGTTGACAGTAAAGGTTATTTAGTAGATGACTTGGTTTCTGGGCGACATAAGAATGAATTTGTTTTAGTAGATAAGTCAGAAGTTACGTTGATTGATATTGATTCTAAACAAATATCATCTGTAGCAGCTTCGCTTATTCCATTCCTTGAACATGATGATGCTAACCGCGCATTAATGGGGTCGAATATGCAGCGCCAAGCTGTTCCGGTTCTCCGTGCTGAGAAGCCACTAGTAGGAACTGGTATAGAGCGAGTTGTTGCAACAGATTCACGTGTTTGTGTAATAGCAGATCACGACGGTATTGTTGAGACAGTAGATGCATCAAGAATTGTTATCCGTGTCGATGCGAAGCAAGCTAAGGCCGGTGAACTGGGAGTTGATATTTATAGTTTAATTAAGTATTCCCGTTCTAATCAAAATACTTGTATTAATCAGAAGCCGCTTGTTCAACCGGGCGATAAAATTGTTGCAGGTGATGTACTTGCTGATGGACCATCAACTGATTTAGGAGAGCTTGCACTTGGTCAGAACATGATGATTGCCTTCATGCCCTGGAATGGCTACAACTTTGAGGACTCAGTATTAATTTCTGAGAAGATTGTTCAGGAAGATCGTTATACCTCAATTCATATTGAAGAATTAACAGCTTATGCAAGAGATACAAAACTTGGTTCAGAAGAAGTCACTGCAGATATTCCAAACGTCAGTGAATCAGCCTTATCCAAATTGGACGATGTTGGTATTGTTTATGTAGGTGCTCGTGTCAAAGGTGGGGATATTTTAGTTGGCAAAGTGACCCCTAAAAGTGAAACCGTGCTCTCTCCTGAAGAGAAGCTATTACGTGCTATTTTTGGTGAAAAAGCCAACAATGTAAAAGATACATCACTACGAATGGGAGCTTCAAAGTCAGGTGTTGTAATTGACGTACAAATTTTTACTCGGGACCGAGTTGAAAAAGATTCTCGTGCATTAATGATTGACGAAGAGCGTTTGGAGAATATTAAAAAAGATATCGACGATGAGTTTAACATTATTGATGGAGATATCTTTCGCCGTATTCGACTAAAGCTTTCTGGTAACACTTCTAGTACAACTATTGCAGGCATTAGGGCTGGAGATAAGTTAAGCTCAAAAAATTTAAAAGCTCTTGAAAACAGTGAATTACTGAAACTAAGAGTTAAAGATGCCGAAATTAATAAAGAAGTCGCTTCTTTAGTGAAGCAATCTAAAGCTAAGCAAGAAGAATTTGAATTGTTTTTTGAGCAAGAAGCAACAAAAATTAAAGAGGGTGCTGAATTGCCGCCCGGGGTACTGAAGATGGTGAAAGTTTATGTTGCAACACGTAAAACCCTTCAGGTAGGAGATAAGATGGCGGGTCGTCATGGTAATAAAGGCGTTATTTCGCGAGTTTCGCCTGTAGAAGACATGCCTCATTTAGCAGATGGTACCCCAGTCGATGTGGTTCTAAACCCCCTTGGTGTTCCTTCACGTATGAATGTTGGACAGGTACTAGAAGTACATTTGGGTTGGGCTGCAAAGGGTCTTGGGTACAAAATAGGTAATTTACTTGATCAGCACCGCAAGGATACAGTTAAGCAAGTACGTTCAATGTTAAATGATATCTACAACAGTTACGGCAAGACTGAAAAAATCAAGTCTTTTACTGATGATGAAATACTTGAGTTAGCAAATAATTTGCGAAGTGGAGTGCCAATGGCAACACCGGTTTTTGATGGTATTAAAGAAGAAGATATTAAATCATTACTAAAGATGGCTGATTTACCTGAAAGTGGACAAACAAAATTGCTTGATGGAAGAACTGGTGATGCGTTTGATCGTGACATTACTGTTGGATATATGCATATGCTAAAACTTAACCATCTGGTAGATGATAAGATGCATGCACGTTCAACTGGACCTTATTCATTAGTTACTCAGCAACCACTGAGTGGTAAAGCACAGTTTGGCGGACAAAGGTTTGGTGAGATGGAAGTCTGGGCTTTAGAGGCTTATGGCGCAGCTTATACGCTTCGTGAAATGTTAACTGTTAAATCTGATGATGTTAGTGGTAGAGCAAAAATGTATAAAAATATAGTAGATGGTGAAAATCGTACTGAGTCGGTTATGCCCGAGTCATTTAATGTTCTTGTGAAAGAAATTAGATCATTGGGTATTGATGTTGAACTTGAGCAAAATTAAATTAGGAGAATCCCTTGAAAGATTTATTACAAATTTTAAAACAGCAAAATAAAGAGCAAGATTTTGATGCGATTAGAGTTGGTTTAGCTTCTCCAGAAAAAATTCGCTCATGGTCTTTTGGTGAAGTAAAAAAACCCGAAACCATTAACTATCGCACTTTTAAGCCTGAGAGGGAAGGTTTGTTTTGCGCTAAAATTTTTGGCCCTATGAAAGATTTTGAATGTTTATGTGGCAAATACAAGCGTATGAAATTTCGTAATGTAGTTTGTGAAAAGTGTGGCGTTGAAGTTACACTTTCCAAAGTTCGTCGTGAAAGAATGGGACACATCGAATTAGCTGCACCAGTTGCCCATATTTGGTATTTAAAGTCATTACCATCACGCTTGGGTTTATTGATGGATATGACATTAAAAGATATTGAGAGGGTGCTTTATTTTGAAGCATTTTTGGTAACCGATCCAGGAAACACTCCATTGATTAAAAAACAACTACTAACGGAAGAAATGTATTACGATGCATTAGACGAATATGGCGATGATGAATTTGTTGCTAAGATGGGCGCCGAAGCTATGCAAGATGTTCTTTCCGAAATGCAACTTGAAAAAGAAGCTGCAACTCTCCGTGAAGATGCACTCAACACAAAATCACAAACCAAACTGAAAAAAATCAATAAGCGTCTTAAGCTTGTTGACTCATTAATACAATCTGGCAATAAACCTGAATGGATGGTATTGAAAGTTTTGCCTATTTTGCCACCTGACCTAAGGCCATTAGTGCCTTTGGATGGTGGTCGTTTTGCCACCTCAGATTTAAATGATTTGTATCGTCGTGTAATTAATCGGAATAACCGTCTTGCGAGATTATTAGAACTCGATGCACCTGAAATTATTGTTCGCAATGAAAAACGTATGCTCCAAGAGGCTGTTGATTCTTTAATTGATAATGGTCGCCGTGGGCGTGCAGTAATGGGTAACAACCGACGTCCTCTTAAATCAATTGCAGACATGATTAAGGGTAAGCAGGGTCGTTTTCGTCAAAATTTGTTAGGCAAGAGAGTTGATTATTCTGGTCGTTCTGTAATTGTTTGTGGCCCTTATCTTAAATTACACCAATGTGGCTTACCTAAGAAGATGGCACTTGAGCTTTTCAAGCCATTTATTTACAATCGTTTGCAGGCTAACGGTTTGGCATCAACCATTAAAGCCGCTAAGAAAATGGTTGAAAGTGAAATCCCAGAAGTATGGGATATCTTGGAAAAAGTTGTACATCAACACCCAGTGCTACTTAATCGTGCCCCCACGCTTCATAGATTAGGTATACAGTCGTTTGAACCACTTTTAATTGAGGGTAAGGCGATTCAGTTGCACCCTTTGGTATGTACCGCATTTAATGCTGACTTTGATGGTGACCAAATGGCGGTACATGTACCGCTTTCTGAAGAAGCACAGTTAGAGGCAAGAACCTTGATGTTGGCTTCAAATAATATTCTGCATTTGGCAAGTGGTGACCCTATTATTATTCCTTCACAAGACGTTATTTTAGGCCTCTATTATATGACCAGAGAAATGGTTAATCAAAAAGGTGAAGGGATGATTTTTGCTAACACTAACGAGACATATAACGCCTATTTAGAGGATGTAGTTTCTCTTCATGCAAGGATTAAATTACGAGTTCAGAATTATAAAAAAATTAAGGATGGTTTTGAACCAAGCTCTACACGCTTAGTCGACACTACAGTTGGACGAGCAATTTTCTCAAGAATCTTGCCGAAAGGTTTATCGTTTGACTTAATTAATGAGGCATTGACCAAAAAAGTAGTTTCCAATTTAATTCATGTTTGCTACCGTACAAAAGAGTTAAAAGAGACAGTTATTTTTGCAGATCAAATGATGTATATGGGATTTGAGTTTTCAACAAAATCAGGTATCTCATTCTGTTCGAACGATATGATTGTTCCACAAGAGAAAATGGAAATGATTGAGACTGCAAATATACAGATTAAAGGTGTACAGCAACAATTTTCTTCAGGTGTTTTAACTAATGGAGAACGTTACAATAAGGTTATTGATATTTGGTCTCGTACTTCGGAAGAGGTTGCAAAAGCAATGATGGATAAAGTAGGTTACGAAGATGTAACTGATGCTGAAGGAAAAATAGAGAAGCAGCCATCGTTTAACTCGATTTATATGATGGCAGACTCTGGTGCTAGAGGTTCTCCAGCTCAGATTAGGCAGTTAGCTGGTATGCGTGGATTGATGGCGAAGCCAGACGGTTCTATTATTGAGACACCAATCACCAGTAACTTTCGTGAAGGTTTGAACAATATGCAGTACTTTATTTCAACGCACGGTGCTCGTAAAGGTTTGGCTGATACTGCATTGAAGACAGCCAACTCAGGTTACTTGACTCGTCGCTTGGTTGATGTTGGTCAAGATTTAGTAATCACCGAAGAGAATTGTAATACCGAAAATGGTTTAATTATGAAGGCGGTAATTGAGGGTGGTAATGTGGTTCAAACTTTGGGCTCAGCTGTTCTTGGTCGAATTGTTGCTGAAGAAGTACTTCTACCAAATACATCGAAAGTCTTTTTAGAAAAAGACCATTTAATTACTTTGAATGATTCGGATCAGATTAATGAATTGGGTATTGAATTAGTTAAAGTCCGTTCTGCTATTACATGTGAAACTTCTTATGGAGTGTGCTCAGCTTGTTATGGTAATGATATGGCACGGGGTCACAAGATAGGAGTAGGTGAGGCTGTTGGCGTAATTGCTGCGCAGTCAATTGGAGAACCTGGAACGCAGTTAACTATGCGTACTTTCCACATAGGTGGAGCAGCAAGCGCATCGACTGCTGTTAACAGTATAAATATTAATACTAATGGTATTGTTCACTTTGAAAACATGAAATCTATTACTAACAGTAATGGAGATTTGGTAGTTGTTTCAAGGTCTTCTGAAGTGTCAATTCGAAATGATTTGGGACAAGTAAAAGAGCGATACAAGTTACCCTATGGTGCGATGGTTCATTTCCAAGATGGAGGTGAAGTTAAAGCGAAAGATAAAATAGCTGATTGGGATCCACATACTCATCCAATTATTGCTGAAAACTCTGGCCGTGTAATTTTTATTGACTTTGTCGAAGGTGTGACAGTAGTCAAAAATTCAGATCCATTAACGGGATTAAATTTCTTTGAAATGATTGAAGAAGGTGAGAGGACTTCAGCAGCTAAGGACATGAAGCCAATGATCAAGTTAGTTGATAAAAAAGATAAGAAACTTATATTGTCAACTCATTATCTACCATCAGGAGTTAAAATTAATTTGGAAGATGGACAATTAATTGATGCAGGTGAAATCCTCGCAAAGATTCCAAAAGCCATCTCAAAAACAAGTGATATTACTGGTGGTTTGCCACGTGTTGCTGACTTATTTGAAGCCCGTAAGGCTAAAGATCATGCGATTCTAGCTGAAACCGCAGGTGTGGTTAGTTTTGGTAACCCAACTAAATCAAAAGTACGTTTATTAATTTCTAATCAAGAGGGTGAAACAACTGAAATGATGATTCATCACTGGCGCGTAATTAATGTATTTGATGGTGAAACAGTAGAGAAAGGAGATATGATCTCCGATGGACCATCAAACCCTCATGATATTTTACGTTTGTTAGGTGTTGAAGCTTTAGCTAACTATATCGTTAAAGAAGTTCAGAATGTTTATCGTCTTCAAGGTGTTAAAATTTCTGATAAACACATTGAAGTTATCATCAAACAAATGCTAAGAAAAGTAGAAATTTTAAATCATGGTGATTCACACTATGTCAATGGTGAAACTGCTGAATATGCACATGTTAAAGAACAAAACAAGCAGCTTAAAGCTCAAGGCAAAGAAGCAATCGTATTTCAGAGATTGTTAATGGGTATAACCAAAGCGTCACTATCAACTGAATCCTTTATATCAGCAGCATCATTCCAAGAAACGACTAGAGTGCTAACTGAGGCTTCAATTACAGGCAGAATTGATGACCTTAAGGGTTTAAAAGAGAATGTCATTGTAGGTCGCCTGATACCTGCTGGTACTGGTTTTAAGCACCATCAAGATAATAGAAGGCGTCGTTTTGAGGATTCAATGCAAATAAGTGAAGCTGAACAAGAACTATCTGAACAGTTAAGTGAAGTTGAAGCGGTAGAGGAGAAATAAGATAGTGGGATGAAACAACTCTCCAAGTTCTTTCTAGCCTTTCTACTACTGATTTTATCTGCAGTTGGTTGGGCGGCTTGTCCTGAAGGATTTAAGAACAATTACAAGGGGGAGTGTGTTCCGCTGGAGAGGGAAACTAAAGAAGCTGACGTATCTGGTGGCGAGAACTACGATTTTGCATGTGCTGAAAAAACACTGGGAAAGAAAGTTATCAATCAGTTGTCTGAAGGCAGACTACCCAGTCAGGACGAACTCAGCAGAATTAAGCATTGCAGGGTTGGTAATAATTCAACTCAAAGTAGCAGTGAAAACAAACAAACAGGAAAACAACAAAGTGGTGAGCGTCTAACCGAAGCAAACTATAACCCAGGATGTGTCGACGCAACACTTGGTATGCAAATTACAGATCAACTGTTTTACGAAGGCAGACTACCCAGTCAGGACGAACTCGACAGAATTAAGCATTGCTCGATTAAAAAACAGTCAACA
>CACLHR010000028.1 GCA_902606745.1 uncultured Gammaproteobacteria bacterium
CTGTATTCATGAGGGTGATTGAATATTCAGAACAAATGGGTCTTGACATTATACAGGGTGACCATGAAGATGCTCCAGGTCAACTTGAACTTAATACTCAATTTGACGATGTCCTGCGTAATGCAGACCGTCTCACTACTTATCGTCAAATTTGTGCGCAGGTTGCACGTGAGTTTGGTTTGATTGCTTGCTTCATGAGTAAGCCATTTATGGGTGTTTCGGCTTCAGGCTGTCACCATAACATGTCTTTGTGGAGAGGTGGTAAAGACGTATTCCATCCTGAGATTGCTTCGGGTGATGGTGAACTCCCAGGTATGCCAGGATGCTTTACTTACAAAGAGGGTGGCGAAAACACATTTATGCCAGATCCTAAGATTGACGAGAAGATGCCTGGTCCTATTGGTCTCAACTCAATCGGTGGTGTCATCAAACACTTACCGGCACTAACTTCAATTGGTTCTTCTACAGTAAACTCATATCGTCGTCTTTGGGATACAGGATTCTGGGCGCCAATTTTTGCTGACTGGGGTTATCAAAACCGTACTTGTGCACTTCGTGTTTCTGCACCAGGTCGTTTCGAATACCGTTCAGTTGACTCAATGGTGAATCCTTACTTAATGGGCTCAGCCTTGTTAAAAGCAATGGGTGACGGTATTGATAATAACATCGATGCAGGTGAAGCTGAAGAGCGCAACATCTATGAAGCTTTGGAAGCAGGTAAAGATGTTAAGAAGCTACCTATGTCATTAGGTGATGCGATGAAAGAACTTGCAAACGATGAAGTAATCAAATCTGCAATGCCGGATGAAATGTATAAAGTCTATCACCACTATAAGAATGACGAGTGGGAAAGATTTAACCATACGGTTACAAATTGGGATACGGAGACTTACTTGGATTGCTTGCCATAGGCTAGCTAGATTTAGGTTTTTATTTAGAATGCCCACCTTCTCGAAGGTGGGTTAATTTTAGAATAGGAGATTTATTTATGTGTGGAATAGCAGGAATTATTCATAAACAAGCTGGAAAAGGCGCAAATATTGGTGAGCAAATGACATCAATGTTGCAAGCTTTGAAGCATAGAGGACCAGACTCTACTGGTTATGCAATGTATGGAGAAGATAATGGTAATCAAATTATGCGTTTTAAGGTGGCTGAAGCGGCTGACCTAGAAGGCAGTTACGATATACATGCTGAAATTGAGGGTCGTCTTGCATTGATTGACTCACGCCTTGCAGAACTTGGCGTTAAGGTAGTTAAGAAAGAAAGCCCAACTGAGTATGCCCACCGTTACGAGATCGAATTTTCGGGAGACATGAAAAAAGTGGCTGACTTTGTTGAAGATATTGAAGGTGTTGAAATCTTGTCAATTGGTAACTCCCTAGAGTTAATTAAAGACCTTGGTGACGCGGCAATTGTTTCTGGACAGTATGGTCTAGACGGTTTTAATGGTACTCACGGTATTGGTCATACACGTATGGCAACAGAGTCTGACGTTGATATTCGTTCTGCTCACCCTTATTGGGCGTACCCGTTTAGTGACGTTGCTGTGGTTCACAATGGTCAGTTAACTAACTATTGGACAAACAGACGTGCACTTGAGCGTAAAGGACATCGCTTTTCATCTAACTGTGATTCAGAGCTCATCGCAGTTTATATAGCAGATAGAATGAATCAGGGAGATGATTTAGAGACAGCGATGAAAGATTCAGTTGAATATCTAGATGGTGTTTTCACTTATCTAGTAGCAACTAAAGACGAGCTTGGTATGGCTAAGGACGTTATGGCTGCTAAACCGATGGTTGTATATGAAGGCGATGACATGATTGCATTAGCTTCAGAAGAAGTAGCAATCAGAAAATTGTTTGACCATCACATTGAAACATTTGACCCATATCACGGAGAGGTAAGAGTATGGCAACATTAAAAGAAGACAAGTCTCATGAAATGGGGCTTCACGAAGAACAATTAAAGGGACGTACTCAGCAACGTTTTTTCTCAGTTGATGAAAGCGAAAATCTAACATATTTTCACTCATTTGATGTGGACACTAGTAAGAGCGGAACAATTGATGCTCTTGACATGACTCCAAGAGAAATTAATCGTGAAATTAGAGCATTAATGGAAAAAGGTATTGGAGATATTACCGTTGACAATCCTATGTCTAGACATGGTGTGGGTGTTGGTATCCTAAACCGACTTAATTTAACTTTTTCTGATAGTTTAGGTTACTTTGGTTGTGGTTTGATTGATGGACCTAATGTTCACATTAAGGGACGTGTTGGCTGGTCATGTGCAGAAAACATGATGGCCGGTACAGTTGTAATTGATGGAAATGCAGGCTCTACTTTTGGTGCTGCCATTCGTGGTGGTGATCTTGTATGTAAAGGTAGTGTTGGCGCACGTACTGGTATCGACCAAAAAGGAGGTACTATTATTGTTGGTGGAAAGACAGGCGCTTTCTCTGGTTTTATGATGCAGCGTGGTCGTATGATTATTTGTGGCGATGCTGGAATGAATTTAGGTGACTCAATGTATGACGGTACTATTTATGTTGGCGGTGAAGTCGAAGAACTTGGTGTTGACTGTGTACCAGGTGAAATGACAGAACTGGATATTCGGTACTTAACAGATAAATTAGCTCTTTATGGTATGAAGGCTCCTAAAGGTGTTGAAAAAATGCAAAAGTATGTTTCAGGCAAACAGTTATGGAACTACGATAATTTAGAGCCGAGTGAGAAGAAACTGGTTCTTTAATCATACTTCTAAATAAATTAAATAAAAGGAAATATTATGAGTGATACAGACGATCAATACAATTTAGGTAAAAGTTTTATCTTCCCTAAGGAAGTGATGAACGATATTCATATCAAATCTGACCTGGGTCGATACAGAATGAGAGGTTTCTCTTTATTCAAAAAAATTCCAACTTGGGATGATTTGACTTTTATGCCTGGTACTCTTACCCGTTTTGTTATTGAGGGTTATAGAGAAAAGTGTTTAACTAAGACTATTATTGGACCAGAAGCTCCGAGACCATTAGAGCTAGACATTCCTGTCTATATTACAGGTATGAGTTTTGGTGCTCTAAGTTACGAAGCTAAGACGGCTTTGGCTCGTGGTGCTACTATGGCTGGAACAGCAACTTGCTCTGGAGAGGGTGGAATGATTCCAGATGAGAGACGTTATTCTAGTAAGTGGTTTTATCAGTGTATCCAGTCTCGCTATGGTTTTAACCCTAATCATTTACGTTTAGCTGATAGTGTCGAGTTTTTTATTGGACAAGGCTGTAAGGTTGGTTTAGGTGGACACTTAATGGGACAAAAAGTAACTGACCAAGTTGCTGAAATGCGTTCGCTACCTGCAGGTATCGATCAGCGTTCTCCTGCAAGACATCCTGACTGGTTAGGTCCGGATGATCTAGCGCTCAAAATTGGAGAAATTCGTGAGGCGACAGATGGACAGATTCCCATTCAATTAAAGCTAGGTGCTGCACGTGTATACGATGACGTCCGTATGGCTGCCAAAACTGGTTGTGACAGTATCTACATTGACGGCATGGAAGGTGGTACTGGTGCTGGACCTCATTTAGCAACAGAAGAGACAGGTGTTCCAGGAATTGCAGCAATTCGTCAAGCCCGTAGAGCGCTCGATGACGTAGGAATGACAGGCAGAATCTCACTAGTTTATGCTGGTGGTATCCGTAATGGTGGTGACGTAGCTAAGGCAGTAGCACTAGGTGCTGATGCGGTTGCTATTGGTCATGCTGCTTTAATGGCACTTAACTGTAATAGAGACACACCAGAAGCAGATTACGAAAAAGAAATGGGTGTTAAAGCTGGTGAATGCTATCACTGTCATACTGGTCGTTGTCCAGTTGGTGTTGCGACTCAAGACCCTGAGCTTAGAAAGCGTCTTGACCCAGATGCAGCTTCGGAGCGTGTATATAACTTTCTACACACATTGGCAATAGAGTGTCAAATGATGGCTCGTGCTTGTGGTAAGACGAACATACACTCTCTAGAGCCAGAAGATTTAGCTGCTTTAACTATGGAGGCTTCAGCCTGTGCACAGGTTCCTATTGCAGGATCTCAACACACTGTTGGTCGTCCTGACATGACACGCTTTTAAGATAAGGAGTTATTATGAGTACTAATGAAGAAACATTTGTAGTTGGAGCTGATGGCTTAGATACCGATCGTGAACAAGAAATTGGACAACACATTGGCTATAGATATGATGTGAACTTAGTTCCTGACCTTAAGTTTATCACACCGTTTCTGCAATCTTACATTGACAAGATGGGCTGGAAAGACCTTAACTGGTTAGAGGATGTCCATATGGGTTATGAGGGAGACCAAGCAGCAGTTTTTGATAGAAACATTAACGGCTGGGTGACCATACCTGACACGATTTCACTTCCAGACAACCAGCAGGAGCGTGACATGATTGCTCGTGAATTGTTGATTAAGTTTCAAATGTCAGAAAACCATCCAATGGTTGATCTGAACAACGCTTACCGTAAGTTTTAATTAACGTAAGTGATTTTTTAGGGAGTGTACTGATTGCTGTTCAAAATCAGTTTTCAAGTTTGCTTCCTTAGTTTTACGGCATCTCTCCCCCTGAGGTGCTGTTAAAACTAAATTAATTTACACTATTAGATCCAAAAGTAGAGTTTAATTTATTCCTATTTTTTCATAATAAAATGAATTTTTTCAACATTGACTCTTTGTGTACTTGTTCAGTATAATTCGCCTATTTGTGAATATGTATATATATGAGACTGTCTAACATTAAATATACTGATGACTGTGAGACCTACCAAATACTAGGTGGTGAAGCGGTTTCAATTGATTTGCAAGGCGGAGACTCTGTCGAAGTTATTGACGTAGAAGGTGACCAGCAATGTAGTGTTTTAGCTTTTGACTCAAAAGGCTCTTCAGTGATGGATACACTTGCTTGGAATAGTCAACCAAGTAACAATTCTTCAAAAGTGTCTATTGATGACTGTTCCGATATGCTAAAGGCAATCTTGGGTCATAAGAAAATCAAAACAAATGATTTGACAGGTGTTGACCTTTTTTCAGCTGCGAGTCCTGCTGACTCGCGTCAATCTTTTCGAATTGATAAGGACACCTTATGTATATTTGATGCAAAAGGTGGCCCAATGATAGTCGACGAACATGATGCGCCTACAGAGATTTTGATAAATGTTTCTCGCGCAAATCCAACAAAACCATCTGAACGTCTCCCAGAACCTCTAGCAAAAAACGCTAAGGAAATTAGGGTAAATAAGCGAACAGCTAAGGCTTATAAAGTCAAGGCAGGTGAATATATACAGGTTATTGATGTTGAAGGGCAACAATGTTCAGATTTTCAAGCATTTTTAGTTGAAGACTTAAAAAATAATAGGGAATTTAATCTCGACCCAACCGTGACAAGATCACACATGCTTAAAAGTTATCCTGAACCAGGATGCCATGACAAGTTTTATAATCAGAATTCAGTTCCGCTAGTTGAAATTGTTCGAGACACGGTTTGTAGGCATGACACATTTGGTTTGGCTTGCAATGCTAAATATTATGATGATAGAGGTTTTCCAGGGCATGTCAATTGTAGTGAGAACTTTAACAAATCTCTTGCAGAATATGGAGTCACGCCTCGAAAGAATTGGGTGGCTGTGAATCTATTTTTTAATACAGCAATTGAAGAGTGTCATGCAATGACTGCTGATGTTTCTTGGTCGAGGCCAGGTGACTATGTTTTATTTAAAGCTTTGGATGATTTGGTATGTTTGTCATCAGCATGTCCAGACGACACTTCCTCTGCTAACGGTTGGAATCCAACCGATATCCATGTTAGGATATACGACAATAATAACCATTTTTCAACTGCGATGGCCTTTAGGCCTGACCCACAATCAATTCCCACTATGACTAAAGAAACCGGTTTTCATAAAAATACATCAAAATTAACCAAAAACTTTGATAACTATAATGGCTATTGGTTGCCACTTGATTACACTAATTTAGGTGCAATAAAGGAATACTGGCAATGCCGTGAAGGGGTTGTTATGATTGACCTAGCGCCACTCAGAAAGTTTGAAGTCTATGGTCAAGATGCAGAAACATTGATGCAGTATGCAATAACCCGAGATGTTCGTAAACTAGCCGTCGGTCAAGTTGTCTATTCTGCTATGTGCTACGACAATGGTTGTATGGTAGATGATGGCACTTTATACCGTCTCTGTGAAAATAATTTCCGATGGGTCGGGGGCTCAGAAGATGGTGGCAAATTACTGCGTAAAATTGCCAAAGAAAAGAATTTAGAGGTGTGGATTAAATCTTCCACAGACCAACTACATAATGTTGCTATTCAGGGTCCAAAGAGTCGCGAGACGTTGGCTAAAATTATCTGGACACCAAGACTCCAACCTGATGTTGAGGATCTTAAATGGTTCCGATTCTCAATTGGACGTATCGGAGGCGAATTTGGTATACCGGTGATGGTTTCTCGTACAGGATACTCAGGTGAACTTGGTTATGAAGTTTTTGCTCATCCCGATGACTGTGAAGCTGTTTGGGATGCTATTGCAGAAGCCGGTGAAGAATTTAATATATGCCCATTAGGCCTTAATGCACTTGATATGTTGAGAATTGAAGCGGGTTTAATTTTCGGAGGTTATGAGTTCTGTGACCAGACGGATCCGTTCGAGGCAGGTATCGCATTTACCGTTCCATTAAAGACAAAAGAGGAAGATTTTTCTGGAAAAGAAGCTTTAATTCTCAGGAAGAATTCTCCCCAAAGAGTCCTTGTTGGGTTAGAATTACACAACAATGAAGTTGCACTGCACGGTGATGGCGTGTATATTGGTAAGCAACAGGTAGGAATCGTTACAAGCGCAACACGTTCGCCTATATTAAAAAAGAACATTGCCTTGTGCAGAATTTCAATTTCAGAGTCTGAGATTGGCACTGAAGTTGAGGTAGGAAAGTTAGATGGACATCAAAAGCGCCTAGCAGCGACTGTAGTTCGCTTTCCGTTTTATGATCCTGAGAAGACTCGAGTTAGAATGTAAGAGAGTTCTCAGGCTACCAAACAATCTTAGAGAGTAACTAGTTCTAAGAATGTAAGTTTGATTTTTTTTTTAACGTTAAAAAAATCATTTTGAAAATTGTATATTTTGACCGTTTCTTTTATTTGAAGCGTATACAAAGTATTCAATGATAACTATATAGGAGAAATAAATGAATAAGTTAACAAGTAAAGTAGCTGCAGCTGCTTTAGCGATGTCTTTAGCTTCTGTTTCAGGTCAAGCGCTTGCAGCAGACTCTTCAAAGCCAATCGTTATACCAATTCACAACTGGTCAAGCCAAGTGGTTATGTCCTACGTGATTGGTGGTATTTTTGAGTCTATGGGTAACAACGTAGCTTACGTTCCTGCTGACTCGAACGGTGTATATGAATCGATTCGTCTTGGAGACGTTACTATATCTCACGAAGTTTGGGAAGGAGCCTTTGGCCACGCTTACTATACAGCCATGCAGAAGGGCGGTCTAATAGAAGCTGGTACCCATTCTGCCTTGACTATTGAAGATATGGGCGTTCCTAACTTCGTAATAGAGCAAAATCTATGTCCTGGACTTCCAGATTGGAATGCTCTTAAAGGTTGTGGATCAGTTTTTGCCACTGCCGATTCTGGTGGTAAAGGTGTTTTCTTAGACGGTCCTTGGCACGTTGATCCGGATACCGGAAAGAATCTATTTGAAGATCGTATTGGAGCTCTTGGTTTAGATGATGAATACACTTATAAACAAACTGGTAGTGCAGACGCTCTTTGGGCCGCTATTGATTCTGCAGAAGCTGCTGGAGAAGGTATAATTATATTTAACTGGACACCTAACTTTACGGATAGTGATGGTTTTTACTTCATAGAGTTTCCTCCATACTTCTATGGTTGCCGTGAAACAGAAGGTGGTGACGGGGCTTGTGGTTCACCTAGAGGTTGGTTGAAGAAAGCGGCGAACTATAAGTTCCCTAAGACTCATCCAGCTGCGTATACAGCCTACACTAAGATAGACTTCTCGACTGGACAAATCGGTCAGATGGCTGCTCTAGTTGATATTGATAAGATGTCTCATGAAGATGCTGCAGCTAAGTGGCTTGCAGATAACGAGGCTGTTTGGACGGCTTTTACAAAGTAGTCCTTTAATCTAGAGCGCTCTTTATTCGAATAGAATAAGGGGTGTTTGTTAAGTACTAAGTACCCTTACCCTTAAATTAATTATAATGAGGGGGTAGGGGTATTTTTGTATATTACCCTTACCCTTAAATTAATTATAATAATGGGGTAGGGGTATTTTTGTATATACTGAGTGTTTTATTTGTTTCAAAGAATTTAGGAAGATATTATGTCTGATCAGCAACCTGTAATTAAATGCGATTCCGTTTATAAAATATTTGGCAAAAATGCCGAAAAAATGCTTCAAGATGCCAATGGCAAAGTTGTTGCTGCAGAATTTCAAAAAGCTGGTTGTGTGGTCGGAGTTAATAATGCCTCTTTCGAGGTTAATAAGGGTGAGATGCTTGTGGTTATGGGTCTTTCAGGCTCGGGCAAGTCGACCTTGCTTCGTTGTATTTCAAGACTAACCGATGCCACTGCAGGGAATATTTATATTGAGGGTGAAGATTTAACCTCAATGAGTGATAAGGAGTTGATAGAACTTCGTCGCAACAAGATGGGCATGGTGTTTCAGAGTTTTGCATTATTACCCCATAAAACCGTATTAGAAAATATTGCCTTTCCATTGCAAGTGAAAGGCAATAGCACAAAAGACAGCATGCAAAGAGCCAAAGACATGGTTGACCTTGTTGGCTTAACTGGTCGTGAGAATTATTTCCCAAGACAACTCTCTGGTGGTCAGCAGCAACGAGTTGGAATCGCACGCTCTCTAGCTGTTGAACCCGATATTTGGTTCTTGGATGAGCCTTTTTCGGCGCTAGATCCGTTAATTCGTAAAGAGATGCAAGATGAGTTTCTAAGGCTTCAGGGTGTCCTAAATAAGACCATTCTTTTCGTTACTCATGACTTTGATGAAGCACTAAGGCTTGCCGATCGAATTGCAATCATGAAAGATGGCATTATCGAGCAATTGGATACACCTGCAAATATCGTTCTTAATCCAGCAACAGAATACGTTCGCAAGTTTACAGAGGATGTTCCAAGGGAGAAGGTTCTTAAAATTAAATCAGTGATGGAGCCTGTTGGCGATGAAACAGACTTTAGTGATTTAAGGGTCTCCGAAGATGCCCTTATTGAAACTGTTGCCGAAGCTGTGCTCGGCGACCCTAAATCAGTTCCCGTACTCAATGCAAATGATGATATTGTTGGTGTTGTACATTCATCTAAAGTAATTCATGTGTTATTTGGGGAAAATTCAACACTAGAAAGCAACGCTTAAGGCTTAAGGCTAGCACCATGAACTTTATCAATTATTTATCTGAACGCCCTAAACTGACGCAATTGGGCATTGTCCTCATTGTGTTTTTTATTCTCATGTCAATGACAGGGCTCTACCATGATTTGATAGTAGAGCGTCATCTATTTGCCAAGTCTGTTGTTAAGGGAGAAATACAATCTTCGGCTGGTTTTGCTGAATCCATGTCAATGATTCTGAATTGGCAACTTCCTCCTCAACTCGTTAGAATTCCTGAGCTGACTTTTTATCACCCTGTCATTAACACTTCCGCCACCTATGTTCTAATAGCTTTATTGGTAACTGCTGGGCTCTTATACAAAAGCTTTGCAGAGAGTGTCAATAAATCACAGTGGTTAAGTGTCAATTGGTTTCAAATTATTAGCAAGGGCTTTGTTGGCATTATTGTGGGTCTTCTGTTTATACCTACTTTGTATAACTGGTTTTTTGGTGAGGTGACAAGAAGTACGTTTTGGGAAATACCATTTATGTTGCAAGATTTTTCTCAGTACCTCATATTTGATTTTTGGGTGACACCAGTTTACGACCCAGAAATTGAAGACTATGAAGACTATGGTCGAGTTCGATTATTTACCCGAGCTATTGGCGCCACTTTATTGTTTTTAATTAATTTAGTTCGGGAATTATTGATTGGTGGTTTTGAGACAGTCGTTTCACTTGCCAATGTTTTTAGTGATCAATCCGGCTGGGATTGGCTGAATGAAAATAAGGATAAGTGGTACTCCAGTGTCCCTGCTATTCCTTGGACAGTATTAACTGCCGGTGCTTTTATTTTGGGTTATAAACTTAAAGGTGTGGGTCTTTCTATATTGGCTGGTTTTAGTTGTATTTACTTGGCTGTATTCGGCCAATGGGAACCCGCAATGCAGACACTCTCTTTTGTGTTGGTTGCTGCGCCGGTCTCTGTTTTATTTGGTGTTATCTGGGGTGTGCTTGCCTACAAGAGTAGAACGGTTGAGAGAGTAATAACGCCATTGCTCCTCGTTGCACAAACGTTTCCACATTTCGCGTATTTGGTACCAATAATTGTGTTCTTTGGTATTGGTGACCATGCGGGTGCGGTTGCAACAATAATTTTTGCAACACCTCCGATGATTCGACTCACCTTGCTAGGTCTCAAAAGAGTCTCTCCAGAGGTTTTAGATGCAGGCAGGATGAGTGGTTGCCGTAATTATCAACTGATGTTTAAAGTTTTGATACCTACTGCAAGGCGCGACATTTTAATTGGCGTCAACCAGGTAATTATGCAGTGCTTGGCTATGGCGGTGATTGCTTCTTT
>CACLHR010000029.1 GCA_902606745.1 uncultured Gammaproteobacteria bacterium
TAATCTTTATAAGATTCAAGAGATTTATACAAATTCAAAAAAAACTAAGGAGTAGAAAAAATGAATAAATCAGATTTAGTCTCAGCTATTGCTGATGGCTCAGGTCTAACCAAAGCTGATGCTGCTCGTGCTCTATCAGCAGCAACTGGTGCAATTTCAGGTGCACTAGCAAGTGGAGATAAAGTTTCCATTACAGGTTTCGGTAGTTTTTTGGTTAGGAGTCGTGCAGCACGCACGGGACGCAATCCACAAACGGGTGCAACTATCCAAATTTCTGCCTCAAAAGTGCCAGCATTTAAGGCAGGTAAATTATTGAAGGAATCAGTTAACTAAGCAGATTGTTTGTCAGTATAATACGCCCGATTCCAAAAAAGAATCGGGCATTTTTTTTTTGGGCGCTTAGCTCAGTTGGGAGAGCATCTGCCTTACAAGCAGGGGGTCACAAGTTCAAGTCTTGTAGCGCCCACCAGAATATGGAGTGGTAGTTCAGTTGGTTAGAACGCCTGCCTGTCACGCAGGAGGTCGCGGGTTCGACTCCCGTCCACTCCGCCATTACAAAGATGCTCAATATTTTGTGACCAAATAAATAGGATAGAGTATGTTGAGGTTTTTCTATTAACCACAAGTTTTACATCTATATTTACTCTAAATCAATTGGCCTAACCAGAATGACTAACTCACTTATTAAGAATTATAATTTTAGCTATAATAATTTTAATTAATTATTAAAATAATCTAATGAAAACTTTTCTTCACGTTGGCTGTGGTTCTCAAAATAATTCCTCTTGTTTGGGGTTTAATAATGATAATTGGAAAGAAATCAGATTTGATATTGATAAGAATGTCAAACCTGATATAGAGGGCACTTTAACAGATATGAAGTTGGTTGAAACTGCGAGTGTTGATGCTGTTTATTCATCTCACAACATTGATCACATATATCCACACGAGGTTCCAATCGCTTTAAAAGAATTCTATAGGGTATTGAAAGAAGACGGCATAGTTGTTATTACATGCCCTGACTTACAAAGTGTTTGCGAAGCAGTTATACAAGATAAGTTGTTAGAACCGCTTTATGAATCAGATATAGGTCCAATATCTCCTATAGATATTTTGTATGGACACAGAGGATTTATAGCAGGAGGAAATGAATTTATGGCTCATAAGGGTGGATTCACATATTCCGTATTAAATTATGCATTTTATGAGGCAGGATTTAATGTTAGATACGGAGGAAGAAGACCACAAGCTTGGGATTTATTTCTTGTTGCATTTAAACAAAAAAAATCTGAAGAAGAAATAAAAAAAATAGCAATGCCATTCTTACCAAAGGAGCTGCATTAGCACCTTTTATCTTCTTAAACTATTTAACTATAAGGCCTATAAATCTTTTATTGTCCTATTATGTTTTTTTCAGAAACTTGCCAAATAATGGGAGCAATTGTTTTTTGAAATTAATTAATCCCTTTCATACAAGGGATAAACTATAATGTATCGCGGACGTCAGTTCCTCTAAAATTAGTTGAAAATATGTTAGGTGCAATTAGAAAAAAATCTAAAGGTTGGGTTGCTTACCTTATTGTAGGTCTTATTACAGTGCCTTTTGCATTGTTTGGGATACAGGAATATATGGGAGGTTCTTCGGACCCTACTATTGCAATAGTTGATGGAGAAGATATTTCATTGACTACTTATTATGAAGAACTAAACTCCCAGCAAAGAAATGTACAACAACAGCTTGAGCAGCTTGGTTTATTTTATTCTGCTGAAATTGATTATGACCTCAAACAATCAGTTATTGAATTATTGATTAACGCGAAATTACTCGAGAATTTCTCCAATTCAATGAAGCTTGTGACTCTGGATGAAGAGGTTCGTTCCTTCATTCAATCAAACCCTGTTTTTCAGGTGAATGGTGTTTTTTCTGAAGATCGTTACATACAAATACTGAGATTAAATAATTTTACTCCGCTTGCTTACGAGTTAGATCAATCAAAATCGATGTCGCTTGATCAAATTAAGAGAAATTTGAATAATTCTGCCTTTTTATCAAGAGTTCAGATTAAACAACTTAATGACTTATCTGCTCAACAACGTGAAGTATCTTTTTTGGTTTTAAGTACCGAAAAATATAAAGACCAGATTGTTGTTGATCAGAATCAAATTTCTGAATACTTCGATAATAATAATTCAAACTTTATAGAAGGTCGTAAAGTTCAAGTTAATTTTGTTGAATTGTCTTTAGACAATGTCGAACAACAGACTAATCCTGATAATGAAACTCTTCAGAAGCTCTATATAGAGAATGAAGAGCTCTATACAAACCCTGAACAAAGAAGAGCTCAACATATCCTGATTGAAGATGAAAGTAATGCAAGTTCAATATTGAATAAGATTAGACAAGGTGCTGATTTTTCTGCATTGGCAAGAATTCATTCTAAAGACATTACTACCAGTGAAGAGGGTGGTGACTTAGGATTATTTGAAAGAGAGCTCATGGTTCCAGAGTTTGACACAGCTGTTTTTGATATGAATGTTGGAGATATTAGTGAGGTTGTGAAGTCAGATTATGGTTACCACATCATTAAGCTTAATGAAATCCAGCCAGCTACCTTGCAATCTTTTGAAGAAGTAGAAAATCAACTATTGGAATTACATAAGAAAAATGTTAATCAAAAAGCACTCTATGAGTTGCAAGATGAACTTAGTAATTTGGCATATGAAGAGTCAATCGATGTGGTCTCAAGTCAGTTAGACCTCGAGCTTCAAACTTCTGATTTTTTCTCAGAGTACAGTACTAAATATGATGAAGTTTTCGTATCCACTGCATTCAGTGATGTTGTTTTGGAGGAAGGAGAAAATTCTGATGTCATAGAATTAAGTAAGGATAGATTTATTGTTATGAATCTTGCAAATCGGCAGCCTGAACGTCAGAAAGTATTAGATGAAGTTGAAGATCAGATAGTAGATATTTTAAGGAATTTAGGTGCAAAACAATTGATTGATAACATAGCACAAACCATTTCTACTTCTCTAAAAATTGGGGACGATGCTCAGGTTAAAACTTTGATGCTTGAAAACGACCTTGAATGGAATGAAGTAGGTTGGATTACTAGAGATTCACAATTGCCATTGAATGTAACAAGCGAGGTTTACAAATTATCTAAACCTAATACTGGTGAACATACCTATCATTCCCATAGCGCTGATGCCAATACAACTCTTGTGATTGACTTGAAGGCTGTAAAACTATCAGAGGTTGACATAAATAGTGAGACTATTGATCTTTATTTGAGTGAAGAGAGTAACGAACTATTTCTAGGTCTTGTTAAGAAATTAAGGGATTCTGCAGAAATAAAAGTTTTTTCTGAACTTCTATAAATTATTACAGTTTACAAAATTACTCGATATCTTCCCAGCTAATAAAAATAAGGTTTTGCGTTTTCGAGTATGCGTTTTTATGAAGTGATTTAGCTGGCTCTTTAAGATTCTTAATATAAGCTACGGCTTTATCAGATTGCTCTCTGTCTCGAAAATGCATAATCATAAAGTATTTCTGCTTCCTTTCATCATCGGTATCTAAAATTGTGTCGCTTTGGCGTAAGCCAATTGGACTATGACTTTCTACTAAGTCAAGTGCATGCATGTGAGTTGTATAGTGAGTCAGCGATTTTTGAAACTCTTCTATAGAATGTTTTGGTTTAAGATCAAAACAAGTTAGCATGTGAAACATCTTATTACTTAAGTCTTAATTATAAATCAGGGCCTTTTTCGTAAAAGTTATAGCCCGCATCTACATAAGTAACCTCGCCAGTAATGCCGGAAGCAAGGTCTGAACATAAAAAAGCAGCAGCATTACCAACTTCTTTGGTGCTGACATTCCGCTTCAATGCTGAACTTTCCGCAGCATGGTCCAAAAGCTTTCCAAAACCTTTTATGCCGCTTGCTGCGAGTGTTTTAATAGCACCCGCAGAAATGGCATTAACTCGAATACCTTTGTCGCTTCCAAGTGCAGCAGCCATATATCTTACGTTGGCTTCAAGCGATGCTTTAGCAATACCCATGACATTGTAGTTAGGTATTGCACGAAGAGCTCCTAAGTAGGTTAGCGTCAAGAGTGCACCATTATTATTTAGCATTGGAAGTGCAGCTTTTGCAAGTGCAGTAAAGCTATATGAACTTATTTCATGGGCTTTCAGAAACCCCTCACGTGTTGTAACCTCAACATAGTTTCCATCTAGTTCAGCACGGTCAGCAAATGCAACAGAATGGACGAGAATATCAAAACTCTCCCATGACTCCTTCAATTTAACAAAGGACTGGCTAATTTGTTCGTCTTCTGAGACATCACACGGGATCACAATTGATGAGTTACAAACCTCAGCGCACTTTTCAACTCGACTTTTGAGTTTATCGGTTTGATAAGTGAGTGCGATTTCGCATCCATTTGAAACCATCGCTTCTGCAATCCCCCAAGCAATTGAGCGGTTTGATGCGACACCCACAATGAGAGCTTTTTTACCAGTTAAAAAACCCATAAAGCCTCCACTAAATTTATAATACAATTAACAGTGAATTATAAACACATTGATTAAATAGGTGCTAGGTACTTGGCTCTTGTCATTTTTTTTAAATATTTGTTATGACTTATGAAATATAAAAGTTACTACTTATTGTGTCTGGTGCTAGTAATTCTTGACCAGCTAACGAAACAGATTATTGTTTCGTTATTTACTTTAGGTGAATCAGTGGTCATCAATTCATATCTTAGTTGGACTTATATACAAAACACCGGTGCTGCTTTTAGTATTTTGTCAGGAGGTGGCGCAATACAAAAAGCTTTTTTATTGGCAGTATCACTTTTTGTGTCTGCTATGGTTATGGTTTGGATTCATAAAACGCGAGCTATACATCGTCAAAGGCTTTTTGGGCAGTTTATTCTACTCTCAGGAGCCATAGGTAACTTATTAGATCGTGCTCAATATGGCTACGTGGTTGATTTTATTGATGTTCATTACCAGAATTATTATTGGCCGGTATTCAATGTTGCTGACAGCTTAATTTTTATCGGTGTCATATTGCTTATATTTGAGCGAAGACAGCCTTCTTTCTGAAAATTTTTATCATAATAATTTTGCAGGCGTTTCAATAATAGACTTAACTGGTAGAATATAATCTTCCTTTAATTATCAAGTGTCAATGCATGAATAAGGCCCTGATTCTTTCATTGTTTATGTCAATCAGCAACATTGTGATTGCTGATTTTGTGAAACTGTCCAGCGATGGTAAAATTTTGGATTTCGAAAATTCAAATTGGTCATGCGTCTTGGATCAAAAGAACTCTCTTGTATGGGAAGTAAAAAGTGAAAAAGAGGGATTACAATACACCTTGAATACTTACACCTGGTTTGATGGTGAGACTGGAAGAGGGGATGGAATGTATAGTAAAAATTGTTTTTGGGGTGAGAGTTGTAACACTCAATCCTACATTGATGACATCAATGAAGCACAACTCTGCAACTATACAAACTGGCGTCTACCAACCAGGGATGAATTAAAATCAATAATCAATTATTATAGTGACAATGACATTTTAGTTGATTTGACCTTTTTCCCAAATACCCAGAAGGATACCTACTGGACATCCATGACAGCCAAAGATAACCCTTCTCTAGCTTATGAAATTCCATTCTTTTATGGGGGTTCTATAGTCAGAGAAAAGTCCATAGATACATACATTCGACTTGTGCGAAGTGCTGACTAGAGAAATAGACAAAACGCTCTTTAATTCTTATTCAGAGGACATACCTGCGTTCTTGAAAAAAATATATGCAGCTAGGTCTGTCACTGAATCTCAACTTGTATTGTCACTGCCTAGTTTATTAAAACCAAACTTTGATCAATTGGATGTCGCACTTAAACTTCTTGAGCGTGCAATCATAGAAAATAGACGCATATTGATTGTCGGAGATTTTGATGCAGATGGGGCTACTGCGAGCGCTGTTGCAATCAAGGCACTTAGGATGATGGGCGCAAAGTTTGTAGACTTTCTGGTGCCAAATCGATTTGAGCATGGCTACGGATTAAGTCCAGAAATTGTCAGCGAGGCAAAGAAGGAGAAGGAACCAGACTTAATCATAACCGTTGATAATGGTATTTCTAGTATCGAAGGAACTGAACTAGCTAGATCTCTTGGTATCGATGTCATCATTACTGATCATCACTTGCCTCCTAACATTCTTCCAGATGCAAATGCCATAATTAACCCAAATCTAAAGGGTTGTATATTTCCCTCAAAAAACTTAGCAGGTGTTGGAGTTTGTTTTTATTTGTTTTCAGGTCTCAAGACACACTTAGAAGACTCGAATTATTTTGAGAAGCATAAGATTTCAGTACCAGATCTTCGTGAACTACTTGACTTGGTAGCACTTGGTACGGTGGCTGATGTTGTTAGATTAGATCAGAATAATCGGATTCTAGTCAATGAGGGGCTTAAAATAATTCGGCAAAAACGCTGCTCGAAGGGGATATTGGCAATACTTGAGATGACAAAACGTCCCGTCGAGTCACTGCAAGCTTCTGACTTGGGTTTTTCTGTTGCCCCGAGAATTAACGCAGCTGGTCGTCTGAGCGATATATCACAAGGAATACGCTGCCTTCTCTCAGACGATATCAATGACGCTAGAAGATATGCTGTAAGCTTGGAAGAATTCAATAAACAAAGACGCGAAGAGCAGTCTAGAATGCAAGACGAAGCTTTGGCTATCGTTGCCAAGCAGTCTATTGATGAAAGTTCTTTTGCGATAACTTTGTTTGATGAGTCCTGGCATGAAGGCATTGTTGGAATTGTTGCAGGGAAATTAAAAGAAGATTACCAATGCCCTTGTGTTGTCTTTGCAAAATCTGGCACATTCTTAAAAGGCTCTATTAGGTCAATACCTGACGTACATATCAAGGACCTACTCGACTTAATTGCTAGAGAGAATCCGACCCTTATAGAAAGGTTTGGAGGGCATGCTATGGCTGCAGGTCTGAGCATTCTCCCTGAGAATATTTTGCAGTTCAAAGAAGCTTTTTCTGAAGCTGTTTCCAAACATCTTAATGGTAAAAAACCAGCCCTTGATTTGCTTACTGATGGTGAACTTAATGCTTCAGAGATGACTTTAAAGAATGCTCAACTTCTTTGTGAGTCAGCTCCGTGGGGTCAAGGTTTTGAGGAACCTATTTTTTATGGAGACTTTGAGATTCTCGAACAGAGGATTGTCGGTGAAAAACATCTCAAATGCACATTGAAATTGATTGATTCTAGTGCTATATTTGAGGGAATTGCTTTTTTTCAAGAAAAGCTTGAAACTAAAAAAGTAAGAGTCGCATACAAGTTAAACGTTAATTCTTTTCGAGGGAATGAATCTTTGCAGCTGATCATAAAATCAATCGAATATTAATCAATTGTCTTTATTGAAATCTACTAGTGTTCTGAAAGGTATTTATAAATATTTGCAACTACTAATACGCATAATGCCGCCAGCCCAATCCTCTACATCTATCCATAGTGATGCCACATCATTAATATTATTAAGATCCATTGGTGTAGATCTTTTATGCTTCGTTAATGTCGGATAAAGAGGCTCTCTTGGGACTTCTCCTTGTTTTACAGTGTGAGTAAAATATGCCATCTTTCCAACAAAGTGCCCATCCTCTGTAAGCTTAATATTGACTTCATCTCTAAGATAACTTTTATCAGTTGATAGCCCTCCCATTTTCCAGTATGAGCCTTCACCAAACTCTACATCAAATCCTTTTATATTTATAGTACCTTGTGCTATATCCCAATATTCTGGTTCTCCTAATTCTGAATTTTCGTAAACTACCCGGCTGATTGTGAAGCGACACTGAATATCTTTAACATTATTAGTCAGTTTATGTTTGCTAAAGTCATAGTCGGTTTTCGAGATAACCCTATCTAACAATTCTTTCAAAACTGCTGGAGAGAAAACGACTTCATAGATTGTAATATCTGAATTAGCAGTAGAAGCTTTACTCTTAGTTGTTGAAGTGCTTCTAGTAGTTGTCGTTTTTGCTGAACCTTTTACTGCTTTACCACCCTCGCAAGTTAGGCCTCTTTTTTTAGCTTCTCCTAGATAACCTGCGTGTGTTGGTTTTTGTTCTAGCCAGCCACATATTGAGTCATCAGGCCAGTCATCATAAAGGCCAGCAAAAGTCGTTCCAATGAAACCTATTGCAAGTAATGCAGTTAATAGTATCCTTTTTGATTTCATAAGTGACTTTGAGTAAAAATTAATTATCTCTAAAATAGTTATGAGATTATTTAAGAAAAAATTTGATCATAGACACGAGGTAATTTAGGTGTATAGAAGACCTTGCTTGCGATTAGGTCATGATCAAGACCGAGTGATTTTTCAATGCATGCAGCACAAACAGATCGATAATCAATCGTTGACATCAAGTCTCTTTTTTCGAATTGTTCATTTTTTGCAAGCCCCGGCCATTGAGAGATAACTCTACTTTTTGTAATAGCACCACCAGCTAAAAGTCCAGCAGACCCGTAGCCATGTTCGGTACCCCCGGTGCCGTTTTCTAATACTGTTCTACCAAACTCAGTTAAAGTAAGGATGATGCTTCTATCCCAAGCATCTCCTAGACCTTCTTTATAGCCAGCAATAATGTCATCGATTAAAGTTAGCTGAGTGCCATGATTACCGTTCTCACCTGCCCCTTGGTTAGCATGTGTATCAAACTGGTCGACTTTAATCACAGAAGATAAAGGGCCACCATCCTGAGACATCGCTTTACCTGCATATTTTGCAAGACTTGCTGGATTTCTTGGAACTATTGAATCCTTTTGAGTGCTTTTTTTACTCACTTTTTTAAATATTTCTGATCCTTCTTTTTGATGAGCCATTGCAATAGCGTCTATCAGTTGAGTAATCAAATCAGAAGAACTCTTTATACTTGCAGGGTAAAAATTATCATTGTCACTCATTCCTCTAAGAACTAAAGGCATATCAAGTGAAAGTGACCTTCCAGGAACCTTAGCAAGATCAAGTGCTCTGCCTAGCCAGCCTGTTGTTTCAGAGAATGGGCTCAATCCACCACCTTGCATTAAATTTTGACCCTCGAAGTGAGATCTTAGTACATATGGAAAGTTAGTTGCATGGACTACAGAAGCATTATTTTTAGCCATTAGCCCAGCAAAGTATTGAAAAGATGGGTGAAGCCCAAAGAAAGAATTAAGTTTTAAATAATTATTAGAGGTAAGATTTCTTCTCATCCTCAATAGATTTGGGTCGCCAAATGGAGGAACCGCAGTAAGTCCGTCCATACCACCTTCAAGCATAATTACCGAGATAGTGCCTGGAGGTTTTTCTGTAGTAAAGCCGGGAAGAGGAAGACCTGCTAAGAATAATGAAGCACCAGATACTTTTAAAAACTCTCTACGTGTCAAATTAAGTTTAGGCATTTTCTAACCCCATGAGTTCAGGACTACACATTAAAGCAATAAACTGCTTTTTTCTTCCTAAAAGGCTGTTCACGAGTTCTCGAGTAGCTTCATTAGCACCGATTCTGTCCATTATCTCTTGCGGAGAGAAACTCGGATATCCAGCAGTATAAAT
This sequence comes from uncultured Gammaproteobacteria bacterium, assembly GCA_902606745.1. GTDB lineage: Bacteria > Pseudomonadota > Gammaproteobacteria > PS1 > Pseudothioglobaceae > Pseudothioglobus. Next base: position 9,636 of record CACLHR010000029.1, read on the forward strand.
TGCATCGGAAAATCTAATGCGACGTTCAAACATTTCACCAGAAAGCCATTCACTTTTAGCGCTTGAATAGCCATTGGGTTGTCTTGTATGCCAAAAACTTTGTCCAAGTTCTTCGAAGATTTCCCTAGTATCCATCATCGCTTTATCGTAGACGTCTATTTGATCCCAACCCTTAAAAAAAGAAGCGTCACTTAACCTAGCGACTTGAAATAACCATGTCATAGGCCACTGAAACTTTGGTGCTTTTGAGGAAATTGCACGTTCGATTACTGCACTATGAATCTGGTCCAAGTTGCCGTTACTTTGTCTCCAGGCATTGGCGATATAGTCAATGTCTAACTTGCTAGGGTTGTCGCTAACAAAGTGCTCAGCCAATTTAAATGAGATAAACATGATTGTGTTTTCATGGGACGCCAAAAAATCAGTTAAATTTCTCAGCCCGCCTTTACCTGCAGGTATTACTTTACCCAGTACAGTTTTATTGCCAGGCTCAGCGTGCCATTTTTTGAAAAAATCCCAGGAATTTGTTGTTCCTCCCATTTCAATGAGCTTATTATGTCTTTGATTGAGGGTCATTAATCCATCAGATAGATTACCAA
>CACLHR010000030.1 GCA_902606745.1 uncultured Gammaproteobacteria bacterium
ACGATATCTGTAAAGGTTCCACCACGATCAATCCAAAATTGCCAAAGCTTTTTATCCTGTTGAGGTTTTAAATTCATGCACTACGCAGTTAAGTTTGAATTGATATAGTATATTTTAAATTCAATCTCCAAGTTTTATTATGCTCAGATAGTTAAGTAAAAAAATGATTGACAGAAATTGTATTTAGGAACAAAATTCCCACATTAGTAGCATCTAATCTGATGTTATTAAGTGGAGGCTCAAAAATGCAGAATAATTATTTCTTAGGCTTTGTTCTAGTAGTCATTAGTGGACTAGTCTGGAGTTTGGGTGCGCCACTTGTTCGTTTATTAGAAGACGCAGAACACTATAGGCTTCATTTTCTCATTTATCGAGGAATTATTATTTTCTTGGTGGTTATTGCTTATGTTTTGCTTAGAGAAGACAGAAACTTTCTTAATACATTGAAACGAATCGATAATTGGGTTGTTTTTGGCGGTCTTGTGTTATCTCTTACTATGTTTTGTTGGATCTATGCTTTAACAACAACAAGTGTTGCCGTGAGTTTGTTAATGCTTGCATCGTCGCCGATTTATGCTGCATTCCTAGGGTATTTAATTCTAGGAGAGCAGCTTAGTCGAACCACATTATTCAACATAGTAATTGTTGTTGTTGGTGTTAGTGTTATGGTTTGGGATTCGGAAACATCAAGTACGATAATTGGTGCGACTTACGGCTTCTTTGCTGCACTTGGTTTTGCTATTTATACGATTACCATTCGCCACAATCCTGAGATGCCAAAATTACTAACTCCGGCACTTGCTGGATTATTTAGTGTGATACTAGCATTAATTTTACTTCTTGCATCAGGTACTAGTTTTGAAATGCCACCAATCAATATACAGATCAGTTTGATTCATGGCTTAGTTATTTCTTTCGGATTAATTCTCTTTGGTTTAGGTGCAAGATATTTGCCTAGCGGGGAACTTGTCTTACTAACACTGCTAGAAGTGGTTGCTGGAATTTTTTGGGTTTGGTTACCAATCATTGGAATTAATGAGATTCCAGAAACTAATACCATTATTGGCGGATTGTTTATTCTTACAGCTATTCTTATACAAGGCATTTCCACAAGAAAACGGCACATTATCCCGATGCCTTAAAAACTATGTGATTTTATTGTTTTCTAGCTCAAAACAAAGTTATTGATTTGAACATGCTTCATTGATAAAATTCCCTTTTTTACTCTCTGTTTGAATTTAAATAATAAGCTTAAAGTAAAAGATGTTGAAGTACAGTCACTGGATATTTTATGTTCTTAGGCATTTACATAAGACTGAGTGCTACAATTGCGATTTGATATATTAATGTTCTGGAATTATAGATTTATTGATTGAGTAGAATTATGCAAACAAAATATTCCTGGTATTCACTACTAAAGGCTGGCTTGAGTGGCCAAGATTGGGATCAAGCGATTCCGTTGATTCAACCCAAATCTAAATATGACGTCATCATCATTGGTGCTGGTGGGCACGGTTTGGCGACTGCTTACTATTTAGCAAAAGAATGTGGCATCAACAATGTTGCTGTTGTCGAAAAAGGTTATATTGGTGGTGGCAATACTGGTAGAAACACTACTATTATTCGCTCGAACTATCTTAGAGATGAAGCCTCTAGCCTTTATGAGCATGCACTGCAGCTTTGGGAGGGCATCAGTGAGGATCTCAATTTTAATGTCATGTTTAGCCAGAGAGGCGTCTACAATCTCGGTCATAACTTACAAAATATGCGAGATATTGAACGCAGAGTTAATGCAAACGTTCTGAATGGTGTCGATGCTGTGGTTGTTGACGCTAATGAGATAAAGCAGCAAATCCCCATTATAAATACATCAAAAAATGCACGTTATCCAATTTTGGGTGCTTCCTACCAGGCGCGCGGTGGCGTTGCAAGACATGATGGTATAGCTTGGGGCTTTGCTAGAGCTGCCTCAATGCTTGGAGTCGACATCATTCAAGATTGCGAAGTGATTGATATTGAGGTCGAAGAGGGAAGAGTGAAAGGTGTTAAAACAACCAAGGGAGAAATTATGGCAGACCGTATTGGTTGTGTCAGTGCAGGTCATTCTTCAGTACTGGCAAAAATGGCTGGCCTTAGATTACCAATTGAAAGTCACCCTTTGCAAGCATTTGTTTCTGAAGCAATGAAACCGGTATTACATACTGTTGTGATGTCTAACGCCGTTCATGGCTACATTAGCCAAAGTGATAAGGGAGACCTTGTCGTTGGTGCAGGGATTGATGGCTATAACTCCTATGCTCAGAGAGGTAGCACAAAGATTGTCGAACACGCTGCAGCAGCTATATTGGAATTATTTCCAATATTTTCGCGCGTCCGTATGAACAGACAATGGGGCGGTATCGTTGATGTCTGTCCTGACGCTTGCCCTATTATTAGTCCAACAAAGGTTGAGGGTTTGTACTTTAATTGTGGTTGGGGTACAGGAGGCTTTAAAGCAACACCAGGCTCTGGCAATGTTTTTGCACATACTATTGCCCAAGACAAACAGCACCCACTAGCAGAACCATTCCACATCAATCGTTTTACAACTGGCGGTTTAATTGATGAACACGGTGCGGCTGGTGTGGCTCACTAGTTAGTAAAAAGATAATAATATGTTATTAATTCATTGTCCATACTGTAAAGAATCAAGAGACCAGAGTGAATTTTCACCAGCTGGTGAAGCCTTTATCGCAAGACCTAAGAATCCAGAAGGTATTAGTGACGATGAGTGGGCTGATTACGTTTTTTATCGTACCAACCACAAAGGCAATCATTGGGAACAATGGGTTCATGCCAACGGTTGTCGGAAATATTTCTTGGTAGAACGATCAACTATCAGTCACCAAATATTACAAGTAGCACCTTTCGGTGCAAGAAATAGCGAGACTGAATTATGAGATTAGCACAACATTCAAGTCATCAAGTTAACTATTCTAAATCGTTAAATTTTATTTTTAACAATAAACGCTATAAGGGTTATGAGGGCGACACTTTAGCATCCGCATTACTGGCAAATGATGCGCTTTTGTTTACGAGAAGCTTTAAGTATGGAAGAAAACGCGGCCTTATAGCTGCTGGTGTTGAAGAGCCAAATGCCTTGGTATCGCTAGAGATAGGTGGTCGTTATACACCTAACCTAAAGGCTACTGAAATTACTCTTTATGATGGTCTAAGTGCTGTTAGTGCAAGCAACCCTAATGCATTCGATATGCGTGCTTTTATCAAGCCATTACATCGTTTTATGCCGGCCGGTTTTTACTATAAGACTTTTATTAAACAAAAGGTTTGGGCTAAAGTGGAAGACAGTATCCGTGCATTTTCAGGTTTTTCAAAAGCGCCAACTGAGGAAGATGTTGATGTTTACGACCATATCTTTCATCATGCTGAAGTCGTTGTCATTGGTGGCGGTGCTGCAGGTATTTCAGCAGCATTAGAGGTCCTCAATAATTCTCAGAAAGAACGCGTTATCCTAGTTGATGAACGTAGTCAATTAGGTGGTGAATTATTTAATGAATTCTCTAGTGATGAAGCAGCTATGAAATGGCATAAGGATAGTATCAATAGATTATTATCTTTTGCTAATGAGAGTAGTGAGCGATTTACCTTACTGACCCAATCAACCGCCTATGCGTGGCATGACCAGAACTTCATTGAAGTTTTAGAAACTATCACAACAGCTGAGTCATTAACTTCATCGGAGCCCGAAAAGGCCAGAAAAATAGTGCATAGAATTCGAGCTAAAGAAGTCATTTTAGCAACAGGCGCCCATGAACGTCCTATGCTTTTTCAGGCTAATGATTTGACCAATATTATGTTGAGTCAATCAGTGAGACGTTATTTACATGAATATGGTGTCATTTCAGGTAAAAAAGTTGTTATATACGGCAACAATGATAGTATTTATAGTACTGCCAGAGACCTTTATGTTAATGACATTGAATGTATAGTTGTTGACGTCAGATCTTCCGAAGGACCAATTGAGATTGGTGCTGAACTTAAACACTCAGGTGTAAAGGTTTTACAGGGTTATTCAATTGTTAAGGCACTTGGTTCGCACCGGATTAAAGGTGTTGAAATTAAACAAACAAAGCTTCAAGACAATGGTTGGCATGTTTTTGGAGATACACAAACATTAAGTTGTGACTTATTGGCAACTTCGGGCGGTTTTAATCCAGTCGTTCATCTTGACTGTCATAACGGCGCTAAAACTTATTTTGATGAAGTTTCACAATCATTTTTACCACAACAAGAACGAGATAATAGGGAGGTATGTGGGGCAGTAGCAGGTGCAGGTGCTTGGCAAGACGCCATCATTGATGCCAAAAATAAAGCCCAATTCACTCTCAATGCTTTGGGTGTTGTGAGTAAGTTGAAACAAGAGATATTGAGTGAAAATTACTCAAACTATTTTAATATTAGTCAATTTTTTACCCCAAAAGAAATTATGAATATGCCAAAAGTATTTCTTGATTTGCAGAATGATGTGACTACTTTGGATGTCGCCCTTTCAATAAGAGAGGGTTATCGTTCGATTGAACATATTAAACGTTATACAGCTATGGGGTTTGGAACTGATCAGGGGAAAACAGGCAATATTAATGGCATAGCAGTAGCAGCCGAATTATTGAAAACCCCTTTGTCGGCATTAGGAACGACGACTTTTCGTCCTGCATACACTGGAGTTGATTTTGGTGCCATGGCAGGTCGAGAAATTGGAGATTTTTTTGATCCTCAACGCTATACAACGATTCATGATTCTCATGTTGCAAGTGGTGCGGAGTTTGAGGTTGTGGGGCAATGGCATCGTCCTTGGTATTATCCAAAAACCGGTGAGAATATGCATCAAGCGGTTCATCGAGAATGTTTAGCTGCGAGAACTTCTCTTGGTATGATGGACGCTTCAACGCTTGGTAAGATTGACGTTCAGGGCAGTGACGCCAGAGAGTTTTTGTCAAGAGTTTATACCAATGCCTGGATGAAGTTGGCACCAGGTAGCTGCCGCTATGGTCTTATGTGTAATGAAAAGGGAATGATCATTGATGACGGAGTGTCAGCCTGTATAAATGACAACCATTTCATTATGACAACTACAACAGGCGGTGCTGCAAGTGTTTATTCTGCATTAGAAATGTGGCTGCAGACTGAGTGGAGTGATTTGGATGTTCACCTCAATAGTATCACTGATCAGTATTCAACCGTTGCTGTTGTAGGACCTAATGCACGTAAGTTAATGAAATTGCTCTGTCAAGATGTCGACTTTGAGCGAAAAAATTTCAAATTTATGCAGTGGCGTCAGGGTATGGTTTGTGGAGTTGACGCTCGAATTATGCGAATCAGCTTCTCTGGTGAACTTGCTTATGAGATTAATGTTGAAGCAAATTATGGACGATATATTTGGGATCAGGTTGCTATTGCTGGTGAGAAATGGAATATAACACCATATGGCACAGAATCAATGCACGTGCTTCGGGCTGAGAAAGGTTACATTATTGTTGGTCAAGACACTGACGGATCGATGACACCAATGGATGTTAACATGAGCTGGATTCTTGCAAAGGATAAGCCTTATTCATATGTGGGTCGTCGTTCTTTTAGTATTTCTGCTCTTCGCACTGAAGACCGTTTACAACTTGTAGGTTTGTTGACAAAAGATTCATCTACTGTGATTCCTGAGGGGGCACATGTCATTGATAATAAGGCCAAATCCATTGGTTATGTTACCTCCAGTTATTTCAGTCCTATACTTGACAGGTCTATTGCCATGGCACAAATTCAAGGGGGTTTAGCAAAAATAGATGAAACAGTTCTAGTTAAAATAGTTCAAAAAAAGCAAGGACTGAAAGAAATTCCATGCGAAATATCTAGCAGCGTTTTTTATGACATTGAAGGTGAAAAGGTAGATGGTAATGACTAGTTTAAAAGAAAATTTAATGCCTAAGTTTGCAACAACTTTTCAGCCACTCATTGATCAAGAAGGCTATTTAGTCAATCAAAAGGATCTTTCTTGTCGTGAAGTTGTTGGGAAATCTTTAACTGTTTTACGAACATCTAAAGATCATGAAAAAAGCAAAAAAGATTCTAATGAAATATTGGATGTGGTTTTGCCAGAGGAGCTTTCTATTTCGACAAATAGTGATGGTATTCAGTGTCTTTGGATTAGTCCTGACGAGTTTTGGCTTTTGCATAGTCAGCAACAAAAGGCCGATATATGGAATAAAATTGAATCACTTCCTATTGAGATGTCAATGGTAGATAATTCTGCTGCATACGGTGTTCTTGAATTTTTTGGGAAAAAGGCAAATGAGCTGTTGTCGAGGTGGATGAGTTATGATTTAAGCGGTTCACTTAATTCTGGAAAAGTAGTTTCAACTACTTTTGGTCAAGCGCCTGTGATTATTTTTCGGACTTCAGAAGGTAAAATTATGATGATGGTTAGGCATTCATTTTCTCATTATGTGGCGGGTTTGTTGAAAGATAGTGCAAAAAGAGTATAAAGATTGAACTGATGAATAGAAAGAGATTGGTAAATGGATAAAGTTAGCTTTACTAAGATGGAGAATGGAACTGCAGAAGAATATGCTTTTCTTGACCTCCTGGAACAGCAGTTTAAGGCTGACCTTCCAGAGCGATTGATAGAAAGACTTAAGTCTTTAAACTCTAGTCTCTCAGGTTATCAAATTAGTCGATTGGAGCACAGCCTACAAGGTGCCACCAGAGCTCACCGTGCCGGTGAAAATCTGGAAATGGTAATGGCTGTATTGTTTCATGATATTGGTGATGAATTGGCTCCATATTCTCATTCAGAAATGGCAGCAGCATTGCTGAGACCTTTTGTTTCAGAAAAGACTTACTGGATTGTTAAACATCACGGAGTTTTTCAGATGTATTATTACGCCCATCATTCCGGTGGAGATAGAAATGTGCGTGAATTGTTTAGTGAAAACCCTTGGTATCAAGATGCTATAAATTTTTGTCATGAATACGATCAAAACTGCTTTGATCCAGATTACGATTCAGAATCTCTAGACTTTTTTATCCCTATGATTAATAATTTCTTTGCCAAACCAAAAGCTGAAGATCCTGAAGAAGTTGCGAGATATGGAAAAAGAACTTGAGGTAAATGTAAAATGAAAATTCGACAACTTTCAGCACGACAAATCTACTTAATAATTTTTTTGGCTGTAGGGGGTCTTATTGGTTATGCAGCCTACAGCATTAAAATACTTGGATTAGAGCCTTGTCCTTTATGTATCACACAACAATTCTTTTATAGTATTGTCGGCATTACAGCATTTATTGCCTTTAATCATAATCCTAGATCAAAAATAAGCCGTTTTTATGCTGCAATAATTTCTTTAGCTTCAGCTGCAGGAATATGGGTAGCTGGTCGTCAAGTTTGGTTACAAAGCTTGCCAGAAAATGAAGTTCCTTTATGTGGGCCACCACTGGAGTATATTTTAGAAGTGTTCCCATTCGGAGATTTACTGAGCGCACTATTTATGGGAGATGGTAATTGTGCGGAAGTACCTTGGCAGTTTTTAGGCCTCAGTATGGCTGGCTGGTCTTTGATTTGGTTTGCTTTGTTCTTAGTTTTGAGTATATTAGTAATTTTGAAATCAAAGTCTAATAATATTCAATATTAAGTGTTGATGTAAAAATAAAAGGGAACATTTGGCACATTATAAAAATACAGTTAAGAAATTACTTGGATCTGTTGATGTTGAAATCAATGGCTCAAGACCTTGGGATCTTCAAGTTCACGACGAACGTTTCTACTCACGAGTTTTAACCGGTGGTTCTTTAGCATTTGGTGAGAGCTATATGGATGGATGGTGGGACTGCAAGGCATTAGATCAATTGAGTTATAAAATTTTACGTGGTCGTATAGACACGCAAGTTAGTGTTTCCAATCCTTCTGTTTTTCTAGTTTTTTTAAGAGCTTACCTATTTAACTCTCAAAGCAAAAAAAGAGCCTACATAGTAGGAGAAAAACACTACGATGTTGGTAATGATTTGTTTTTATTAATGCTTGATAAAAAAATGAACTACTCTTGTGGTTATTGGAGGAATGCTGAAAACTTGGATCAGGCGCAGATTAATAAGCTAGATTTAATATGTAGGAAGATGCATTTAAGGCCTGGTATGAATGTGCTTGAGATTGGTTGTGGTTGGGGCGGTTTTGCTAAATATGCTGCTGAAAATTACGATGTTAGTGTTCATGGCGTGACAATATCAAGACAGCAGTTTGAGTTTGCACAAGACTCCTGCAAAGATTTGGATGTTAGTATTGAATTAAAGGATTATCGAGAACTAAGCGGTCAATATGACTGCATTGTGTCAGTTGGTATGTTTGAACATGTAGGTTACAAAAATTATAAAAATTATATGAAGGTAGTTCATCGATGTCTAAAGGAGGATGGGCTTTTCTTGCTTCACACAATTGGCAGAAACGACTCAGGTCGTGTAACTGAGCCTTGGATTAATAAGTATATTTTCCCCAACGGTATGACACCTTCAGCTCAACAAATTAGTGCTGCTTCAGAAGGCCTGTTTGTTGTTGAAGATTGGCACAATTTTGGACAGGATTATGATGCAACCTTGATGTCTTGGAATAAAAATTTTCAAAATAATTTTAATAAATTAAAAGATTTATATGATGATCGATTTAAGCGTATGTGGGAGTACTATTTGTTAATGTGTGCTGGTACTTTCCGATCTAGACGAAATCAATTGTGGCAACTGGTAATGACTAAGAAAGGCATCAAAGGAGGATATACATACAAAAATAACCCAAGATTTACTTAGGAAAATAAACCATTCAACATTGCCACTGCATCACAACCCGCTGCAAAAGCCAATTTTTTATTTTCGAAAGTAATTCCCCCTATACCAACAATTGGTAACCTGATTTTTTCTTTCGCACTCTTAATGACTGATAAAGGGCAGTGAGTTGCAGTGGGTTTAGTTATCGAGTTGAAAAGTGTGCCAAAAGAGACATAGTTAGCCCCCATTGCTTTAGCCTCATAG
>CACLHR010000031.1 GCA_902606745.1 uncultured Gammaproteobacteria bacterium
ATTTTTATTGATTCTTCAACCCTCACTAATCTGACAGCCGATTACTCTCTAGTGAAAACAATGCGTGCTTCTATATTAACTCTTGGTCCAATGTTAGCAAAATACAAAAAAGCTAAAATTTCTCTACCTGGTGGTTGTGCTATCGGTACTCGTCCAGTTAACTTACATCTAGATGCTCTAGAGAAAATGGGTGCAAAAATTGAAGTAAAAAACGGTTATATTTATGCTACTGCAAAGGAGCTAATTGGTACTCAAATCAATTTTGACTTGGTTTCGGTAACCGCCACAGAGAATATACTTATGGCAGCAACACTTGCCAAAGGTATCACTACAATCAACAACGCGGCTCAAGAACCTGAAGTCACTGATTTAATATACTGTCTTAATAAAATGGGTGCAAAAATAACTGGCGAAAACACTTCAACTCTCATTGTCGAAGGCGTTGATCATCTCAGTGGTACTGATTACTGTATCTGTCCAGACCGTATTGAAGCTGGCACCTATCTAGTCGCTGCTGCAATTACCGGCGGCAGTATAACGGTAAACAATATTGAGCCAGATACGATGCGTTCAGTTATAGGAAAACTTATTGAAACAGGTGCTGATATCCAAACAAATAAAAATTCAATTAAACTCAATATGAAGGGAAGGCGTCCACAAGCAGTAAATATTCGTACAAGTGCTTATCCAAATTTTCCGACCGACATGCAAGCACAATTTATGGCTCTTAATTCAATTGCCGAAGGAAGTAGCACAATCACTGAAACTATCTTTGAAAATCGCTTTATGCATGTACCTGAACTTAGCCGTATGGGTGCAAATCTTAAACTTGAAGGCAACACCGTTGTTTGTAAAGGGGTAAAATCCCTCACTGGTGCAAATTTAATGGCTACAGACCTCAGAGCTTCCGCAAGTCTTGTTTTGGCAGGATTGGCTGCAAAAGGTTCAACCACCATTGAACGCGTATACCATCTTGATCGTGGCTATGAAATGATCGAAGAAAAATTTAAAATGTTGGGTGCTGATATAGAACGAGTTCAACACTAAGCTAACAATAAAATAATAACATGCTCACGATCGCTCTTTCAAAAGGACGAATATTAGAACAAACGCTCCCTCTTCTTAAGAAGGCGGGACTTTCTATTTCTGCTAAAGAGCTTAAAAGCAGAAAGTTGATTCTGGATACTAATCTTGGCGAAATCAAAGTCATTATACTTCGTGCTAGCGATGTACCTGTTTTTGTTCAGCATGGTGCTGCAGATATTGGTATATCAGGAAAAGACGTCCTCTTAGAACATGGTGCTGTTGGACTTTTTGAATTACTCGATCTCGGTATTTCCAAGTGTCGACTTATGGTAGCTGCTAAAGCAAATCAAGACCTAGAAAAAGGTACTCTTAAGATAGCAACTAAATACGTCAATTCCACTAAACGATATTTTCAATCTCAAGGCAGACAAGTTGAAGTAATTAAACTTTCAGGTGCTATGGAGCTTGCTCCTATTGTTGGTCTTGCTCACTGTATTGTTGATCTAGTAGATACTGGTAATACTTTAAAAGCAAATAACTTAGTTCCAATAGAATTAATTGAAAATATAAGCTCTCGACTAATTGTTAACTCTGCTTCATTTAATACCAAACATAGCGAAATCACTGATTGGGTTAACAAAGTCAAAGATAGCTTATGATTACTAAATTATCTTCACAGGAAAAAGACTTTAACACAAAACTTTCCTCTTTACTTTCTTGGGAAAGTTTTTCTAACAAAGATGTTGCAAACACTGTCGAAGAAATCATTAATACAATTAGATCCAAAGGAGATAAAGCACTTATCGATTACTCAATTAAATTTGATGGTGTTAAAGCAAAATCAATGACTGACCTTATGGTTTCTCAGAAAGAACTTGAAAAATCATTCAATGATTTAAGTGATAAACAAAAAAACGCAATAACAATTGCAGCAGAAAGAGTTAAATCATACCACTTAAAACAAAACCAAAAAACCTGGTCTTATACAGAAGAAGATGGCACTATGCTAGGTCAAAAAATTACTCCACTAGATCGTGTTGGATTGTATGTTCCTGGAGGAAAAGCAGCTTACCCTTCTTCTGTATTAATGAATGCCATACCAGCAAAGGTTGCTGGTGTTGAGGAGCTAATCATGGTGGCACCAACACTGAATGGGAAAACCAATAAGCTTGTCCTAGCTGCAGCTTATATTTCAGGAGTTGACATGGTCATTAGTGTTGGAGGCGCTCAAGCTATTGCAGCACTAGCTTATGGTACAGAAAGTGTACCAAAAGTTGATAAGATTGTTGGACCTGGAAATATTTATGTGACCGCAGCAAAACGTGCTGTATTTGGTCAAGTTGGTATTGACATGATCGCTGGACCTTCTGAAATTCTTATTATTTGTGATGGAAATACTGACCCTAACTGGATAGCAATGGACTTATTTTCTCAAGCTGAACACGATGAAGATGCACAATCCATTCTTCTCTGTCCTGATAGAGTATTTATAGATAAAGTCGAGAAAAGTATTGATAAATTATTGCCTTCGATGGACAGGAAAGATATCATTGAAACTGCTTTAAAAAATAGAGGTGCACTGATTCATACCAAAGATATAGACGAAGCCATAGCAATCTCTAATAGAATTGCACCGGAACACTTGGAACTCTCGGTTGAAAATCCTGAAACCCTATTAGATAGCATTAAACATGCAGGTGCTATCTTTATGGGAAAATATACCTGTGAGGCCTTAGGTGATTATTGTGCAGGCCCAAACCACGTGCTACCAACATCAGGTACTGCGAGATTCTCTTCACCACTTGGTGTTTACGATTTCCAGAAAAAATCAAGTTTGATTATGGCTTCAAATGAAAGCGCCAACAACTTAGGCAAGGTTGCAGCAACTTTAGCTGATGGTGAAGGTCTTCAAGCACATGCTCTATCTGCAAAGTATCGAGTTAACAAAGACTAATCATCCCGGCAAAGCCTGATAGAAACCGTTCTCCTTAATAATTTTGATAGGTCTATCAAATAATTTGCTTAGAGATTTGCTCGTTAAAACCTTTGTTTTACTTCCATCATCTACCACTTGAGCCTCTTTCAATAAAATCGCTCTAGTAATTTCAGGCGGAATCTCGTGAATATGGTGAGTAACTAAAATGACATTTTTTCCCATAGTCATAAGGCCTTGGATAATTTCGAGATATTGAAAGCATGCTCGCAAATCAAGACCACTCGTTGGTTCATCAAGCACAAGAACTTCAGGGTCATGTACCAAAGCACGAGCCAAAAGAAACTTTCGCTGTTCACCCGTTGACATTGTTGAGAATTGACGAGATTTTAAGTCCTCTATTCCCAGCAAGTTCATAGTCTTATGGGCAAGCTCTATATGTTCGGTTTCGAAATTCTGATGTTGCCAAATTCCATCACTTGCATAAAAGCCTGACAGTACTACGTAAAGACCCAATGCATTATTAGAATAATTACTTTGTAAGTGATGCGAAACTACTCCTAAATGAGCACGCAATTGTTGTACATTCCATCGACTTTTTCCAAATAGTTTTATACTACTATTTTCATTTTCTACAATGTAAAGTTCACGATTTAACAACTTGAGTAAAGTTGTTTTGCCTGCACCATTAGGGCCTAAAATAACCGTATTCTCACCTTTTTCTAGAGATAAAGAGAAGTTATCAAAGACTTTATTTCTTTGCTGAAATACCGTAATATTTTGAAGTTCAATTATATGTTCCAAAACCTTATTTCTATTAATAAACCATATCAATTACAGTTCATCTTACCATGAGAAGTAATAACCCTTTATCGGGTTACTAACGACTTTTCAAGGGTGAACCTAATTTAGGAAATAACTGAGACAAAAACATTCCCGTAAGCATTAAAGCACATCCCAAAAGGCCTCTTGCCGGTAAGTGTTCATCTAATAACAACCATCCTCCCAATACGGCAAAGGCGCCTTCTAAGCTTAAGATTATCGCTGCATGGGAAGAGTGTGCGTGTTGTTGAGCTACTACTTGTAATGTGTAAGCGATACCGGTTGACATAATACCTGCATAAAGTAAAGGGATAGTTGTTGCTACAATCATATCCCAACTAATCATTTCTATCGCAATTGCAATCAACAAACTAATGATTCCACACACCAAATATTGAACTAACGCAAGTTTCAAGGTATCCATGCGTTTTGCCAAATAACCTATCACTAAAACATGTGCTGCAAAGAATACAGCACAGATAAGTTGCAGTAAATCACCTTCAGCTATAGTAAAGTCTTCTTTAATACTCAGTAAATATAAACCAAATAGAGCTATTGTTGCCCCCAACCAGGTACCTGAGCCTGTTCTTTGCCCCAAAAATATTCCAATCAAGGGTACAAAAAAGATATACAAACCAGTAATAAAACCAGCCTTCCCTGCAGTCGTGTACTGCAAACCTACCTGCTGAAAGCTAATACCTCCAAACAAAAGCAAACCAGCGACAGTACCCGCTAATATAAGTTTCTTTGCAGACACTTCAGCCTTGTGACTTTGTTGTGGTTTTTTTGATAGATACCAAACCACTGGGCATAAAGCTACTACACCTATCAAAAATCTAACCCCACTAAACAAAAATGGGCCCATTGTCTCCATTCCTTCACGCTGTGCTACAAAAGCAAAGCCCCAAATAGCGGCCGCAATGAGCATCAACAAGTCTGTTTTAAGGGCTTGTGTTTTCATTATGAATGATATTAGGCGTGCGGTCTTGTTTTCTGTGGATCGTAAATTGGCAATTCCGTAATCACAGCTGTGGTATCAACAGTATCACTCGAAATCCTAACCTTAGTACCTTTCGCTGAATGCCTAGGCTCAATATGACCAAGTGCTAGAGACATATTCATCCTATGAGACCATACTGGACAGTTAACCACACCAACAGTTTCTCCATTGATGGTAATAAGCTCACCACCCTCAAGTGCTTCATCGTAGTCAACGTTAAGACTAATAAAATTTATTTTTTCTTTTCCTTCTGAAGCAAAGACCTTCTCCTTGCCTCTAAAATCACCCTTCTTACGACTAACTGCCCAACCAAGTCCTACCTCCCAAGGGGTATTTTCTGTGGTCATATCATAGCCATAGAAAAGCAAAGCTGCTTCAATACGAACCTTATCTAAAGCTGAAAATGAACATGGAACTATACCCTCTTCTTTACCAAGATCAAGAATACTGTCCCAGACATCCGTAACGCCATCTGCGCCGACAAATATTTCGTATCCTCTTTCACCTGAATATCCCGTTCGTGAAAGCAAACATTTATGTCCAAAAATTTCTGTTTCTTGCTGATGAAAATATTGAAGTGAAAGAAGATTTATCGGAGTATGTGCATTTAGAAAATCTACTGATTTTGGACCCTGAAGTGATAAATCATGTATATCATCGTCGAATTCAATATCGACATTCTTTCCGACAGTAGATTCTTCTAGTCTTTCATAGCTTTCACCAGTACCATAAACCATAAACCATTCGTCGCCATTATTAGCGATAATGGCATCATCACAAATCATGCCATCGTCGTTAAGGACTGGTCCATAAGCTGATTTTCCAGTGTATATTTCACGCATATTGCGTGTCATAATGTGGTCAACCACATCCTCAGCATCTTTGCCACGAATATGCACTTTTTTTAGCGCAGAAACATCAAAAAGGCCTGCCGCTTCTCGAATCGCATCATGCTCATCTTCTGGATTACTATTATATGACCAAGCAACACCCATGCCATTCCAATCTTCAAGATCAGAACCCAATGCTCTATGGCGATTTGCTAATCTAGATTCCCTTGATAATTCTTCACTCATATTATTCTCCTAATTGACTAAATTCTGCTTGGAATCTAATAAAATAAAGACCAAACAAATAGACCTATATTGTATCCAAAAATGAAACTTCATGCCTTACGTTATTTCAAATTTTGTGCAAGTTTATTGCTATACCAAGCATGACAAAATAAAGTTACAATAACTATCGAACCACCAATCAAAGCGTTGTTGGAGGGTTGTTCTTTAAGAACAATCCAAGCCATTAATGTTCCCAGCACTGTTCCCAAAGGAAAAAACATTGCTACTTCAGGAGCTGGAATATATTGCGGCGCGATTGTTATCAAACTAAATGAAACAGCAAGAACAACTCCGCTAGCAAGAAGATAAAGCATAGACTGAGACGACAGAACTAAGGAATCTGCAAAAACAAAACCAACTAAAGCTATCGCCATACCGTTTACTGCCATTGCAGGAACCATATTTACATTTTTATATTTTCTTAAAAGAGTGAAAGAAAAGCCCCCAATAACTACCGCAGCCAAAGCGAAAAGGTTACCCATTAAATTTGTTCCACTTGTATCTCCAGCCATCACAATATAAATTCCAAAAAATACAAGAATCATCGAAAGCCATGTATATAGGGCAGGTTTTTCCTTGAGCATAATCAAAGAAACAATCGCAACCATGATAGGCGAGATAGTAATAATGACGAGTGTTTTGGCTATAGATGTGTAGTGAATTGCCAAAATAAATGAGGTACCACCCAAACCCGTTAATAATCCAATAAGTACCCCTTCTTTTCCAATATTAATTAACTCATTAACCGCTTTAGAGCGATAAGTTATAAGCAAAATAACAAGAATGCCAGCAGCAAAAAATAGCCCGCGCCAGAACAGAACTGTCCAGCTGTTAGAATCAGCAAGCCTAACCAATACAGCATCCGGAGTCAATATCAAGATTCCAAAAAAAGCAATTAACAATCCTTTGAGGTGACTATTCACATTAAACACCTGTTAGAAATTAACTTATTTAACATCGGAGATTGATCTTTTTTTCTGCTCTTTACTTGCTAGATTAGTACTATACCAAGCATAAAAAAACAACGTAACTACAACAATTACACCTCCAATTATGGCATTACTCGAAGGCGCTTCATGTATTACTATCCAAGCAATTAAGGTTCCCAAAACAGTTTCCAAAGGCATAATCATTCCTACCTCAGCTGCTGGCATATATCTCGGCGCAAGAGTGATTAGGCTAAATGATATCGCAAGGATTGCGCCCATTGCAATGACATAAATGATCGCTTCTGGCTTTAAGGCCAAAGTAGGTGCAAAAATACATGCAATTAATGCCGCAATGATTCCACCAATTGCCATCGTTGGAACCATATTAACCTTCTTATATTTACGAACAAGTGTAAAAGTAAATCCCATTAAAACAGCAGTAATCAATGCAAAAAGATCACCCACTAGATTCTGCCCACCAAAATTAGCACTCATAACAATATAAATCCCAATAAATACAATTATCATTGCTATCCAAGTAATTAGACTCGCTTTTTCACGTAAAGTCGCCCAAGAAATAATCGCAATCCAAATAGGGCCTGTACTAATAATGACAAGGGTATTAGCAATTGAGGTAAGCATAATTGCAAAAACAAATGTCCCGGTCATAATTCCATGCAGCCAACCGATCCATAACCCCCCTCTACCGACCTTCTTGAACTCATCAATAGTCTTCGAGCGATAGGTAAAAAACAATATTATCATAACGCCAATTGACATTAATAATCCCCTCCAAAAAAGTACCGTCCAACTGTCAGCATCAGCCAGTCTTATGAGCACAGAGTCTGGACTCAAAATAATAACCCCAATAAATGACATCAAGATACCTTTCAAATGGTTTGTCATAGTTATTCTCTATATTGAGTTTTTTTGCCATCAAACCTAAGCACATCGGTGAATAGATGCAACTTCATGCCAATGGATTTGGTTAGTAATAGTTTATTCTGCACGACTGTTCATCGGCATATCTATTACTAGTTTGAACTATAAATCAGGGAGTTTTTTTGTTTCAAAACACGCAAATTTGAATAGCTGCTTAATAGATAATAGGAGCCAAATATAGCGCCAGACCAGATCAAATCTCCGGCAATTGTATTCTGAAAAAATGGAATTGCCATAGTATAACAAAGCACAAGTCCTGCCCACGTTTTCTCATACATTGGAGAAAAAGCCCATACCGCAAAGTTTGTCGCCACAAAGAATACAGTGGAACTTACTAAAGCAGCACCTGCAACTCTCAACAATCCTAACTTTTTCTGTAAAAAGTTTTTAAAAACAATCGGAAATAATAAGGCAAGATAAACTACCCACATTGACTTAGAGGCAAACCATTCTGGAGAGAGATAGCCAAACGCAAAGTAGTCCGTTAGGAGCATCGTTACAACCACTGCTATTACAGCCATATATCTTTTTAAAAATATAAATCCAGCAAAAAGTGCAATGGCAGCCATTGGAGTAAAATTAGGTGGATGTGGCAACAGTCTACCTGCGACTCCTAATGCAATTAACATTGCCAAAATAACCAAATAATTAAAACTCATGTTAAGTTTATGCTCCTGAATATCCATAACAATTCTCCCTATATTTTATAAATTCAATACTATCTTAAAAAGCTTCTAGATTAAAGCGTATAAAAGTGTTGGCTAAGAGTA
>CACLHR010000032.1 GCA_902606745.1 uncultured Gammaproteobacteria bacterium
TTGATGCCGATGGATTCGTTAAGATAGTGGACAGGAAGAAGGATATTATTATTACCTCCGGTGGCAAGAATATCAGCCCCTCGGAGATTGAAAATCAGCTGAAATTCTCACCCTATGTGACTGATGCTGTGGTGATCGGGGATAGGCGTAAATACCTAACTTGTTTGGTGATGATTGACAATGAAACAGTGAGCCAGTTTGCCCAAGAAAACAATGTCCCATTCTCTGATTTTAAAAGTTTATGTGCAACATCAGAGGTCCAGTCGCTCGTTAAAAGTGAAATTGAACAAATCAATCTATCTTTAGCACAAGCTGAAACTCTCAAGAAATTTAGACTGATTGATAAACAACTGACGGTTGAAGATGACGAATTTACAGCGAGTATGAAATTAAAACGCAACATTGTGAATGAAAAGTATGCCGATTTGATTGATCAAATGTACTCTTAAATAGAGTAGAGTATTCTGCATATTTGTGCAAGTAGCAAGAAGCAGGTATATTGATGCTAACAAAGGAGTAATTAATAATAATATATATAGGGGTAAAACTATGCAAAAACTAAATAATATAACGGCAGGATTGGCCTGCCTAGCTTTGAGCGCTGGAGTTATGGCTCAAGGAGTAACCGACGATGAAGTCGTTCTTGGGACGTCAACTGCGCTGAGTGGTCCGGCGGCGCTTTGGGGCGTTGCGGCAAGTCAAGCGGCACAGATCCGTTTTGACATGGCAAATGAAAATGGCGGTGTGCATGGGAGACAAATACGTGTTGTCCTAGAAGATCACCAATATCAGGTTCCAATCCATGTCAAGGCGATGAACAAATTGCTAAACCTTGACAAAGTGTTCGCTACATTCAACGTACTTGGCACGCCAATGAATCTAGCGACAGCCGATACCCAGTTCGCCCAGAATGTGCCAATGCTGTTCCCAATGACAACCGCAAAATCGGTTCAGGAACCTGAGAACGACCTTAAAATCACCTTCGGCTCAAGTTATTACAATCAAATCAGATTTGCAGTTGGTAATTTTCTTGCAACAGGAAAGACATCAGCATGTGTGATGTATCAAGACACTGCTTATGGCGCTGAAGTGCTAGAAGCCGTAACAGATGAAGTGGCAGAACACAGCGGCGTGAGCTTGGTTTCTAGTTTTGCCCATAAGCCAACTGATACCGAATTCGTCGGTGCAATGGTAGGCTTTAAAGGCGCAGGCTGCGACTTAATTGTGTTCGGTACAATTATTCGTGATACGATTACAGGCTATGCTACTGCACGCAAACTAGGTATTACCGCGGATGTGGTGGTTACACAAGCCGGCTTTGACACCATGGTTGCAGGTTTCCCAGGCGGTATAACAGAAGGATTGTACGCTGCAAGTGTGGGTGAGGCTGTTTACTGTGATAGCGCTCCCGCAAGCGCTCAAGCATTTTGTGATGCCTATAAAGCGAAGCACGGCACTGATCCAGGGATCTCGGGGCAATTGGGCTACACTGCCGCTGATTTAGTAGTAGCTGGACTTGAGAATGCTGGTGCTGACTTAACTGTTGACTCATTAATGGATGGACTAGAGGCAATTAGCAACCATCAAGATACTTTTGGCAGAATAGGCTGGAGCTATGGCGCTGATGACCATAGAGGGACGCAAGTAGTTGTCATAAGTCAAGTTCAGGGTGGTAAGTGGGTTTCATTAGGTCAAGTAACTTTATAACGACCTAGCCTTTGATAATAGCGGCGCCTTCGGGCGTCGTTTTTATATTGAAGGTTTGTGAACAAATGGATTTACAAAAAAAAGCAAAAGGTATTGCGTTATTAAAAGACTGGATAATTAGCAAATAAAGACAGTCATATAAATTTATGGTATAAATGAGTTGCAAAAAGAAAGATATCATTTAGATATATAAATCTCAAGGAGAGAATAATGAAAAAGTTTAATTTTTTTAGTGTAATACTGTCAGCTGCTTTGCTAAGTGGCGTGACAGCCTCAACAACAGTTACAGCAGCAGATCAATTTGTTACTATTGGAACTGGAGGTGTAACAGGTGTTTACTATCCAACTGGTGGTTCTATTTGTCGACTAGTAAATAAAGACAGAGCAAGCCATGGTGTTCGTTGTACAGTTGAATCAACAGGTGGATCTGTATATAACATTAACACAATTCGTGCTGGTGAGTTGGATTTGGGAGTTGCCCAGTCTGATTGGCAGTATCACGCCTATAATGGAACTAGTAAATTTGCAGATGCAGGCGCATTTACCGATTTGAGGGCAGTTTTTTCAGTTCACCCTGAACCTTTCACTGTAGTGGCAAGAGCAGATTCTGGAATAACTAACCTTGAAGACCTTAAAGGTAAGCGCGTTAATATAGGTAACCCTGGTTCTGGTCAGAGAGGTACTATGGAAGTATTAATGGAAGCACTTGGTTGGGATAAATCAACATTTGCGTTAGCTTCTGAGTTGAAGTCATCTGAGCAATCTAAAGCATTGTGTGACAATAAAATTGACGCAATGGTCTTCACTGTTGGTCATCCATCAGGCTCAATCAAAGAGGCCACAACATCTTGTGACAGTGTCTTAGTTAATGTAACAGGCGCTGCAGTAGATGGCTTAGTGGCCAATAATGATTTCTATCGTACTGCTACTATTCCAGGTGGAATGTACAATGGAAATCCAGATGATACTCACACTTTTGGTGTAGGAGCGACGGTTGTCTCTTCTGCAGCGGTATCAGAGCATGTGATTCATTCTATAGTTAAAGGTGTTTTTGAAAATTTTGATTCTTTCAAAAAGTTACACCCTGCATTTGCTAATTTGAAGAAAGCGGAAATGATTCAAGATGGATTATCTGCTCCACTTCATGATGGCGCTGCAAGGTACTACAGAGAAGCTGGTTTAATGTAATTTACTGGTAATTAGTTTCTCGTAATTAAAAAAGGATGGCTTTGCCATCCTTTTTTTATTTTATTAATAAACGAAAAGCATTAAATAATATGGATAAAAAGATATATTATTTACTTATTAAATTTAGGTCTTAAAATTTATATGCAAACTGACTTTGAAACTGGAAATCGAAAACCAAACAATGTATTTATCAAGAATATACTTTTATATATAGCATTAACTTGGTCATTATTTCAACTCTATGTTTCTTCGCCTTTGGTGCTCGAAATTACACCATGGATGAATGCTGATGTAGTAAAGCGCGTCCATGTTTCGTTTGCTGGTTTATTAGCTTTTCTGAGCTACCCGGCATTCAAAAAATCTTCTAGAAGTCAAATTCCTTGGTCTGACTGGATAATGGGATTCTTGATTGTTATTTCTTGTGTGTATTTAATTTATAACCAGGTCTGGGATTCACGAGCGTTTGAAATGCGTTTGGGTGTGCCAAACTCAACCGACTTACTGTTAAGCTGTGTAGGTTTATTATTATTATTGGAAGCCACAAGGAGATCCTTAGGGCCACCCCTAATGATCGTAGCTTTGATTGCTCTTACATATGCTTATCTTGGAGCTGGTGGCTATGGTGGTGCTTCATTAAATAAAATTGTTTCTCACATGTGGATTACTACAGAAGGAGCTTTTGGAATCGCAGTTGGCGTTTCTGCAAGTATGGTATTTTTGTTTGTCTTGTTTGGTGCGCTATTAGAGAAGGCTGGAGCAGGGAATTACTTCATTAGAGTAGCCTACTCTCTTACAGGGCATTATCGAGGTGGTCCTGCCAAAGCTGCAGTAGTTTCGTCTGCAATGACTGGTATGATTTCTGGCTCCTCAATAGCCAATGTCGTAACTACAGGCACATTTACAATTCCACTTATGAAAAGAGTTGGTTTTACTTCTGAGAAGGCTGGCGCTATTGAGGTTGCCTCCTCAACTAATGGTCAGCTTACTCCGCCTATTATGGGGACAGCTGCATTTTTGATGGTTGAGTATGTTGGTGTATCTTATATTGAAGTTATTAAACATGCATTTTTACCCGCAGTTATATCCTATATAGCGCTAATCTATATTGTTCATTTAGAGGCTGTGAAAGCTGGGATGAAGGGTCTTAAAAGAACTGCAAAGCTTAACAAAGTGGACAAACTAATTAGTATATGTAGTGTTCTTATAGTTTTGGGTGTACTGGTCTGGGTTCTTCCACCTTTTTTTCAAATGATTAAAGATGTAGCTGGAGATATCAATGTCCTTGTTGTTTCATCAATCATGATATTAAGCTATGTATCTTTATTATTTTATGTCTCTAAAATGCCTGATTTGCCAACTGGAGATATTATAGAAATTCCTGAAGTTGGAAAAACAGTTAAAGCAGGTCTACATTTCCTACTACCAGTTATATTGTTGATTTGGCTGTTGACTGTTGAGCGTTTTTCACCAGAGACTTCAGTATATTGGGCAACTCTATTCATGATATTTATCGTTTTAACACAAAAAATATTTCTAGGAATTTTTCGTGGAAGTCTAGATTTTGTAAACCAATTAATACATGGTTTTCGTGATATAAGAGTTGGCTTTATAAATGGTGCTAATAATATGATTGGTGTAGGTGTTGCAACAACTGCAGCTGGAATAATTGTTGGTACCGTAACCTTAACTGGTGTTGGGCAGCTTATTATTGGTTGGGTTGAGTTTATTGCAGCTGGTAATCTATTTTTGATCTTACTTTTTACAGCGATAATCAGCTTAATTTTAGGAATGGGCCTTCCTACTACTGCAAACTATATTGTAGTTTCAAGTCTAATGGCGCCAGTAATTATGAGTTTGGGTGCGGCAAACAATGTAGCCATTCCACTCATAGCAGCACATATGTTTGTGTTTTACTTTGGCATTTTGGCAGATGACACTCCTCCAGTTGGACTAGCTGCTTATGCAGCTGCTGCCATTTCAAAGGGTGATCCGATTAGGACGGGTGTGCAAGGTTTCATATACGATATTCGAACGGCTATACTACCCTTCTTCTTTATATTTAATACTCAGCTTTTAATGATCGGTATAGATAATGTATTTAGTTTTGCTGTGGTAGTTATTTCCTCAATTATTGCAATATTATTATTCGCTGCAGCAACACAAGGACACTGGCTAGTAAAAAACAGATGGTGGGAGACAGTTGTATTGTTGCTGGTAGCATTTATGTTGTTCAGGCCGGGGTATTTTTGGGATAAGATTGACCCTCCCTTTAAGGATATGCCAGGAACTCAAATATTTCAAATTGCTGATAAGATGGAACCCGGCGAATCAATAAGGTTTGTAGTTGAGGGAGAAACTCTGGAGGGAATTGAGCGAGCCTATACTTTTTTATTGCCATTAGCGTATGGTGATTCTGGCAAGGAACGAGTAAATAATACTGGTCTTCAGTTAGATGACCTGTTTGGTGATATGGAGGTTGCAATGGTGATGCCTGGTATATCAAATGATCGTGCAATAAATAAGCAAGTTGAGGCAATTAAAGTTGCTGGAGTTGATAGTGGTTGGATAATAACTTCTATTCAAACTGAGAGAAAAACTCTACCAAAACAGATTGTTTTTATTCCGGCTCTATTGCTAATTGGTATCGTTGGAGCCATGCAATTGAGACGGAGAAAGGCAGTTAACATATAAGTAAAAAAAAATGATTCAAATTAATCAAAGAAAAATTACTACATATAATCAATTTGTTTTTTTGGAGCCAGATTGGTAGATAAATGAATAAGTTGCTTTGGAGTCCTAGTATAAAAGAAATAAAAAATACCCAGGCATGGGGATTCATGCAAGAGGTCAACAAAGAGTTCAAGACAAAGCTAACAAATTTTCATGAATTGTATCAATGGTCATGTGAATTGCCTGAATCTTTTTGGAGTCTGTTTTGGAGGTATTCTTCAATTATTGCAGAAAGAAAACCCACTGAGGCATTGAAAAATGGAGATGATTTTTTTGACTCTCAGTGGTTTCCAGAAGCTAAACTCAATTTTGCAAATAATTTATTAATT
Source organism: uncultured Gammaproteobacteria bacterium (assembly GCA_902606745.1). GTDB lineage: Bacteria > Pseudomonadota > Gammaproteobacteria > PS1 > Pseudothioglobaceae > Pseudothioglobus. The sequence continues at coordinate 5,955 of CACLHR010000032.1, forward strand.
AACAAAAGTAACAACTCTGCCATCGTTTTTTGGGCGGAAGATAAGCAAAAAAGCAGTTTAAGTCACCTAGAACTATATAGACAGGTTGCTAGATTATCATTTTGGCTTAAGCAAAATGGCGTAAAGAAAGGAGATAGGGTTGCTGGTTTTTTGCCTAATATGCCGGAAACAGTTATATCTATGCTTGCTACTGCAAGTTTAGGAGCTGTATGGACTTCCTGTTCGCCAGATTTTGGAGTGCAAGGCGTACTAGATAGGTTTGGACAGGTTGAACCTAAGGTTTTTATTTGTGTAGATGGATATTACTACAATAGTAAAGAGTTTAGCTGTCTCGAAAAAAATCAAAAAATTGTGTCTCAGCTGCCAAGTGTTGAAAGTACTCTATTGGTACGATTTGTTGATAGTAGTTCTGAATTTCTAGACTTAAGTCAGTCATTTTTCTTCGATGAAATCGTTAACGGGCCTAATAATCCAGATCTGGAGTTTGAATCTGTTGCGTTCAATGACCCTCTCTATATTTTGTTTTCATCTGGCACAACAGGTGTTCCAAAGTGTATTGTACATGGTGTCGGAGGGACATTAATTCAGCATAAAAAAGAGCACATGCTGCACTGTGACATTAAAGATGGCGACAGAGTATTCTTTTTTTCGACCTGTGGCTGGATGATGTGGAATTGGCTAGTGAGTAGCCTGGCTTCTGGGGCTACTTTGATGCTTTATGACGGCTCACCATTTTTGAATGATAATGACAATATCTTATTTGATTTTGCTGAGCAAGAAAAATTTAATTTCATGGGTGTTTCGGCAAAATATTTGGACACAGCTAGAAAAAAAGAATTGCTTCCTAGAGAAACTCATAATTTGGAATCTTTGAAAATGATTTTATCGACGGGCTCAGCGTTAAGTGTAGATTGTTTTGATTATGTGTATCAAAACATAAAGGATAAAGTTTGTTTATCATCTATTTCTGGTGGTACTGATATTGTTTCGTGTTTTGTTTTAGGTTCCCCAATGCTTCCAGTCTATCGTGGAGAGCTCCAAACACGCGGCCTTGGTTTGTCAGTTGAGGTATGGAATGATAAAGGAGAGTCAGTGATTGATCAAAAGGGTGAATTAGTCTGTATTAAAACTTTTCCGTCCAAACCAACTGGTTTTTGGAATGATGATGAAGGGAAAAAATATCGTCAGTCTTATTTCGATCGTTATCCTAATGTATGGTGCCATGGTGATTTTGTAAACCTAAACTTGAATGGTGGAATGATTTTTTATGGTCGTTCTGATACGACACTTAACCGAGGAGGCGTCAGAATTGGAACGGCAGAGATATACAGGCAAGTTGAAAAACTTACAGAAGTTTTAGAATCAATTGTAGTAGAACAAAACTGGCAAGACGATGTCCGTGTTGTATTGTTTGTTAAATTAAAAGATAGTTTGCAATTAGATGATCAATTAAAGGGAATAATGTGTACTCAAATACGAAGTAATACCTCTCCTCGACACGTTCCAGACGTAATTATTCAGGTGACTGATATTCCAAAAACTAAAAGTGGGAAAATTGTTGAGTTAGCAGTTCAAAAGGCAATTCATAACTTGCCGATAGATAATAAAACAGCTCTAGATAACCCTGAAGTTATGCAGGAATATTATCAGCTTTGTTCTGGTCCAAATAGCCCACTTTAGCAAGGCATAATTAACCGCTTGAGATCGATGACATATAACTAGTTGGTGTCCAAGGTTATAATGTTGTATTGTTCAAATAATAAGTTATATTTTGGCTAAACTTTATTTTTACTATTCTTCAATGAATGCTGGTAAATCGACATCTTTACTCCAATCTGCATACAATTATCAAGAACTAGGCATGAACTCTTTTTTATTAACTGCAGAAATTGATGACCGATACAGTGTAGGAAAAGTAACTTCACGAATAGGTCTTGAAGCAGGGGCTCATTTATTTAATAAAGACAATAACCTTTTCGAACTGGTCTCTGAGCGCAATAAAAACAAAAAAATTGATTGTGTTTTGATTGATGAAAGCCATTTTCTTAGCAAAGAACAAGTAAAGCAGCTAGGAAAAGTGGTTGACAACTTGGATATACCTGTTTTATGTTATGGAATTCGAACAGACTTTAGAGGTGAGCTTTTCCCTGGTAGTCAGTATTTGTTAGCATGGGCTGACAATCTGAATGAACTTAAAACTGTGTGCCACTGTGGACGTAAAGCTACCATGGTAGTGCGCCTCGACGCTGATGGCAAAGTTGTTAGTGATGGAGAACAGGTAGTGATAGGTGGTAATGACCAATATCAATCAATGTGTAGGCGTCATTTTGCTGAACATATCTGGTCTGAATAAAAGAAAATCTAAAAAAATGAAAACTAAAACCCGCATACTATCTATCGATGGAGGAGGCATTAAAGGTATTGTTCCTGCTGTTGTTTTAAAACATCTGGAAAAATTCCTTAGGCAACTCAC
>CACLHR010000033.1 GCA_902606745.1 uncultured Gammaproteobacteria bacterium
GAAGGCACTTACTATTAAACCAGATTATACAGAGGCGTTTAATAATCTCGGTACTGTTCTCAATAAAATCGGTCAACTGGATATGGCGGTTAAGAGCTATGAGAAGATACTGGCCATTAAACCGGACTTTGCCGAAGCACATTACAATCTCGGTGTCACATTCCAGAAACTTGGTCAACTAGATGCTTCTATTAAATGTTGTGAGAAGGCACTCGCTATTAAACCGGACTTTGCCGAAGCACATTACAATCTCGGTGTCACACTCCAAGGACTTGGACATCTGGATGCTGCGGTAAAGAGTTATGAACAGACAATTACCATTAAACCGGACTACGCTGAGGCACATTACAATCTCGGTATCACGCTCCAGGAACTCGGTCAAATGGATGACGCCGTTAAGAGCTATGAGCAGGCACTTGCCATTAAACCGGACTACGCTGAGGCGCACAATAACCTCGGTAATGCTTTTAGGGATCTTGGTCAACCGGATGCTGCACTTAAGAGCTTTGAGAGGGCACTCGCTATTAAACCAGACTTTGCTGAGGCGCACAATAACCTCGGAATCGCTCTAAAGGGTATTGGTCAACTGGATGGCGCCGTTAAGAGTTATGAGAAGGCACTGTCCATTGAACCGGACTCTGCTGAGGTGCATAATAATTTCGGAATCGCCATCAGGAGTCTTGGTCAACCGGATGCTGCACTTAAGAGCTTTGAGAGGGCACTCGCTATTAAACCAGACTATGCTGATGCGCACAATAACTTCGGTGTCACGCTCCAGGGACTTGGTCAACTGGATAAAGCACTGGTAAGTTATGAGCGTGCTATTGCTCTCAAACCCGACATAAATTTTATTATGGGTATTTTATTGCATGCCAAAATGCATCTTTGCATCTGGGATGATCTAGCAAATCGCCTTAATGAATTAACGAATAAAATTAACAATGGTGAAAAGGTTTTAAGTCCATTCGCTTCTCTGACACTGATTGACGATCCTGAGATTCATAGGAAAACCGCTGAAATCTACGCTAAAGAGATGCATCCGAAAAGTCATGTTTTATCTAAAATAGGTCGCTATCCGAAACACACAAAGATTCGGATAGGATATTTTTCTGCAGATTTTAGAGATCATCCTGTCTCACATCTCACTGCAGAACTTTACGAAACTCACAATAGAAACCAATTTGAAATCTATGCCTTTTCTTTTGGCTTAGATACAAAAGATGAAATGAATCTTCGAATTAAAGCGGGAGTCGATCATTTTCATGATGTGCGCAAGATGCCACACAAAGATTTGGCAATGCTTGCAAGGTCGGTTGAACTCGATATTGCTGTTGACTTGGGAGGGTATACTCAAGACTCCAGAACGGGAATATTTGCCATGTCAGCAGCACCGATACAAATCAGCTATATCGGTTATCTTGGGACAATGGGGGTAAATTACTATGACTATTTGATAGCAGATCAAACAATCATTCCTGAAAAAAACCAGAAATATTACTCAGAAAAAATCGCCTATTTGCCAAGTTTTCAAGTCAATGATTCGAAGCAATCTCCCCCAACGACTATTTTCACCCGGCAAGATTTTGGACTCCCCGAGACAGGATTTGTATTCTGTTGCTTTAATAATACCTTTAAATTGACACCCACTACTTTTGATGTTTGGGGAAGAATACTTGAACATGTTGATGGCAGTGTACTGCTAATTTATATCAAAAATGAATCAGCGAAAACAAATTTAACAAAAGAGATAGTTCTCAGAGGTGTTGACCCTAACAGACTTATTTTTGGAGAACGCTTGCCTAAACCTGAATACTTGGCAAGATATCGGGTTGCCGACCTTTTTCTAGATACTCTTCCTTATAATGCAGGCACAACTGCCAGTGACGCCCTTCGAATGGGATTACCGGTGCTAACTTGTATGGGCAACTCTTTTGCCAGTAGAATGGCAGCAAGTCTGATGAATGCAATCAATTTACCAGAACTAATCACCGCCACTCAAGAGCAATATGAGTCTCTTGCTATAGAGTTGGCAACAAATCCAGAAAAAATGAAAATCATTAAAGACAAGTTAGTTCATAATTTATCCACGGCACCATTATATGACACCCCACTATTTACACGACACCTTGAGTCTGCTTATTTGGCAATGTATGACAGATACCAAAATGGATTAGATCCAGATCATATTTATGTGAAAAAATACAAGTAAACTGCAACGAAAAAATTAAACAATAAATTTAGTCTTGAAGATTTACAGAATTTAACAAGACTTGTAGCTGCTTAGGTTTAAGGTATTCAAACTGATTTGACCTTAACTTATCAGGCAAACGAATGTCACCAAACCTAATACGAATTAAGCGTGACACCTTGAAATCGAGAAACTCCCATAACCTTCTCACCTCACGCTTTCTGCCTTCTCTGATAACAACTCGGTACCAACGATTAGCTCCCTCTCCGCCACCCTTAGTTATCTTGTGAAATTTAGCAAAGCCATCTTCAAGTTCTACACCATTGATTAATTTCTTGATGTGTTCTTCTTTAACTTTTCCTAAGACTCGAACAGCATACTCTCTATCAATTTGTGCACTAGGGTGCATCAACTTGTTAGCTAGCTCACCATTATTAGTAAACAATAATAATCCTGATGTATTGAGGTCAAGCCGACCAACCATTATCCAGCGTCTGTCTTTTGGTAGTAAATCAAAAACATTTTTACGGCCTTCAGCATCCTTGGTAGAACAAATAAAACCGGCTTGTTTATTAAGTATTAAAACTTTTGTCCCAATACTTGCGTGTCGCGTAAGATCTATTAATTTTCCATCAATCCTGACCTTATTATTAAGTGTAGCTTTGTCACCAAGTTTTGCACGATGATTATTTAATGTCACCCTACCCTGCCCAATCAATCTTTCCGCCCATCTTCTTGAACCGTAACCTGCATTGGCTATAAGCTTTTGTAATCTTTCAGACATATTTTAAAAAAAACCTGAAAAATTTAGTAGGTTATTCCCATAGCATCACGCACCTCTTCCAATGTGTTTTTAGCAACACTACGAGCACGCTCAGACCCATCAAAAATAATTTCTTGAATTAAATTAGGGTTTGATTGATATTTAGCTATACGTTCTTGCATAGGTCCTAGCTCAGAAATAACAGAGTCAATTACAGGCCCCTTACATTCAATACAACCAATCTTAGCTTTTGTGCAACCCTCAACAACCCAATCGAGTCTATCCTGTGGGGAATAGACTTGGTGCATCTGCCAGACCGGACATTTGTTAGGGTCACCAGGGTCACTTAATTTGATGCGTGCCGGATCAGTCGGCATTTTTTTTATTTTTTGTGTAATGATTTCTGGTTCATCTCTCAATGAAATCATGTTTTCGTATGACTTAGACATCTTTTGTCCATCTAGACCAGGAATTTTTGACGCTTTTGTTAGTAATGCTTCTGGCTCAATTAAGATAATTTTACCTAGTCCTTCTATATACCCAAGCAATCTCTCTCGATCGCCAAGTGTGATGTTTTTCTGCTCACCAAGCAAAGCTTTTGCTTTAACCAAAGATTCATCATCGCCAGTCTCTTGGTAAGCTTTTCTTAATTGTCGATATAGCTTAGCTTGCTTTTTCGCCATTTTATTGATAGCCGACTCGGCTTTTTCTTCAAAACCGGACTCTCTACCATAAACATAATTAAAGCGCCTAGCTACCTCACGAGTGAATTCAACATGAGACACCTGATCTTCACCAACAGGCACTAGTCCTGCCTTATATATCAATATGTCTGCACTTTGAAGTAATGGGTAACCCAAAAAACCATACGTGGATAAATCTTTCGTTTTTAATTTTTCCTGTTGGTCTTTGAATGATGGCACACGCTCAAGCCAACTGATTGGTGTAGACATTGATAAAAGCAAATGCAGTTCAGCATGCTCAGGAATCTTAGATTGCACAAAAATAGTTGAAGTATTTGGATTAATGCCTGCAGCTAGCCAATCAACAACCATATCCAAGACATTGCCCTCTAGGTCAATATTGTCGGAATAGTGAGTCGTAAATGCGTGCCAATCTGCCACAAAATAATATGAGTCATATTCATTTTGAAGCTCAGTCCAGTTTTTTAGACACCCGTGATAGTGCCCTAAATGCATTTGACCTGTAGGACGCATGCCGGATAGTACGCGTTGATCTTTCATTAAAAGTAATTAAGGAGTTTCATGTTAATAAGTAGATTATCTCATAGATTTACTGTAGCTTTCCAAACCATCCAAAACCAAGTTATCAAAATAATTAACTGTTTCAGGAAGCTCAGAAATAAGACTTCTTACACTACCACCAGTTAAAGCAACTATTCCATCAGGTTGTTCAGTTTTATAAGTAGTTATCTGTTCTTTGATAGAAGAGATAAACATGGCTTGGGTACCGCTAAGCCAAGCCTCTTCAGTGCTACTTTGAAGGTTTGAAGAGTATAAATTCTTGCTATTCGTGGCAAATTTGGTAAAACTACCCCTGATGGTCTCTAGACCAGGCATGATTAACCCTCCCTGATGCTCTCCACTATCATTAATGATATCTATTGTGATTGCGCTACCTACATCAATAATTAACAAATTTCTATCAGGAAAATGTTTAAGCGCCCCTAACATAGCAAGAAAACGATCAGAACCTAAATCCAACGGTTCCTTGTAAGCAATAGTTAATGATCCAAAATGTGATAGAGATTTAACTATCTCGACATCTGAAAATTTCATATTTATAGCTTCTACTATTTGAGGGTGTGCTACCGAACTTAACCAGACAGGTTGATTATCAGGTAAAGATTTTTCTGAAAATTTATCTGTACTTTGTGAAAACACTTCAGAGTCAAGTGTTCTCCATTTGACCGCTGAGTGTCCAATATCAACAAATAAATTAGATTGGGACATCAAATAGAGCTGAATTTATCCAAATATGAGTAACAATGCTTGCAAAATAACCGATAGCGATAGCCCAGACCCATTTAAGGTGTGATACGAAGGTGTAATAACCTTTAGACTGACCCATCAATGCCACACCTGCTGCTGAACCAATCGAAAGCAAACTTCCACCAACACCAGCAGTTAGCGTTACCAATAGCCATTGCCCTAACGACATATCAGGGGTCATGGTAAGAACTGCAAACATGACAGGAATGTTGTCTACTATCGCAGATAAGATTCCTACCAACACGTTTGCATAGGTAGCCCCTAATTCAACATACATGGCCTCAGATACAAGAGCTAAATAACCCATAAAGCCAAGACCGCCAACACTTACAATAACGCCGAAGAAGAATAATAGAGTATCCCATTCTGCTCTTGAAACCATTCTAAACAAATCAAACCCTTCAGAAAATTCCTCACTTGGTTCGCTGCGCTTAACAAAGTAACTGAAAATCATCAGATATCCCAAACCTGTCATCATCCCCATTGCTGGAGGAAGGTGAAGGTAGTTATGAAAACTAACAGCAGTAGCAATGGTTATCAAAAACAAAACTGTAATTGGAATACCGCCAGTTTTGATATCAACACTTTCTTTCAGCGCTTTAGGCTTTTCATTTTCAATTGCAAAATGCATAATAGTTGCAGGTATGAGATAGTTAACCGCTGACGGCACAAATAGAACAAAGAATTGCTGAAAATCGACTAGTCCTTTCTGCCACACCATCAATGTTGTAATGTCTCCAAACGGACTAAAGGCACCGCCCGCATTTGCTGCTACAACAATGTTGACAAATCCAATTGAAATAAATCGAGAATTCCCGGCACCAACTGCCATAACAACAGCGCCCATGACTAGCGCAGTGGTTAAGTTGTCTGCAATAGGAGACATAAAAAATGCCAAAATTCCAGTTAACCAAAAAAGCTGCCTGTAACTAAATCCTCTGGAGATTAACCACACTTTCAGTTTATCAAAAACAAGACGCTCTCTCATAGACTCGATATATGTCATCGCAACTAAAAGAAAAAGGAAGAGCTCAGCAAACTCTAAAAAGTTGTGCCTTACTGCAGCCTCTGCAGCATGGGTTATTCCATTTGAAGCATAAACCCAACCTATAATTGCCCATATAATGCCAGCGGCTAAAATCACCGATTTTGACTTACGTAGATGAGTGAATTCCTCTACCATTACAAAGACATATGCAATAACAAAAAATATGAGTGCCAAATAACCCGCCCAATGGCTAGTTAAATCAAGGTTTTGTGTACTAGAGGAAGCGAAAACGAGGCTTGGAAAAAAGCCAAGTAATATCAGACAAAATTTATTCATTGTTTATTCGTATTAGTGTTGGACCTTGTTCATTGTTAATTGTAATCTTGTTATCTTTATTTGCGACTTCAAGAGTCGCTAAGCAGTAAAAATCAGCTCCAAATTTTACCTGAGAAACCACACTTCCACTTGCTTTTACAGATTTTGACTCTGCGCAGTGAAGAGTGTCACCAATACTCAAAGGCGAACTAGATTTAAAAGCGAAAAGCCTACGCTTTGCTTTGCCCAAATAATGCAATCTTGCGACAACCTCTTGTCCAGGAAAACAGCCCTTGGAAAAGTTCACACCAAACTCATTAATATCTAAATTCAGCATTTGTGGTATATAGGTTTCAGTCGAAATAATGTTGACCTCTGGAAGGAATGAATCTATACAAGCCTTGTCCCAATACTCTTGAGAAGTCAAGTCAAATTTTGATAAGTTTTTCGGCTCGATAATTAGCAAAGACAAGTGTTTATTGATCGTAAACGAGTCTTTCTTAGATTCATCAATTAACCCAATTTGCTGATATTCCTTTGTTATATCTATAATAGTGACATCAGACATTAAAACAAACATTTGCAACCGAGCCTTGATTGAGTCCATTAGGTCTAATGGAAAGGAAATTAAAAAATCATCGCCAGAACGCATTACCCAAAACAAAGCTAAGATCTTACCTTGATGTTGACAGTAAGCATTCAGTTGAACAGTAGAATTGTTAAGCTTACTAATATCGTTACTGAGCTGGGCTTGAAGAAAAGCCTCACTATCTAAACCTATCAGTTTTAAAAGTGCTCGATTTTTGAGGTGAATTACCATTACATAGTATTTATTTGAAGCAATAGCCCTATTTTAATCAATTTTTAATTAATACAATTTCTCTTAGAGCATAAAAAAACCCCAAGGCAAGCCATGGGGTTTTTTGATATTAACTTAAAACTTAAGTTAACCGTTCAATCTAAACGAGTTTAGAAAGAAACAGCTGCCTTAAGTGCAAGGCTATCATTAGCGCTACTATAAGTAGCAGTCAATGTAGCACCTGAAGTTAAGTCACGCGATACAGCAACAGTTGTATATGCAGCACGTGCTTCTTTAGCGTACTTAGCACTTGATGCATATAGAGTCGAGTCATTTGTATCACTAGCAGTTGCTGCAACCGCAGCATCAGCACCATAATGACTTACTGTCAATGTGTTGCCTGCTAGGCCAAACGCAGCTGTAACATCGTTACCACTGTTTAGTGTCAAATCTACACCACTAACTGTAGTACCCAAAGACCATGTAGTAGAACCAGCATCATTGGTAACGTCTATATCCATACCAGCTATGCTTGCTCCAACAGCAGTCTTGTCAGCACCCTTCTTGTCAGTGTGAGTAACTGTAACTCCTGAGAATGTACCCGATAAAGTAACGTTTCCAGAGTTATCTACACCAACGGTAGCATCACCAACTGGAATATCTAGACTAATAGTCACACCAGTATCATCCTGGTCAACTCTGTAGTCACCGTCACCATCGTTATTGTTCGCTTCATCTGTCTGATGCATGTCGGCTGCTATAGTCACAGGACCAATTGTAGTTGCTAAATCAACTGCAGTAGTCGAAAGTGACGAGCCTTCCATGTCGTATGACGCTGTTAGCGTAGAGCTACCAGCAGTACCAGTAATAGTCAAATCTGCATCATAAGATGTTGCAGAAGCACTAGAACCTTGATCGTCATAGCTTACAGAAGCTGAACCGCTTAGCGCGACGCTCGCAATGGC
>CACLHR010000034.1 GCA_902606745.1 uncultured Gammaproteobacteria bacterium
GCCAATTAAATAAAGGCCTATCTTACGAGATAGGTTTTTTATATCTTAATGAAAAATACTGGGATCATGCAGGGGTCATGTTTCACTAGAATTTATTGACACCTCCCTCACACATCAAACGGAATTTGGACTTTTATCCTTGAAATTTATATTGTCAGTGTCTTGTATCAACTAACAAAAGATAGTTAAGTGATAGGCAATAGCAAGCCTTATAGAATATGGTGGGTCGTGAGCGATTCGAACGCTCGACCATCGGATTAAAAGTCCGGTGCTCTACCAACTGAGCTAACGACCCTAAAAAACGAGAAATTATACTGAACAAGTGTTTAATAATCAATCGCCTATAAACCTTTATTAACTCTCTCTTTGAGGAACTTTCCTGGCTTGAAAAATGGTACAAATTTTTCAGCTATTTCAGTCTTTTCACCAGTCTTAGGGTTAATACCTATTCTACCTTTTCGATGTCTTTTATTGAAACCACCAAAGCCACGCACTTCCACACCTTTTCCAGAAGCAATTGCTGAAGTTAATTCTTCTAAAATCACTTCGACACAAACTTTTGACTCTGAACGAGCAATCTTAGATTGTTTAGAAATTGCCTCAATAAGATCTGTTTTTTTCATATACATAGAGCCACTCTAAAAAAGAGAAAACTGGTGACTGTTTTAGTTATTTATCTTTTACTTTTTTTATTAGATCACCTAAAGTTGAACCATTAGATTTTGGAGATTGTTTTTTATAGTCTTCCATTGCTGCTTTTTCTTCTACAGATTCTTTCTCCTTCATGCTAAGAGAAATTTTTCTATTTCTTCTATCAATCTGAGTTATTACTACCTCTACTTCAACACCCTGTTTTAAAACAGTCGAAGCATCTTCAATGCGATCTTGTGATATTTCAGAAACTTTTAAGTATCCCTTGATATCTTCTGCAAGTTCAATAAAAGCACCTTTTGCGTCAACTTCTACAATCACACCTTTTACAATTGAGCCTTTAGTATTTGCGGAAGCATACTTAGAGAAATTATCTGATGTAAGTTGCTTAATTCCCATTGAAATGCGTTCTTTTTCTGCATCAATGTTAAGAATAACAACATCAAGTTCTTGGCCTTTGGAGTAAGTAGAAACGATTTGATCTGCTGATTGTTTTTCCCATGAAATGTCAGCCAAATGAATTAGCCCATCTATACCACCTGGAAGGCCAACAAACAAACCAAAATCAGTAATTGATTTGATGGTCACATTTATATTGTCACCCTTATTATGACTGCTTTCAAAAGCTTCCCATGGGTTTTCTTTTGCCTGCTTCATACTTAGTGAGATTCTATGCTTAGACTCTTGTACATCAAGAACAACCACATCAACCTCTTGTCCTAGTTTTACAAATTTAGAAGGTCTAGTATTGGCATTTGTCCAGTCCATTTCACTGACATGAACTAATCCTTCAACACCTTCTTCAATACGAACAAAAGCACCATAATCTGTTAAATTAGAAACAACCCCTGATACCTTCTTACCCATAGGTAGGCGTTCAGAAATATTATCCCAAGGACTTGGCGTTAATTGTTTTAAGCCCAATGAAACTCTCATTTTTTCTTTGTCATAACTAAGAATTTTTACTGTGATTTTGTCACCAATTGAAAGCTTTTCTGATGGATGATTTACTCGCTGCCAAGATATATCTGTAATATGAAGCAAACCATCAACACCCCCTAAGTCAACAAAGGCGCCATAATCAGCAAGATTTTTCACAATACCTTCGACTTCCTTGCCTGTATCAAGCGTTTCAATTAGAGCTTCTCTGTCTGCAGAGTTAACTTCTTGCATTACAGCTTTTCTCGAAATAACAATATTATTTCTAACCTCATCCATCTTGATGACAAGAGCTTCTATTTCTTGGCCCAGTAAAAAATCAAAATCTTTACTAGGTCTTACGTCTACCAAGGAACCTGGTAAAAATGCTTTAATAACACCAATATCAACAGTCAGACCACCTTTAACAGAGCCAGTAACGAAGCCTTTTACTACTTCTTTAGAGTTCATTGCTGCTTCAAGCTCTTGCCACATCTTAATGCGTTTCGCTTTTTCACGAGAAAGTAATGTATGACCTAAGCCATCATCAATAGATTCAAGCGCTACTTCGACGACATCACCCTCAGTGATTTCAAGATCACCCTTGGCATCTTTAAATTCATTTAATGAAATAAAACCCTCAGATTTAAGTCCAACGTTAATAATCGCTTTTTCGCGGTTCATGCTGACAACTGTTCCCATTAATAGGGCACCAGTCTTTACATTTTGTTGAATTTCGCTATTTTCAAATAGCTCGGAAAATGATTCTGACATATTGTTTAGATGTTGACCGGTAATTTTTAAGCTATTACGGTTAAGGCTTAATTCTTATCGGGTTAGTTAAAAAAAAGTAAAAGCTTGACCGTTCAAGCTTTAATTAGCGCCATTACTTTTGTAATGACTTCATTAATCAAAAGATTTGTTGTATCTATGACTAATGCATCTTTGGCTGGCTTTAATGGAGAATGTTGACGGTTAGCGTCTCTTTTGTCTCTTTTTTGAACCTCTGCCAAAGTGTGCGAAATGTTACCAGTAATGCCTGTCTCTTGCAACTGTTTTAACCGCCTTTTTGCTCTTTCTTCGATTTCAGCAGTCAAGAAAACCTTAAAAGGAGCATCCGGGAAAACCACTGTACCCATATCCCTTCCATCTGCCACCAATCCAGGTAATTTTTTAAATTGCCTCTGTTTTACTAATAACACCTTTCTTAAAGATTCAATCTTTGCAAACTGCGAAGCCAATGCTGCAGTTTTTTCAGTTCGCAATTCAGAGGACACCTCAACATTGTGTAGGTAAACATTGAGTGGTTTATGATTAGAATTGAATTTGAAGGATATATTAAAATTGTTTGCAAGTTTCAATAAACTGTCAATATCATCAATTTTAATTTCATTATCGCGTGCCACTAATGCGAATGCTCGATAAATAGCACCAGAGTCTAATAAGTGCCAATCAAGTTTCTGGGCTATAATACGTGCCACAGTGCCCTTTCCAACACCACTAGGACCATCTAGCGTTAAAACAGGAATCATATAAGTGATGTTTGAGTTATTAAGTTTGATAACACTAGAAAACAATATCTGTCATTTATCATGTCTATTCAGGCCTCATATGTGGAAACAACAACACATCTCTGATTGAAGGAGAATTAGTAAAAAACATAACCAATCGGTCAACTCCTATTCCCTCACCAGCAGTAGGTGGCATGCCGTATTCCAGTGCACGAATATAATCAGCATCATAATGCATTGCTTCATCATTACCAGCGTCTTTTTCCTTTGCTTGCTCGTGAAACCTTTGAGCTTGCTCTTCTGCATCGTTGAGTTCAGAAAAGCCATTAGCAATCTCTCTACCAGCGATAAAAAGCTCAAATCGGTCAGTTGTAAACGGATTCTCATCGTTACGCCTAGATAAGGGAGAAACTTCTGTTGGGTATTGGGTAATAAAGGTTGGTTGAATTAATTTTTCTTCAACTGTTGCTTCAAAGATTTCAATTTGAATCCTACCTAAGCCCCAATCATCTTTGAGATTTATATCTAACTTTTTAGCAGTTTTTTTGGCGTTTTTCTCAGACAAATCATTAGCTTTTAATTGAGGATTGTATTTCAAAATCGAATCAAATACACTCAAACGGTCAAAAGACTTTGAAAAATCAAAATCATCTCCTTGGTAGTGAATTTTGCTTGACTCACATACACCACTTGCTATGCCTTTCAGTAAGTTCTCGGTAAGATCCATAAAGTCATGATAAGTTGCATAAGCTTGATAGAACTCAATCATCGTAAATTCCGGATTATGGCGAGTTGACAAACCTTCATTCCTAAAATTACGATTGATCTCAAATACTTTCTCTAAACCACCAACAATCAAACGTTTCAGATATAGTTCAGGTGCTATTCGTAAAAATAGGTCCATATCTAATGCTTTATGATGAGTGACAAAAGGTTTGGCCCTTGCTCCTCCAGGGATAACTTGCATCATCGGCGTTTCTACCTCTAAATAACCATTATCAATAAAGAATTCTCTAATATATGCAATTATTTGAGATCGGCGTTGGAAAACCTTACGAGAATTTTCATTAACTATCAAATCAACATAACGTTGACGATAAATTGTCTCTTGATCAGACAAGCCATGAAATTTTTCAGGCAAAGGTCTTAATGATTTTGTCAACAACCTTATGTTATTAACTCGAACTGATAACTCATCTGTCTTAGTTTTAAATAGAAAACCTGTAGCTCCAACAATGTCACCAATATCCCATTTTTTGAATTGATCATTATAAAAACCATCGCTCAACTCATCTAGAGTAACGAAGAGTTGTATTTGTCCAGATGAATCTTGTAACTGTACAAAACTTGCCTTACCCATTACCCTTTTAAGCATTATTCGTCCTGCTAAAGAAACTTCATAATTACTCTTTTCGAGAATTCCGTTTGTTGCTTCATCGAAATTCTCATGAAGATTTTGAGCTAAATCTTTTGGCTTAAAATCATTAACGAACGGATTACCCTCTTTTCTTAGAGAAGCTAATTTAGATTTTCTTTCTGCTATCAGTTTGTTTTCGTCTTGATCGTTCACTTTATTCTCATTGTTTTGATGTTTCTTCTATTATTCCTATAAAACAATATTAATGTAACCTCTAGTTTTTCAAAATTAATTTACTTTAATAATCTTTTTGCTTTCTCAATGTCAATAGATGAATCAGTTACTATCACATCTTTCGTTTTCGTTGCTCGAATTAAAAAGATGAAGCAAAAAACTAAAAAAACTATTGGTGCAAACCAAAGCAAATAGGTTTTCCAGTTTATTGGTGGTTTAAATACCACAAAATCGCCATAACGTTCAACCATAAACTGATAGATTTCTTCGTTTGATTTGTTACTAAGTATCATCTGACGAACCTTTTCACGCAAATCCTTTGCTAAACTTGAATTTGAACCACTTATACTTTGACCTTGACAAACCGGACAGCGAATATCTTCTATTAAAGCATAGTAGCGCCTTTCTTGATCAAGTGATTCAAAGTCTTTTGCTTCAATACTTGCAGCAAAGGAGATTTGAAAAAGCAAAAGTAAGAGTGCAAATTGAATAAAATAACGCATTCAAACAGTTGATATTTAAAGTTTAAATTTTAACGTATGCCACTTATCACCTTAGACAATATTTCTTTACGATTTTCTGAAAAAATTATTTTAGATGAAGTCAATGCTACCATTATAAAAGGAGACAAGATAGCTCTTATTGGCCGTAATGGTGAAGGAAAATCTAGCTTCATGAGGCTATTGGCTGGCATGATTTATGCTGATGATGGAAACTTAAAAATTAAAAACAATACTAAAATAAGCTATTTGGAGCAATACCCTCCCCAAGATATTGAGCATTCCTTATTTCATATTGTCGCCGAAGGTCTTGGGAATGTTGGAAAACTAATTGCAAAATATCACGAGTCTATTCAGAATGGAAAAATTGAGGAAAGCTCATCTCTTCAAGAATTAATTGAGAAGAAAGATGCTTGGCACTATTTACATAAAATTGAAGCAATATTAAATCGATACAAACTCGACCCAACTGAAAAACTTACAACGCTTTCAGGAGGTTTGAGAAGACGCGTTATGCTTGCCCAGGCGATAGTTCAAGAACCCGACCTGCTTTTATTGGATGAACCAACAAACCACATGGACATTACAGCAATTCTGGATTTAGAAAAGATGCTTAAAGATTTTCATGGAACTTTAATTCTAATAAGCCATGACCGCTCTTTCGTTAAAGGTATAGCTAATAAGGTATTCGACCTTGATCGTGGAAAGTTATCAATATTTGCATGTGGATACTTAGACTACTTAAAACGTAAAGAGAGCTTACTCAATGCTGATGAACTTGAGAATGCCAAATTCAATAAAAAGCTTGCACAAGAAGAGGCATGGATACGCCAAGGAATAAAGGCAAGACGAACTCGTAACGAAGGTCGTGTTAGAGCACTACAAGAATTGCGCAAACAATATATTAATCGTCGGAAACAGCAAGGCCACATAAAAATTCACACACTGGAAGATGAAAAGCGAGTTTCCAAAATTGTTTTTGAAGTCAAAAAGATTAGTTATCAGATTGGGAAATTAGAATTAATTAAGGCTTTTTCACTGCTAGTTCTAAAGGGTGATAAAATTGGTA
This sequence comes from uncultured Gammaproteobacteria bacterium, assembly GCA_902606745.1. GTDB lineage: Bacteria > Pseudomonadota > Gammaproteobacteria > PS1 > Pseudothioglobaceae > Pseudothioglobus. Next base: position 6,241 of record CACLHR010000034.1, read on the forward strand.
TTATTGGAGGCAATGGTTCTGGAAAGTCAACCCTCATTAGACTTCTATTGGGTGAGCTGCAACCCTATAAAGGTAGTATTCGTAAATCTAAAAAAATCAAACTAGCTTATTTTGACCAAATGCGTGAATCACTTGAGCCTAATATGAAGGCAATGGATTTTGTATCTGGTGGTAGAGATTACATTGATGTCAATGGTAAAAGTAAGCATGTGATTGGTTATTTACGCCAATTTTTGTTTACTGGAAAGCAAGCAATGGCTCCTATTAAAATGTTTTCTGGTGGCGAAAAAAATCGGTTAATGTTGGCTAAAATCTTATCTCAACCGGCCAACCTTCTCGTGCTCGATGAACCAACCAATGATTTAGATGTTGAAACACTTGAACTTTTAGAAGAGATGCTGGTGGATTATTCTGGCACAGTTATACTAATATCACATGATAGAACATTTTTGAACAACATAGTCAGTTCAACAATCGTCATGGAAGGTAATGCAATTATTGAACAATATGTAGGTGGTTATGACGACTACATGAATCAAAAAAATAATAAATTAAATACCAAGAACAACAAGAAAACTCAGTCATCAAGTTCGAAAACACAAAAAAACCATCAAAAGCTCTCTTATAATCTACAGCAGCAATTAAATTCCTTACCTAAAAAGATTGAACACCTAGAAAATGAAATCTTAATGGCTCAAAAACTACTCTCAGAACCGAATTATTACCAAAATCCGGATGTACAAAACTTAACTATTAAGTTAAAAGAGATGGAACATCAATTAGAAATGCTATATGATCAATGGAGTAAATTAGACAATGGAAACTAATACTACTCCGTTAGTTGTTGATCTTGATCACACGCTGATTGAAACAGACCTATTATTTTTATCTTCACTGGGAGTTTTAGGAAAAAACCCTTGGTTGGTTTTTCATTACCTCTGTTGGTTTTGTAAAGGTAAAAGTTATCTAAAAGATCAACTAGTTAGGAGGTACGAAATTGACATTCCTGAATTGCCATACAATCAAAGTGTTTTAAGCTACATTCTACAAAGAAAAAAACAAGGTTGTAAAATTTTTCTAGCAACAGCATCCCACAAAAATTATGCTTTTGCAGTGGCCAAATATCTAAAGCTTTTTGATGATGTTATGGCAAGCAATAAGAACTATAACTTGTCGAGCCATAATAAGGCGGAAATCCTAGTTAATCGCTTTGGTGAGGGAAATTTTGATTACATGGGTGACCATATGAGAGATTTGCCAGTATGGGAGGTATCTCAATTATCTATAATTGTCAATGCAACTAATCGAATAATTGCAAACACAAAGCATCTCAACACATTAAT
>CACLHR010000035.1 GCA_902606745.1 uncultured Gammaproteobacteria bacterium
TACAATTTTGGGTGGCGTAGTGCTGAATGGTATGAGCATTGTATATGCATAATAACTAATGGACGAGGCTAGCAAGGTAATTCCGATTCCGCTAACATGTTGAGACAAGCCAAGATAGACTACTAATATGCTACTCTAACTCTAGGACAACCCCGTTTTAATGAAAGTGGTACTTTACTTGAAGGTATTCAGCTATGGGATGAACTGAAACCGCATTTAACTATAGAACTTATAAAAAAACGCGCCCGTAAATTATGTCATTGGGCAATAGCATATGGCTGTTTGGCAATTCGCAGTCATGTAGACATAAGTGACGATCGATTGTTAGCAGTAGAAGCGCTATTAGAATTACGTAAAGAAATGCGGAATTGGATAGATATTCAACTAGTTGCATTTCCACAAAATGGATATTTGCGCTATAAAAACTCTATTGAAAACCTTGATAGAGCATTAAAAAAAGGTGTAGATGTTGTTGGCGGTATTCCACACTTTGAGCGTACTATGAATGAAGGCTCTTTATCTGTTAAATTGTTATGTGAGGTAGCGGCAAAACACGGATTATTAGTTGATATGCATTGTGATGAAACTGATGACCCTATGTCAAGACATGTTGAAACATTGGCATTAGAATCTCAACGTTTGGGTTTGCAGGGTAGAGTTACGGGTTCACACTTAACATCCATGCACTCAATGGATAATTATTATGTGAGCAAATTAATACCATTATTACGAGAAGCTGACTTACAAGTTGTTGCCAACCCATTAATAAATATTACCATACAAGGTCGCCATGATTTCTATCCTAAGCGCAGAGGAATGACACGAGTTAAAGAATTATTAGAAAATAATATTAATGTTGCTTTTGGTCATGACTGTGTAATGGATCCTTGGTATAGCCTTGGAAAACATGATATGTTAGATGCTGCTAATATGGCATTGCATGTGGGACAAATGACAAGCATGAAGCAAATGCAGCAAATGTTTCAAGCTATTACTAGTAATGGCGCCAAGGTAATGCAACTAGATAATTATGGTATTGAAGTTGGTTGCAATGCTAATTTGGTAGTTCATCAAGCCAATAATCCAATTGAAGCGATACGCTTACGCAATGCACGTTTGTTTGTAATTCGTAATGGGCAAGTTATTGCAAAGGCTAACCCAATACAAAGCGAACTATTATTAGATGCAAAAAAAGTAACGAGTGTTATAGATTGGACTCTCTAAGCATATTAAAATAACAACAAGTTATAGACCTAGTTTTATATAGTATTAGCTTAAATCCTTAGTTAATAGGAGTGTGAAAAATGTTAAAAAATAATCCTCAATATTATGATGCGCACTGGATGCCATATACCTCAAATAGAGAATTTAAAGCAAATCCACGCATAATGGTCTCGGCTAAAGATAGTTATTATATAGACGATAAAGGCAGGAAAATATTTGACGGTCTTTCAGGGCTATGGACTTGTGGAGCTGGCCATTCACGTCCTGAAATCGTGGAAGCTGTAAGTAAACAAATTGACACTCTAGATTACTCCCCGGCATTTCAATTTGGACATGACAAATCGTTTGAATTAGCAAATAGAATTATCGAACTTACTCCAAAAGATCTAGACCGTGTTTTTTTTACATGTTCCGGCTCTGAGGCGGTAGATAGTGCCCTTAAAATTGCTAGAGCTTACTGGAGGCATAAGGGAAAGGTCGGTAAAACTCGTTTGATTGGAAGAGTAAAGGGCTATCATGGAGTTAATTTTGGGGGGATAAGTGTTGGCGGTATTGGTCCAAATAGAGAGATGTTTGGTCAAGGTATTGAAGCTGATCATTTAACAAGCACCTTGTTACCAGAAAACTTATTTAGCAAAGGACAACCTCAAGTTGGAGATCATTTAGCCGATGAATTATTAAATAAAATAGCATTGCATGGTGCTTCTAATATTGCCGCAGTAATTGTAGAACCAATGGCGGGTTCTGCGGGAGTAATACCACCTCCAATAGGTTATCTTAATAGACTACGTAAAATCTGTGATTCTAATGATATTTTATTAATCTTTGATGAGGTGATAACCGCTTTTGGTCGCATGGGTGCGAAGACAGGGGCTGAAGCATTTGGCGTTACTCCAGACATAATGACTTTTGCGAAACAAGTTAGTAATGGCAGTCAACCGTTAGGTGGTGTAGTGGTTAACAAGAATATTTATGAAACTTTTATGGATACTAAAACACCAAATTATTTGGTTGAATTATTCCATGGTTATACATATTCTGCACACCCGGTGGCTTGTGCAGCATCAATTGCAAGTTTAGATATATTACAGAATGATAATTTGGTAGAGCGAGTGCAAAAAATGAGCCCAATATTTGAACAAGAACTACATGGCCTTAAAGGCTTGCAATATGTTGCGGATATTCGTAATTATGGATTGGCTGGTGGGATTACTATTGAGGCCGCTAAAGATCAGCCCGCATTAAGACCTTACCAAATAGCAATGAAATGTTGGGATAAAGGTTTTTATGTGCGATATGGTGGAGATACTATTCAATTAGGTCTGCCATTTATCGTATCCGAACAAGAAATAAGGGATGTTGTTGGTGTAATATCTGACTCAATTAAAGAACTTCAATAAAGGAGAAAGAGGGAATGAAAGTAATAGAACACCTTGTTAATGGTGAAATTTTATCAATGGGTGACCCTACTCAAGATGTATTTAATCCATCTACTGGAGAGGTTAGCAAGCAAGTATCTCTAGCTACAAAAACTACTGCTGAAAAGGCTATAACTGCTGCGCAGGATGCTTTTCCAGCATGGCGAGCAACGCCGCCAGTTAAACGCGCTAGAATTATGTTTCGTTTCAAAGAATTGTTAGAGAAAAATATTAATAAAATAGCACAATTAATTGGAGAAGAGCATGGAAAAATTGCACACGATGCGCTTGGTGAAGTAACTCGAGGTATCGAGAATGTTGAATATGCTTGCTATGCGCCAGAACTCCTAAAAGGAGAACACAGTAAAAATATTGGAACCAATATTGATTCATGGAGTGAGTTTCAACCATTAGGAGTTGTTGCGGGAATCACTCCCTTTAATTTTCCGGCAATGGTGCCATTATGGATGTATCCGATGGCAATAGTTTGTGGCAACTGTTTTGTATTAAAACCATCCGAAAGAGATCCTTCTGCAGCATTATTTGTTGCTCAATTATTATATGAAGCAGGTTTGCCAAAGGGGGTGCTAAATGTAGTTAATGGCGGTAAGGAAGCAGTAGATACTTTGCTCACTGATGAAAGAGTTCAAGCTGTAAGTTTTGTTGGTTCGACTGCTATTGCAAAATACGTTTACACTAAAGCTACTGAGCACGATAAAAGGTGTCAAGCACTCGGAGGTGCTAAAAATCACGCTATTGTATTGCAAGATGCAGAAATGGAGAATACAGTGAATGCTTTAATAGGTGCTGCATTTGGCTCTAGCGGTGAACGGTGCATGGCAATTTCTGTTGCAGTCGCAGTTGGTTCAGAGACGGCAGATAATTTAATTGCTGGCTTAAAATCCAAGATGCGTAATCTAAAAGTAGGCAATTTTGATAATAGCGCTAATGATTTCGGGCCACTTATAACCAAAGATCATATGGAAAAAGTTAAACAATATATAACCAGTGCAGAGTCTCAAGGCGCAGATATTGTTGTCGATGGTCGCAGTGTTAATGTCAAAGGTTGTGAAAATGGTTTTTACGTTGGAGGCACACTTATAGATAGTGTACAGGCTTCAATGGATTCCTATCAGAATGAAATATTTGGGCCAGTATTGCAAGTTGTTAGGGTAGATACTATGCAACAAGCAATAGATCTAATAGACGAACATGAATACGGTAACGGAACCTGTATTTTCACTCGAGATGGGGAAGCGGCGCGTTATTTTAGCGACCAAATAAAAGTCGGCATGGTTGGTATTAATGTCCCATTACCGGTCCCAGCTGCACAGCATAGTTTTGGGGGTTGGAAGCAATCAATGTTTGGTTATTTGGCAGCATATGGGCCTGATAGTGTAAGATTTTATACACGAAGAAAAACCATAACTCAACGCTGGCCATCATCCAGTATTCGCGAGGGCGTTAACTTTTCTTTTCCTTCATAATTGGATTGAAGGTCTATCACTAAGGACTTCCTTCAGGAAGCCCTTTTTTCGCCCCAAAACCTTCGTTTTTTCTGTAAATTACGTTTGATGGTACTTTGAAGTTTTTTCAAAGTCAGCCTAACAATTTTGTTGACAAGTATAAATAAAATATGTAACCTGTCTAACTAGTCAAGAAGTTGTTTTGTTCACCCAATAGTATAAGGAGTAATCGAATGAGTAAATTGAAGTGTGGTTTAATCCAGATGAGCTTGAAAGGTGATGGTACGATGGCGCCAGAAAAAATACGTGATTTAATGATTGAGGCTCATATCCCAATGCTAGAGGATGCAGCTAAACAAGGAGTAAAAGTACTGTGTTTTCAAGAAGTATTTACTTCGCCGTACTTTTGCCCAAGTCAGGATAAAAAATGGTATGCGGCGGCTGAGTCGATTCCCGATGGACCCACAATTAAACTTATGCAAGAATATGCAAAAAAATACCAAATGGTAATTGTTGTTCCTATTTATGAAGAAGAAATGCCAGGTGTTTATTACAATACCGCAGCAGTAATAGATGCTGATGGAAGTTTTTTAGGCAAATATCGTAAAACCCATATTCCTCAAGTTGCACCCGGTTTTTATGAAAAATTTTTCTTTAAGCCTGGAAATCTCGGTTATCCAGTATTTAATACTGCGTATGTTAAGTTGGGAGTATATATTTGTTATGACAGGCATTTCCCTGAGGGGTGGCGTGCATTAGCTTTAAATGGAGCTGAATATATTGTTAATCCTTCAGCTACAGTGGCAGGATTAAGTAAGTATTTATGGGAGTTGGAGCAACCAGCTTCGGCAGCTGCAAATGGAGTATTTATCGGAGCGATAAATCGTGTTGGTAAAGAAGAGCCATGGGCAAAGGAAATGGGCGAATTCTATGGATCAAGTTATATTGTAAATCCTCGTGGTGAAATTGAAGCACAAGCAAGTTATGGCGATGACGAGTTGTTGGTTCATGAAATCGATTTAGATATGGTGCGAGAAGTTCGAGATACATGGCAATTTTTTAGAGACAGGCGAAGTGACCTTTATGGGAGGTTAACCGAAAAATAGTTTCATGAATGAACCAACATCTAGTAAGTCTTCAATGTCTATATCTATAGACATTAACAATTTGTGTCTTACATTTGAGACGCAAACTGAACCGGTGCATGCGCTTTCTGATATTAACTTGCAAGTTAATTCAGGTGATTTTGTGTCTTTAATAGGTCCTAGTGGCTGTGGTAAAACCACATTATTGCGAGTAATAGCGGATTTAGAAAAACCAACAAGTGGCACAATAACCGTAGAAGGTAAGTCACCACATGAGGCACGTTTAGATCGTTCTTATGGATATGTTTTTCAAACTCCAGCTCTATTGCCTTGGCGTAATATAGAGTCAAATATTCATTTACCATTAGAGATGTCGGGTTATTCAAAAGATGAACAAAAAAAACTTTCGCAGCAATATTTGTCATTGGTAAGCTTGATAGGATTTGAAAAAAAATATCCATGGCAATTATCAGGTGGCATGCAACAACGTGTTTCAATTGCACGTGCTTTGAGTTTTAATCCTGATATGCTCCTGATGGATGAGCCATTTGGTGCACTTGATGAAATTACTCGTGACCGTTTAAATGAAGAGCTGTTACATTTATGGGAAAAAACTCAGAAAACAGTTGTATTTGTGACTCACTCAATACCTGAAGCAGTATTCTTATCTAGTAAGATTGTAGTAATGTCTGCTCGTCCAGGGAAAATTATTAATGTTATTGATACTAATTTTCCAAAAGATAGAACCTTTGACATTCGCGAATCAACAGAGTTTTTGGAAGTTTCGCAACTTGTAAGAGAAGGGTTAAAAGAAGGGCATAGTGATGGAAGTTAATAGGATTCTTAATATGATTATGAACGGCTCAGTTGGCCCAGTTGTTATATTGGTTTCCATTATTATCATGGTATGGTATGCAGGAGCAGTTTATTTAAACAGCTCATTTTTAATTGATAGATATGAAAAAAATAATATAGATTGGAGTTTTTCAGAATTAGCCTCAGACTCTTGGTCTATGGAGCGACCTGTTTTGCCATCACCCCATCAAATTGCAAAGGAGTTAAAGAAAACAATTTGGGATAAGAAGATAACTTCACCACGGAGTTTGGTTTACCACTCTGGAGTGACTTTATCTTCTGCAATGGTTGGCTTTTTAATGGGCACCTTTCTTGGTATTTTATTGTCAGTTGGTATTGTTTATGTGGCAGCACTGGATCGAACCTTAATGCCATGGATCATAGCATCACAAACTATTCCAATTCTAGCATTGGCTCCTATGATTGTCGTTGTGTTAGGTTCAATGGGTATTATTGGCTTAGTTCCAAAAGCAATGATCTCAACCTATCTTTGTTTTTTTCCTGTGGTTGTTGGGATGGTTAAAGGTTTAAGGTCACCAAGTATTATCTTGGTAGACCTAATGAACAGTTATTCAGCATCAAAAGCAGAGGTTTTTTGGAAATTACGTCTTCCGGCTTCTATTCCTTATTTATTTGCTAGTTTAAAAGTAGCCATTGCCTTAAGCGTTGTTGGGGCAATTGTAGCAGAGCTTCCTGCCGGTGCTCAAGGAGGCCTTGGTGCGCGCCTATTATCTGGCTCATATTATGGCCAAACGAGTCTTATTTGGGCTGCTTTGATAACTGCTTCAGTGATTTCTGCAACCCTAGTTACCATAGTTGGAAGAATGGAGCGCGCAGTTAATAATCGTATGGGGCTGCAAATATGAATTTCCTAGCAATAATAAGGTCGCGTCCCTTAAGTGGATTGCTATGTCTTATTTTTTCAATCGCCTCATTTATTTGGTTAAAGCTTGACGCAATTAATGATTACGAACTTAATCCTTTCATTGTGATCATTATTGCCATTGTCAGTTTATTATTTTTTATCATTCGTCAACAAGGATTAGTTCTTTTATCAATTTGTTTTGTAGCTTTATTTTCTGGAGCTTGGTCTGTATTAAATTTAATACATTCATTTGATAAAGGTGTAGTTATGGGTTTAGATGCCTGGTTCTTGGTAAGTGCATTGTGGTTTCTAACATGGAATAACTTAGTTCAACTATCAGCTTTGAAGACAAAGAATAAATTAATAGAATTATCTCTTAATATAGTTATTCCAGTTTTATTTGGTGCATGGATATTTTTTCTTTGGGAGGTTATTACTATAGGTATGTCCGTTCCACAGGTGTTGTTACCTGCACCAAGTCTTATTTGGCAAGTATTTGATGGGTTTGGTGCTACTTTATTTGCAGATTTCTATCAAACTTTTGTCCGTTCAGCAATTCCTGGCTTTATTATGGGAAGTGGTACAGGATTTCTCGTTGCAATTGCAGCAGATAAAAT
>CACLHR010000036.1 GCA_902606745.1 uncultured Gammaproteobacteria bacterium
TCCCAGTGGGGACAGTTTATAGATATTTGGCTAAGTGTCTGGATAGTATCACTCTGTCTCGTCTGGCTTTTCATGGGAATCTTTGAAATAGCCGGTCTTTGGTCTTTGGTTGTTATTCTTCCTGCAGTTTTTTACCAATCCGTTCTAGGAGGTTCAATGGCTCCTGTTGCAGCTGCTCCGGATTGGTTACGAGAGATTGGTGAAATAATACCTTTTGACTCGATAGGCGCAGCATACAGAGGCGTTATGTATGATGCAGCTGGAGGCTTACCTTTTATTTGGCTTTTAAGCGCTGCTCTGATTGGCATCATTTTGATTTGGGGTTCGGCTATTGTTAAAGGCAGATAATTAATAATATTCTTTTTTTTTATAAATTAACAGAAGATTATAAAGGTAAAATGGCATTTTTACAGAAATATATAACAATCTATTTACTAGGAGATAGAAATGCCAGTAGTTCACAAACATCTTATTATAAGAGCCGAAACACGTAAAACACCCAATGACCAAAAATGGGCTCATACATGGTTAACGGAATTAGTCGACAAAATTGGCATGCAAATATGCCAGGGTCCAATTACGACGTATCTGGATATTCCAGGTAACAGAGGTTTGACTGGTTTAGTTATTATTGAAACCTCTCATATCGCTTTACATTGTTGGGATGAAGAAGACCCGGGTTTAATGCAGCTAGATGTATATACATGTGGCGATTTCAATACAGATTTAATATTTGAAGAATTAAAACAATTTAATCCTACCAAGATTGAATACAAATACCTTGATAGAGAAAAAGAATTAAAAGAAATTAATGTTGATGAAGTTTAATATTTAACCTAATTCAATTTATTCTGGGACTTGTATATAACAAAATCTAATAGATTCTTAATATAGAATAATATAATTGCACTTACCTTCATTTCATTGTAGTCTTTACTCTAGATTAAACATAATGACCATTAATCCATAAACTATGAACATTTGTATTCTTCATATTGGCTTATCAAATAAAGGCCATAAAAATCGTCACACAACCTCCCCAGAGCGTTTTATAAACTTACTCGAACCCTCACTTCCTGAAGCAAAATGGAATACTATTCATTGCTTAGAAGATAATCTGCCTAGTGATGCTAATCAGTTCGATGCTTATTTAATAACGGGTGGAAAATATTCTGTATTTGAGGATTTAGATTGGCAACATAAATTATTTGACTTTATTCGACAGATTTATAACAAAAATATTCCACTTTTAGGCATCTGTTATGGTCATCAAGCTATTGCACACGTTCTAGGAGGTCATGTTGAAAGATTTGATAATGGCTGGGGAGCTGGAGTAACCACAGTAAATGTTATTGATCAGCCTGCTTGGCTTCAACCAATAGCTGAAAAAATCGACTTATTAACTATGCATCAAGACCAAGTCACTACAATGCCACCCGAAGCAACACGCTTCTTAGGTAGTATTTTTTGTCATAATTCTGGTTTTTTTATTGAAGATCGAGTTTTGGCGATCCAGCAGCATCCAGAATTTACGACTGAACTTTGTAGAGACTTGATTGTCAGAAGAAAAAAGCGCATAGGAAAACAATACGAGCCTGCACTTCAGTCACTAGAAATAAAACATCAAGGATCATATGTTGGGCAGTGGATGGCCAACTTTATTAAGCAATGTAAGGGTCGCTTTTATGGCTACAATTCAAGTCAAAGGTAAAACCGTTCCTACTGTTACTGTTGAAGGTAACACTAAGTCATTGAATGGGAAGGCTGATGTACCTTTACTTCTCAGCTTTCCACATAGCGGTGAACACTACCCTGACGACTTTGAATCAAATCCAGAGCTGCCTTTTGAAATATTGGATTTCCCTAACGACAAGTATGTTGATGAGCTTTATCAAGCCCGTTCTGAATTAGATCTTATATCTATACATGCTAATTTTCCTAGGACTTATATCGATGTCAATCGTCATCAGCATAATATCGATGTAAACATGATAAAAAATGGTGAGGAATGGTACGGTCGCATCCATCCATCTGGAGTCAAAACTGGTACTACGCTGTTTTGGTCAAAAACCAAAGAAGTATTCGATATTTATTCACGGAAACTTAGCCATATAGAATTAAAACAACGATTAGCGCAGTGCTTTGTGCCTTATCACCAACTAATGTCCTATCATATTGAGCAAATATATCAAAATCACGGTAAAGCCTTTGTACTTGATTGTCACTCAATGACACAATTTGACGGCAAATTGCGTGGAAGAAAACAGCGGCCTGAAATAGATATTGGTAATCGTCAAGGTCAGAGTTGCAGTCCGCAATATACTGAGTGCGTTGCGGACATCTTTAGTAGCCTCGGATACGACGTAAAGATTAATGGTCGCTTCCAAGGAGGGGAAATAATTTTGCGTTACGGATGGCCAGAAATTAATCAGCACATCTTACAAGTAGAAATTAGGCGAGACCTATATATGGATGAAGAAAGCCGAGAAAAAAACCAGCGCTTTGAAAAAATGCAACAGGATTGTAGTGCTGTTTTGAGCTATATTAAAGCATATGTTGAGTAATCAGACAGCTAATAAATCACGTAAGAAATACTAAATTAATAGCATTGTATTGATAAAAATAGATTATTATTAGGTTTCACTTAGTATAAATCTTATTAAGGTATTTTAAATCTTATTAGGATATTTGTCACATTTAGAAACAAAAAGGAGAAAAAAATAATGAAACATATTAACTTTAAAACCGTCTGTTTTGTAGGACTCTTCGCCTGCATGATGGGCTCTGTGTATGCAGATACATTGCGAATGGCGTATTCGGTCGCACCGAAAACGATAGATCCATATAAAAGCAGCGCCTCAGCAACCGCTTCATTAAATGAGCATGTTTATGAAGCTCTTGTTTCGCGTACCAATGAAAAACTGTTGGGTACCTCTTATGAGTGGGTAGATGATACAACGTTCGTAGTCAACCTAAGAAAAGGTGTCAAATTCCATAATGGTGCCGACTTCACAGCTGAAGATGTTATTTATAGCTCATGTCGCATGATGTATAGAGTTGGTGGCAAGAAAAACATGCTCACAAGTGCGATGGGTCCAGTGACTGACGTTGTAGCGATTGATGACTATACCGTAGCCTTCAAAACTGTAGGTCTGTACCCAATACTCATTCAAAAACTTAAATCTTTGTCTATCTTGGACAGCGGCGATGCTGATCTGGGGCCTACTCTTAAGTTTGATAATACTGGTGACTGTGGCATAACACGTTATCCCACTAAAGCTGAGTTTGAGAGCGGTAAGTATGCAAACGGTACGGGCAAGTACAAATATGAGTCTTTCGAAAATACCGGCGATGCCGTCTTAGTACGTAACGATAATTATTGGGGTGAACTAGGCAACTGGGATCGCGTAGAAATGACTTCGGTATCAAATTCTGGTGCACGAATGGCTGGACTACTTGCTGGAGATTATGATTTGATTGAGAACCCTACTGGTGAAGATTTACTGGCTTTGGAAGGTAACTCTGCCTATAGTTACTCAACTATGCCTTCTTGGCGCACCATTTTCTTAATATTGGATGTAGGTAGTGATGTCGCACCAGGAGTGAGGGCTACCGATGGATCAAACCCACTAAAAGATATCAGAGTGAGACAAGCACTTTCATTATCGATTGATAGACAGGCAATTGTAGATAAATTAATGGGTGGTAATGCAACCGTTGCTAGCCAGTTTGCACCAAGCTATCAAGTAGGTGCGGATTCGTCAATGCCAGATATGGCTTACGATGCTGATAAGGCAAGGCAATTACTCGCTGAAGCGGGTTACGAACCTCATCATATTTCTATCGATCTCAGAATGCCAACTGCTAAGTATCAAAATGGTACTCGAGTTGGTCAAGCTATTGCTCAATACTGGTCTCGTATCGGTATTAACGTAACTCTAGTAGCTGAGCCTTGGTCTGTATTTAGAAAGGGTCGTTCAGCTCGTGAGTTGGGTGTGTTTATGTACGGATGGGGTCATCCTCAAGGTCCTTCACAGATGATTTCCTATGCATTTGGCTCAAGGAATAAGGCTCTCAACCTAGGAGGTAGTAACTACTCTAACTATACTGATCCAGAATACGATGCCGCAATGGCAGCATGGGCAGTTGAAACGGACGAAGCTAAAGCTTTTGAATACAATCAAGAAGCCATGCGTATAGCTGTTAGGGATTTACCAGGAATACCTCTATACTACCAGCACAGCATCTGGGCTCACACAAGCGACATAAGCGTTGTTGGTCGACCTGATGAGCGTACCTTTGCTGACATGGCGTCTAAAAATTAGAGACCTATAAAAGTACACTAAATAGCCCCTCATGCAAGTAATCTGCTACACTTGTGTGAGGGGTTTTTATATGAACTCTTAGTATCAAAAGTGTAATATAAAAATTACAATTATGCTTTTATAAGATTTACGCATAATGAACTCCTCCACTCAGCCAGAGCGTTTTTGGAGCCTAATTATTATAAAAACCCTACAATTAGAGGCACACAATTCATGATTAAGTACATTTTAAAACGTCTTTGGCACAGCGGCATACTAGCAATCGTTATGTCATTAATCGTTTTTTTTGGCCTGTACGTAGTTGGTGACCCAGTTGAAATGTTATCGGATGACGAGTTTACCGAGCAGGACAAAATCGACTTAGCCATTGAACTTGGACTTGATAAGCCACTTTTTGAGCAATACTTTACCTATGCAGGGGGTATGCTTCAAGGGGACTTTGGTATCTCATTTGTCCACAATAGACCAGTACTTGATCTCATCTTGGAGCGCCTTCCAGCCACAATAGAAATTTCCCTCTTAGCGATGATTATTGGCCTTGCTATTGGCATCCCTCTCGGAATATTTTCCGGCATAAAAAACAATTCCAGAGCTTCGAAAATAATAAGCTTTTTCACAACCGTAGGTTACTCAACGCCCAATTTTTGGCAAGCCATAATTTTGATTATGGTGTTTGCGGTTTTTTTGCAATGGCTTCCGGCCTCAGGTAGAGGACTTACCAACTCAATGTTTGGTATCGAGTGGGCCTGGTTATCCCTTAATGGCTTACAGCACATGGCTCTCCCAGCAATTAATCTCGCGATTTACAAAATTTGTATGCAGCAAAGGCTTGCTAAGTCTGGAACCCAAGAAATCTTATACCAAGAATATATGACCTTTGCTCGAGCCAAAGGAATAACAAAAAGTCGAATCATTAGACGTCACCTTCTTCGCAATATTTTGATACCGATTGTTACTATTACAGGACTAGAAATAGGAGGACTGATTGCATTCTCTACAGTCACTGAAACAATCTTTTCTTGGCCAGGTATCGGTAAATTATTACTGGATTCCATCCATATGATTGATAGGCCAGTTGTTGTTGCCTATCTCATCCTAATTACTATGATGTTTGTCTTTATTAATTTTGTTGTGGATGTCATGTATGCATTTCTAGACCCGCGTATTCGGCACCAAAAGTAACTAACTATGATTGATTACAAAAAAAAATTAGCTACATTAAGATTGCAAACAAAATCCATTTTCTCTGGTCACCCAATAGCAATTGCCGGTTTGATTGGCTTTATTATATTTGTTTTAATCGCACTTTTAGCCCCATGGATTGCACCACAAAATCCCTACGATTTGATGGTTTTAGACATTATGGATGGACTATTGCCTCCATTATCTAAGCTTGGTAATGGCACCACCTCTTGGCTTGGCACTGATGCAGTTGGTCGTGACATATTATCTGCAGTTATGTATGGGTTACGATTAAGTCTTTTTGTTGCATTTGTTGCCACAACTGTTGGTTTCTTAATTGGAGTATTTCTTGGACTTCTAGCAGCGGTCAAAGGTGGCTGGGTAGAGAGTGTTATTATGCGTGCCGTTGATTTAAAAGTGAGCTTTCCTGGCATTTTACTGGCGCTCATGATGTTGGCCATATTCGGAACCGGAGTCGATAAGATTATCTATGCCCTCATTATTGGCGTTTGGGCTAGCAAAGCAAGACTTACTCGATCCTCTGCTCTATCAGAGATGCAAAAAGAATATATTGATGCGGCAAGAATATCCGCTATTCCTAACTGGCGAATTATGCTGAAATTTTTGCTACCTAATAGTATTGCACCAGTATTAGTTATGGTACCAATGTCACTTTCGGGCTGCATCGGTGCGGAAGCAACGCTGTCATTTCTGGGTGTGGGTGTTCCAATTACCGAACCGTCATTGGGATTACTGATTGCCAACGGCAATGACTACTTACTATCTGGAAAATGGTGGATTAGCCTTTTTCCTGGCCTTGTTCTAGTCTCTCTGGTTTTATGTATTAATGTTGTTGCAGACAGAATTCGTGAACATAATAATCCTTTTTTAAAATCAATGAATATGCAATGAATAATACTCCACTTCTTACAATAAATAACTTAACAGTCACCTACCCTTTGAATTCTCTAGGGAATGATGTACTCAAGGCTCTTGATAATACCTCTCTTAAAGTAAATTCAGGACAAATTATAGGAATAGTTGGTGAAAGTGGTGCTGGAAAATCAACTATAGGTAAGGCTATCCTAGGTCTTCTCGACCCACCAGCAAAACTTGTTAGTGGTGAAATTAGATTTCTTGGAAATTCGCTTGTTGGATTAAGTGATGCACAATTCGAATCTTTGCGTGGCAACCAAATCGGCTATATATACCAAAATCCGATGACCGCCCTTAACCCTGTCCTGACAATCGGCGAACAAGTCATAGAAGCCATAGAAGCTAACACCGATATGAGAGGCAAGAATGCCCAAGAATATGCCATTCAGTTGTTAGAACGGGCAGACGTCAGCTTTGCCGAAGATCGACTTCAAAAGTATCCCCATCAATTATCTGGTGGACTATGCCAGCGAATTGTATTTGCGATCGCAATTGCTGCAAAACCCAAGCTTATTATTGCTGATGAACCAACAACTGCCTTGGATGTTACCGTTCAACAATCAGTACTACAGACTCTGATTAAACTGAGTAAGCAAGAACAGATTGCGATTATTTTAATAACTCACGATATAGGTGTTATAGCAGAAACATGTGACTATGTCTACGTGCTA
>CACLHR010000037.1 GCA_902606745.1 uncultured Gammaproteobacteria bacterium
TTGGTGACCTGATTCAAAAATCAGAGCAAGATTTGTTAAGAACACCAAACTTGGGTCGTAAGTCGCTTAATGAAATTAAAGAAGTCCTCACTGAAAAAAATCTTGAACTTGGTACAGAGATAGAAAACTGGCCACCAGTTGATCTAATGAGTGAATAAGGATAAATAATGAGACACAGAAAGTCAGGTAGAAAACTTAACCGTAATTCATCTCATAGAAAAGCGATGTTTCAGAATATGGCAAATTCACTATTCTTGCATGATGCTATTAAAACAACTTTACCAAAAGCAAGGGAACTTCGTCGTGTAGTTGAACCATTAATTACTAAGGCAAAATCCGACAGTGTCGCAAACCGTCGTCACGTATTCTCAAAGTTGCGTGATGATGCTATGGTTGCAAAGTTATTTACCGAATTGGGACCATTTTATAAAGACCGTCACGGTGGTTATGTTCGCATTCTTAAAGCGGGCTTTCGTACAGGTGATAAAGCCCCGATGGCTGTAGTGCAATTGGTGGACTTTGAAAGTGGTGAACAAACTATTACAGAAGCTCCACAAGAAGAAACACAAGATGAATCTTAAGGAATTATTATATGCCAACAATTAAAGTAAGAGAGAACGAGCCATTTGATATTGCACTTCGTCGATTCCGACGTTTATGCGATAGAGCCGGTGTTATTACAGATGTTAGAAAAAAAGAGTTTTTTGAAAAGCCGACTTGGGTTAATAAACGCAAAAAGGCTGCAGCTGTTAAAAGAACGCACAAAGAAATGGCAAAAAACCGTATTCATCGCAAACGTATGTACTAAGAAGAAACCTATCTTGGCGCAAAAATAAAACGCAAAATGTCTCAGCTAAAAAAACGAATTACTGACGATATGAAGTCAGCAATGAAAGCGAAAGACAAACAAGCCCTTAAAGCAGTACGTATGATTCTTGGGGCAATCAAACAAAAAGAAGTTGACGATCGCATCGAGCTAGATGATGTTCAAGTGATGGCCGTCATTCAAAAAATGGTCAAGCAACGCAAAGATTCAATATCACAGTTCTCAGACGCTGGTCGAACTGACTTAGTTGAGGTTGAGGAGGCTGAGCTGGTTATCATTAATAGTTACATGCCAGAGCAACTTAGTGATGAAGAGGTAAGAGCAGTTGTGGACAAGGCAATAATCGATTCTGGAGCAGATTCTATGAAAGACATGGGCAAACTTATGGGCATGCTCAAGGGTCAGCTAGATGGTAAAGCTGATATGGGTCTGGTTTCTCGTCTTATTAAAGACAAATTGTCATAAATAAACCTAGCCCTGTAAATCTTTCTTGAAGGTAGTCGGTGTTAAGTTTGTTTGACTAATGAACCAGCGGATAAATGAAGATGGTTCTGCGTAGCCTAGTAAGTATGAGATAACTTTAACAGACTGACCCTCCTTTAACATCAGTTTCGCTCTTTTTAATTTATATTGGTTAAATATTTGACGAAAATTCGTTTTATTTTTTGACAATTGATTACGAAACGAATTAACACTTATACCCAACTGACTAGATATTTCCTCAATATTGACGTTGTTGTAGTTATTTTCATAATTCAATAGTAGGGTTTCTACCCTATCAGTTATGTTGCTTCGGATTTGCTTCTGTTGTAACTTTTCTTGAGCAATTGAAGTTAAAAAGGCAACTAATTTTGAATTAGCATTACTATTCTTTTTCATAAAAGTATTGTGGCTAATTACAATGGAGGTTTCGGTGCCACTGAAATTAATTGGACAATTAAAAACTGATTTTTCGTTCATGGATTTATTTCTTGGCTGTATTTTAGTAGTAATATGTTTAATTGCATATCTTTTAGACCTAATAAAGGCAGCAAGCATTGATAAACATAAGTTTTCATATAGACTTGAGTGTTTAATTACCGGGTCTGCAATGAATTGAATTTTTACAATGTCCTGATGTTTAGTAACTAAAACGTTGATGCCCTCAAGCTCTATATTAATATATGTTTGAAGTAATTTAAAACTTTCTTTCATGTGTCTTGAATAAACAAATATTAAGCCTAATAATTCAGAATAGTTTGGTCTTATTTGTGCCATTCTTGAATAATTAATCGAGATCAGTTCGTCATCAAAAACAGACTCAGCTTGAATAAAAAAATTTAAAAACATCTCAACAGGCAGTGTTAAGCTTTGGTTCAATAATATTTTTTTAGGTAAACCTATTCTGATACAAATTTCATCAACCTCTTTGGGATAAATTTGTTGAAGTCTTAAAATTGATTTCCAAGCAATACTATGTATGTTCATGTATTTAAAATTTTGTTAATTGTAATAAAGTATCAATATTTTATTATATTATGACAATTAAATTTCTATTTTTGTCACTATACTTATTAAGCATTTGAAACACACATACAAAAAATATACAAAAGATAATTATGGAAAAAAATATTAAAAATATCAAAGATATGGTTGGCGTTATATGGTTAACAATAGTAGGTTACATAATATATTTAGAATTTTTTAAAGGTTAGTATGTTAGAAAATATATTTCAATATTCGCTTCTTTCGTTTGTATTGATCTTTGTTTTACTTTTACTTGTATTGGTAAAAACAAAATTAAAACTATGGCAGGTATGGTTGCTGGCTAACGTGTTGGCATATCCTGGTGCCGTTATAGCTGGCCATTTGGGTGCACAGATTGTATTAGTTATACTGCTGTTACTAGGAGTATTCATTGTTCCTATAATTAGACTATCAATATTCACTAAACCCCTGTTTAATGCTATGCGTAATGCACTGCCTCCAATTGGTTTGACAGAGAGGATCGCACTCGAAGCAGGAAGTGTGTGGTGGGATGCTGAACTATTTCAAGGTAACCCAAATTGGAAAGAGTTATCAGAACTGGAGGCGACAGAGCTAACAGAAGAAGAGCAAAGCTTTGTTGACAATGAAGTTAATACGCTTTGCTCTATGATCAACTCTTATGAAATAGTTGCTAATGAAGATCTTTCAGAAGAGGTCTGGCGTTATATTTTCGATAATGGTTTTCTTGGCATAATTATCCCTAAAGAGTTCAATGGTTTAGGGTTCTCACATTTCGCACATGCAATAATTGTAGGCAAACTTTCCTCAGCCTCTCAATTTTTAGGTATTGCCGTAATGGTTCCAAATTCGTTAGGGCCTGGCGAGCTACTTCTTAAATATGGTACTGAAGAACAAAAACAACACTATTTGCCTCGCTTGGCAAAAGGCCAAGAGATTCCCTGCTTTGGTCTGACCTCGACAGTGGCCGGCTCTGATGCCGGTTCACTTGAAGACAATGGCATAGTTTGTTATGGAGACTATGAGGGTGAGAAGGTACTAGGACTCAGGCTCAATTGGGAAAAGCGCTACATTACACTGGCCCCCATTGCCACAGTAATAGGTTTGGCTTTTAAGGCTTACGACCCAGACAACTTATTACCCAAAGAACACCCTCTTTATGAAAAAAAGGATTTAGGTATTACCTGTGCACTGATTCCTCGCGACACTCCAGGCGTCAGCATAGGAACTCGTCATTTCCCAGTTGGTGAACCTTTTCAAAATGGCCCTATTTATGGAGAAGATGTTTTCATACCAATGGATTGGATTATTGGTGGTGAAAAGATGATTGGAAATGGTTGGAGAATGTTGATGGAGAGTTTAAGTGTTGGCAGAGGTATTTCTTTGCCGGTCACCGGCGCATCTGCAACACAAGCTATGCTCTTAACCACAAGTACCTATTCACAAACCCGTGAGCAGTTTGGTATACCTTTAGCGGGTATGGAAGGTATTCAGGAGAAACTAGCAACGCTTGCAACCAACGCGTATAGAGCGACCGCAAACATTAACCTGTCTACATGGGCTCTTGACGCAGGTCACAGACCGTCAATCATTTCTGCGATTGTCAAATATCGAAATACCCAGCTACTTCAACAGTCCTCGATTGATGCTATGGATGTTCATGGTGGAAGGGCAGTTATGCAAGGTAAAAGAAACTATGTTGCTAACGTCTATGCTGGCGCACCTGTAGCTATTACCGTTGAGGGGGCAAACATACTTACTAGAAGTTTAATGATTTTCGGACAAGGTTTAATTCGTTGCCATCAAACAATGCTGGATGAATTAACTGCACTTCATGATAACAACAAAAAATCAATTCTAAATTTTGACTGGGCGCTGACAAAGCATGTCGGCAACTTTATTAGGAATATTGCAAGGGCAATCCTTTTTTCTTGGACTCGTGGGCAATTAGCAAAACCCTATGGTGATTCTACTACCAGAGTATATTATCGAAATTTGGCAGTTATATCAGCCAAGTTTGCCTGCCTGAGTGATATTGCTTTATTACTGTTGGCGGGCTCCTTAAAACGCAAAGAGATGGTTTCAGGCCGTTTTGCTGATGCAATTTGTGCAATGTATGAAATCAGCGCCTGCCTGAAGCTGTACGAGAAAAAATTTCAAAACGACGACAAGGTCAAAAGCATTTTGAAGTTGTCTGTACTTCAATTGGTTAATGAAGCAGATACAGCAATGCTAACTAATATAGAAAGCTTGCCAGTTAATCGAGTTGTAAAATTACTATTAAAGTTTTTATTTTTTCCATTTTCTGTAACAAATGCCAAAATAGATGACAGGTTAATTATTTCTAGTTCTAAATCTATTGCTGATATTGACTGGTTATTGGAGAATTTATCCAGTTGCTTATGCTCGGATTTAAAAGATATTCCTGATCATCCATTCTATATTTTATTTCAAGGTTATGAGGCGGGAATTTTATTAAAAGCACTGAAACAAAAGGTCAAAAAAGCTGGATACAAATACCAGCCAAGTTCAACCCTAGAGGTCTGGTTACAGGAGTTGGTTGATGGTGAGGTTTTAACCAGCGAAGAAAAAAATGACTGGCTACGATTGAATGAAATAGTTCTTGAATCGCTTAAAGTTGACGATTTTGAAAATTTAGAGACATAAATTAATAGGAAAACTATGAAACAATATTTTGATAAAGCTTTTAGCAAAATTGCTGTACTCGGCTCAGGCACTATGGGTGGTCAAATTTCAGCACATTTCGCGAATTTAGGTTTTGAGGTTGTTATGTTTGATGTGAGTGAAGAAGTCTTAGCTAAGTCACTTGCAGTTCTAAAGAAACTAAAGCCAACACCTTTGGCAAGCCAATCGGTGATTGATTTAATTAGAACGTCTACTTACGAGTCGATGGATAATTTAGAGCAGTGTGATTTTATTATTGAATCTGTCGTTGAAAATCTAGAAATAAAAAAACAATTATTTGCCAATATAGCGCCTTATGTTCATGACAATGCAGTTCTGGTTACAAACACCTCTGGATTGTCTATTCAAAAAATTGCTGAACACTCACCGGAACATTTAAGAAGCCGAATTTTTGGAGTCCATTTCTTCAACCCGCCTAGATACTTACCTCTAGTTGAAATCATTAGAACCTCTTATAGTGATGAAAAATTACTCAATAAGGCTGAAGGATTTATCACTTCTGCATTAGGCAAGGAGGTTGTCTATGCAAAAGATAACCCTGCCTTTATTGCCAATAGGATCGGTGTCTTTTCTTTATTGGCTGTCTTGAAACATGCAGAGAATTTCTCTCTTTCTGCGGATACTGTTGATGCCTTAACTGGCAAGAGAGTTG
Organism: uncultured Gammaproteobacteria bacterium; assembly: GCA_902606745.1. Taxonomy (GTDB): domain Bacteria; phylum Pseudomonadota; class Gammaproteobacteria; order PS1; family Pseudothioglobaceae; genus Pseudothioglobus. Next base: position 5,670 of record CACLHR010000037.1, read on the forward strand.
GTAGACCTGCTAGTGCAACCTTTAGAACTCTAGATGTTGTTGGGCTTGATGTGATGTCGAATGTAGTCAAGAATATATATGAGAACGCTAAAGACGACCCTTGGATTGAGTTATTTAAATTACCAGCATGGATTGATAACTTAATTGAAAAAGGTTCTCTTGGTAGTAAAACAAAGAAGGGTATATACGAAAAAAAGGGAAATGATATTTATGTTTTTGATCCAAAGAAAAACGAATACAGGCTATCAGATAAAAACATAAGTCTTGAAGTCAAAAAAATCCTTAAAGAAAATGGCAGTATAGAAAAGTCCTTACTATCACTATCTGAATGTGATGAACCTCAGGCTCAGTTTTTATGGTCTGTCTATCGGGATGTTTTTCACTATGCCTGTTATCAGTTAGAGCATTTGGCTGAAACTGTTAGATGTGTTGACTTAGCAATGAAATCCGGCTTTGGATGGCAAAGAGGTATATTTGAACAGGCTCAGCTGACTGGTTGGAGTGACATGAGAGATAACTTAATAGCCGATATCGATAGTGGCAAAGTACTTTTAGAAAAGCCATTGCCATCTTGGGTCTCAGATAGGTCCTTTGTTTATAGCGAAGAAGGTGCCTTTGATCCAAAAAAAGATCAATATATTCCGAGATCTTCTCATCCTGTTTACGAAAGGCAACTATATAAACCTCTATTGCATGGCGAAAAGCAGCACCAACAAGAAGTTTTGTTAGAAAGTGATACAACTAAACTCATTGATATTGGAGATGGTGTTGCTAGTATATCTTTTAAAACGAAAATGAATGTTTTAAGTTCTGGTGTCTTAATTGATATTCCTAATTGTCTTGATTTTCTTGAGGAAAATGGCTTTCATGCTTTGATATTTAGACAAGAAAAAGAACATTTTTGTGCTGGCGCAAATCTTTATGAAATTATTTCTGCGATTAAGCTAGGTCTTTTGGAAAAAGATCCAGGTGTTGCTTCAAAAGCTAAGAAGAAGGCCTTTGAGGTTATGCATCCAGAACTGCCAAAATTAGGCAAGCTCTACT
>CACLHR010000038.1 GCA_902606745.1 uncultured Gammaproteobacteria bacterium
CGCCTGTGCTGCACTAAGGCACTATAAAGATGAAAGGAAAGGCGAAATTTACGCTCTAGCGGTCAATAAAAAGTATCACAACACCGGTATTTCCTCACAATTAATGGAAAAATTGATGAAAAGGGCATCTGAGTTAGATCTTATTGGTATTTTTGCACTTTCTAAGTACGGAGGTAGGTTTTTTCTTCGACACGGATTTGTAGAGGGGGTTATAAGTGCTTTACCACTCACTCGTCAGAAGAGCTACGACTATCAACGTAAATCGACTATTTATTTAAAAGAGCTATAAATAAACTGAGATGATGTTTATATAATCAAACTTCTTCAACATTTTGTCTTAAAAGTCTATTTTCCAAAGCCCAATCGATAAATTTTTTTGTGTCTATTTTTTTGGCATTGAACTTATTTCTTAATAGGTGGTTTTCCATTCTTTGAAAAAATATTAAACTTAAAGGCTCCCCATGAAGGTCGCCCTCGTTTATCAAGTTAATTTTGTATAATTTTGGTTCAAGAAGGTCGGCTAGTGTAGGGCTAACACCCAAAAGTATCAAAAGACATTCGTTATAGCTAAGTTGCTCTGTTTTGGTCAAAAAATCATGCCATTCTTGCCTAGTAGTTAATTGCCTTTCTGATTCTTCAGAATTTTCATAATCAAGAATGTAGTCTGATAGAAGAATTTCAAGAGTGGCAATATCGCAAGTAATATCCACTTTACCAAATTTGTTTACTTTTTTCTCACTGCCAAAAAGCAGTGAATCCCTCAGGCGACTGACTTCATCCCTAATTTTTTCTGCAGTTCTTTGGTGAAATAATCTGTATTCAGTTTTTGGCATAATTGATTTTCTAATATAGCATAATTATTGTAGTTTTTTTGCTTGCTCAAGTGTCCAGTTTCTTATTTTTTCAGTTATCTCTCCTGCGGAGCCATTAGAGGCCGATATGGGTTCACCAATAATGACTGTTATCACACCTGGTTTTTTGATAAAGCTACGCTTTGGCCATAGCTTTCCAGAGTCATGATATACGGGCAAAATTTTATGTCCAGATGACTTTGCAATCGCTGCTGCACCATTTTGATAATCACCAAGTCTTTCCCATGGTTGTCGTGTTCCTTCAGGAAAGATAACGACAAAGATGCCGTTATTTAATCTATCCTTACCTTGTTTTATAACTTTCTTAATTGATTGAAATTTGTCACCCCTATCAATAATTATGGGCTTCAGAAGGGCTAGACTCCATCCAAAAATAGGTAGCCATAAGAGTTCTTTTTTTAGTACCCATGTGTGCGCTGGAAAGATTGTTTGGAAAGCAAGTGTTTCCCAGGTTGATTGATGATTTGATGTGATAACACATGGCAGATCAGTAATATTGTTTTTGCCTTTTATATTTATTCTTATATTTAATGTAATTTTTAACCACCAAATGCAAAAAAATGCCCATTTTGAAATCACTTTATAGCGCATTGTGTAGGGAGAAAATACAAAAAATAAGCTACAAAAAGCAATCAAAATAACACTGACAATTGAGCCAATAAAATACAATAAAGATCTTAAAAACAGCATAGTAAGTAGAGGGTTAACGTTATAATTTGTTTGTTGTTTTATTTAAAATTTTACTGACATTGTTGATGTTAAATTCATGTTTTTTATTAGTGTTGGTGATGTCGACAAAGGAGCTAATAACATTTTGAATCCAGGAAGAGTTTTATGGACATAGTAATTGGACTGTTTTCTCTAGTGATTGGTGCTTTTGCTAGTTACTATATTCTCAATAAAAAACTACTAGCTTTAAGTGAAAAAAATATTCAACTTAAAACCACACTTGATGAAAAGGAAAAGAATTATGCCGAGAAATTAGCATTTGTTGATCAACTCAAATCACAAGTAAATACAGACTTTAAATCCCTAGCCTCTGATATTCTCAAAAATAATCGTGATAAGCTTAAGGATGATAATTCAGAGCTACTAACCCCTTTAAAAACTGAATTGAAAAGCTTTAGAGAAAGAATTGAGTCAATCACTAGAGATCAGCTCAAGGAACGTACCACCCTTGGAGAGCAAATAAAAGGTTTGCATAAAGCAAATTTAGAGACTCAGCAAACTGCTCAAGAACTCGCTAATGCACTGACTTATGACAACAAACAACAGGGCAACTGGGGAGAGGAAATATTAAACTCAATGTTGACAGGCTTTGGGTTTAGAGAAGGGCATGAGTTTGATACGCAGAAACAAATGAAAAGCGAAATTGGCGAAATATTTCAGCCTGATGTAATACTGCATCTACCTGATGATAAAGATATCGTTATTGACTCAAAAGTCTCTCTTAAAGATTATAAAGAATATATTGCAGATATATCAAACGAAGAAGCACTGGACAGACATGTCAAATCAATCGAAAACCAGATTAAAAACATAAGTATCAAAGAATATGAAAACCTAGAAGGAGTTAAAACGCTTGACTTTATACTTGTTTTTATCCCAATCGAAGGTGCGCTGTTGAGCGCATACAACAAAAACCAAAGCTTGCATAGTGACGCCCTTAAAAAGAATGTTTTGCTGGTTTCACCATCATCACTGAGTATGAGTTTGAAGTTGGTCAATTTTATGTGGCAAACTGCCAATCAAAATAAAAATTCTGAAGAGATAGCGAGACAGGCTGGCAATATGTATGACAAACTGGCACTCTTTGTTGAAGAGCTGGATAGGGTAGAAGGGCATCTAGATAAAGCTAAAGAAGGTTACTCAGAAGCACGAAAGAAGCTCTCAACAGGCAAGGGTAATTTAATTGGCAGAGCTGAAAAAATTAAGTCACTTGGCGTAGCACCAAAAAAAGAATTGAGTGAATGATAATTCCTTCAAGTTACGAAATCAACGAAGATGATTTAGAGGGAAAAGTCATCCTAGTTACAGGTGCCAATCGTGGTTTTGGTTTGGCTATGACAATGGATCTATCTAAGGCTGGCGCAACCGTAATCATGTTGGGCCGAGACTTAGGCTCTTTGGAATATGCCTACGATGCAGTAGTTGATAAGGGCTTTCAGGAGCCAATTCTATATCCTTTAGATTTAGAGGGAGCAACCCCTGAGAATTACCAGTCATTGCAGGATGACATATTTAATCAATTTGAAAAGCTCGATGGGCTGATTCATAATGCTGCAATTTTAGGTACGATGATGCCGATTGATCAATACGATATTAAATCATGGTACTCCACGTTGCAGATCAATCTGAATGGGCCTTTTATGATGACACAGTTCTTGATTCCATTACTCAACAAATCAGACGATGCAAGAATATTGTTTCTTTCGGCAGAACAGGGCAGAGAAGCGAAAGCTTATTGGGGCGCTTATGGGGTAAGCAAGTTTGGTATTGAGGGTTTTTCTAAAACGCTTTCGGAAGAATTAGAAAAAACGAATATTAGAGTAAATTCACTTGACCCAGGTCATATGAGCACAGAAATGAGAAGAACCGCCTATCCAGCTGAAGATTCTTCAAAAATTCCTTCTCCAGAGTCTAAAAGTTCAGCAATTGTGTATCTAATGTTGCCCGAAAATTCAAACATCCATGGTCAGCAATTAATTATTGATAAACCGAATTAGGGATTATTTAATCTTTCCATCACTGTAGTTTTCTTCTGACTCTATATGCACTATCTCTGTAATTCGTCACTTAGATGAGGGTGTATTTTCTTTAAAAGTGCTTTATATGCTTCCGCATTGCCTGCAACGACGTTACCAGTCTCCATATATTGGTCTCTACCTGAAAAATCTCCTATAAAGCCACCTGCCTCTTTAACTAGTAATGAGCCAGCGGCTATATCCCAGATGTTAAGTCCAATTTCCCAAAAACCATCCAAACGTCCAGCAGCTAGATAAGCTAGGTCAAGTGCAGCAGATCCTGCTCTACGTATACCGGAAACATGGGGGTGGATGGCTTTAAAGGTTTTTAGATAGCAATCTAGATGTTCTGGCTGTCTAAAAGGAAATCCTGTGCCAATTAGTGTGTTTTGTAGTCCATTTGTGCTGGTAACTCTCATTCTTTCATTATTAAGGTATGCACCTTCACCTTTTGAAGCTGTAAAGAGCTCTTCCTTGAAAGGGTCATAAACGACACCATGGGTTAAAATCTTTTTTTCAAATAAGGCGATAGAGATGGCATATTGCGGAAAGCCATGTAAATAGTTTGTTGTCCCGTCTAATGGGTCAATAACCCACTGATAAGAACTATCTCCCAGAATTTCGCCCGTCTCTTCCCCTAAAATCGAATGTTCTGGGAAGGCTTTTTTAATCTCGTTTATAATGGCATGTTCAGCCGCTTTATCGACCTCTGAAACAAAGTCATTTTCTGACTTATTTTCGATGGTCAGTAAATCGATTTGGTTGTGATACCTGAGGACAACATCACCAGCTGCACGGGCAGCTCGAATTGCAATATTAACGGTAGGATGCATGGTTAATGAGCCAAATAATTAAAGACACGAATTATACCTTGGCGGCTTTTGATAAAGTGAGGATTGTCATGGTGGACACTACAGAGCCTGGCAATATTGGGGCAGCCGCAAGAGCTATGAAAAATATGTCTCTATCTCGATTGTTTTTAGTTAATCCTAATAAATATCCCTCTGCTGCTGCAACTGCTAGAGCTAGTGGTGCAGACGATGTTTTATCAAATGCCGTTGTTTGTAGTTCTTTAGGGGAAGCGTTAGAAGGAGTACACCTGATTATAGGCGCAAGTGCTCGTCAACGTAACATTAAATGGAAGCAGATGGATGTATTAAACACTTGTAAAGAAATACAAAAAACTTTCGCTAAGTCCAAACAACAGGTTGCTGTTATTTTTGGAACTGAGAATTCTGGACTTACCAATGAAGAATTAGATCTTTGTCACATTCTCATGACTATTCCTGGCAATCCTGATTATTTTTCATTGAATGTTGCATCAGCGATTCAGGTATTCGCTTATCAAAACTTTGTTAGTAATATCCAGATAAATTTTGAGAATTCTGATAGTGAATTGGCAAGTTTTGAAGAATTAGAAGGCTTTTATATTCATCTTGAACAAGTACTCGAACATATTGATTATTTTGACGAGAAGCGGCCAAAAAGTTTACTAATGCGCCGTCTTAGAAGATTGTTTGGTCGCGGTTACCCAGAAAAAGAAGAGGTGGCCATTCTAAGAGGTATTCTTAAAAGCATTAAGCCATATAAAAAGCCCAATTAATTGGGCTTTTTCACTATATTGATCTTTATTAGCCAAGCATAAGCTTATTCATGCGCTTGACAAACTCAGCAGGCTCTTTGATTTGACCCCCTTCGCTGAGAACAGCTTGATCAAATAAAACCTTCACTAGGTCTTTATCGACCTTGGTTTTGAGTTTTTTAACCAAAGGATGTTTTGGGTTAATTTCAAGAATTGGTTTAGTTTCAGGAACATCTTGGCCGAGAGACTTCATGATACGTTCCATGTTGCTACCCATCTCGTTTTCATCAGCAACAAGACAGGAAGGAGATTCACTTAGACGACTCGAAACCTTAACCTCTTTGACTTGATTTTCAAGAATCTTTTGTACCTTATCGATGACCTTTTCAAAATCTTTGGCCGTTTTTTCTTTTTTCTTTTTATCTTCTTTTGAATCTAAATCATCTAGGTCACCTTTAGCAATTGATTTAAAAGGAAATTCTTCATAGTCACCAAAATTTGCCACAAGCCACTCATCAACCCGGTCAGATAAAAGCAGTACTTCGATATCTTTTTGTTTAAATATTTCCAAATGAGGTGAACCTTTAGCGGCAGCATAGTTGTCAGCAGTTACGTAATAAATAGATTTTTGATCATCATTCATGCGTTCAACATAATCTTTAAGTGAAACTGTTTGTTCTTCAGTGTCATTGGTAGTTGTAGCGAAGCGCAACAGGTTTGAAATTTTATCCTTATTGGCAAAATCTTCAACAACTCCTTCTTTCATAACCATGCCGAATTCTTTCCAGAATATTGCATAATCCTCGGGCTTATTTTTTGACATCTTGTCTAACTCAGATAGAATGCGCTTAACGGATGCTTTGCGGATTGTATCTACTACCTTACTTCCTTGTAAAATTTCTCTAGAAACATTGAGTGATAAATCATCTGTATCAATGACACCTTTGATAAAGCGTAGATATTGAGGTAACAGTTCTTCGTTACCTTCCATGATAAAAACTCTTTTAGCATAGAGTTTTACTCCACTTTTTCTTTTTGGTTCCCACATATCAAATGGTGCTTTTCTAGGTATGAAAAGCAAAGATATATAGTCTAGTTTTCCTTCCAATTTATTGTGTATTTGGGTTAAGGGAACTTCAAAATCATAGGTCAATGATTTGTAAAATTCATCGTAATCTTTTTTGTGATAGTTCTTTTTTGTCTTGAGTCCAAAAAGCGGTTGCTTTGTTGATTGTCTCATACTCAATAAGATTCTCATCTTCTGAAGGTTTGATCATCATGATTGGAACGGTTATATGGTCTGAATACTTAGACACGATGCCGCGAATTCGATGATCATTGAGGAATTCATTTTCAGCTTTTTTGATATCAAGCGTTATTGAAGTTCCACAATCCTCTACTTCGATTGTTTCGATGGAATATTCCCCTTTTCCTTTTGATACCCATTTTGTACCATTTGCCTTTTTATCTCCAGCTTTCCGGCTTATAAGGG
>CACLHR010000039.1 GCA_902606745.1 uncultured Gammaproteobacteria bacterium
AAACCAAAAAGTTCAATAATAATTTGTTATTTAAGCCATAAACAATAAAAAATAAACAATAAATTAGTTAATCTATCAATTGAGATGTTGTTATGGCTGATAAATCTGCCATTATACAAATATATATTATATGAATAGAGATGATAAGATCTTGAAAGATGCCTCTAAGTTATTGAAAGATAATGGAGTTAACTTCTGGATATGCCATGGAACACTTCTTGGTATTGTTAGAGAAAATAGAATATTGCCATGGGATGGTGATATAGATCTTGGTGTGTGGGATCATGAAACCAACAAGGAACAAGTAACAAATATCTTTGAGAGTGAGGGATATCTACAGGAGTTATTTTTTGCTGATGTTGATAGTCTTCATTTTTATAGAGAAGGTAAAAATTTAGATATAAATTTTTTTAAAAGATCAGAAAGCATAGCTTCATGGCAAGGTGCTGTCGTTATGAATGGTTTTTTAAATAAGTTAATAATTCACTCGGCTCATATTATATACATTAAAGATTTTAGGACAATTAAGCTTCCTGTTGGTTATATAAAGGCATTTTTTTATTTGTTTTTTTCTGGATTTTTCTTATTAGGAAGAATAATTTTTCCCACTAGCCTTAAGAGAAAGGTGCATCAAAGTGCAGTCAAGCGTATTAGTTATATAGGCTACTCCTATCCAATTGAACTCATGGTTTTTAAAGAGATTGAATATAAAGGGATTGTTCTTCAAGCGCCTATTGATTCTGAAAAGTATCTGGAGTTAACTTATGGCTCAGAATGGAAGATACCAAAAAAAGACTATATTTGGTATGAAGATGCATGTAATTTAAAAAGAGACTGATAAAGTATTTACATGATTACAAAATTAATAAAACTTTTTACAAAGAAAGAAAGACAAATAGCAATTATCATTTTTCTATTTGTATTAGCTGGCGCAGGTCTAGAGGTTATAAGTCTCGCTTTATTTGCAGCATTTATAGGACTTTTCTTAGATGGAAATTTAGAAGTTTATAATTGGATTATTGAAAATTCTATTATAGATTTAGGTGAAAAAAGTAAGGTTGAATTAATTCAAATTCTTGGAGTATTTATTGGAATATTGTTTATATTTAAAAATATTTATTTATTATTTATAAACTATATATTGCATAAATTTGTCTATAAGAAGTACACTAAGGTAGGTGTTCAATTGTTGAAAAAATATATTGAAATGCCTTATATAAATCACTTGCAAATTAATTCTGCATTTTTACAGCGTAATGTAAACACTGAAGTTTTTTGGTTATTTGCAAATATTATGGTTCCTGGAATTACTTTTTTAACTGAGGTGATAGTAGTTTTCGTGATAGTGATCGCTCTGTTTTATATAAATCCATTTAGTACATTAATTTTGATATTTGGATTTGCAATAATTTTGCTCTCTATAATGTTCGCAATAAAAAGAAAAATGGATGCTTTGGGCTTAGTATCCCAATCCTATTTTGGTGAGATGGTCAAATCTGTTAATCAGAGTCTTGGGAGTGTTAAGTCGACCAAAGTTTCAGGAACTGCAAAATATTTTCTTGATATATATAAATCAAATATAGAAAAGTATTCAACCAATACAGCAAATCTTAAAAATATTTCTCAATGGCCAAGATTTTTTGTTGAGGTTATTATAGTAATTGCAGTTGTTACAGCCGCAATTTTTATGACTCATGGTAACTCTGATTTAAATGTAAATTTGCCTATTCTTAGTTTTTTTGGTATGGCTGCTATTAGGCTTATGCCATCTTTTAATAGAATAACAAGTTCCTATACCAATATTAGGTACTACTCTGCTTCATTGAATGTGGTTTCTGATGAATTAGTTAATACTGGTAGCGATCAAAGAAATGATGCTAAACAACAAATCAGCGAAATAATTTTTAAAGAAGATATCGAGTTTAGAAATGTAGATTTTATTTATCCAGGGGCAACAAAGCATTCAATAAAGAGCCTATCATTCAAGTTTAAAAAAGGCCAATCTGTAGCCTTGATAGGTAAGAGTGGATCTGGCAAAACTACTATTGTTGATTTACTTTGTGGTCTTTTAAGACCAGATAATGGAAAAATATTGGTGGATGGCAGAGATATATTCAATAACTTTACAGAATGGAGAAAGTTAATTAGCTATGTCCCACAAGATATTTATTTGCTTGATGATTCTTTGCGTAATAATATAGCTTATGGTAAATCGCCTGAGGAGATTGATGATGACCTGATAAGGTATGTGACTGAACTTTCAATGCTTGATAGTTATATCAAGGATTTGGAGTTTGGCTTAGAAACATCAATAGGAGAAAATGGTGTAAAGATGTCAGGTGGCGAGCGTCAAAGGTTAGGTATAGCTCGGGCATTGTACAGCCAACCAGAGCTTTTAATACTAGATGAAGGCACTGCAGCTTTAGATAACAAGGCTCAAGAGCATGTCACAAATTCAATTAGCTCTATTGCTAAGGAAATTACTGTTATTACCATTGCTCATAGACTTGATACGTTAAAAAATAGTGATGTAATATTATTAATAGAAGATGGTTTGGTAAAAAAAGAATTCACAAAAAGTATGCTAAAAGAATTCGATGGAGACCTTTCTAAATTGTTTGATTAAGTATTCAATATAATGCAAAACAAACTTTTTAACTTACTTTTATGTCCAAATTGTAATTCTGGAAATTTAGAAAAAAATGGAGTTGATCTTTGCTGTTCAGAATGTTTAGATACTTATAAAGTTGTAGATAAGATTCCAAGATTTGTACATGACGATTACCATTCTAATTGGGGTCTTCAGTGGAATAAATTTTCTCAAGTACAGCTTGATTCATTCAATGGAACTCATTTAAGTGAATCTAGGCTTTTGACCCAGTCTGGCATGGAGCCCTTGGACTTTAAAGAAAAAAAAATTCTTGAAGTTGGTGCTGGAAATGGTAGGTTTACAGAGATATTGTTAAAATATGGTGCTGAAGTTGTTGCTGTTGACTACTCCACAGCAATAGAGGCGAATTATAAGAATAATTATTTGCATAAGGGCGAAATAATTTTTATACAAGCTGACTTATTTTGTCTTCCATTTAAATATGAGAGTTTTGATATAGTCATTTGTTATGGAGTGCTACAACATACTGGAGACAATGAAAAAGCACTTTTGGAGCTATGCAAATATCCAAAAAAAATGGGCGGAAAATTATTTGTTGATATTTATTCTTCTGGCTTAAAGTACTATAACCCATGGGTTTATATTATTCGACCATTTTTTTCTTTAATTAGAACTTCAGATAAAAGAAAATTACAAATAGTTGAAAAATTTGTAGATACTATTTTTCCTTTACAGTTATGGTTACTAAAAAAGTTGCATAATAAGCAAGGTATATTAAAAATTATCCGTTATATCGTTAATAGATCACCTAATAGCGTTTATGGTATCAATTTATATCTTGATGGGAAGATTAATATTCAACTTGCGAGAGATTGGTCGATAATGGATACATTTGATGGTTGGGCGCCAAAACATGATCACCCAGTTTCTAGAAGTGTATGGAAAAGTATGCTAAACGTTGTTGCAGCCAAAGAAGATTTTTCCATTGTAAGTATTAGTGAATCTGGACAGGGCCATACTGCATCTTTGGATAGAAATTAGGGGAGTAATGTGTCTAAATACATTGATTATAAGTTGATATTGACACTTATCGCTATACCAATCGTCTTGGTTGTACTATTTCCGTCGCCTTATTTTGATGTATTGTATGACTATGAGCCAGATTATTTTGCAAATATATTAAGTGTTTTACTTAATAATCATCCTGTAGACATTACACACCCAGGACTAACCGTAACCTACCTATCCTCTATTTTTTTACGTATTGCAGGCTTTTTTGAGTCACAAGAGTCATTTATTTTAAGTCTGAGATTCTTCTTTATTTTCTTAAATCTGACCATTATTTACCTTTCTATGTCTGTATTAAATAGAAATAGTACTGAACATATATTGTTATTCCTTACTATTTTAATTTTATTTCCCGCAGGGAATTTATTTTTTGATATTTTATCTCCTCATATCATTATAAGTTCATTGGGTGTATTAATTGCAATTCTAGGCGCTAAACTTAATGAGAATAAAATTAGATATCCATTATCCTATGGCTTGGTGTTAGCTCTGGGCGTAGCAACTAAGCTACCTTTTATACTCGTAATAATTCCTTCAATTTTTTCTATGTTTGTAGGATTTTTAAAAGGAGAAAAAGGTTATTTTAAGGTATCTTTTTTAATCGTTACAGGTTCGTTCATCTGTTCTAGTATAGTTTTGTTCTATCCAATCTTACCTATGATGCCACTTTGGCCAATCATATGGACAGATGTCATGGTAATAATTAGGCATATCTTAAATTTCATTCAAGAACCTTATAAGGCATTGTTATATATTACTTTGCTAATTGTTTTTTTATTTTTTAGTCTAAGAAAGGTTTCTATCTCTCTAAAGAATAGTAAATATGAATACAAATATGAAAGTTTATATCTAATATTGAGTTTAATTTGCTTATCTTTTTTGTTTATCGTGCCTATTATTGATATTGTTAGGGGAAAATCTTATTTAGAAATTGGTAGATTGGATGGTAATTTTTTACCAATTTTAGGGTTTTTAGTTTTGTTTTTCACGCATAAGCTTTCAATATTAAAGTTAAGTCTGACTAAATACTTTATACCAATCATCTTTATATTAGCTATTTCTATGAAGTCGTATACAAATTTTATTAATTATCAAGATTCTATAATCGTAAATAATAAATTTAGTGAAAACATTCAAAGTTTATTAGAGGATA
>CACLHR010000040.1 GCA_902606745.1 uncultured Gammaproteobacteria bacterium
CCTTTAGCCGATTTAATGATAGTTATTGGCGCCAACCCGACAGCTGCTCACCCTGTCACAGGGGCAAAAATCAAACAGCAAGCGATGGCTGGCGCAACACTTATTGTGATTGATCCAGTGAAGACTGAATTGGCCCGTATGGCTGACTACCATTTACAACTTAAGCCGGGAACAAATGTTGCCGTACTTAACATGATGCAATACTTCATTGTTGAAGCTGACCTTGTCGACCATGAGTTTATTAAAGAACGTTGTGAAGGTGGTGAAGAGGTCCTTGAAAAAATCAAAGGCATTGATGTTGATGCAATGGCTGAGGTTAGTGGTTTAGACAAAGAAGAAGTTAAAGCAGTAGCTCTTGCTTATGCAACTGCTAACAATGCAATGGAGTTCCATGGTCTAGGTGTAACTGAACACTCCCAGGGCTCTCAAACAGTGATGCTGATTTCTAACTTGGCTATGATGACAAATAACGTTGGTCGGCCTGGTGTTGGCGTTAACCCGTTACGTGGTCAGAATAATGTGCAAGGTGCTGCAGACATGGGATGTCAACCACATCATGGTCCAGGTTACTTATGGATGGACAAAAAGGAAGTACAAGATTTTTATGAGGACAGATTAGGACTGCCAATGCCTACAACGCCTGGTAAAAAGATTCCTGAAATGTTTGATGGAGCCATAGATGGCTCACTTAAAGCTTTGTGGATTTTTGCCGAGGATGTTGTACAAACAGACCCGAACACTCACCACGTTGTTAAGGCTATGAATTCACTAGACTTGCTTGTTGTTCAGGAAATCTTTATGAGTGAAACGGCAAGAATGGCAGATGTTGTTCTGCCTGGTACAACCTTCCTAGAGAAGAGTGGAACATTTACTAATACTGAGCGTCGAGTTCAACAGGTTAATGCAGCTGTTAAGCCACTTGCTGGAACCAAGACAGATGGTCAAATCATTGTTGAAATGATGCGCAAGTTAGGTTTTGACCAGCCTGATTATGATGCTGCTGAAGTGCTCAAAGAGGTTGCCAGTGTTGTTTCTTTTTTCGAAGGTATTACTTGGGAAGGTTTAGGTGCAAGTCCTACTGGATTGCAGTGGCCTGTTAACAAGAAGGGTGAAGATACGCAGATATTGCATATTGGAGAATTCAAGCGTGGTAAGGGTAAGTTCCATTATTATGATTGGAGAGAAAGCGAAGAGCTTGTTAAGCACAAAAATGAGTATCCATTCATTTTAACTACAAGTCGTGAACTTCAACACTACAACTGTGCAACAATGACTAGAAGAACCTCGAATGTTGAGCTTCTTCCGAAAGACGTCATCATGCTCAATCCTAGGGATGCAAAAGCAAAAGAAATTGTAACTGGTGATCGTGCAACTTTGAAGTCTGACCGCGGCGAAATCACTCTTGATGTTGAAGTGACTGACCGCGTTAAGAAGGGTGTTGTAAGAACAACCTTCCACTTTCCTGAAGTTTTAATTAACGAGGTGACAAGTGCTGTTACGGATGAAGAAACGAAATGTCCTGAATACAAGGTCGTTGCTGTTGATGTTCTAAAAGCCTCTTAATCAAACTGGCAAAGAAAAATAAAAAGTTTACGTAGCAAATAAAATTAGTAACGCCTCTTTAGTTTTGTTTTATTTAGAATGCGCCCTGCTATTTCTTCAATTGAGGCATGACTGGTGTCAATAAACGGCACTTGATTTTGAACAAACATGTCTTCTGCCAAATTGACTTCTTTGCGACACTGATCGATTGATGCATAGCCACTGTTTGAGCGTCTTTCATCGCGAATACTTTGTAATCGAACAGGATTTATAGTTAGTCCAAACAATTTGTCCTTATGCTTGCGCAAAATGTCAGGTAAATTAATTGTATTTAGGTCATCCTCAATCAATGGATAATTTGCAGCGTATATGCCATACTGGATAGCAAGGAAAAGGCAGGTTGGAGTTTTTCCTGAACGCGATACTCCAGTCAAAATTATGTCTGCTGTTTTATAGTTTTTTGTATTTAAACCGTCATCATTGTTCAGTACAAAATTAATACTATCAATTCGATTTCCATAGGTATGAGTATCATTCATGCTATGTGATAGTCCTACCGTATGGGATGATTTGGCTTCTAAAACATCTTCTAATTTGGGGATAAAAGCGTCAAAAAAGTCAAATACAATACCACCACTTTCAATCAACAATTGATGATATTTATGTGATATTTGAGTGCTAAAAATTAAGGCGGGTTTGCCATCGCATTCAGAAGCTTCCTTGATTTTATTAGCCGCCATTTTGGCTTTTTCTGTCGAGTCGATAAACGCCAAGTTAACGCGTTTAAATTCAGTATCAGTAAATTGTGTGAGCAGACTGTTGCCTAAAGCTTCAGCGGTCAGTCCAGTTCTATCTGAAATAAAAAAAACGGTTCTCATAGTTTTTTAATATAATCTTAAAGGGCTCCAAGCCGATTCCAAGTTTCAACTACTGTATCAGGATTGAGAGAGATGCTGGTGATTTTTTGTTTTAAAAGCCATTCCGCAAAGTCCACATGATCAGAGGGACCCTGACCACAGATGCCAATATATTTTCCTTGGCGATGACAGGCCTCAATGGCCATAGCAATCATTTTTTTTACTGCATTATTTCTTTCATCAAAACCATCTGCAATTAATCCAGAGTCTCTATCCATGCCAAGTGTCAGCTGGGTTAGATCATTTGAGCCAATGGAGAAGCCATCAAAGTACTTTAAAAAATCATCTGCTAGAATGGCATTGGATGGAAGTTCGCACATCATAATAATGCGTAAATCATCTTTACCACGTTCCAATCCATTTTCTTTTAATAGTTCTATTACACTTGAAGCTTCCTCCGTCGTGCGAACGAATGGAATCATAATTTCTACATTTCGCATATTCATGTCATTCCTAACTCTTTTAATTGCTTGACATTCTAATTCAAAGCATTTTCTGAATTCTGTTGAAATATAACGTGACGCACCTCTAAAGCCAATCATTGGATTCTCTTCATGGGGTTCGTAAAGATCTCCTGCAAATAGGTTTGCGTATTCATTAGATTTAAAATCAGACATGCGGATAATGACGGGCGAATGGGAAAAACTTGCGGCGATTGTGGCAATTCCCTCAGTGAGCTTTTCGACATAAAAATCAACAGGAGATTTGTAACAAGCAGTCCTTCTTTCAATCTCAGACTTCAGTTTTCTTGGTAGTTGGTCAAATTCGAGCAAAGCTTTTGGATGAATTCCAATTGTATTGTTAATAATAAATTCAAGTCTTGCCAGTCCAACACCGGCATTCGGTATGTTTGCAAAGTCAAAAGCACGAGAAGGATTGCCAACATTCATCATGATTTTTACGGGCACTTCTGGTAAGTCATTAATTTCTGTATAGGTGTGTTCAAATTTTAAAATCCCTTGATAAACTTGGCCCGTGTCGCCTTCTGCACAAGAGGCGGTAATTGATTGAGAGTCTTCAAGTAATTTGGTTGCGTTACCAGTACCGACTATTGCAGGTACTCCAAGCTCTCTCGCTATAATAGCCGCGTGGCATGTCCTTCCACCTCGATTGGTGATGATTGCAGAAGCTAGCTTCATGACAGGTTCCCAATCGGGATCAGTCATATCTGTAATTAGGACATCACCTTTTTTTACTTGGTTCATCTCGGATAAATCTTGTATGACTCGAGCTTTTCCAGTGCCAATTTTTTGGCCTATTGCGCGACCCTCAATGAGTATATTTGAAGTTTCTTGGAGTTGGTAGCGTTCAATTTTCTGAGTATTATTTTGTCGACTTTTGACGGTTTCAGGTCTTGCTTGAACGATGTAGAGTTTGTTATCATTGCCATCAAGAGCCCACTCTATATCCATGGCTCTTCCATAGTGCAATTCAATTGCCATTGCATACTGTGCGAGTTGCTCTATTTGAAAGTCGTTCAAACTAAATTTGAGTCGCTGTTTCTTTTCAACGGAAACAGTTTGCACGGAAATATTTGATTTAGCATCTGCATAAATCATTTTGATGGACTTGGAGCCTAACTTGCGAGATAAGATTGCAGGTCGGTCAGAGTTTAATGTTGGTTTGTGAACATAAAATTCGTCAGGGTTGACAGATCCTTGGACTACTGTTTCACCTAGCCCATATGCTGAAGTAATAAAGACAACATCCTTAAAGCCTGACTCTGTATCAAGAGTGAACATGACACCACTTGATCCAATATCACTTCGAACCATTTGCTGAACTCCGGCAGAAAGTGAAACTATTTCATGTTTAAATCCTTGGTGCACTCTGTAGGAAATCGCTCTATCGTTATATAACGAAGCAAAGACCTTTTTAATAGCAAGCAAAATATCATCAATACCACTAACGTTCAAAAAAGTCTCTTGTTGTCCAGCAAACGAAGCCTCAGGCAGATCTTCTGCTGTTGCAGATGAGCGCACTGCAAAAGTTACGTCTGGACCTAACTGATCCGTTAAAGT
>CACLHR010000041.1 GCA_902606745.1 uncultured Gammaproteobacteria bacterium
ATGCAATTTCAGCTGGTGACAAAAAAGAGGCTGTTAGCGGTTTTGCAGCTATGCAAAAAAACGTGGATCAAGCTGTCAGCAAAGGTTTAATCCATAAAAACCAAGCCGCTAGAAAAAAATCGCGTCTTAGCGCTCAAATTAAAGCCTTATAAATACCTTCTCTATAATCTAGCTCGGCTTTTAAAAGGTTAATTTTTAAATAGTAAAAATCGTTGCTATAATAAAACCCTCCAAGAGGGTTTTTTTATGTACCAAATTCAGCATTATTATGATTAATGAAAGTGATAAATCGTTATTTAGAAGTGCCGTTAATCAGGAAATGCCTATTGATAAGGATGGTGATAATAAAGAATCCAATAACAACAAAAAACATTGGAATAAGCCTTTTGAAGATTATACCTATTTACCTAAACCCAACCTATCAGCCTCGGACTATGTAAGCCACTCCCAAGCTGGTGTTTCACCTAAAACATTAAAAAAAATGAAGCAAGGCAGGATTGACTATACTCCGTCTATAGATTTGCATGGACAAAAGATTGAGGAAGCATGTCAGTCTCTTTCGAAATTTATTCATTACCATGGTGATGAACGTTTTATCCACATCATTCACGGTAAAGGATATAACTCTGATCAAAACTTATCTGTCTTGAAATCACAAGTAGTGCACTATCTCAAACAACACTCAGAAGTGCTTGCATTCTGTTCTTGTCCTCAAAAAATGGGCGGAACTGGAGCGGTATTTGTTTATCTTAAAGCCAATGTTTAATCTCGACGAAGTCTACTCTGTTTCCGATTTCTTAAACTTATGTAGAAATTCAGTTGAACAAAACATACCTCATTGTTGGGTCCAGGGTGAAATTTCAAATCTATCCCAACCCTCTTCCGGTCACTGGTATTTCTCATTGAAAGACTCAAAAGGGCAAATTCGATGCGCTTTTTTTCGTCTCAATCAACGTAAAATCCAGTTCTCTCCAGAAAACGGTATGTCTGTTGTAATAAGAGGTGCTCCAACTCTCTATGAACTTAGGGGAGATTTCCAATTGATCATACAACAGATGGAACCTGCAGGTATAGGCAATCTGCAAATTGCATTTGATCAACTAAAAAATAAACTGAAAGCTGAAGGCTTGTTTGACGCGCAAAACAAAAAAAAACTCCCTGTTTCTCCACAGACTATCGGAGTCATCTCGTCTTCAAGTGGCGCAGTGATCCGTGACATTATTCATGTACTAAAAACAAGATATCCATTTTCCAATATTCTTCTTTATGACACTATAGTACAAGGTGAAGATGCCCATAAAAAAATTATCAAAGCTCTCCGAATTTCAGATAATGATAAACGCTGCGATGTTCTGATATTGGCAAGAGGTGGAGGCTCAATGGAAGATCTATGGCCCTTCAATGAAGAAGATTTAGCGAGAGAGATTTTTACGTGTAAAACACCGATTATAAGCTCTATAGGCCATGAAACAGACACTACAATTGCAGATTTTGTAGCTGACGCTAGAGCTCCAACACCAAGTGCTGCTGCCGTTATTGCAACACCTGATCGACTTACAATAATCACTCAATCCACAAAACTTAGAAAACAATTGGAGGATAGCGTCAATCAATCTCTTGAGAAAATAAAGCTCTCCCTTGACCTACTTCAAGTTAGAATTATTGACCCCAGTCAACAACTGCAACAAAATTCTCAAAAACTAGACGAATATGAGTTTCGACTTGTCAGACAGATAAAAAGGGCTCAGCAGCTATATCGATCACAAATTCAACAACTGAGCATTCGTTTACATAATAACGCAGAATATTTCCTAAAAGATCAGGCAAATCAATTTAGCAATAAAGTCAACCGACTTAATCTACTTTCACCACTAAGCACGCTCTCTAGGGGTTACAGCATTACTCACGATAAAGATGGAAAGGTTGTACTTTCATCTAAGAAAATTAACCTCGGAGATATTATTAACTCTCAACTTCACGATGGAAAAGTTACTTCAAAGGTGTTAAAGAAAGAGGATAATTAATGGCCATTAATTTTCCACTATTAATGAAACTTTCAAAAAATATATGAAATCCAATGTCTCATTTCTACGTCGACTAGGATCCATCATCTATGATTTTTTTCTTGTATTTTCTTTTGTTTTTTTTATTGAAGGTGTGGTCATTATCATTAATAATAAACAAGCAATAACCAGTAGTCTGTTCTTCTACCTCTTAACTTTACCTCTTATATACGCTTATTTTTCAATATCATGGATTAGAGGTAAACAAACACTTGGGATGAGAGCTTGGAAATTTGAAATAATACAAAAAGACGGCTCAAATGTCACTCAAAAGCAGTCTCTAATTAGGTTCTTATTAGCTATTATTTCATTGTTGGGTATTGGTTTTATTTTTCAATTTTTCAACCAATACAAGCTCCCGTTGCATGATTATTTGTCAAAAACTTACCTTATATCAACCTTAAAATAATATGATGAAAAATTACAAGAACCCTAGTAATTAATTTTATGCAAAATGGCACCCACAAAGGAATAGTTGGTTTAGTTATTAAATACAAAATCTCATTAATACTAATTCTGATATTGATTTCACTAATAAAGCAAAATATATTGGTTAATGACTTTCCCAACGTAATTTTACAAAAACAAAAAACTATTGGAGATTTGGAATTGATCAATAAACAATTGAAAAACGAAAACAAAAAATTACAAGAGCAAATTGACGGCTACACAGAGGAAGATTTGAGTCTAATTGAATCACAGGCACGATTTAAATATGGACTTATCAAAGACGGAGAGGTACTATATCAAGTCAACACAACTGTTGAAACCGATAATGTGGCAGAGTCTAGTGAGTCTACTTTATAATAAAGACCATTAATTTCTTACTCCTAAAAGGACTTCCTAGCTGTCATGCATAATGATAATTGTTTCTTAATCATTCCAGCCAGTGGCACAGGTTCGCGCATGAATACAGACACTCCTAAACAATACCTAAAACTTGAGAATGGCTCAACCATACTAGATCAAAGCCTAGAAACTCTTTTAGATATGGATCAGATATCTGGCTGTGTTATCGCCATCTCAGATAATGATAAGTATTTTATAAGTTCAACTTATTACTCACACCCAAAATTGCTTGCCACTGCAAAGGGTGGTCGAGAGCGCTTTCACTCTGTATTAAATGCTCTTAGCACTTTAATTGAATTTGCAAAAGATGATGATTGGGTGCTCGTACATGATGCAGTTCGACCCTGTATAAAAAAAGAAGATGTAAAAAGATTAATAAGTAAACTCCAAAACCACCCTATTGGAGGTATTCTTGCCGTAGAAGTTGTTGACACATTAAAAAAAGTTCGCAATGAGGATATTGTAAGGACAATTGAAAGAAACAAATTGTATCAAGCACAAACCCCACAAATGTTCCGAATTGGTCTCTTAAAGAAAGCCCTAGAGAAGGTGATGGAAGATAACGATCACATTACAGATGAGGCAGAGGCGATTGAACGTTTAGGACATTCTATAAAGATTGTACCAAGCTCTCAAAGTAACATCAAAATTACCCATTCAGATGACCTTAAATTAGCCAATTATTACTTAAATAAATCATGACTACAAAAACCGGTATTGGACAAGACTCACACGCCTTTGAAGAAACAACAGGAAAACCTTTAATATTGGCTGGAATTAAGCTTAACAATCCTACAGGGCTCAAAGGTAATAGTGACGCCGATGTGGTATTGCATTCAATAACGAACGCCATTTCAAGTATTACAGGCAGTAATATACTTGGCTCAGTTGCCGATCAACTTTGTCAAGAAGGTGTAACTGATAGTAGCAACTTTTTAAAGCTAGCACTTGATGATTTAAAAGATTGGAAAATTAGCCATATAGCAATCACTATCGAATGTTTAAAACCGAAAATTTCACCTCAAATTAATTCAATGAAAAAAAACATTGCAAAACTATGTCATATCAATAAAACCGATATAGGTATCACTGTAACGACTGGTGAAGGTTTGACGGCATTTGGCAAAGGAGAGGGAATTCAAGCAACAACCATCTTAACCGTTTATAAAACATGACACTAGTTGATAATCCGACCCGTTCAAAAATTAAAAAAATTCACTTCATAGGTATTGGTGGCTCTGGAATGAGTGGTATTGCAGAGGTACTTGTTAATTTAGGTTATGAAATATCTGGGTCAGATATTCAATCAAATACAGCTACAGAAAAGCTTGAAAAATTAGGATGCAGTATCACTTATAAACACGTAGCGGCTAATATTTTAGGCAAGCAAGCAGTTGTTGTTTCTTCTGCAATCGACAAAAATAATCTAGAACTACAGGAAGCCAGACATCAAAACTTATTAATAGTTCCTAGAGCAGAAATGTTGGGTGAACTGATGCGCTT
>CACLHR010000042.1 GCA_902606745.1 uncultured Gammaproteobacteria bacterium
GGCGACCTCTTCCTTACCAAGGAAGTGCTCTACCGACTGAGCTAGGTGAGCACAGTCCTAGCCACATGGAGCGGGTGATGGGAATCGAACCCACCTCATTGGCTTGGAAGGCCAAGGTAATACCGATATACGACACCCGCAATTCCTATTCTCATGTTTTCCTGGTGGAGGGGGAAGGATTCGAACCTTCGAAGGCAGAGCCGACAGATTTACAGTCTGTTCCCTTTGGCCACTCGGGAACCCCTCCAAAAAAACAATCGGACATTATCCCATAACTAGTTTTTCTTAGCAAGCAATAAATGGCCTATTTTCGGGGTTTTTGAAAGATTAGGCTAGACAAGAAACACCACTCGAAACAGCAGCCTCAAAAATCGCCTTTGGAACAGTGTTAATTAGTCTTGGATCGAATGGTTTTGGAATGATGTAATCCATTCCATAACTAAGACTATCAATTTGATACGCACGAAGAACAGTATCCGGAACCGGTAGCTTTGCTAAATCTTTCAGAGCATGAACTGCAGCAATTTTCATCTCAGTATTAATTTCTTTAGAACTGGCATCTAGAGCACCTCTAAAAATATATGGAAATCCGAGTACGTTATTAATTTGGTTAGGGTAGTCACTTCGTCCTGTTGCAATCAACAAATCACTTCTACAGGCAAATGCGTCAACTGGTGAAATTTCAGGATCAGGATTAGAAAGTGCAAAAATTATTGCCTTTTCAGACATCGATTTAACCATCTCTTGTGTAACAAGGTTTCCTCTTGCAACACCAATAAAAACATCAGCACCATTCATAGCATCATGAAGTGTTTTTTTCTTAGTATCTACTGCAAAAGCAGCCTTATATTTATTGACTTTTTTCTTTCTATCTTTTGATACCACACCATTGCGATCAACTAAGAGCATGTTTTCTCTCTTAAAACCTAATTCAGTTAACAAGTTCAAAATGGCAATCCCCGCAGAACCTGCGCCTGCACAAACAACCTGCGCTATATCGGGGGTTTTTCCTTGAATTTCTAGTGCATTTAAAAGGCCTGCTGCAACAATGATAGCGGTACCATGTTGATCATCATGAAACACAGGTATGTCTAACTCATCAATCAATCTTTCTTCTATTTCAAAACAACGAGGTGCTGAAATATCTTCCAAGTTAATACCACCAAAAGTTGGAGCAATATTTTTGATTGTATTCACAATTTCATCAACATCTTGAGTATCAAGTTCAATGTCAAAAACATCAATATCAGCAAAACGTTTAAACAAAACAGCCTTTCCTTCCATGACAGGTTTTGCAGCCAAGGGGCCAGTATTTCCCAAGCCTAAAACAGCTGAACCATCTGTAATAACTGCAACTAGGTTTCCTTTGATAGTGTATTCGCTTATCGTATTCGGATTTTTTAGAATCTCTCGAACTGGTGCTGCTACACCTGGCGTATAAGCCAAACTCAATCCTTGGTGAGTATTTATATTTTTATGAGATGAAACATAGATTTTCCCAGGTTTCCTTCCCCGATGATAATTGAGGGCTTTTTCGTGAAATTCTTGAGACATAATTGCGCTGAGTGAATTTGAAAAGAAATTATATAGATGTTTTACAGTCGATTATTCTTAAAATAATTCACCAGATGAAATATCACCTTTAAGTGTATCGAGTGCACCATCAAGTTTAGCCTCTTCAAAAGCTGTTAAGTCACCATAGCTCAATATTTTTTCAACACCACCTTTTCCCAAAAGGACAGGTTGAGCAAAAAATCGTGCTTTTTCACCAGCACCCTCAATATAAGTACACTCAACAACATTATTTTCACCCTTAAGTGCTCGAACTAAAGATAAACAAAAACGTGCGCCGGCATAACCCATTGAAAGAGTTGCAGAACCACCTCCAGCTTTTGCTTCAACAACCTCAGTTCCAGCATTCTGAATACGTGTAGTAAGGGCAGCAGTTTCTTCTTCGGTAAACTCACAACCAGACTGCGAAAGCAATGGCAATATAGTAATGCCAGAATGCCCACCAATTACAGGTACCTCAAAATCTTCAGGGTTTAAGCCTTTTGTTTCAGCAACAAAAGTGTTTGATCGAATAATATCAAGCGTTGTGATACCGAATAAACGTGCCGAGTCATAAACACCCTTGTCTTTTAAAACTCCTGCAGCAATAGCAACAGTGGCATTAACTGGATTAGTAATAATACCAATTAATGCTTTTGGACAAGTATCAGCACAACTAGCAACAAGATTCTTTACAATACCTGCATTAATGTTAAAAAGATCGGCACGAACCATTCCTGGCTTACGTGCAACGCCTGCTGAAATTAATACAATATCAGAATTCTCAAGGGCGGGTGAAGGATCTTCCCCCGAAAACCCGGTTACTATTACTGCTGTTGGGATGTGACTAAGATCTACCGCAACGCCAGGTGTTAGTTGCGCAATATCATATAATGATAATTCAGAGCCTGCTGGCAATTGTGTTTTTAACAATAAGCTTAGCGCTTGTCCAATACCTCCAGCAGCTCCCAATATTGCAATTTTCATAATACTCCTTAAAAAAAAAATAATTAAATACTTAGTAACTTTAGACTAGGCTATTCATCAAAGTAATATTTCTGACAGATATTTCTTGTGGACAAACAACCTCGCAGTAACGATGATTTGAACAACTGCCAAAACCTTCTACTTCCATCTGCTTAATCATCCTTTTTGCACGATTTTTACTTTCAACTCTTCCTTGCGGTAATTGATGAAAATGATTAATTTTTGCTGCCACAAACAAACTTGCTGAAGCATTTGGACAAACTGCAACACATGCACCGCAACCAATACAAGTGGCTGCATCGAATGCATTATCTGCATCATCTTTACTAACAAGCTGAGAATTAGCCTCCGGCGCTGAACCAGTGCTTACCGAAATAAAACCGCCAGCTTGAATAATACGATCAAAGGCATCACGTTCAACGGCCAAATCCTTAATCATTGGAAAGCTTGAAGCGCGAAACGGTTCAATCCAAAGTTCGCTCTGGTTGGCATAGTCTCGCATATATAATTGGCAGGTTGCCGTTGCATTTTTTTCTCCATGAGGGTAACCATTTATTACCAGTGAGCACGTTCCACAAATTCCTTCTCGGCAGTCATAATCAAACACAATGCAATCTTCGCTTTTTTCTATAAGTTGTTCATTAAGCTGATCAAGCATCTCTAGAAATGAAGTATCTCCATCAATATTGTCTACTTGATAGGTAACAAAATCCCCTAAACTCTCTGCATTTTTTTGGCGCCAAATATGAAGTATAAAATTCATTTATAATCCCTCAGAGATGGCTTGATAAATTCAAAACGAAGGTGCTCTTTATGAAGTATGGGTTTTCCATCTTGAAACTCCCAGGCAGCAACGTGACTATAGTTTTCATCATCACGCTTTGCATCACCGCTTTCAGCAAGGTATTCAAGTCGGGCATGAGCACCACATGACTCTTCACGATCAATAGCGTCATGGCACATTAAATATCCGAGCTCAATAAAATCAGCCACTCTTCCCGCTTTCTCTAATGTTTGATTAAAGTCGCTCTCAGAACCTGTAACCTTAATGTTCTGCCAAAACTCTGATTGCAGTTCAGATATATCTTTCATGGCAGCTTTAAGCGCTTCCATCTCTCTTGACATACCACACGCACTCCACAAAATTCTACCTAGTTTTTGATGAAAATAATCTGGAGAATATTTTGGTTTGGGAGCATTCATTAGTTTACCTATGCGGGTCTTCACTGACTCTAGGGAAGCTACAACCTCTGGATGAATATTACTTATTTCTTCAAATTGACTTTTAGCTAAGTAATTAGCTACCGTTTGTGGTGCTATAAAATAACCATCAGCTAAACCTTGCATTAACGCTGAAGCACCTAGACGGTTAGCGCCGTGGTCAGAAAAATTAGCCTCTCCAGTAGCAAACAGACCATTAATAGTCGTCATCAAATTGTAATCAACCCATAGGCCACCCATAGTGTAATGTGGTGCTGGATAAATTTTCATGGGAACTTGATAAGGATTTTCACCAGTAATACTTTCATACATATCAAACAAGTTACCATATTTTTCTTTCACTTTTTCTATCCCTATTTTTTCAATAACTGAAGAAAAATCAAGATAAACACCTAGTCGTTGATTATTAACTTTTGATCCAATTCCTCTTCCTTCATCACATATTCCCTTGAGCGCTCTAGAGGCAATATCT
>CACLHR010000043.1 GCA_902606745.1 uncultured Gammaproteobacteria bacterium
TTTTTTAATGAAGTCCACCGAGTTTTTATAGGCTTCAAAGTCTGGCTCATTGTATGTAATTCCCTGAAGTGCCATTAAGCCGCTTGGACGCAACAAGGACGAAATTTTATTTAAAAATCCAGAGACATATTCAGAGCCAACTGCCTCGATCATTTCTATGGAAACTATTTTGTCATATGAGCCCTCAAGTTCTCTATAGTCTCTATTCAATAGGGTAATTTGAGACCACAGGTTTTCCTTGCTAATTAAATCGGACACGTAACTGAACTGGTTGTCAGAAATAGTTGTGGTAGTGACGTGGCAGCCATAATTCTTTGCTGCATGAAGCGCAAAGCTTCCCCAGCCAGTTCCAATTTCAAGCACTTTGTCGTCTTTATTTAGCTTTAACTTTCTGCAGAATCTATCAAGCTTTTCTATTGAAGCCTCTTTCATACTAGAGTCGTCGTTTAAAAATACGCCACATGAGTATGTCATTGTTGAGTCCAGCCAAAGCTGGTAGAAGTCGTTGCTGAGGTCGTAGTGGGCCAAAATATTTTTTTTGCTTCCTTTGATGCTGTTTTGCCTTCTTTTATGAATGATTTTGTTAAAGGGGTTGGCCAGCCTTGCAAGACCCGACTCAAGATTGTCCATTGTTTTTTTATTTTTTATGATTATTTGTGCTAGGCTAACAAGGTTGTCTGCAAACCAGTATCCTGCGGTATAAGCTTCTGCAGCGCCTAAAGTTCCGCCGCTTCCTAAAAAAACATAAAACTCTTGTGAGGTTACTGTAATTGTGGCGTGAAATTCAGAGCGATTATCGCCAAAACAAAATGTATTGGCCCCGTCTAATATGGTTATTCGGCCAAATCTTAGCCCTCTAAGCTTTTTAAGCAATATGCTTTTGAAAAAGGCTGTGGTTGTTGTGCTTTTTCCTTTGTGCTGAATGTCGCCTGCCAGCCCTTCAACCGATAGTTTATTAGTCATTTTTTCTCTCTTTGCTCATATTTTGTCAGGGTGCGTAAAAAAAGGAGCCTGTCTGATATACAGTCTGACGGCCTGCCAATGAATTCTAAAAACAACAATAAGCGTCAACAGTGGAAACCTTAAAAGAGCCATCAAAAGAGTTCTGTTCGTAAAAGGTCTTCTTTTTAGGCTCAGGGTAACATCAAAAACTTTTTCCTTCTCTTTAAAATTTTTCATATGGACACTCAAAGAGCTTTCGGGTAGAGAGAATAGCATCTCATAGTCATGGTCCATTCCCCAAAAAGGACTGACGTGAAGTTGTTTTTTTGGCGATGCAGAAAAACTAGGCTTACTGTTGCTTTGAAACTGTTTTTCAATAACATATGCGTGCCTCTCTTTCCATGGCGTGTTGGTGACCTCTGCCATAATAGCCTCTAACTTTTCATCCGTTTCGTTAAAGCAGTAGTAAAAGCTCACAGGATTAAAGCAGTATCCAAAATACCTCAAATGGGTTAGAAGTCTTATTGGCCCATTAAAGGTTTTTCCAGTTTTCTCTTGCAAGGTTTTCCGAACAGACGACTCCAAAGAAGCAGAAGGGTCCCCATGATAGTCTTGTCTTCTAAAAGAGGCCAGAGCAGGCTTGTTTACATTCCAAAGAAATGATGGTTTCATAGTGGTTTGAAGAGAAGTAATATCTATATAGGCCATAAAAATTGGATAAGAAAAAAAGCGCTTAAATGGCACATGCCGCCGATGGTTAATCGTGCCCCAATATAACTGATGGTTTTTTGATAGACTCATAAGGCTTTTCCAAAAAACTTGCAAACATCTAACGCACTTACAACGCCATCCTCGTGAAACCCGTTTCCCCAGTATGCGCCGCAATAAAAAGTATTGTTTTTGCCACTTATAAGGTGCTTTTTTTTCTGCGACCTTACCCCCTCAACTGTAAACAGAGGGTGTTGGTATGTAAGTTTTTTTAATATTTTTTTAGGGTCTATCTTGTCACTACTATTTAGTGTTAGCAAAAAGTGGGTCTTGGCAGCCAAAGACTGTAGCTTGTTCATGCTGTATGTTAAGGTCACTGGCTCTTTTGTGTCTTCATTTAATAGATAGTTCCAGCTTGACCAAGTTTGTTTTTTTCTCGGTAATATTGATTCGTCTGTGTGGAGCAAAGCCTCATTTTCATGGTATGGCAAAGCGCTTAAGATTTCCTTCTCTTTGGCGTTTGGGCTGTCTAGTATTTGTAAGGCTTGGTCGCTGTGGGTTGCAATAATTACCTTGTCAAACTTGTGAGAGTGTTCGCCGTCCCTGCCAAAACACACCTCAACTTCGTTTTTGTATCGTATTACTTTTTTAACTGGGGTTGAGAGCCTGATTTGTTTTTCAAAGCCCTCTTTCATTTTTTCTATGTAGCTTTTTGAGCCGCCCTCAATAACCCTCCATTGTGGCCGGTTATTTATTTGCAACAAGCCGTGGTTCTGAAAAAAACGAATATAAAAGACAGCTGGAATTTCGGTCGTTTTTTCAGCTGCCGTAGACCAGATAGCTGCGCCCATAGGAATAATATAATTCTCTATAAAGTGCTTGCTAAATTTATTTTGTTTTAAAAACTCTTTTATAGTCATGGACTCAACTAGTCCTTCAAGCTTGCTTTTTGCAACACGATTGAACCGCAGTATGTCTTTAATCATTATATAAAAGGAAGGACGGAATAGGTTTCGTCTTTGCGCAAATAAAGCGTTTAATGAGCTGCCTGAATATTCAAGCTTTTTGTATGGGGCTTTAACACTAAAGCCCATTGAAGATTTTTGGCTATCAACTTTGAGCTTTCTTAACAGCTTGATAAAGTTAGGATAAGTTTTTTCATTGTAAACGATAAAGCCTGTGTCAACTTTCCAGCTCTTTCCTTCAGCCTCTAGCTCGTGGGTATGGGTGTGTCCGCCAATATAATCGCTTGCTTCATAGAGCGTCAACTCGTGGTCATCATGAAGAAGGTAGGCTGATGTTAGCCCCGAAATTCCACTTCCAATAATTGCAATTTTCATTACTTAAGATCGATTTTTTAACGCCTACCTTTTTAAGCCAGAGACATATAATAACCAACTATTTAAATAGGTTTTCTAAAAAAGTCACAATTATAAAAGGTCTTTTTATTTCAAGAGACTGTTTTTCTAAGCTTTCTCTTTGTCTATGGGCCATTTCAAGAAAAATAGGCTTTGCTAAAACTCAAAATATGTGGGATAATCTTCGCCTTTCAGCAAACAAGTGTTGAAAGAAGGGCCAATTGCTTTGTTTTTTATTAGCGTTGGTAAATTAATGTATCACACGGAGCCCCAATAGTAACTAGGGTGCCCTTAAGTTAGGGTTGGTTGTTAGGCGACGTGGAAGTCTTAACCCAGGAGAAACTATGGCGAAAGCGTCAATGAAAAAAATGTTAGAAGCCGGTGTGCACTTTGGGCACCGAGCCCGTTTTTGGCATCCAAAAATGGAGCCTTTTATCTACGGAACCCGTAACGGCGTTCACATAATTAATTTAGAAAAAACCTTGCCCCAGCTTAACGATGTGCTTAACTTTGCAAGCAAAACTGCAGCTCAAGGAGGGTCGATTCTTTTTGTTGGCACTAAAAGAGCTGCCAGCAATATTATTAAAGAAGAAGCAATACGTTGTGGCATGCCCTATGTTAATCACCGGTGGCTTGGCGGAATGATGACAAACTATAAAACAATCAAGGCGTCAATTAAGCGCCTTAAAGACCTTGAGTTTCTTGCCGAAGAAAACTTTGTCCAGTACAGCAAAAAAGAATCTCTGTCAATGATTAAAGAAATGGAAAAGCTTGAGCGCAGCCTTGGTGGAATAAAAAATCTAGGCGGCATTCCTGATGTGCTATTTGTAATTGACATTGGACATGAGCGAAACGCTGTGCGCGAAGCGCGCACTCTACAACTTCCGATTATTGGTATTGTCGACTCAAACCATAACCCAGAGGGCATCGACTACATGGTTGCTGGCAATGATGACTCAATTAGAGCAATTAGCTACTATGCAAGAGAGGTTGCCAACGCTGTGCTTGAAGCTAAAGCCTCTATAAGCACGCCAAGGGCCCCTAAAGAAAAAAACATAAAACCTGAAACCAAAAAGTCTGCGGCTAAGAAGGCCCCAGCTAAGAAGCCTGCATCAGAGACTGCGGCAGCAGCCGAAACCGAAACCAAGTCTGCGGCTAAGA
>CACLHR010000044.1 GCA_902606745.1 uncultured Gammaproteobacteria bacterium
CCATACTGGTGGATGGGGTTGCTGGTAAGGCCTTGGGTGCACGTACATGGCACTATATTCACCATCCTTATTGTGATACTCTTCCTCCAATGGCATCAAGAAGCGGTTGGTCTCCTTCCAGCCAGGAACGGGGAATTCATAAAACTCACCTTTATGGGTGAATGCTGTCTCTGTCCAAGCCTTTAAGATAATGTCGAGAGACTCAATAAATAAGCGATAACTTTTCTCGTTGTCTCGTCGATCAGCTTCAATATTAAATTGCAAAGTAACGCGCTCATTAATTCCTCTTGCGGCTCCAAAATCTACTCGACCTTCTGTCATATTGTCGAGCAGAGCAATATCTTCTGCAACTCTGAGAGGGTGCCAGTCAGGCAAAACAATTGGAGCCTGACCTACACGTATTTTTTTTGAATGTGCAGCCAAGTCACATGACATCATGATAGGGTTGGGCGGTGCGTTTAAATAGCCGTTATGGGCAAAGTGGTGTTCCGTTAGCCAAACCGTTGTAAAATCTGCCTGTTCAGCTAACTGGGTCTGCTCTCGCATCATTTTGACAACGCGATTCCATGGAATATTTTCACCTGGATTAAAAAAAGGCACAAAGTCGAATCGCATATATTTATCTAAACAGATAGAATAGATTTGAAGTATATTTGAAAACCTATTATAAGGCAAAACATATTTAGCTAATTTTTATGAAACTTTTTTGTCAAATAATTCACAGATTTATTATTGCTGGTTGTGCGCTTTTCTTATTTCCTGTTGACATATTAGCAGCCACATATCAGGTCACTCAAGTCGCCACGGGTCTAGGTATACCTTGGGGTATGTCTTTTCAATCAGAGAACGAAATACTCTTTACCGAGCGCAAAGGAAGACTTGGTATTGTAAATATTGACAGTGGCGAAGTGAATTACTTGTCAGGACTCCCTGAAATTATTGCAAATGGGCAGGGCGGTTTTATGGATGTAGCGAAACCAACAAACAATGAGATTGTTGATTGGACTTATTTCACATATGTAAAACCCATTGATGCAGCTGGTAATGGTGAAACAACTCTGGCCAGAGCACATATCAGTAAAGACGGTATTTTTGATTGGCAGGATTTGTTGATAACGCATTCGCTTTTTGGCGTTATATTTGATGTTACCGGTATAGCATGGGGTAGCGATAGACACTTTGGTAGTCGAATCACATTTGACGATACGCACTTATATTTTTCTATCGGTGATAGAGGGAATCGACCTAATGGACAAAACCTAGAAACACATGCAGGCTCTATTTTAAGGCTTAATATTGACGGTTCAGTTCCACAAGACAATCCATTTGTAGACGTAGAAGGTGCGCGAAATGAAATATGGAGCTACGGACATCGCAATCCTCAGGGACTGGTTTGGGATGGTGTAAACCAAAGACTATGGTCTATTGAGCACGGTCCGCGAGGTGGCGACGAATTAAATCTCATTGAAAGGGGTGCTAATTATGGTTGGCCTGTTATCTCTTACGGCAAAGAGTATGCCTCATTTAGGTCTGTAGGTGAGGGCACTCACAAAGAAGGCATGGAGCAACCAAAAAAGTTTTATATACCATCTATAGCGCCTGGCAGTTTAATGCAATACACCGGTGAAGCTTTTCCTGAATGGCAAGGAAACCTCTTCGCTGGTGCATTAAAACTGCGGCATATCAATAGAATCGAGCTCGATCAGGAAGGAAATGCGATTGCAGAGGAACGTTTAATGGAAGACTTAAATGAAAGAATCAGAGCACTCCTTCAAAGCCCAGAAGGTTGGATTTACTTCTCCACCGACAGTGGAAACATTTATGTCATCAAACCATGATAAGGGTTTTTCAATCGTAACTTTCAATTTGATTTGAATTAAAATAATGTCATGGAAAAACTAAAAATTATCATTCCAGAACGTATGACAGGTCAGAGGCTTGATGTTGCTTTGTCAGAAATGTTGCCAGATTACTCACGTTCAAAGATTACTGATTGGATTAAATCTGGTGAAGCTCTCATTAACCACAAAACTTTCAAACCAAAAGATAAAGTGAATGGCTCTGAAATGGTTGAATTGACTATCAGTCAGAAGCAAAAAAATGATTGGGTGGGTGAAGATATTCCTTTGAATGTTGTTTTTGAGGATGAAGACATCATTGTATTAAATAAGGCTGTTGGTATAGTAACTCATCCGGGTGCCGGAAATTGGAGTGGCACTTTAGCAAACGCTTTACTGTATTACGAGCCCAAATTGGCAACACTTGACAGAGCTGGAATTGTTCATCGACTTGACAAAAATACTTCAGGTTTGATCGTCGTTGCACGAAACGAAAAGTCACAAACATATTTGGTTGAACAACTTCAAACGCATTCGGTATCGAGAGAATATTCTGCTATTGTCTATGGCCATATGGTTGCTGGAGGAACGATTGACGAGCCTATTAACCGTGATACTAAGAATAGAGTTAAACAGGCTGTCTCAAACAATGGTAAGGAAGCCATCACTCATTATCGAGTAATAAATCGTTACCAGAACCATACCCATGTCAAGGCCATCTTGGAAACAGGACGGACTCACCAAATCCGTGTCCACCTATCTCATATTGGTCACCCCTTAATAGGAGACGCAATGTATGGTGGTAAGGTTCGTTTTCCCAGAAAAGCAGATGCGATTTTAAAAGAAGCTTTAGTGAGCTTTAAAAGGCAAGCCCTACATGCAAGGAAATTGACTTTAACTCATCCTATTAGTGGGGAGTTGATGTCATGGAAGTCTCCATTGCCCGAAGACATGTTAGCGTTATTAAATGTGCTCAATGATTACGATCCATGCTAAATAAATATAAATTGAGCTTATGATGTTTCCAGATAATGTTAAATTCATATCAACACCAAGATTTATAGAAGGCGGAGCTGGTGCCAATTGTTTTGGAAATTTTAATTTGGCATTGCATGTTGGTGACGAGCCAAATACAGTAAGTGCTAATCGTGAGTTCCTTGAGAAACACTATAAACTCCCCTCTAGCCCTAAATGGATTAATCAAACGCACTCCAGTGTTTGTGTTAGGGTGGATTCCAAGTTTTCATCGGCTTCAGCCGATGCAAGCTATAGCAGGACATCGGGCGTAGTGTGTGGCGTTCTTACAGCTGACTGTATGCCTGTCTTTACTTGTGACAAGCGGGGAACAGTTGTTGGTATAGCACATGCCGGTTGGAGAGGTTTGGTGGACGGAGTAATTGAATCTTTGATTGAGGAAATAAATGTTTCAGGGAGTGAACTCCTAGTCCATCTAGGACCCGCAATCTCTCAGTCAGCATATGAGGTTGGTAGCGAGGTAAAAAAACAATTTTTAGATAGAAATTCAGTATTTGAGCGTTCATTTATTGAAAAGAATGGCAAACATTATCTCGATCTCTATGATGGGGCAAAGGTTATTTTAGAAGGTTATGGAATCACATCAATTAGTGGTGGAGATTGTTGTACCTATAAAGACTCAAAAAAAGTTCTTTTCCTATCGACGTGATCGTGAATGTTCAGGAAGAATGGCGCACTTGATTTGGAAAAGCTAGCTAATGTTATTACCTCTTACTGTCCTTGACTTTTCCTTTACTATCAAAAACCATTTCTTTACTGTCTTTATCTAAAAAATAATAGTGCAGTGACCTTTGTTTTCGTTGTTTCTGTTGCACGACACATCCTCTCACTTCGAAATCATCAATCAACTCTATTTCTGGGTGAGATGAATTTAAGCAGTGCATGAATTGGCTGTCGTTTTTTACAATGTATTGACGGAAATATAACTCATCCTTGTAATCAATAATGGCATAGGCTTGATGGTGAATTGGCATACCTGGATCGACAATAATAATACAATTTTCACTAAACTCAGGCTCCATCATGTTGCCAATATTTTGAAGTGCATACGGCTCTGAATTTGTTGAACAGGCGCTTTCGAATAGCTCTTTGGGGTTATCTATTTCTGGCATCTGGGGCAGTAGTAACTGGCACGCTGGTTTTGTACGATTCTCTTGATTGTACCATCGCACCGATTACAAGGCATATCATTGCGTCC
>CACLHR010000045.1 GCA_902606745.1 uncultured Gammaproteobacteria bacterium
ATATTTATTGTCGAATTAATGAAAAAATAATATTGTTTGCATTTAATTAATTTAAGTGCACTCGACATCAATGCTTTGTTATCAAAAATAGGAATACGCAATGAGACAAAGAAAAAAGCCATTAATCATTTTTGAAATGGCTAACAATCATATGGGAAGTGTAGAACACGGCAAAAAAATTATCAATAGCTTGAAAGAGAAAGCAAAAGGCTATGATTTTGAATTTGCGGTTAAATTTCAATATAGAGATCTTGATTCTTTTATTCACCCTGAATATAAGAACAGAATGGACCTTAAGTTTGTTAAGCGTTTTTCAGAGACAAGAATCAGTGATGCTGACTATTTAAGCTTAAAATCTGAGTGTGAAAAAGTTGGATTTAAGACAATTTGTACGCCATTTGATGAGGTGTCAGCAAGAAAGATAAAACAACATAATTATGATTATTTAAAGGTTGCAAGTTGCTCGATAAAGGATTGGCCATTATTGGACGAGATTTGTAAGTTAGATATGCCGGTTATTGCATCCACTGGAGGTGCCTCTCTTGACGATGTTGATAAAGTTGTTAGCTTATTCCATCATGAGAAAATAAGTTTGATATTAATGCATTGTGTTGGTATTTATCCAACTCACAATAGTAATTTACAATTAAACAGAATTGAATGGTTTAAAAGTAGATATAGCGGTATTGAAGTTGGCTTTTCTACTCACGAGTCACCAGATCAGTTATTGCCTTCTTCAGTTGCAGTAGGTAAGGGTGTAATGATTTTTGAGAAGCATGTGGGAGTAGAAGATAAATCTCAAAAATTTGAACTAAACGCATATTCAGCAAATCCAGAACAAGTAGGAAAATGGTTAGATTGTATAGATCAATCTATAAAAATATTAGGCGAGATTTCAGAGCTAAACTACAGTCATAAAAACGATGAAATAAATGGACTATTGGACTTGAAGCGAGGTGCTTATGCCAAAAACATAATTGAAAAAGATAGTGAGTTCGAAAAAAATAATGTGTTTTATGCCATGCCCGTAAAGGAAGGTCAAATGACTTCTGAAGACTTCTCGAAGCACAATTTAAAATATGTAAGCCTTGATAGTTATAATAAAAACGATCCAATAACAAATTATAAAATTGAAGAGTCAAATGTTAGTGATGTTGCTATATCGAATATTCTCCATAAGGTAAAAGGACTACTCAACAAGGCTAGAATAGTTGTTAATGACGAATCTGATATTGAATTATCACATCATTATGGAATCAATAATATATCAAATACAGGGGCTGTATTAATTGATTGTATTAATCAAGAATACTGTAAGAAGATACTAGTAATGGTACCTAAACAAGTTCATCCAGAGCATTACCACATAAAGAAAAAAGAATCATTTCAAATTCTTTGGGGTGATTTAGAATTAACGCTAAATTCAGTAAAAATGCAGCTTAAACCAGGCGATATTGTAACAATAGATAAAATGGAAAAACATTCATTTTTTACTAACAATGGAGTTGTTTTTGAAGAAATATCTACAACTGCTTTCAGTAATGATTCTGTTTATACTGATGAAAAAATTAATAAAATCGCCAATAGGAAAACATCTTTAAGGGAACATTGGGGAAGAAACTTTTAAATGAATGTTCTATACTGATAAAGAAATTATTGTGTTTGATCTTGATGGAGTAATTGTTGAATCAAACCAAATTAAATATGATGCTTTTTTTGAAATATGGAATGGCGGTGTTAGTAAAAATCTAGTTCAAAACTCATTGCAACTAGGTGGAGATAGAAGCAAGGTTATTGATAGAGTGTATAAAAGTTCAGATATATTTAGAAATTCTGATTATGGGTCCAAATCTTTTATAGATGCATATTCTAAGACTGTTCATAATAAGATTGTCAAGGTAGGAGTTTCAAAAAATGTAAGTAGCTTTTTAGCGAAAAACAATAAGACATTATTTATTAATTCAGCTACACCACAAAAGGAGTTACTAAATTTATGTAATGATCTAAAAATAGACAAATACTTTTTAGGAATTTTTGGATCCCCTAATAGCAAAAAAGATAACTTTAATATTATTATTGAAAAAAATAATATTAAAGTTGAACAGATAGCATTTTTTGGTGATATGAAGTCAGACCAAGATGTGGCAGATGAGATGAATATTGAGTTTTATCCAATTTTATCGAAAGAGTCGGATTTAAAATAAAGTAAAGTTGATGGAGCATAAGTATTTATTCTAGAACGGTTTAAACAAGAATTTCTTTAAGACTACTCGGTTACGGTAGAATATTTTGGACAAATAATTAGATTGATCAGATTTATATTTATCCGATGATCAATTTTTTAATATAGTCTTTTTTGTAACCTATTTAGACGTTAAAGTTCAAAATTTTAGATAAATAAGTATCATTAAATATGATCAATCCTATAAATCCAAACTATTCAGACCCTGAGAAACTAAATGTAAGTTATACAACAAACAAACCATTCCCTCATATTGTTTTAGATAACTTTATTGATGAGGAGTTGATTAAAGGTGTTTTGGATGAGTTCCCGGATCTTTCAGAAGTTAAATCTAGGAGAGAATTTAATAACTCTAGAGAAATAAAATTCATATCAAACGGTTTTGTGGATATCTCTCCCAAGGCATTTGAACTAATTTCATACCTTAATAGTGATCTTTTTCTAACATACCTTCAGAAATTAACCGGGATTAAAGAAATATTGATATCTGATCCTTACCTTTCTGGTGGTGGGTATCATGAAGTAAAAAATGGCGGCATTCTAAAGGTTCATGCCGATTTTAATAAACACCCATCAATAAACTTGGACCGAAGAATTAATCTATTACTTTATCTAAACCCTGGGTGGAAAAAAGAATGGGGTGGTGACTTAGAGTTATATTATGAAAATGATTTGAACAGTCCTTGTGTATCTGTTACACCAGAATTTAATAGGTGCGTTATATTCTCTACAACATCATTTACTTATCACGGGAATCCTGATCCAATTGAGTGCCCTAGTGACATATCTAGAAAGTCAATCGCACTTTATTACTTTTCATTAGGAAGACCAAAATCTGAGGTTAACTTAATGCATCAAACAATGTTTGTTGGAACAAAAGGAGAAAGATTAAAAAAGCACTTTACTTTTAAGACATTAGTAATAGATCTTATACCACCTATATTATTAAGATACATAAAAAAATTGTTTAGAAAATAAATTAAAAAAATTAGAGTGACTCAAGAACGACTCAAGACGTATTATATTTTTTATGTTACTAAAATTACAAAGAAGGTGTATGTATGAGTGGGGACTGTGACTAACTATGAAAAAAATATAGTATTAAACTTTGATTTAATACACTATTTAAAAAAAGGGTTCGATTTGGTCGTATATTCCATGAAACCTTTTTCACGAAATACTTCTTTGCCATCAGCATCATAAATCAAAATACACTCAATCTCACCCTTTCGTAATATATCAAAGAGGTCATCTAAATTTTCTGCATCAAAACTTAATGTAGCAGTATCATCACCAACAAGATAAAACACATTATAAGTTTGCATTTTATAGTTCCTACTTTTAGCAAATACTTAATGCTAACTTTACCATAATAGTAAAAATACCCCCCTCAAAACTACTCCACAGTAACTGATTTTGCCAAATTTCTTGGTTTATCGATATCGGTTCCTTTAATTAGAGCCACGTGATAGCTTAGTAATTGAAGAGGAATTGTAAAGATAATGGGGGCGGTT
>CACLHR010000046.1 GCA_902606745.1 uncultured Gammaproteobacteria bacterium
GTCAGGAATCCACTCGTATTTTTTCAACGTGTACGTCAGCAATGAATCTCTAAATACTGCATTATCTCTAGAGTTCTTTCGATAACAGGCAGTGAAGTTTGTTTTTTCTGCAGAATTTAACCTGTTCCAGAGCAATTTTGAGATTTCCAATCGATTATGTTCAAGTTTAAGAATGACATCAAGGTGTTCAATTGTCCAGTCGCGACTAATTCCTGTATCTCTAAATGCTGCACCCCTAGCTTCCTTATCCATATTGTCATATTCTGGATTAGACCAAACACCTTGTTCTGTAATTTCTAGTTCAGAGTGGGCACCTAAATCCTTTAATAACTCTATAAAGGCAGACCAGTTATCTAATTTTTTGTATAAATTACTTATCATGAAATAAGAATTAGTTTGTGAGTGGATAAGACTTAAGCCCGTAGATTCGTATGGCAAATCAATGAATACTTCACTAGGATTTGCCAAAGGGTCATTTTCATATTCATCCTCTCCGTCTTCTTCAATACAATAATTAATATAGCTCTCTGAATAAATAAAACTGACGTCAAAGTAACTCCCTCTCATTGTACTAATGGCATCTTTTTTGCTGTCAATATAAAATGCCACTAACCTATTAATATCAATAAGATGTTGCTTCTCTGAAACAAATTGGTATGAACTAAACAAAGCCTCAATGTGTGTCGATTCATCGACAGAATTAACACCTTCTGATTGAAGGAAGGCAAGCGCCTTTTCTTGCTGCTTTTTATTCTTACCCGATGAATAGGTATTGCTATCAACAAAAGTCAATTCAGCGTCAATGGATAAATTCTCTTGAGGAAAAAATAAAGACTCATGACTAAAATTGAAGCTGCCATCCGATAACTTAATGAATGACGCGTGAGAGTATATATTATTATTATCGCTTAAAAAAACATAGAGCGATTGCAGCCATTCGTTACTTTTATTCTTTAGCCATTTGATTTTTATTAAACAATCTTTACGCTGACTATCATTAAACCACCAACTGTAATCTCCCCACTTTTCAAAATCTTCAAAAGTATCCGACAAATCACTCAAATGCTCATAGATTTGATCATCCTCATACTCGTCGAAGCCATCTAAGGATGCTAAGAATCGATATGACCTCGAGATCTTCTTTGGAAGTATTGCATAACCGAGAAGGGAGTTATTATTAAAAACAATTTTTACATCTTCCTTGTCCTTGAATATTTTTTTGACGGCATTGTTGGAGACATAAACGCAATTGTTAATGCTTGAAAATTTCCCATTCCCGAGGGGTATAAGCTCACGATTAGACTCAAACTCATCTTTCAAAGTGTCAAAGATTGGCTTATAGAAATCAGCTAACTCATCATCTTCATTGGGCAAAATCTCAAAAAAAGACATTTTTAACAAGCCTAATTTTTTAATCTTATGAACACTCCCTGCACATAATTGAGCAATATTTGCTAAGATTTTTTTATTATCAGCTGATTTTTTAACAATGCTATCTCTTGCTACTGAAGATGCAAATGGTGCGTCAACATGAAATTTTAATTTACTAGTTTCATTTATTGCAGGAAAAAATATGGATACATTTCCTTCAGTTGTTAATATTTCTTTTTTATTTTTATCAAGAGAAAATGCCACACTGACCCACAAAGGTTTATCGTGACTTTTAATTTCAATTTTTTCTCGATAAACCAGCCAATTACTTTTTCCTTTTTGAGTATTATTAATTTCAAAAAACTCATTCTCATTTGCTTTGATTATTTGTTTTGGCTTAGAATTATTAACTACCCACTCTATTGAGTTGATATTTCTTAAAAACAACAAAACAGTGTCACTCAAATCATTAAATAACGCCTTAATTTCTTTAACAGCCTGATTCTTTGGTTTATCTTGTCTGTCAAATGGAAAAATAAACAAAGTAGTAAAGCTATCCTCTACAGGTTGAGTATCTATTAAATATGGAATAAACAAGTTCTTTATTTCAAAGGAGATAGTTCTTGAATGAATCTTTGGAGATTCGGTGTATGTAAAAACTGATTTAAAACCAACTCCAAACTTACCAATTTGATTTGCCTCTTCCTGCTTGCTAGATTCTCCAACATTTGTAATGGAGTAAACATCACGCTCATTGAAATCTCTAGTTCCGTTATGCTTAAAAACTAGATTATCATTTCCAAGTTCAAACTTAACTTTTGTAGCTTTAGCATCTTCGGCGTTTTGAAGTAGTTCAAAAACAAAATGCGCTTCATCAGGATAAAAAGATGATATCCACCTGTACCAGCCATCCCACGCGCCCATTTTGACAAACCCATCATACCCAGCTTGACAATCTTTTTGACGCTTTAAAATATATTCATCTAAATTTTTCGACATAGTTAATTTGATAGTTTAAATACTGACAAAATTTGAAAGCTACCATTCACTTTCATCTTATTTTCTAGTTGTGTAATTCTTTCTTTTTCAAGGTCATTAATATTATTTATTTCCCATTGTCTCATTCTTATAATATCAGTTTGAGAAGTCTTTTGACCAGCCTTAGTAGCGATATCACGTTTCTTTTCATAATGAGATTTTAGAGCTCCTTTTTTCTTATTTAGCGTCTCTTTAGCAACCATTTTTTCATGTTCCAAAGAGCTATTAAAATCTTCTGAAATAATCTTTTGTGCATTGCTCTTAGCTTCATATAGTTTTGAAGTGTCGAAGGCTGAATTTATTGAAGAGCTGCCTTCATAGAAGTCGAAATAATCAACATCATTCAAAGCCTTAAAGTGCTCATCTAGAACTAAAACTCTATGTCTTGTCGTATCTTTAAATGATTTAAATTCTGATTTATAGACAACCGCAAAACTTCCATCTAAATTTGAGTCTACCACTGAAACATCACTAAAATCACATAACGATTGTTTCGCTATTATCTTTAAAAGTGGATTTGAAATAAATAACAGATGTAGATTGCTTTTAATGTCAGGTATTGGGTCAAATGTAAATTTATACGATTTATTTAAAAGAGCTCTTAAAGCTTGCTTTTGTTGAATGATGGTTGCGGCATTATTACCTGTATATTTCAAGGGGCTCAGTAAATCATACAATTTTTTAGAGTCATCCTTTTTTAAGCTATAGATACCGTCTTGAAGCTTGTATGGAATATTATTAGAGTTTAGATAGCTAATAA
The DNA here is from genome assembly GCA_902606745.1 of uncultured Gammaproteobacteria bacterium. Lineage (GTDB taxonomy): Bacteria > Pseudomonadota > Gammaproteobacteria > PS1 > Pseudothioglobaceae > Pseudothioglobus. Next base: position 3,170 of record CACLHR010000046.1, read on the forward strand.
AAAGACTCTTACAAGTTTCACTAATAAATGCCTTTCTAGAGTCATTATCTAGGCTTTTCTGATCCCTGTTATAGTCATCATTAAGCATGGCATCTAGTGCATTACCATGCTCTTGGATCTCTTTCGCTCGTAGAATTATAGATTGTGCTTTTATTTCAAGCTTTTTATTGAGTTCATCTTCCGACATCTTGACAATATCTTGAACCTGAAACTCTTTTTGAATATCACCTAAAATTGGTTCTAGCTCTCCAATTGAGCTTTCAAATATACCCAGTCGATCGTAGAGTCTGCTATAAATTCTATCTTCAATAGTGCCTTTTACTAAAAGGTTAAATATAAATAACTTTTCAGCTTTTTGTCCAATTCTGTCAATTCGTCCAATACGCTGCTCAACTCTCATTGGATTCCAGGGCAAATCATAATTAAAAACAACATTGCAGAATTGCATATCTAGACCTTCAGAGCCTACTTCACTAGATAATAAAATATCAAACTTATCTTCCCTAAACTGATTGATTATTTCATATCTTTCTT
>CACLHR010000047.1 GCA_902606745.1 uncultured Gammaproteobacteria bacterium
TATGACCAGACAACTTAGCTCAGAAGAAGTTCGGAGTTTAGGGGGTCAATCTGAATGGGCATTTACCTCAGCAGACCCGATGGGTTCATCAATTAGGCGCTTGTCCGGAATAGGTGGTGATCGGATTGTGGTTCGCAATCGTTTTACCTATGATCCCAGCATGGAAGTCTCACAATCACGAATGGCTGCGGTTTCCAATAGCCATATATCAGCCTTCAATGCTCGCTTCCCGATGCTAGACAAAGTATCGATGGAGTATTGCTGGGGAGGCCGCCTATGTTTAAGTTTAAACAACGTCTTTGCACAGGGTGAGGTTGCAGAAGGAGTATATTCTGCATGCTGTCAGAATGGCCTTGGTACAGCCAAAGGTACGGCCATTGGAATTATCTCTGCTGAAAAAGCGAGTGGCACAAAAGAAAGCATTGTTCCTAATTTTAAAACGGAAGAAGCGCCAAAAAAACTTCTCCCAAAACCGTTGATGTGGATTGGTGTTAATAGCTATATCCGCTGGAAAGAACTAGGCGCAGGAAAAGAAAAATAATCGCTGATTAAAACTCATAACTGAATCAGAAAAATATCTAGTCGAAGTTAAATATCCAAGCCTGATATTATTGATGTTAAAATTATCAAATTTCCTTTTATGAGCGCGACAAATTTAGACTCAAAACACAAATAAATTAAGGTTAATTATTATGATTAATAAGTTTGAAAGAATTAAACTAGGACATTTTCCAACTCCTATAGAGTATTTAAATAATATTACCGAATATTTAAATGGTCCTCAGATATATATAAAAAGGGATGATTGCACTGGTTTAGCGACAGGCGGAAATAAAACAAGAAAATTGGAATTCCTAATGCCTGATGCCATTAAAAACCAGGCTGATCTTGTTGTTACTGTGGGTGCAGTTCAGTCCAACCATACCCGTCAAACTGCTGCTGCATGCGCAAAACTTGGTTTGAAATGTCTCATTGTTTTAGAACAAAGATTAAAAGATGCTCCAAATGTTTACATGACCTCAGGAAATGTTTTCTTGGACAAGCTTTTTGGCGCTGAAGTCGTGCTATGCCCTGATGGAAAAGACGTCAAGGAATACGCTGAAGAAATAATGGCAGAAAGAAAAAATGATGGTGCCAATCCTTATTACATTCCCGTTGGTGGTAGCAATCATATTGGCGAACTCGGATATATTGAATGCATGAGGGAAATTATTGAAGACGATAAAGACAATTCTTTTACTCATATTGTGTTGGCAAGTGGCAGTGGAGGAACACATTCAGGCTCTATAGCAGGCAAAACATATTACAAAAGTAATATAAAAATTGTTGGCATTAGTGTTAAAGACAAAAAACATGATCAAGAAGAAAAGGTTTTTAAATTAGCTAAGGAAGGTTGCAACTATATCCAATGCGACGAACCAAAACGTGAAGATATACTTGTTTTTGATGACTATGTAGGTGGCGGTTATGGTGTTCCAACCGATGGAATGAATGAAGCCGTTAATCTAATGGCAACAAAAGAAGCTATACTCTTAGACCCTGTTTATTCAGGAAAAGGATTTGCCGGTCTGATTGATTTAATACAAAATAAATATTTTACAGATACAGATAAAATCTTATTTATTCATACTGGAGGTGCCATTTCATTGCATGCATATGAATGGGCTTTCTAAATATATCATTTTATAAAAGAACGTTTACATTTTCTTCTTACCTTGTATGACTTGATCGAGTATTAAAGCGCAAAACAAGATGGCAATACCAGCCAAAATTCCTTGGCCCACATTTGCATATTGCAACGCTTCTAAAACGTCTTGCCCAAGTCCTTTTGCACCAATCAGAGAGGCAACAACAACCATTGCTAGACTCAACATAACTGTCTGATTAACGCCGGCAAGAATTGTTGGCATAGCGAGAGGCAAGTCAACCTTTGTTAATAGATACCATTTAGAGGCACCATATGCTATCGCAGCCTCTCTTATCGCCTCAGGAACACCTCTCAACCCTAAAACTGTCAACCTGACTACAGGGGTTCCGCCAAAAATCATGGTAATAATTACAGCAGAAACCTTTCCAGTTCCAAAAAAAGCAATTACTGGAATCATAAACACGAATGCAGGCATGGTTTGCATAAAATCCATTATGGGTCTAATGAAAGAATAAAATTTAGGTCTCGTAGCACAATAAATTCCAAGCGGAATTCCAATAGATATACTTAATATAGCAGCTGTACCCAATAAAGCCAAAGTTGTCATGGCCTTTACCCAAAACCCTAAAAAGCCCATATAAGCTAAAAATGCGAGAGAATAGATTGCTGCACGCGGTCCTGCAGAGAGTCCGGTCATTAATACTATTGCACTTATAACCACAACCCATGGCGTTTTAACAAATAACATTTCCAGTGAATCCAAGACGCTTCTTATTCCATATGTGATGGCACTAAAAAGAGCATCACCCTTAATAACTGCATAATCAAAGGCCCCTTCTACACCATCTATTGAGGCAAGCCTTATATCTGGATGCGTAGGAAAGTCAGCAAACAACTTCACTAAATCTGGAAAACTATAGTGAATCGTCGAAAAGATAATAATTATCAGTGAAAAACTTATACTCAGCAGGTAATTTTTAAAATCCACTCCTGGACTGATAAGCTTATTTGAAAGCCATTCAGAAAATCTCTTTTCTAAAATTGAATTGGCTAATACTCCTTGTAGCGCCCTTATAAGAATAAATAAAACAATTCCTCCAATGGCAATGGCAACTCCAGAAGCTTCTATACGTTGAGCCTCTTGTAAGTAGCCAGCTATTGAATCTTCCAGTGACTTAATCGTTCTTCGGAACATTTCTACTTTGTCTGAATTACTTTCTATTGCAGCTTGGAGCTGTTTCTGTCGAAAATCAATCGTTGACTGAATTTGATCAATTTTTTTATAAGCCTCTATACTAATATTGCCAAAGAAGCCTCTAACAATTTGAACAATAGCAAAAGTTTCAATAATTAAAAATGCCAGTGACCAGTTCCATATATTTCTAATTCCAAACCATATTGAGCCAAATAAAAATGCTGATAAATTAAATGAAAGAATAAACTTTGAGGCATTGTTGATTCTCTCAAATTCATGAATATAGTAGTCAGGATTAGTCTTTACAAAATCTTTAATTCGATTTGTATTTAGATAGTTATTTTCACTCATCTTGACCCTCAACAACAGAAACTAATAAGTCTTTTTGAGATATGACCCCTATATCTTTACCATCTGCATTAGTTATAACAATAGGGCTATCATTGGATACTGATTTTTCAATTAAACTGCTTAAAACATCACTTTCATTCATTCTTACCACATCTTTTGGAATATCGCCATAACTCTTACTATATTCATCTATTGGCTTCATAATTGTATTCGCTTGTACAACTTGGAGTCTTGAAATCCCTTTCACAAAGTCTGCCACATAATCATCTTCTGGCTTCAAGACTATTTCTTCAGGGGTTCCTACTTGAATAACTTTGCCATCCCTCATAATTGCAATACGATGGCCAACTTTAACTGCCTCATCTAGGTCATGAGTGATAAAGACTGTTGTTTTTCTTAATTTTTTTGATAGCTTAATAAACTCTATTTGCAGCTGCCTTCTGATTAATGGATCTAGGGCACTAAAAGGC
>CACLHR010000048.1 GCA_902606745.1 uncultured Gammaproteobacteria bacterium
GGACAGGTGACTGCAATCCCATTAATAGCACTTGGAGTATTTGCCTGGAATGCACCAGCTTGGGTTGGTGATAATCTCAAAAGGGTTGGTATGATCTTTGGTGTTTATATAAACGTGCTGTTTATACTAGCTCAGTTGTTTCATATATCAACTGGAGCAGCAAAGTTTGACCCTCTTGGAATGATTCCAACTCTAGTTCTTATCGCTTTATTCTTTTGGAAGTGTCGCGCTGCTGACTAATTATTAGTAGAAAAAGCCGAGTTAAACACTGATTTAACTCGGCTTTAGTAAATGGTGGCCACACCTAGAATTGAACTAGGGACACAGGGATTTTCAGTCCCTTGCTCTACCAACTGAGCTATATGGCCAAAAACGTGAAATTATACACAAGGCAAAAGAAAGTGAGTTTGAATTTATCTCTCAAAAGCGCGTCAATACTACAAATTATCCAAAAAACGCTCAGCGTCTAATGCCGCCATACAGCCAGAACCTGCAGAGGTTACAGCTTGTCGATAAACATGGTCTGCCACATCCCCAGCAGCAAAAACACCCTCAACACTTGTTTGGGTTGCATTGCCTTCTAGACCAGCCTTAACTTTAATGTAGCCCTGATTGATTTCTAACTGTCCTTCAAAAATACCTGTATTAGGTGTGTGCCCGATTGCGATAAAAACACCGTGAACATCAATTTCTTTGGTGCTGCCATCGTTGCCTTTTAAACGTAGACCTGTAACACCCATCTCGTCACCCAAAACCTCATCTAAGTTGTGATTCCATTCAATAGAAATATTTCCATTTTTGGCTTTTTTTATTAACTTATCTGAAAGAATTTTCTCGGATCTAAATTTATCTCGACGATGAACAATAGTTACATGTTTTGCAATATTTGACAAGTAAAGAGCCTCTTCTACAGCGGTATTCCCTCCACCAATAACTGCCACTTTTTGATCACGATAGAAAAAACCATCACAGGTTGCGCAAGCTGATACGCCCTTACCTTTATAGGCTTCCTCAGATTCTAACCCCAAATATTTTGCAGTGGCCCCAGTTGAAATAATAACGGCATCTGCTGTATAGGTTTTTTCTCCACCTTTAAGTGTAAAAGGTCGCTTAGAAAAATCAACGCTGGTTATATGATCATTAATTATTTCAGTATCAAATTGTAAAGCATGTATTTTCATGCGTTCCATCAAATCTGGACCTTGTAGGCCGTCACTATCTCCTGGCCAATTATCGACATCAGTTGTTGTCATTAATTGTCCACCCTGTTCTAGTCCACTTATCATAACTGGATTCAGATTTGCCCTAGCAGCATACACCGCTGCTGCATAGCCAGCAGGGCCAGCGCCAACAATCAAAACTCGACAATGTTTGATATCACTCATTTGAAATACTTTATACTAATTAATCAATGGAGCATTATAGACTACCTTGAAAAAAAATAACAAACGAACAACGCAACATAGGCCAAAAAATCCACGCTCCAAAATTGCAAGCGAGACAATTTTCATACTACTCGTAACATTAGGCGTTGTATTTCTTATTTCACTTCTTACCAGCTCTCCTGAAGAAGACCCTTGGACTGGAGGCGCTGTACTCATCAAACCGGTTGAGAATTCTGCTGGCATATTTGGTGCTTATTTGAGTGATATATCTATTGGAATTTTAGGCTATGTCTCCTATATTTTGCCAATATCCCTTTTGTGGCTTGGCTACAGCTTTCATCGAGACGCGTTTAAAGAGAAACAAAAGCAACTTACCTTTTTACTCCGCCTAATAGCCTATTTTGTGATGGTATTTTTTACCGCCGCATTGGCACATCAATATGCACCAGAGATAAAAGTAATAGAAGGCCTAAAAGAGACATTTTTAGCTGGAGGTATGATTGGTAAATCGATGCATGAAGTCGTGTTTTATGAGCTTTTTGGTCAAGCATCCACAATAATCTATGTTGGCATCATTTTGGTAAGTTTTAGTATTGTCACTAGTGCCTCTTGGAAAAATATTAGCAAGTCAATGTTCAGCAATAACAAGACTTCCAATACCGTATCAAAGAGCCAAACTGCTCAAATAAAGCCATCGTCAAATATCAACAACACTCAAAAGCCTAAGTCAAAAGAGAAGGTCATTAATAGCAAAGACACTAAAAAAACAAAAAAAGCTGAAAAGGCTGAAAAGCCTCAGAAAGTTGGAAGCAGCAACCTATATAAAGCCACTACCTCAAGTGGGTTGCCTAGTCTTTCTCTTCTTGACGATGTAGACAACTCTGGACTCGGCTATAGCGAAGAATTTTTAGAAGAGATGTCAAAGCAAGTAGAACTGAAAATGAAAGACTTTGGTTTTCATGTCAATATTACTGCTGTCACCCCGGGTCCTGTGGTCACTCAGTTTGAAATATCTCTTGCGCCTGGAGTGAAGGTCAGTCAAATCATGAACCTTGACAAAGATTTAGCCAGAGCATTACTGGTTGAAAGTGTTCGAATTGTCGATGTCATCCCGGGAAAGCCGGTAATTGGCTTAGAGATACCTAACAACAATAGAGAGCTGATTGGACTAAAAGAGATCCTCTCCAGCGAAACATTTACAAAATCTAAATCAACACTTTCAATGGGCTTAGGTAAAGATATTAATGGAAACCCCATTGTTGTTGATCTTGCCAAGATGCCTCACCTAATGATTGCTGGCGCCACAGGAATGGGAAAATCCGTCGGCCTCAATGCCATTATTTTAAGTATTTTATATAAGGCAAAACCAGATCAAGTTCGGTTCATAATGATTGACCCTAAAATTATTGAATTGGCTAGCTATGCGGACATCCCTCACCTATTAACTCCCGTTATGACGAATATGAATGAGGCTGCAAGTGTTTTGTGGTGGTGCGTTAATGAAATGGAGCGGCGTTACACGCTTTTAGCTAAATTTAGTGTTCGAAATATTGAGGCTTTTAATGAAAAACTCTTACGTGCCAAAAAAAGTGGCAAACCATTATTAGATCCATCATTTGATTCAAACATCGCAAAAGAAGGGGAACAACATCCTGAGCTAGAGGCTCTACCACTAATAGTCATTGTCATTGATGAATATGCTGACATGTTAGCGGCTCTTGCCCAACAAGATAGAGCTAAATCAAAACGAGTCGAGAGCTTGATTGTTCGCATTGCTCAAAAAGCCCGTGCTGCAGGAGTGCACCTGATCGTAGCAACACAAAGGCCAAGTGTAGATGTGATAACTGGTCTTATAAAATCCAACATCCCTTCTAGAATTTCATTTAAAGTCTCATCTAAGACTGACTCTAGGACAATTTTGGATCAATCTGGGGCAGAACAATTACTTGGTATGGGTGACATGCTTTATATGACACCTGGTATTTCTCACCTGATTCGTATTCATGGCGCATACGTTGAAGATAGTGAAATTTTCCGCGTTGTAGATCACCTGAAAAAGAACTCGGAGCCGAATTATTTGGCCGACATACTCAGTCCTCAAAACGAGATCTCAAGCGAACAAGACTCAGGTCACTCCACTGACGAGCTTGACGCGCTGTTTGATGAAGCAGTACAAATCGTTACCTCAACCAGAAGGGCTTCAATCTCGAGTCTCCAAAGACGTATGCGTATTG
>CACLHR010000049.1 GCA_902606745.1 uncultured Gammaproteobacteria bacterium
TCTCTTCGATTGCTAAACACATTTGAGATCGTAGATCATGCAACGAGTCAACTGGAGGCACCGGAAAGTATCCACCCTTGATGTGTGGACGGTGACCTTTATTACCGCCATCCATGTCTTTACCTGAACTCCAAGCAGCTTCTTCAGAGCTGATCTCATAAAAAGCCTTACCCAAACCAAAACCTGCATCCCACTTGACACCATCAAAAACAAAGAATTCTGGTTCGTTACCGAAATAAGCTGTATCAGCAATACCAGTTTCTATAAGATAGGCCTCAGCGCGAGCAGCAAGAGAGCGGGGATCTTTAACATAAGGCTTCAAATCATTTGGTTCAATGACATTACAACGTACATTGAGCGTGATTTCTTCAGTAAAAGGGTCCAAGACAGCCGTTTCAGTATCTGGCATCAAAATCATGTCAGAATCATTGATATCTTTCCAACCAGCAATCGAAGAGCCGTCAAACATTTGACCCTCCTCTAATTTTTTAGCATCGATTGTATGTGAAGGTACGCTTACGTGTTGTTCTTTGCCTTTGGTATCGGTAAAACGAAAATCAACAAACTTTACGCCTTGATCTTCAATCATTTTTATTACATTTTTTGCAGACATATTAATCTCCTAAAATAAATTAGATTAAACATTGACAGGCATTGTCAGAGAAGTCTGCGCCGTTGCAAACAAAATATTGACTCTCAGAGAGAGGTCAATATGAGTATTTTTTCAAGAGGTAGATTATATACTAATTCTTTTCAATTAAGAGAACAATCTTTTCGTCTCGTTCTTCAACGCCAAGAACTTTATGCCCATGAACTCTGCACCAAGCTGGAATGTCATGTTTAGCACCATGGTCAGTTGCAAAAACCTCAATCTTATCACCTACAGATAGATCACCTATCTTTTGACTGAGTTTAATCACTGGCATTGGGCACATTAGTCTAGTTGCGTCCAATGTATGTGTCATTTAATCCACTCCTTAGGCTTCAAATAATAATTATACAGTTTCTCTTCTTCGCTATCCTTTTCTACTTGGAACTGATATGACCATTTAACTTTTGGAGGCATTGACATCAAAATCGACTCCGTTCTACCGCCACTTTGAAGACCAAACAAGGTCCCTCGATCATAAATCAAATTAAATTCTACGTACCGGCCCCGGCGATAAAGTTGAAAGTTTCTCTCTTTTTCTCCATAAGTGGTATCTTTTCGCTTTATAACAATTGGTAGATAAGCCTCGGTAAAGTGGTCACCCACACTTTTCATAAATTCAAAACACTTATCAAAGCCACCCTCGTTAAGGTCATCAAAAAATAATCCACCTATACCGCGCTGTTCGTCTCTATGTTCTATATAGAAATAATCATCACAGCATTTTTTGTATTTTGAATAGACTTTTTCACCAAAAGGAAGGCAAGCTTTTTTGGCGGTCGTATGCCAATGTATGGCATCTTCATCAAAACCATAGAAAGGAGTTAGATCAAAGCCTCCTCCAAACCACCATATAGTTTCTTTTCCAGGCTTTTCGGCAACAAAAAAACGTACATTTAAATGGACAGTTGGTACGTATGGATTGAGTGGATGTATCACCAAAGAAATCCCAAGTGCCGTATATTTTCTACCTTCCAATTCTGGTCTAAGAGCGGTTGCAGACTTCGGCATTTTATTGCCTTGAACGATTGAGAAATTTACTCCCCCCTTTTCAAAGACATTACCATCACAAATAACACTAGTAATACCACTCCCGATGTCATCTCCTTTTGTCCAACGATCTTTTTCAAAAATGGCTCTTCCATCAAGCAACTCCAAATCAGAGCAGATATTTTCTTGTAACTGGACTAGATATTTTTTTACTTGCTCTATCATCGATGTCGTTTCCCTGTCACTAAATCAACTATTATAGAAGGCTCTGAATTATAATTATTTGGAGGCAATGCATATGAAAGGGATTCGTTAAAGTAATCCTTCAATTCATCCATATTAGAGGCGACTTTTTGACCTTGCAAATTAGCACTAGTTGAAATTAGAGCGGATTCGGTATTTTCACAAAGATAACTTACTAACGGTTCTGAGGTTATACGCACTGCAACAAGATCACTGGAACCACTAATTAAAGTTGATGTAGTTTCAGATTTCGGCACTAAATAGGTTGTAGGAACACTAGTTTGCTGAGCAAGCTTGTTTATTAAGTTGATGTCAAGATTTGTATCAATATAGGGTAATACATAGTCCACGTCAGAAGCTAGCAATATAAAACCTTTTTCAATGTCTCTTTGTTTAAGATCAATCAATGCTTTAATCGCGCTTGGATTGTTTGCCAAACAAGCTAAACCGTAGACTGTATCTGTAGGGTGGGCGATAACCCCTTTCCTTAAATGTTGCAAAGCTAACTTTTTTTCTATCATTGAGTTCATTTTTTGGCTCTTGGATGAAATTCATCGTAAACTTTCGATAATTCCAAAAAATCTAAGTGAGTATACACTTGGGTACTTTTAATACTCTTATGACCCAAAAACTCTTGTACAGTCCTAAGATCATGACTTGATTGCAGGAAATGAGTCGCAGCAGCATGTCGAAGCATGTGAGGATGAACGTTGACAGTCACCCCTACTTCAAGAGCTCTTTTTTTGATAATATTTTGTACAGAACGAGGGCTGACTCTATTATTACTTTGGTTCACAAATAAAGCTTCATTTTCACTGCTAGGTCTCTTTGAAAGATACATTTCAACTGCATTAATGGCTGAACGTCCTATTGGTGAAAATCGGGTCTTTCCGCCCTTACCCTTCACTCTTACAAATCCCTCTTCCAAATCCAGATCATTGATATCAATACCAACCAATTCTGAGACTCTCAACCCACATGAATACATCAACTCTATCATAGCAACTGTACGTAGCTCTGAATATAACTCAGAACTCAAAGTCGTCATTCTTTTAATGTCATCAAAATCAATTATTTTTGGTAAAACTTGATCAATTTTAGGAGTCTGAATAGAGATAACACAATTCTCAGTCAACACATTTTGTTTCACCAGAAAGGTGAAAAAACCACGTATAGAGGACAAATGCCTCCTAATCGACCTTGCAGATACTCCTCGATGACGGAGGCTCATAACAAAAAGATTTAAAGTTTCAGGTTCAATATCTTGCCATTTAGTAACAGAATTTTCTAGACAAAAAGACAAAAACTTCAACAAATCTCTTTGATAAGCAGAAATAGTGTTCAAGGCATAATGTTTCTCGACCTCAAGGTAGGCAACAAATTGATCAATTTGTTCAACTAAAATATGGTTTTGGTACTTGTTTTTTTCCTGATTGACCATATCTTAGCATTTTATACATTAAACGATAAAGGAATTCAGATGAGTCAAAAACAAACACATACTTTCCAAACTGAAGTATCACAATTACTTCACCTCATGGTTCACTCTTTATACTCCAATAAAGAGATTTTCTTAAGGGAGTTGATCTCAAATGCCTCAGACGCGATCGATAGACTCAAATTTGAGTCACTATCTAACGATTCATTGGTTGAGGGAAAAAAAGAGCTAAACGTCCATATTGATGTTGATAA
>CACLHR010000050.1 GCA_902606745.1 uncultured Gammaproteobacteria bacterium
AATCAATTATTTGACCAAGTGATGGTTAAGGGTTACGTAAAAAATGGCGCTGTAATGATTAAAAACACAGATACAAGATCAATTATGAAGGCAATTAATAATAGTCTTCCAATTTGGTATGCACCCGATCAAGACTTAGGAAGAAATAACAGTATTTTTGCACCTTTTTTTGGTATTCAAACTGCTACAGCTTCTGCCACATCAAGACTTGCTAAAAATAATAACACTCGAGTTGTACCTTACTCTTTTATTAGAACCAAGAATGGCTATGAGATGTCTTTTGATAAGCCTCTTAAAAATTATCCCAGTGGGAATCCGATTAAAGATGCCAGTAAAACAAATCAAATTCTTGAAAAGCAAATACTTAAAAATCCAGAACAATATTTATGGATTCATCGCCGATTTAAAACTAGACCAGAAGGTGAAGAAAACTTTTATTCGGAAAACTAAAATTATTCTATTAGAAATAGTACAATAAAAGAAATTAGCGTATAATTCGCAACTGAATTTTTGCCACATATAACGATTTAACTATGTCAATTGATACACAAGCTATTATTAAAGAATACCAAAAAGACGCCAGTGACACTGGTTCAGCTGATGTGCAAATTGCGCTTTTAACAGCACGCATTAGGCATCTGACTGAACACTTTAAAACTCATAAAAAAGATCATCACTCAAGGAGAGGACTACTAAGACTCGTATCCCAGCGCAAAAAATTGTTGACTTATGTTAAGAATAATGACATCGCTTCTTATGCCGAATTAATTTCACGCTTAAAGCTTAGAAAATAGAAGCCTAAGTATAAAAAAAAATAAAAGCCCCTATTTTGGGGCTTTTTTACTACTTGTCGCTTTAAAATAGCACTATGGAACTATCAGCTACTTATCAAAAAATATCAGAACTCCGAAAGCGTATAGACATTTTATCTACTCACTTAGAACTAGAAAAAAAACAAGATCGTCTAGAAGAAGTACTTCGAGAACTAGAAAATTCTGAAATATGGACAAACCCTGAAAAGGCTCAATCATTAAGTAAAGAAAAGGTGCAACTTGAGAATGTTTGTAATGCCTTTATAAATGCATTGAGTGTTCTTTATGATGCTAAAGAACTTCTAGAAATAGCAGAAGGAGAGAATGATAAAGAAGCCGCAAATGTCATCATTGCGGATTTAACTGACATAGAAACTTCAATCGCCTCTTTTGAATTCCAACGCATGTTTAGTGGAGAGATGGACCAAAACTCCGCTTATTTAGACATACAATCAGGCTCAGGAGGAACCGAGGCACAAGACTGGGCAGAAATGTTATTACGCATGTATTTGCGTTGGGGTGATAAGCATAAATACAAGGTCAAACTTATGGAAGTATCGGCTGGTGATGTGGCTGGAATCAAATCTGCTACCATTCATTTCAAAGGTGAATATGCTTTTGGTTGGCTTCGAAGTGAAATAGGAATCCATCGCTTGGTTCGTAAGTCACCATTTAATGCTAGTGGTAAAAGACACACCTCATTTTCATCAGTATTCGTCTCTCCAGAAGTAGATGATGACATTGAAATTGATATTAACCCTGCAGATCTCCGTATTGATACTTATCGAGCCTCTGGTGCTGGAGGGCAACACGTTAATAAAACTGAATCAGCAGTTAGAATCACTCACCTACCAACATCAACGGTTGTCCAATGTCAGGATGGTAGATCACAACATGCTAATAAAGATCAGGCTATGAAGCAATTAAAATCAAAACTTTTTGAGCTTGAAATGCAAAAGAGAAACAGTGAAAAACAAGATCTTGAAGATTTAAAATCTGATATTGGTTGGGGCCACCAAATTCGCTCTTATGTGCTTGACCAGTCACGTATTAAAGACTTAAGAACAGGTGTTGAGAGCAGCAATACTCAAGATGTTCTGGATGGCAATTTAGATCAATTCATTGAAGCCAGTCTAAAAGCAGGCCTATAGTATATTTTTAATGTTCTTTTCGCCAGATCTTTGGATTTACTGGTGGTTTAAAAAAATTCCAAAAACCCAACTTATTTTCTTTAGCATAAGTCTCTTCGATCTTATATGTGCTGTCATATGAATATGCCATTCCATCTTTAACCATTTTTTTTCCAATATCAGTCTTACCCTTAAATAATCTTATCAATATCCTATGATAATAATCAACGCCAATAGGTCTAATAATCAAATCGCCTGGTTCACTTTCTAACAACTTTTGTAAATAATCTTTTGTTAAAAAACCACAATCTATCGATTTGCCTTGCTCAATTTCACAAGATTGTTTTATTTCAGGAGTATCAATTCCAGCAATTCTCATTTTTAAGTCAGTTTTACCACCTAATTCTTCCATTGGTGCTTGAGCTAAATCCAAAAAAAGTACAACATTGATATTAACACTATCACCATCAACAATGTACAGAGGTTGTTTCGATTCATTCGCAAAAATACAACTATGAACACTAATCCACAAGCAAAAAATAAAAAGTTTCATCAGTATACAAGTGACCGGTAAAATTGCCTCATTATAAAACAAAGTACATCAGATGAGCGCCATAGAGACAATTCAATTTAATAAAGCTGGTATGGTGCCAGCAATTACTCAAGATCATATAACCGGTGAAATTTTAATGATGGCTTGGATGAATAAAGAAGCACTATCTCTGAGCATTGAAACTCAGCAAGCGGTTTACTATTCAAGATCAAGACAAAAGCTTTGGTTTAAAGGCGAAGATTCAGGTAATAGTCAAGAAATTATTGAAATTTTTACCGACTGTGATCAAGATGTCATCTTGCTTAAGGTTAAACAAAATGGTGGTATTGCATGTCATACTGGTCGCGCTAATTGTTTTTTTAATAAATTGGAGAATGATAAATGGGTCAGTATTGCTGACGTTATCAAAGATCCAAAAGAGATTTATGGATGAAATACTTTCAACTTTAGAAAAGATATTAGAGCAACGTAAATCAGCAACTGTTAATAACTCATATGTTGCCTCTTTATACAATCAGGGCACTGATAAAATTTTAGATAAAATTAGTGAAGAGTCCGCAGAAGTTATCATGGCTGCTAAAAATGAAGGTAACGACAAAATCATTCATGAAGTAGCTGACCTTTGGTTTCATACCTTAGTTTTACTTCGTCACAAAAATATCAGCATTCAAGAAATTGAAACTGAACTAATGCGCCGCTTTGGTATATCAGGACATACAGAAAAGGCTGCTCGAAATAAATTACAGGATTGAAAAAAGCTAAATTTAGTCTAGTAACTCAAAAGCACTGATAACACCATCAGCGACATCAGCAATTCTTTTATTTTTATCCATCGCCATCTTACGAAGAGATTGATAGGCCTCATCTTCAGTGATATCTTTGTGCTTCATTAATATACCTTTGGCTTTTTCGACAGCTTTTCTTTCAGCCAATTGGCTACGAGTTGCATCCAACTCATCCTTGAGTGCCTGAAACTCCCTAAAACGGGCTATTGCAACATCAATAATCGGTTGCACTCGATTCTCTTCAAGACCATCAACAATATAGGCATTGACGCCTGATTTAATCGCAGTACCAGT
>CACLHR010000051.1 GCA_902606745.1 uncultured Gammaproteobacteria bacterium
ACCTTAAAGTGAAAGCTTTTGAATCTCTTGAGGGGTCTCAACTTGTGAACTCAGTCTTTCAAGTTTTTCCATTTGTTCTGCCCAAGCATTTTCATCCCAAATTTCAAAATTATGACCTTGACCACTAAGAATAACTTTCTTATTTAAATTGGCATGTTTTCTGTGAGATATTGGAATCAGTATTCTACCGATTTTATCTAAATTACATTCATTAGCATGTCCTATAAGCTTTCTTGTAAGTCTTTTTGTGTGAATATTAAGAGAAGGAAGTTTGACCACTTTTCTTTCAAGGTTTTGCCAGTCTGACAATGGGTAAAGTAACAGGCAAGAATCATCAGGGTGTATGCTTAGAACCATTTGCCCAGAACAAACTTTATCAATTTGATTTTGATGACGAGTAGGAATCTTTATTCTTCCTTTTACGTCAATAGATAAGAGATGAATTCCACGAAACATAAATCCATTTTATACCAATATTTACCAAATATCACCACAATATTCGAATCATAAGTCTGTTTATTGAGTGTAAATTTTTTGGCTATATATAATTATATTTTTTAATTTATAATGAGCTTTTTATAATATAAATTATATGGAAGTCAATGAATAAAAAAATAGCAATCATCGGTGCTGGTCCATGTGGTTTAGCACAACTAAGAGCATTTAAGTCTGCAGAAGAGGCTGGCACAGATATTCCAGAAATTGTCTGCTTTGAAAAGCAAGATAACTGGGGAGGCTTATGGAATTATAGCTGGAGAACCGGACTAGACAGATATGGTGAGATTGCTCATAGCAGTATGTACCGTTATTTATGGTCCAACGGACCAAAAGAGTGCCTAGAGTTTGCTGATTATTTTTTTGAGGAACATTTTGACTACCCAATCGCTTCATATCCACCGAGGGAAGTCTTGTTTGATTATATCCAAGGCAGAGTTATAAAAGCCAATGTTAGAGAGAAAATTAGATTCAATACTGCCGTTAGAAATGTGGAATTTAGTGAAGAGAGTGAAACTTTTACAGTAACTGCTCATAATCTGACAGACGATCATAGTTACACAGAGGAGTTTGATTATGTTGTCGTAGCAACTGGGCATTTTTCCACTCCGAATGTTCCAAATTATGAAGGTTTTAGCCACTTTAATGGCAGAATTTTGCATGCACATGATTTCCGTGATGCTCTAGAATTTGAAGGCCAAGATTTACTCGTTATTGGTAGTAGTTATTCAGCAGAAGATATTGGTTCTCAGTGCTATAAATATGGTGCAAAGTCAATTACCAGTAGCTACCGTACTGCCCCGATGGGTTTCAAGTGGCCAGATAACTGGGAGGAGAAGCCAGCATTAATTAAAGTAGATGGCAATACTGCTCATTTTGCTGACGGTAGTTCTAAGGACGTCGACGCCATTATTCTTTGTACAGGCTATCTTCACCATTTTCCATTTTTGCCTGACTCGCTTCGCTTAAAAACAAACAATATCTTATACCCGCTGGATTTGTATAAAGGTGTAGTTTGGGAGCAGAATCCAAAATTACTATACCTAGGAATGCAGGACCAGTGGTATACCTTTAATATGTTTGATGCTCAGGCTTGGTATGCTAGAGACCTCATCCTTGGAAGGATTGAATTACCTTCATTTGAGGAAATGAAGTTACATACTAAGGAGTGGCATGAGCGTGAAACAGCTCAAGACGACGCCGCATACGCAATTGACTTTCAAGGTGAATATACGCAAATGTTGATTGATGAAACAGATTACCCGAATTTCGATATTAAAGGCGTTAATCGCACATTTATGGACTGGAAACACAACAAAAAAGACGATATCATGGGTTTTAGAGACAAATCCCATGCATCATTGATGACGGGAACTCAGTCTCCTCCTCACCACACTCCATGGCTCAAAGCGTTGGATGATTCTTTGGAAACATATTTAAAACAAGAAAAATGAGACTAATTTAATTCGGCATTTATACTTACTACTATAAGTCATTTTTCGATAAAACTCATTAAGTTCTTTATAATTTCACATGGTAAAAATCACAAACGGTAAATGGAATTAAGACTAATACTCAATGTTGATTAAAATATAATAAAAGCGCTAAGATAAATCTAATTATTTAACCTCGACAAGAATTTGATGAACTCTACTAATAGTCGCACCATTTTACTTAAGAAAATGATGGCCATTGCCGGGCTAATTTGGTTTCTATACTTAATATTTCACATGTTGAGTGTACTAAGTTTTCATTCCGGCGAAGCGGTATTTAGTGGATTCTATTTGTGGTTGAATAGCTCAATCTTTTACCCAATTTTGCTTGCCCTTTTAGTACTTACAATTTCCTTCCATGTAGTAATTGCTGTTTCAAGGCAGTTATCCAACAATGAGAGTGTTGGTGAGCGTTATAAGAAGGTTTACCCCAAAGCGATCCCTAGACTGGTAGCATGGTTGGGAGCTTCAATTATGCTTGCGTTTATTGTAATTCACAGTGTGCAAATGCTTTCAACAGAAACCGTAGACTTGTATCAAGAAATCCATTCAATTTTCAATCAACCACTGATGTGGTTTATTTATGGATTAGGACTTCTATCATTATCGACACATCTACATCATGCTTTAGCAAACGTATTACAAACGCTAGGTATTTCAAGCGCGCAGTGTAAGGGTTTATCTGTACTCATTGTAATGGTGATTATGGCAGGTTTTGTTTCAATTCCATTAGGTATTTTATATGCATAATTTAAATCCAAACGAGCCCTCAGGCCCTATAGAAAATAGATGGGAAAAACATCTATTTGACTTGGCATTAATTGCACCGCAGAATAGAAAAAAATATAACATTATTATTGTTGGCACTGGTCTTGCTGGTGCTTCTCTATGTGCGACATTGGGTGAGGCTGGCTACAATGTCAAATCCTTTTGCTACAATGACAGTCCTCGACGGGCACACTCTATTGCTGCGCAAGGTGGCATAAATGCCAGTAAGAATTATCAAAATGATGGTGACAGTACTTGGAAACTTTTTTATGACACTATAAAAGGGGGCGACTTTAGAGCACGTGAGTCGAATGTTTATCGTTTAGCTCAATTAAGTTGCAATATTATTGACCAGGCTGTTTCACAAGGTGTTCCTTTTGCTAGAGAGTATAGTGGCTATTTGGCCAATAGATCTTTCGGTGGTACTCAGGTCTCTCGTACCTTTTATGCACGTGGTCAAACTGGCCAGCAACTGTTATTGGGAGCATACAGTGCCATGAGTAAAGAGATTACATCAGGGCGAGTAATACACCAATCAAGGTCTGAAATGTTGGAGCTCATCATCGTCAATGATAGGGCGAGAGGAATTGTTGTTCGAGATTTAGTTAACGGTGAAATTTCAGCACATATAGCTGACTGTGTGGTGATGTGTACTGGTGGCTATAGTAATGCATATTATCTCTCAACGAATGCCAAAGGTTGTAATACCTCTGCTACTTGGCGAGCTTACAAAAAAGGTGCCTACTTTGCAAATCCAAGTTTTACCCAA
>CACLHR010000052.1 GCA_902606745.1 uncultured Gammaproteobacteria bacterium
GAAAAAACTAGTAACTCCTCAAACTGATGAAGATGGACAACCCATTAATCAAGTTATTATTGAGGCAGGTCAAGATATTTCTAAAGAGCTATACTTAAGTTTATTAGTTGATCGTTCAACAGAAAGAATCGTTATCCTAGCATCTACTGAAGGAGGCATGGATATTGAAGATGTTGCCTCTGAATCACCAGAAAAAATTATTAAATATGCAATCGATCCTTTGGGTAACTTGTCAATAAAAGAATGTCAAAGTATTGCCAAAAAACTCAATTTAGATTCAGTACTTTTTGACCAATTTACAAAAACATTAATCGGGCTTTACTCAATCTTCACCAGTAATGATGGCAATCTTATTGAAATCAACCCGTTAATTATCACCAAACAAAATGAAATTATTGCGCTTGATGGCAAAATTGATTTTGATGATAACGCACTTTATCGTAACGAAGATATCCTCAACCTAAGAGATGTTGAACAGGAAGATGAAAAAGAAAGAATCGCAAGTGAATATCAGCTCAATTATATTTCCCTAGATGGAACAGTTGGTTGCATGGTAAATGGCGCAGGATTGGCTATGGCTACAATGGACTTAATTGAATATCATGGTGGCTCTCCTGCCAACTTTTTGGATGTCGGTGGTGGAACAACAGCTGAAAGAGTCGCAAAGGCGTTTGAAATTATTCAGAGCGGTCAAAATGTGAAAGCTATTTTGGTGAATATTTTTGGTGGCATTGTTCGCTGTGACTTAATTGCAGAAGGAATTCTACAAGCCATAGAAAGGGTGGGGTTAACTTTACCAATTGTTGTTAGACTTGAAGGCACAAATGCTCCTCAAGGGCTCAAAATATTAAATGACAGTGACTTTAATATTATGACTGAGGCTGATTTAACACAGGCAGCTAAACAAGTAGTGGAGATGGCAAAATGAGTGTACTGATTAACAAAGAAACAAAAGTTATTTGTCAAGGTTTCACTGGTAAACAAGGTACATTTCATTCTCAACAATCAATTGAATATGGTACTCAATTAGTCGGCGGAGTAACTCCTGGGAAAGGCGGTCAGACTCACCTAGATAGACCTGTTTTTAATTCAGTCAAGGAATCTATGACGAAGGTTGGTGCTAGCGCCTCGATGATTTATGTACCACCTAGATTTGCATTTGCATCGATTGTTGAAGCTATCGAAGCAGAAATGCCAGTTATTGCTTGTATTACTGAAGGTATTCCAGTTCAAGATATGATTAAAATCAAGGCAATAATGAAGGGTAGCAAATCAAGATTAATTGGTCCTAATTGTCCAGGTGTAATAACTCCAAACGAGTGCAAACTTGGCATTATGCCTGGAAATATTCATCAGAGGGGGAGTGTTGGTATTGTCTCACGCTCGGGAACATTGACTTATGAAGCTGTCCATCAAACCACTCTTGCTGGATTAGGTCAAAGCACTTGTATTGGTATCGGTGGAGACCCTGTGCAAGGAATGAATTTCATAGATTGTCTTGAGTTGTTTGAACACGACGAGGAAACTCAATCGATTGTAATGGTAGGAGAAATTGGCGGAAGTGCAGAAGAAGAAGCTGCAGAGTATATATCTTCTAATATATCTAAACCAGTTATTTCGTACATTGCAGGACTGACGGCTCCAAAAGGCAAGAGAATGGGGCATGCAGGTGCAGTCATAAGTGGCGGAAGTGGTGGCGCTAAAAACAAAATTAAATCTTTGGAAAAAGCCGGTGTAAGTATTTCACCGACTCCAGCGATGATTGGTGAAACCCTCCTTGAAACTATAGCTGATTAGAGCTTATTTCTAGGAATATTTATCATTATTAATAACATTAACGTTCCACAAATTTATGACTAAAATTCGAAATAGTAGATTTGCAGTTTCAATGATTTTTGCCATTAATGGTGCTTTATTTGGAACTTGGGCATCACGTATTCCAGCAATTTCAAATATCCATGATTTATCGCCAGCCTCTTTAGGAATATTAATTTTCATAGCAGGCTTATCAGCTGTTGTTGCATTCTCTATTTTTGGAAGAGCTGCTGATTATTATGGTGCGGCATTTGTAACCAAGCTTGCTAGTAGTATATTTCTTCCACTAACCCTTATCTTCATCGCTTATGCAAACTCAATCTGGATGCTTACTGCTGCAATAATATTTTTTGGCGGAATTCATGGAGGAATTGACGTTGCCATGAATGCTTGGGCAGCGGAAGTAGAACGTAAAAATGAACGACCTTTAATGTCATCCTTTCATGCAATGTGGAGTCTTGGTTCAGGAATTGGAGCAGGATCTGGAGTTTTATTAGCTACCTATAATCTAGGCGTAAAAACGCATTTTACACTCAGCTCAATTGTAATTTTTTTACTTACACTCAGTATTTTGACAATTCCTTTTCAATCTGAGAAAAGACAAAGAGACAAAAATGTTCCATTTATTTCAATACCTAAAGGACCTTTGCTTGCCGTAGCCTTTATAACATTTTTCGCTTCACTGGGTGAAGGCGCTGTCGCAGACTGGAGCGCAATTTTTCTTATTAGCGTTGCCAGTATTGATGAAGGTAGTGCAGCTCTAGGTTATACTGCTTTTGCTATTTGCATGTTTACCATGAGATTGATGGGTGACAAAATTGTAACTGTCATCGGGCCTTCTAAGACAGCCCGATACTCAGGATTAGTTGCTATGATAGGATCAATAATTTTAGTTACATTTGGATCTCTTCTTCCATTAGTGATTGGTTTTGGTTTAATAGGGTTGGGTATAGCAGTCATCATACCGTTAGCTTTTTCTCGTGCAGCAAATGACAAAAATATACCTCAAGGCACAGCAATAGCGAGTATCGCGACACTGGGGTATGGTGGAATGCTTATAGGCCCGTTATTTATTGGGCTTATTGCAGAAGTTACATCAATCAAAACCAGTTTCTTGATCTTTCCAATATTGGCATTCCTAATCTTCGCCCTCTCAAAACATCTCTCAATAAAGTCGCTATAATTTTTTTTCTAGTAACATCGCATCCCCGTAACTAAAAAAGCGATATTTTTCTTCAATAGCATACTGGTATATTTGAAACATTTTCTCGATACCAATAAAAGCACTTACCAACATCAGTAAAGAAGATTTTGGCAAATGAAAATTAGTAATCATAGCATCTACCAAACGAAACTCAAATCCGGGATAAATAAATATATCCGTATCCCCTTTTGCACTGCAAAGTCCACCTTGAAGTGCAATTGACTCCAGTGTTCTAACAGCAGTTGTGCCCACTGCGATAATTCGACCACCATTTTCTTTTGTAGTTACTATCTTATCAACAGTTTCTTGGCACACTTCAAAGCACTCACTATGCATTTGATGATCTTTGATATCTTCAACCTTTACTGGTTGAAAAGTCCCTGCACCCACATGAAGCGTCACAAATGCGTGACTAACGCCATGACTATTAAGGCTAGAAAGCAATGATTCATCAAAATG
>CACLHR010000053.1 GCA_902606745.1 uncultured Gammaproteobacteria bacterium
TTTTGTTGTTCCTGGTGGCGCCGGAGGAGGATGGGATGGATGCGCTAGAGGTACCGGTGAGGCTTTAGTTAAATCTGGTCTACTCGAGTCAGCATCATTTGAAAACATGTCCGGTGGCGGTGGCGGTAAGGCACTAGCTTGGATGATTAAAACACAACCTAAAAACACTATTATGGTGCAATCAACACCGATTGTGCTTCGTTCGATTAGTCGTCATTCAGGATATGTGTCTGATAGTGCAGCAAGTGGCGTTTTGTCTTTTAAAGATGTAACTCCAATTGCCGGAATTATCGGAGACTTTGGTGCAGTTGCTGTTGCAGCTGATTCGCCTTTCCAAACATTTGCAGATGCTGTGAGCGCTTATAATGCGGATCCAAAATCTGTGAAAATGGCAGGAGGTTCAACACGTGGAAGTATGGACCATTTGATTGGTGCTTTAGCTTTCCAATCTGCAGGCGCTAACCCAAATAACGTTGTCTACATTCCTTATGACGGTGGTGGTGAAGCTTTAGCTGGACTGCTTTCTGGTGAAGCACAAATTCTATCTACCGGCTTCAGTGAAGCTCTAGGTGCTGGTGACCAGGTACGCATATTGGGAATCACAGCTAATGATCGTTCAGCTGATGCTCCAAGTATCCCGACGCTAAAAGAGCAAGGATATGACGCGTATTTTGTCAACTGGAGAGGCTTCTTTGGTCCTCCAAATATGGATGCGTATGACAGATATCAGATTGCAAAAATGCTTGGTGACATGCAGGAAACTCCAGAATGGGAAGTTGTTCGTAAGCGTAACGCTTATGTCAACATCTACAATCCTGGGTTTGATTTCATGGCTTTCCTAGAAAAGCAGACTGTAGAAATGACAGACCTAATGAAGAAATTAGGAGTTATTTAAGACTGTTATAAAAAAGTAAGATTGTTATAAAAATGGAGAAAGGTGAGTGTCTATTAACTATACACGTATAAGTGCGCTTATCTTTCTCCTTATTTTTCTGGTTTACTCCTATCTTGCCGGTGAAATTGAAGTTTTTGCCTTTGACGAACATGCCGACTTTAATGCAAGAACGTTTCCTAAATTTATTTCCTATCTTGGGATCGCCGTTTCTTTTTTGACCTTGGTTTTGTCCAGAGGAGAAGATGATGAGCCATTTGGTCAATTTGAATGGCTAAAAGTCTTTGTTTTGTTCGTCTTGGTTTTTACCTACGGCATTATTATCAAATCGGTTGGATTCTTTTTGTCTACTAACCTGTTTCTATTAATTTCTTATTATTATTTGGGTGTCCGTAGCTACAAGGTTTTATTGCTTTGTTCTTTCCCAGTTGTAGCTGGCTTGCAGTTTATGTTGCATGGATTGCTAGACGTTTATATACGTGACCCTTTTCTCCAATTTCTAGGAGTGATTTCATGATCGAAGGATTGATGATTGGCGTCAATACTGCCTTCAGCGGCTATAACATTATTATGGTCATGATGGGTTGCTTTGCCGGCACCATTATTGGCATGCTGCCGGGTCTCGGTCCTATGTCAGCAATAGCGCTGATGATACCGATCACTTATGGATTTGATCCAGCTTCGGCTATGATACTCATGGCAGGTGTCTACTATGGCGCAATTTTTGGTGGATCAACCTCCTCTATCCTTATTAATGCTCCTGGTGTTGCAGGAACGGTATCGAGTTCATTTGATGGTTACCCGATGGCCAAAAATGGTCAGGCAGGGAAGGCATTAGCTATAGCGGCCTACGCCTCTTTCACTGGTGGCACGATTGCCGCATTATTCTTATTAGTTGCAGCACCTCAGCTGGCAAAGGTGAGTTTAAGTTTCCAGTCGGCTGACTACTTTGCTCTTATGTGTGTCGGTCTTTTATCAATTGCGGCATTTGCTAGCAAAGGGCAATTCCTAAAGGCCATGATTATGACTGCGCTTGGATTGCTTTTGGCAACTGTTGGGCAGGACTCATTGTCTGACATTACTCGATTTCATTTTGGCAATATTAACTTAATGGATGGGATTAGTTTCGTTCTGCTGGTGATGGCTACCTTTGCCATGAGTGAAGCATTTATGATTATATTTAAAAAGATGGACATTAGTTTTTCAGCCTCTGACGTTAGTAAAGAAAAATTAGGGTCTATTAAATTATCCAAAGACGAGGTTAAGGAAATGGTTCCAGTTGTTGGTCGGACATCTGTGCTTGGCTTTTTGGTGGGTGTATTGCCAGGAGCGGGAGCTACTATTGCCAGTTTTTTGGCTTGGGGTTTTGAGAGAAGCATAGCCTCAGCAAAAGAAAAATTAAAGTTTGGTAAAGGCTCGATTAAGGGTCTTGCTGCACCGGAAACAGCAAATAATGCAGCCTGTACAGGGTCTTTCGTGCCTCTTTTAACTCTAGGTATCCCGGGTTCAGGAACGACCGCTGTAATGTTAGGTGCATTGCTGTCTTTCGGAGTTCAACCGGGACCCAGGCTTTATGTTGAACAACCTGAAATTTTTTGGTCAATTATTATCTCAATGTATATTGGAAATGTCATTTTATTGGTTTTGAACTTACCTCTGATTCCCTATATAGCTCGTATTTTGGCGATTCCTAAAAACATTTTAGTACCTCTAGTTTTGTTTTTCTCTGTCACTGGCGTTTATTTAATTTCATTTAACTCTTTTGATATCTATTTTATGGCGATTGTAGCGCTAATTTCACTTATTCTTAGGATATTAAATTACCCTATGCCACCGCTAATTTTGGGTTTCATTTTAGGTGGAATGTTAGAGAAAAATTTACGCCGAGCTTTGTTGATTAATGACGGATCTTTTTCTTTTATGTGGGAGAGGCCTATTAGCCTTACCTTATTTATAATTATGATAGCCATTGTGTTATTACAAATATATCAAGGATTACAAAAAAAGCAAAACTGAATTAAATTCTGGGATACTTATCCCGAAAAAAGAGAAACCAATTACGAAATTAGTATTCACTAAATGGAATTTTAATGAAGAGTAGCCGAGACCAAAGCCCAGAAATTATTATTGACCATTGGGCTGAACATTTCAATAATGGTAATTTAGAAGGCCTTCTGGATATGTATCATGAAGAAGCCACCTTATTACCAACTTTTACGCCAAATCTACTATCTACTCTAGAACAAATAGAGGAATATTTTGTTAGAACTATAGAGTATCAAGCTTCGGTTGAAATTGATGATGGTAAAACTATC
>CACLHR010000054.1 GCA_902606745.1 uncultured Gammaproteobacteria bacterium
AAAATTTGCAAAAAAACGACTATACACCTAATTTACATAAAAGTTTCCTTAGTAAACATTTGTATCGATTGGAAACAAAAGATGTTTGTACACAACCATATGATGGTTTTTCCAAGGATAGAAATTTTATTTTGATTATTCCAAAGAATTATGAATTTAGAAATACTGCAACTACAAGGACCGTGTTTGATTTTTTGTCAGGCCAAGAAATCAAAACTGCAAGTAGATTGATGCATTTATGGGTTAATAAATGTAATTATAAGGTTCATTATTCTGTTGGTTACTTTGCAGATATAAAATCTATATTTTTGAAAGTAACAACTTAACACAATGAATAAAAAAGGAAAAGGAAAATTTTTATTTGCATTGCCAGATTTTAGAAGAATAAGTGCAGAAAGAAGGTTATTAATTTGGAGTTATGGAGATAATATATAAATGTGTGGTTTGACGGGATTTTTATGTGATTCTTCAATAAAATTTAATAATTTTAGCTATCAGTTAAGACCTATGGTTGACTCGATTTCACATCGTGGGCCTGATGATGATGGATCTTGGATTGATAAGCAAAGTAGGGTTGCAATTGGCCATCGTCGTTTATCTGTTCTAGATTTATCCTCCGCTGGCCATCAACCAATGCTCTCATCTTCTGGTCGATATGTAATCGCATTTAACGGTGAAATATACAATCATTTGAATCTTAGAGAAAAGCTTGATATTGAGTCAGACTATTCAATAAAATGGGTTGGCCATTCTGATACTGAAACATTGTTATCATGCTTTGAAACTTGGGGGGTAGAAGCAACACTAAAAGAAATAAGCGGAATGTTCGCTATTGCTCTATACGATACCGAACATAATTCACTTTATTTAATTAGAGATAGAATGGGCGAGAAGCCATTATATTATGGATGGAGTGGCAATATTTTTCTGTTTGGATCTGAATTAAAATCTATAAAAGCTTTTCAAGGTTTTTCTGGAGAAGTGGATCGCAATGCACTGGCTCTTTATTTAAAATATGATTACATCCCAGAGCCTTACTCCATTTATAAGGATATAAGAAAGTTAACTCAAGGAAGTTGTCTTAAAATTAGTATGGATGGTGACGGTTGGAGCCAAAAGTGCCCCTGTAGTATTAAGCGTTATTGGTCTATGGAGGATATTGCCAAATCTGGGAAAGGGGGTAATAAATATATTGGTATTGAAAAAGATGCAATTCAGAAATTAGATGATTTGCTTAGTAAATCTGTCAAGCAACAAATGATTTCTGATGTGCCTCTAGGAGCTTTTCTTTCTGGGGGAATAGATTCTTCAGTTGTTGTCGCATTGATGCAAAAACAGTCAGATAGAAAAGTAAAAACTTTTACTATAGGTTTTAATGAAACAAATTACAATGAGGCAAAGTATGCCAAGGAAGTAGCTCTACATCTTGGAACAGATCATACAGAATTGTATATAACTCCAGAGCAGGCAATGGATGTTATTTTACGATTACCCCAGATATACGATGAGCCTTTTGCTGATTCTTCACAGATACCGACTTTTTTAGTCTCTGAAATGGCTAGACAGAACGTAACTGTGTCACTGTCTGGTGATGGTGGTGATGAACTATTTGGTGGTTATAGTCGCTATATTATGGCCAATAGAGCATGGATAAAAATTGAAAAAATCCCACCTACTATTCGCAAGTTAATATCCAAGGGAATTGCATTTCTTTCTCCACAAATTTGGGATTCTTTATTAAATAGTGCTTTTAAATTACTGCCATCAAGTTTCAGGGTGTCACATCCAGGAGATAAAATTTATAAGTTATCTAGAATGCTCACGTCAAACAATATTTATGATGTATATGATTGTTTGGTCTCACACTGGAGTAATTCATTTGAAGTTGTAATAGGTTGCAAAAATAGAACTAATGAGTTAAATCAAGATGTTGACTTTTTTCACCCTGAAGATGAAATGATGTTCATAGATTCTATTACTTTTTTGCCAGATGACATATTAGCCAAAGTTGATAGAGCAGCAATGTCTGTTTCATTAGAGACTAGAGCGCCATTTTTAGATAAAGATGTAGTTGAATTTGCTTGGCAGTTGCCATTTAATATGAAGATAAGAAATTCTAAAGGTAAGTGGATTTTAAGAAAAGTATTGGATAGATATGTGCCTAATGAATTGGTTGATCGACCTAAAATGGGTTTTGGAGTGCCAATAGATTCTTGGCTTAGAGGACCTTTACGAGAATGGGCAGAAGATCTTTTAAGCGAACAAAGGCTTAAAGATGATGGTTATTTTCATGTTCAAGCAATACGTGAAAAATGGAGTGAACACTTGTCTGGTCATCGTAATTGGCAATATCACTTGTGGAGTGTACTAATGTTTCAAATGTGGTTAGATAATCAATAATAGCGAATTATGACTTATTTTTCTAATATTGCGAATTACTGCATGGCAAACAAAAGAAGTATGTTTATATTTCTTTTGATTTTCCATATTTTTACAAGTGTTATTCTATTTAGTGTAGCCAATACAGAGTATTTATCTAGTTTACATAATGGCGAAGGGTTATGGAACTTTGCTATGGATTCTAATAAATATCATAATGAAGCACTTGATTTAATCCCTTATATTCAAAACTCTGCATGGTCTGATTGGTTGTATTTATACTCAGATCATCGTCATGTTAAGTTAATTTCTTTAATATATTGGATTACTGGCTATCATTCTCCAATTACCTTTGAAATTGTAAACAGCATAGTTTGGGTTACTTCATTTGTATTGATTTTTAAGACATCTGAATTTCTATTTCCTGGCAATATTAAGACGCCTCTAATAACAAGTATTTTTTTCTTTCAACCTTCTATATTGATTTCCTCTACGCAGTTATTACGAGACCCGATTTTTATACTGGGATTCTGTTTAATTTGCTATGGTTTTACTATCTTGTCAAAACAAAATTCAAAATGGAAATGGGTTTTTATGATTCAGATTGGATTTATTTTAATGGTGTTGACCCTCACTATTCCAAGTACCACCTCCTCCACCGCCAGCTCTTATTACATCAGTAC
>CACLHR010000055.1 GCA_902606745.1 uncultured Gammaproteobacteria bacterium
AATGGGAGTTCACGAAATACAATAAGCCCCTTATCTTCACCATCCATTCTTGACGCTTGACCACCTGCCAAAATAACTGCTGTAATCTCATTTTTGGAAATTTTTTTCACTTAAAGACCGTTTATTTTTCAAGTTAATTATAAGTAGAAAATTTACTTGCAATTGTATAATGCATAGATTGAATGCTAAAACCACCAAACCTAATGAATAATCAAGCAGTTAACTGTGACTCACCTGTTTTTAATAAGTCCTTACTGAGTGCTGACGAAGCCTTGGAATTTTTGCTTGATGCCTCTACTGCTCCAGAAAAAAAAGAATCGGTGTCACTCGATAATTCACTGGGTAGGATTTTAGCTTCTGATATTCACTCCACAATAAACGTTCCAGGCTTTGACAACAGTGCTATGGATGGCTATGCAATTGCGCTTAATGATAATCAATTATTACAGAAAAATCTTAGTTTTGATATTGTTGATAGAATTCCTGCAGGCTCGACTGGTAATGAATTAAACAAAGGTTGTGCTGCAAGAATCTTTACTGGAGCACCTATCCCAAAAGGGGCTAATACTGTTATTATGCAGGAAGAGTGTGAAGTTTCGGAGGATGGAACTCAGATTACTATTGTAAGAGCTATTAAACTGAATGAAAATATTCGACCAACCGGAAACGATATTGTTGAAGATGATGTTATTCTTAACTCTGGAAAACAAATTCAGCCACAGGATATTTCTTTAGCTTCCTCAGTAGGTGTTGGAGAACTCATAGTTTATAAAAAGATCAAGGTTGGAGTATTTTTTACTGGTGACGAATTAGTTGAGCCAGGTACTCCACTGTCTTCGGGAAAAATATACAATTCCAATCGCTATGCTCTTGTTGCCCTTCTTGGACAAGTTGGCTGTGAAGTTATTAATTTGGGTAATATTGAAGATAAATTTAGTACAACTTGTGACGCCCTAGAAGCTTTAGAAAGTCAGTGTGATTTGATTATGACAACTGGTGGTGTCTCTGTCGGAGAAGAAGATCACGTTAAGCCAGCTGTAGAAAGCCTTGGAGAGCTAAATTTTTGGAAAATTCGCATGAAACCAGGCAAACCATTGGCCTATGGAAAAGTAAAACAAACTCCCTTCATTGGATTGCCTGGTAACCCTGTTTCCAGCTTCGTAACCTTTTGCATATTTTCTTTGCCATTCATAAAAAAAATGCAGGGTAACAATAACTATCAATCTAAAATAATAAAAGTGAAAGCAAATTTTGAATGTAAACGTGCCAAACCAAGACTTGAGTATGCACGCGCACGTATCGATTACTCAGAAAGTACACCGGTTGCCACCCTATATCCTAAGCAAGGCTCTGATGTAATGAGTTCTATTGTTTGGGCTGATGGCCTAGTTGAAATTCCAGAAAACAAAACTTTTGAATCAGGTGAGCTGCTCAATTACTATCCTTTAAGTGAGCTAATACGATGAGTAAATTAACCCACATTAACGAAAATGGTGACGCTCAAATGGTCGATGTTTCAGATAAAAATAATACTGCTCGTGAAGCTAAAGCTGGTGCAGTCGTCCTGATGAAAGCAGAAACACTAGAATTGATAGTTTCTGGTTCTCACAAAAAGGGTGATGTACTTGCTGTTGCAAGAGTCGCTGGTATTCAGGCTGCAAAAAAATGTTGGGAGCTAATTCCACTTTGTCACCCTCTGATGCTCTCTAAAGTTAGTATTGAACTAACTCCCAACCAAGAAAAATCCTGTATTGAAATTATAGCTACTGCGAAACTTAATGGTAAAACAGGAGTTGAAATGGAGGCATTAACTGCAGCTAGCATTGCAGCTCTAACCATTTATGATATGTGCAAAGCAGTTGATCGATTTATGCGAATAGATAACGTTCAATTATTAGAAAAGAAAGGTGGCAAGTCGGGTCATTGGAAACTACAATCATGAATCAAATAATTGACCCCTTTAACCGTCATATTACTTATTTACGACTCTCCGTAACGGATCATTGTAACTATCGTTGTCATTACTGTCGTGACGAAGATCATCAAACACACACTACACGATCTGAAGTCCTTTCTTTTGAGGAAATTGTCAAAATTGTCGGCCTATTTGCCGAACTAGGTGTAACAAAAGTTCGACTCACGGGTGGCGAACCTTTACTCCGTAAAGATATTCTTAACTTGACAAGAATGTTAGGCGATATTCCAGGTTTGACTGACATACCTCTTTCAACCAACGCTCACCTGCTGCCATCATTGGCTGGAAAATTAAAAAGTCATGGTATTAATAGGGCCAACATTTCAATTGACTCTCTTATTCCTGAACGTTTTAAAGAAATTACTCGAGATGGTGACTTAGCAAGAGTTATTAAAGGCATCGATGCAGCAATTGCCGCTGGAATGAGTCCAATCAAACTTAATATGGTAGTAATGAAAGGTGTCAATGATGACGAAATTGAATCAATGATTGATTTTGCAATTGGTCGAGAACTAGATATTCGTTTCATAGAAACCATGCCTATAGGACTTGCTGGGATTGAGGCCCTTGATAGACACTATAGTGAAAAAGAAATCCTTGAAAGAGTTTATAAAAATTATGGTAACAAGCTTATTGCCAAGAACTCTAAACAAACAGACGGTCCAGCCAAAGCCATGCTGATTGAAGGAACAAATACAAGCATTGCAACAATTTCGGCAGTTTCTAATCATTTTTGTGCTAGCTGTAACCGCGTCAGATTGACAGCCAAAGGAGAATTAATTCTTTGTCTTGGACAGAAAGATTCAGTCTCTCTTCGTGATGCTGTACGCTCAAAAATGAGTGACGCAGAAATCAAGAATTTGATTATCAAAGCTATTACAAAAAAACCAGAGAAGCATTTCTTTAGCTCTGATATTGATAATATCAGCAACCGACAAATGGTGGAGATTGGTGGATGAAAATTCTCTACTTTGCTTCACTTAAAGAAAATTTGAACACTGCTCATGACGAAATCAATGTTGTATCGCCAATATCCATTTCATCAATCAA
>CACLHR010000056.1 GCA_902606745.1 uncultured Gammaproteobacteria bacterium
TAGACATTGTTGATACTCTATATGCTGCAATCGACACTTTTTTTGAGTAAAAAACTGAATTATGAGTGCGATACAACTCTCAGATTTTGAACATAAGTTCACCAATCCTTCTGATGTTCTTCATCTAATTTGGGTTTCATCTTTAATAGCAATAGCCTTTATAAACCTACCAAAAACTTCACTCCTCATTGCTGCATTAATTCTAATTGGCTGGATCTTTGATCAACCAAATTTAAGTATTATTTCAAATATTTTTGAGCCATACTTACCACTTAGGAGTGTCGATTATTACCCACTATTTCCATGGATATCCTTTGTCTTTATAGGCATTTATCTAGGACATCACCCTTTTTATCGAATGGCATTTACATTTCGAATACATTGGTTAGAAGTAATGGGCAAACATGCATTAATTATTTATTTAACGCACCAAGTAGTATTATTTGGATTAGTAAGTTTTTTTTAATCAACGCTCATTGGAGGGCACGATTATGGCTAAGAAAGGTTACGATGCTGGTGTAAAAGAATATCGCGATACCTATTGGATGCCAGAATATCAACCGAAAGATACGGATATTCTAGCTTGCTTTAAAATAACACCACAGCCTGGTGTGCCAAGAGAAGAGGTTGCTGCAGCTGTAGCTGCTGAGTCTTCAACAGGTACATGGACGACAGTTTGGACTGATCTATTAACAGATCTCGATTACTATAAGGGTCGTGCCTACCGTATCGAGGATGTTCCAGGATCTGATGACGAAATATACGCATTCATTGCATACCCGATTGATTTGTTTGAAGAAGGTTCAATCGTTAATGTTCTTACCTCTCTTGTTGGTAACGTTTTTGGTTTTAAGGCACTAAGAGCTCTTAGACTTGAAGATATTCGTTTCCCGATTGCATACGTAATGACTTGTGGTGGACCTCCAAATGGTATCCAGGTTGAAAGAGACAAAATGAACAAATATGGTCGCCCATTGTTGGGTTGCACAATTAAACCTAAGTTGGGTCTTTCTGCTAAAAACTATGGCCGTGCCTGTTATGAAGGTCTTCGTGGTGGCCTTGACTTTACAAAGGATGACGAAAACGTTAATTCACAACCGTTTATGCGTTGGAGAGATCGCTTCACTTTTGTTCAAGATGCCATTGAAAGAGCTGAAAAAGAGACTGGAGAACGCAAAGGGCACTACATGAATGTAACTGCAGCGACCCCTGAGGAAATGTATAAGCGTGCCGAATATGCAAAAGAGCTTGGCACGCCAATCATTATGCATGACTTCTTTACCGCAGGTTTTACGGCTAATACAGGTCTTGCGAACTGGTGTCGTGACAACGGTTTACTGCTTCATATCCACCGTGCCATGCACGCAGTTGTTGACAGAAACCCACACCACGGTATTCATTTCCGTGTATTAGCAAAATGTTTACGTCTTTCTGGAGGTGATCACATGCATTCAGGTACTGTTGTAGGAAAACTTGAAGGCGATAGAGATTCCACACTAGGTTGGATTGACTGTATGCGTGACAGGTTCATTAAAGAGGACCGCTCGAGAGGTATCTTCTTTGATCAAGACTTTGGTTCAATGCCAGGTATGTTCCCCGTTGCCTCTGGAGGAATCCATGTATGGCATATGCCAGCACTAGTTAACATTTTTGGTGATGACTCAGTATTACAGTTTGGCGGTGGTACCCTTGGCCACCCTTGGGGTAACGCTGCAGGTGCGGCCGCAAACCGTGTTGCGGTTGAGGCATGTGTTGAGGCGCGTAATGCAGGTCGTGAATTAGAGAAAGAGTCAAAGGATATTCTTACAAGTGCAGCGAAACATTCACCTGAACTTAAAGTAGCAATGGAAACTTGGAAAGAAATCAAGTTCGAGTTTGATACAGTTGATAAGCTAGATATTCAACATAAATAATATAAATTCACTAGGAAAGAATTACTTTCCTGAGAAACTAATATAAGGAAAAATTATGAGCGCAATTCAAGATTATCCCTCTCGTTTAACAGATAACAAGAGTAGAAAATTTGAAACATTTTCGTACCTACCTGCAATGACCGACAAGCAAATTCGCGAGCAAGTGCAGTACATTGTAAATCAAGGATATAATCCCGGAATAGAACACACTGAGGTAGAAAATGCAATGCAAAATTACTGGTATATGTGGAAACTGCCAATGTTTGGTGAGACAGATGTTGATACAATCCTTGCAGAATGCAAAGCTTGTCACGATGCAAACCCAGATAACCATGTTCGTTTAATTGGTTATGACAACTATGCGCAATCACAAGGTGCATCAATGGTTATTTACAGGGGTAAAGGTTTTAAATAATCAAGTAAAATCAACTTAGCTTGATTGGATAAACCCTTGTCTGAGTGCAGGGGTTTTTTTTCAAAGGGGAAATATATGGGTAAATTAGATCAATACAAAATCGCTAAAGAGCCTTTTTATCAGTCTCAAGCTGATGAAATTGATATGTATAAAGCTGCTTATATGAATCGTATGCCAGTGATGTTGAAAGGCCCGACTGGCTGCGGTAAGTCTCGATTTGTTGAATATATGGCATATACGTTAGGTAAGCCGTTAATTACGGTTGCATGTAATGAAGATATGTCAGCCAGTGACTTAGTAGGTCGCTTCTTGCTTGATAAAGAGGGAACAATTTGGAAAGATGGTCCGCTAGCAATGGCTGCTCGTTATGGGGGTATTTGTTATTTAGATGAAGTGGTTGAAGCCAGACAAGATACTACAGTTGTCATTCATCCATTAACGGATTATCGTCGTACATTGCCGCTTGATAAAAAAGGTGAGTTGATTGAAGCTCATCCCGATTTTCAATTGGTTATTTCATATAACCCTGGCTATCAAAACTTGATGAAAGATTTAAAACAGTCAACAAAACAGAGATTTTGTGGTTTCAACTTTCAATATCCCGATGAAAAAACTGAAGCTCATATTGTTTCTAAAGAATCAGGGATAGATGAAAAGACTGCATTGAAATTGGTACAAATTGCT
>CACLHR010000057.1 GCA_902606745.1 uncultured Gammaproteobacteria bacterium
ACGCCCTCCTTTACGGTCGTCCCGAGTAAACAGATATTTCATTGTTTTGGTTGTGGCGAGAGTGGCGGTGTTATTGACTTTGTCAAGAAGTTTGATCATTTGGGTTTTGTTGAGGCTGTGGAAGAAGTTGCTGGTGAGTCAGGTATATCGGTTGTTTATGATCAAACTGCTAAGCCTGCTGATTCTCGCTTTAAGCGTTTTAACAGTTTGATGAAGGAACTGAGTGATTTTTACCAATCACAACTGAAACAATCTGCTACTAAACAGAAAGCAGTTGATTATGCAAAGAAACGCGGTATTAGTGGTTCTATTGCTAAGCGATTTGAGCTGGGCTACGCACCATCTGGATGGAGTAACCTTTACGAAAACTATAAAAGTAATGAAAAATCCATTGTAGATCTTGTAACAATGGGAATGTTGGTTTCAAAAAAAGACAAAAAAAGTGATTATTATGACCGTTTTCGAAATCGACTAATGTTTCCTATTCATAATACTAAAGGACATGTAATAGCTTTTGGTGGAAGGGTATTGTCAAATAAGGACAACCCCAAATATTTGAACTCACCAGAGACACCGCTGTTTTCTAAATCAAAAGAATTATATGGCTTATATCATTGTCGAAAATACAGCAGAAGGATTGATTATATTTTAGTTGTAGAGGGTTATATGGATGTTATTGCATTGCATCAGCATGGCATAACCAGTGCAGTTGCAACCCTTGGAACGGCAACTACAGCAGCTCATTTACAAACACTATCTCGTTCAACTGACAACATTGTTTTTTGCTTTGATGGAGACAAGGCTGGCCGCGCTGCAGCCTGGAAAGCTTTACAGACATCGCTACCTGTTATCACAGCTGGTCTTGTGATTAAGTTCTTGATTTTGCCAGAAGGTGAAGACCCAGACACTTTAATAAAAAGTGAGTCGCCAAAATCATTTACTAAGAGAATTGAAAAAGCTCAAACCCTTTCTAGCTTTTTGTTTAATCACATAAAGTCAGAGGTACCATTTGAGACAATTGAGGGTAAAACTCTGTTTCTAGAAAAATCAGCTTCACTAATTCACCAAGTTAGCTATTCAATATATAGACAACAGCTAATTGAAGGTGTTGCCCAAACTATTGGTCAAGATGTTTCTCAAGTCGAAAAGGCATTGACTCAAAGTGCGGTGAGTGAACGACCTGCTTTTGATAGAAAGGTAAATGAGATTAGCAATTTCTCAGACTCATCTCTCAACGAAGTCATAAATGCTAGTACCGATTCAAATATTAAAGGTTTGATGTCGAAAATGATCTCCTGTGTTATAAATTACCCTTCGTTAGTTAATGACCCTGAATCGTCTGCAGTAATTGAAGAACGGGCAAAAAGATTGCCTAAATCTGATGTTCTTATGGAGATTATTCATTCAGCACAAATTGAACCAGATATTACAAAAGAAGCTCTGATTAAGCCTTATGAAAATAAGAATCAGGTTTTTTCGCGGCTTAAAAAATTGAGCGTAATGGAGCCATTCTTAAGTGAAAATGAAGCTAAGATTGAGTTTATGTCTGCTTTGACAGCTGCTGAAAAGCATCAACAAAGAAAATCAACAAAGGCCTCTATTCTGTCGGCTAAAACAAAGGCTGAAGAAAAGAAAATTGCGAAAGATATTAGTCGTCGTAAGATGTCTTCTGGCTACAACAAAAAACCTTAACTTTTTGACTTTGATTGAATCTCTAAATCATTAATAAGGATTCTTTCCATAGCTATCTTGAATGTCATAGCAGCAGAATTTGAACCTTCACAACGATTTCTTAGAGATGAATCCCAATAAACAAAACATTTTTTAGGGTAATCGAGCCGAACTGCTATGATGTATTTGGGATTAATTACTGGAGCAAAGCCAACAAAATAGGTACGTTTCTCTCCATCTTTACTATATTTTCCATCTATCACCATTTCAGCAGTACCTGTTTTTCCTGCAACATCATAGCCATCTATGATAGCACGATAACCAGAACCCTCCATTGAAGCTACTGAATCAAGTATTTCGGCAATTCTTTTAGTTGATTCTGGGCTGAAAACTTGTTCCTTCTGGGTATCAATATTCCTATCTTTTATCAGTTTTAGTTCAGGCAAAGCACCATCGTTTGCAAACACCAAGTAAGCCCTTGCGAGCTGAGCTAGATTGGTATTCATTGGTCCATGCCCAAAGGATATGGAGCGTTTGTCCGTCAATCCCCAAGTACTAAAATGCCTTAAAATTCCAGGATTTTCAATGCTTGGCATTAATCCCAGAGATTCACCAAAGCCGAGTTTCTTCCAAACATTATAAAAGTCTTCATTCTCGAGTCTTTCGGA
This sequence comes from uncultured Gammaproteobacteria bacterium, assembly GCA_902606745.1. Lineage (GTDB taxonomy): Bacteria > Pseudomonadota > Gammaproteobacteria > PS1 > Pseudothioglobaceae > Pseudothioglobus. The sequence continues at coordinate 2,340 of CACLHR010000057.1, forward strand.
AATATTTATAGTTCCAAGGTTGTGAGATTTTTCTAAAATCAGTTTTACAGTTATTTCAGTATATTTTTCGTCTGGTCTATGGTTACCAATTTGCTCAGTGACATCAATCAATTCATCCTCTGTTGCAGTAATAACACCTTTGTCTAAAGCTAGGAGCATGGTGAATGGTTTCATCGTTGAACCAGGTTCTATTTTGTCTGCTAGGACACGGTTACGGTATTCCTCAGCATCAAAGCTTTTACGGTCATTTGGGTTTGCGGAAGGGTAGTTCGCTAGAGCTAATATCTCTCCATTTGGAGATAAAACAATGGCTGATGCAGAGTCTGCT
>CACLHR010000058.1 GCA_902606745.1 uncultured Gammaproteobacteria bacterium
AAGACCTTTTAACTAAAACTTGAAGGAGTTCTTCCATACCTCGTCGTTTTATTTTCTCATGGTAGCTATATTCAAAATAATCAATAATACTAAATGATTGAAAAACTAAGTCATAGACGCGCCAACGATCTTTTCGAATCATTTTTAATGTTACAGTGGCGCTTAAGTTCTCCTCTTCCAGTGAAGTAAATACTTTGACTTCAGCAAAATTATTATGTTGAGTGTAGTTTTTATCTACAGCGATATTCACCTGATTCCAGTTCTGTAAATTTGTTAATATATTGACGTAATCTTTGATCAATGAGTTCTTTATATCTCTTTCAAATATCTTTTTATCCATGGGTTGCAGTTGTGTCCAGTAAGCGCCCAAAGCAAGCTCAGTGCTGTATTCAAGATCAATATAGGGAATAATTTTCTTTTTAGTTAGATTGAGCGAATTATCAAATGTGCCTTCTTTGGCGTTATTCAAATCTATAAATGAACAGACTATATCTCCAAGAATGGCCTCAGCTTGTTCTACAGGAGAGTCTGGAGCATCTTTAGGTGAAGTTGATGGGCATGAGTTAGAAGCAAAGATAATTCCGATAAAAGAGATATTAATCAGGAATGCCTTTAAAATATTAAGGACTATTTTCATGCGAACATTGTACTATATTTAAGTGTCAATTGATTGAAATGAAAAAACAAAATATTACAATTAAACTTAAGAATTTGAGTAAGAATTCTGGCGTCTATAAGATGCTAGATCGAACAGGTACTGTTATCTATATTGGTAAAGCTAAAAATCTGAAAAAACGAGTTTCCCAGTACTTTGTTCAGTTAAGCCGTAACAGCAAAATAAATGCGCTCCAAAAAAATATTTACGATTTTTCGGTAATTGTAACAAAAACAGAAACGCAAGCACTTTTATTAGAAAACGATCTGATTAAGCAATATAAGCCTAAATATAATATATTACTTAAAGACGCTAAGAGTTATCCCTATATTTATATTAGTAATGACAAACATCCTAGATTAGGTCTCTATCGAGGTAAGAAAAATAAAAGTTATAAATACTTTGGTCCATATACATCAGCTCATGTTGCTAGAGATGCTTTGGTATTATTAAAGAAAGTATTCAAGGTTAGGCAATGCACAAATAGTTTCTATCGTTCTCGTTCAAGGCCTTGTTTAGAATTTCAAATAGGTCTTTGTAGCGCACCTTGTGTTGGAAAAGTCTCTGATGTGAAATACACACAAGATGTTGAAATGGTAAACCTTTTTTTGAATGGTAAGAGTGGTAGACTACTTAATCAAATCTCACAAAAAATGAAACAGGCGTCGATCGATCTTGATTTTGAAGCTGCTGCTAATTATCGTGATCAGTTGATTGGTCTTCGTACAATACAGGAAAAGCATGGCTCTCAATTTAGTTCAGACATGGATGTTATCAGTATCACAAAAGAGTCAAATATTCACTGTATTGAAGTAATTTTTGTTCGCTCAGGAAAACAAATAGGTAACGAAAGTTTTTTTCCGAAGAATGCCAAAGGTGAGACATGTGAAAAAGTTTTGAGCGCTTTTTTACCTTTACATTATTTAGGGAAAAGTACGCCTAAGCAAATCATTCTTAGTCACAAATTGGAAGATAAGGAATTAATAGCATCTACCTTGTCAACTAAATTAATTCAATCTCCAGGTATAGATAAGAAGCATTTTTTAGAAATTGCAACGCTAAATGCTAAAGAAAATTTAAAGCAACATTTGTTGTCAAGTTTTACCAAAAAGAAACAGCTTGAAAGCATTCAGAAGGTTTTGGCTCTTTCTAATCTTCCAGAGGTTATGGAATGTTTTGATATTAGCCATACCATGGGTGAGGCAACTACAGCTTCATGCGTTGTTTTTGAAAAAGGGTTGCCCAAAATCAGTAAGTATCGACAATTTAGTATCAAAAATGTTAAACCAGGGGATGATTATGCAGCCATTAAGCAGGTAGTTTATCGCCGCTATTCAGGTTTACTTAAGTCTAAAAAAGCTATGCCTGATATTGTTTTTATAGATGGTGGAGTGGGCCAACTTAACCAAGCAATAATGGTAATGAATTCAATTGGAATAGATAAAATACAGGTGGTAGGTGTTGCTAAGGATAGTGGCAGAAAGGCAGGTCTTGAAACACTTATCACAATTGAACATGATAAGATTAATCGAATTAATTTAGCCCCACATGACCCTGCAATGTTGCTGATTAATCATATTCGGGACGAATCTCACCGATTTGCAATTAAAAACCATCGGAATAAAAGAGCCTTAAAGAGAAACACCTCATCTCTCGAAAATGTTAAAGGTATCGGTATCAAGAAACGTAGAGCTTTATTGAATTATTTTGGTGGGCTACAAGAAATCGAAAAAGCAAATATTGATGAGTTACAAAAAGTAGTTGGTATTAATCATAAATTGGCGATTAAAATACAAGAAAAACTAAAAAAATAATTGAACCTATGTTTTTATTGAGATTACTTATAGTTGCATTCATTGTGAGTTATGTTAT
>CACLHR010000059.1 GCA_902606745.1 uncultured Gammaproteobacteria bacterium
GAGATAGATTCGGTAAATGAAGATTTAAATAAAGTTCTAGGCTTACTTTCGAATGCGACCACTACAAGAGTCTCAGAAAATGAAGATGAGCGTTTACTTTTTTGGAAGGGGCGTAAGGCTGCTTTCCCTTCTGTAGGAAGACTATCTCCAGATTATTATTGTATGGATGGAACCATACCTAAGCGCCACTTAGCTACCGTTCTTGAAAAAATAAGTGAGCTATCTGCACACTATAAATTGCGTGTAGCTAATGTTTTTCATGCAGGTGATGGCAATCTTCATCCACTCATATTGTATAACGCGGGACGACCTGGGGAGCTCGAGAAAACTGAAGCTTTCGGTATGGATATATTGAAGCTTTGTGTTGAAGTGGGAGGTTCGATTACAGGAGAGCATGGTGTTGGTATTGAAAAATTAGATGCTATGTGCCATCAATTTAACAGTGCTGAATTGGATGTTTTTCATCAAATTAAGAACGCCTTTGACCCAAACTCATTACTCAATCCGGGCAAAGCTGTGCCAACTCTTCATCGCTGTGCTGAATTAGGAAATATGCATGTTCATCATGGAGAACTCTCTCACCCTGAATTGGAGAGGTTTTAATGATGAGCTCGATTGCAGAATTACAGAAACAAGTTAGGGAAGCTAAAGAGCTGAGAATTACAGGTGATGTAGATAATACAGACAAACAGTATATCAATATATCATCGTATTCAGGAGTAGTCGAATACTTTCCGGAAGAATTAGTCATTACCCTTAAAGCAGGAACGACGATTCAAGAAATCAACGATGCACTCGCTGCTTATGGGCAAGCATTACCCTTTTTCACTGAGAGCTTTGAAAAAACAATTGGAGCATTATATGCAACATCAGGTCCTGAATTTTCCGATAGCGTACTCGGTGTTCAAATAGTTAATGGTAAGGGCGAGTTGCTGAATTTTGGAGGTCAGGTGATGAAAAATGTTGCAGGATATGATGTATCCAAACTCTTAGTTGGATCTATGGGACGTTTAGCTTTGGTGACTCAGATTAGCTTAAAAATCCTACCCCAAAGAATAGCAAAACAGTTTCAACTAAAGCCGCCACAAAGGCATAAAGTGTCAGAACTAAGTCTAAATTTTGAAAGCAAACTAAAAAAAGTTTTTGACCCTTATGAGATATTTATCTAATGCATACTGAACTAAACCAGTTATCAATCTCAGAGCTTGACAATGAAAAAGCAAGTCAGATTATAGAGTCGTGTGTGCACTGTGGTTTTTGTTTAGCTACATGCCCAACCTATCAGTTAATCGGTGACGAGCTTGATTCTCCAAGAGGACGCATTTATCTTATAAAGTCGGCACTCGAAAATAATCAGTTCAGCACTAAATCTCTTAAACACCTTGATAGATGCCTGACATGTCGATCTTGTGAGACTACTTGTCCTTCCGGAGTGGAGTATGGTCAATTACTTGAGATTGGTCGAGAATTTATGGAAAGTAAGCGTACAAAGTTGCAGACAATTTATCGTTTTTTTGTCCGCAAGCTACTTCTAACTCCTATGTTGTTTAAACCAGTTGGCTATTTCTTTAGACATTCGGCTATCCCAACAAAATTAACAAAGCCTCAAAAAGTAGAGTCAACGGTGTTATTACTTGGTGGTTGCGTTCAACCCACTTTAGCGCCAAATATTAACCATAGTATTAAGAATATTTTGGCTAAATTGAGTGTGGAGGCCATAGAAAGCCCACAGAGAGAGTGTTGTGGGGCACTTGACCAACATCTAGCAGCCTCAAAGGATGCCATGAAAAGAGTGAAACGGAATATTGATTCATGGAGTACACAACTCAATTCAGGAGTCTCAGTAATTATATCGAGTGCCAGTGGTTGTGGCGTCATGGTCAAGGATTACCCGGCCTTGTTTGAAAAAACGGACCCTTATTATGAGAAGGCAAAGTTTGTTTCTTCGAAAACCCAGGATATTGCGGAATACTTAGCTGGTAAAGACCTAACTGGACTGAGTTTATCAGAATCAAACGTCTCTTACCACGAGCCTTGTACTTTGCAACACGGGCAGAAATTGGGTGGACTCGTTGAATCGATTCTTACACAATTTGGTTACGAAAGAAAACCAATCAAGGATTCACATATCTGTTGTGGTTCTGCAGGTACCTACTCGATCTTTGAATCTGAAATATCGAATCAATTAAAAGAGAATAAACTAAAAAACTTGAAGGTTTCAAATCCTGAAATGATTGTCACTAGTAACATTGGTTGCTTAATGCATCTTCAAAAAGGAAGCTCAATACCTGTCAAGCATTGGGTTGAATTACTGGATGGCTAGAAGAAGACAAGCTAAAAGTAAGGTTTATGAATTAAATATTGAATCTTTGTCTCACGAAGGTAGGGGCATTTCACACCATGACAACAAAATTATTTTTA
>CACLHR010000060.1 GCA_902606745.1 uncultured Gammaproteobacteria bacterium
TGTGTTTTAGCTAATCGTTTGACAGAGTCTGGCGCGAATGAAGTTCTTCTTCTAGAGTCCGGTGGAAACGATAAAAATATTTTAATCCAAATGCCAACAGCGTTATCTTACCCAATGAACACTGAAAAGTTTTGTTGGCAGTTTTATTCTGAACCAGAACCTTATCTTGATAATCGCAAAATGCACTGTCCAAGAGGAAAAGTAATGGGAGGATCTTCTTCGATAAATGGAATGGTCTATGTTCGTGGCCATGCTCGTGATTTTGATCAATGGGAAGAGCATGGAGTGGAAGGTTGGTCTTATAAAGATTGTCTACCTTACTTTAAGCGTTCCGAGAATTGGCAGGGCGGCGAAGATGATTATCGTGGTGGAAATGGTCCTATAGCAACTTGTGGAGGTAATAATATGAAATTAAATCCACTCTACCAAGCGTTTATAGAAGCAGGTCATGAAGCAGGCTACCCAAAAACTGATGACTATAACGGTGAACAGCAAGAAGGTTTTGGTCCTATGCACATGACAGTTGATAAAGGTGTTCGCGCATCAGTTTCTAATGCATATATTAAGCAAGCAAAAAACAGGCTAAACCTGACAATAATTCAAAGTGTTTTAGTTCAAAAAGTTTTACTCAAAGGAAAAACTGCAATAGGTATTGAGTACAAAATAAATGATCAAATAAAAACAGTCAATGCCAGTAAAGAGGTGATTTTGAGTGCTGGGTCTGTGGGCTCACCTCAATTACTTCAACTATCAGGAATTGGACCTGCGGATGTATTGAAAAGTGCAGGTGTTGAGTTGCAACATGAGCTGCCGGGTGTTGGTGAAAATTTACAAGATCATCTGGAAGTATATTTTCAATATCATTGTAAAAAACCGATCACCCTTAATAGTAAGTTAAATTATTTGAGTATGGCGCTTATTGGTGCACGTTGGTTGTTATTTAAATCAGGTTTGGGGGCCACTAACCACTTTGAATCGTGTGGTTTCATTCGCTCTCGAAAAGGAATTGAGTGGCCTAATATTCAGTACCATTTCCTTCCAGCAGCGATGCGTTATGACGGAAAAGCATCTATGGATGGTCACGGTTATCAAGTTCATGCTGGAGTCAACAGGCCAACAAGTCGAGGAAGTATAAAAATTAACAGTCCCGACCCAGAAGTAAAACCAACTATCTTGTTTAATTATTTGCAAAGTGAGCAGGATCGTCAAGACTGGAGGGATTGTATCAGATTGACAAGAGAAATACTAAATCAACCAGCTCTTGATGATTTTCGAGGTGATGAGGCAAATCCAGGAATAGAAGTCAATACCGATGATGAAATAGATGCCTGGGTTAGGGCTAATGTTGAAAGTGCTTACCATCCATCTTGTACATGCAAGATGGGCTCTGAAAAGGACTCAATGACAGTTGTAAATAATAAGGGTCAAGTAAATGGTATTGATAAATTGAGGGTGGTGGACTCTTCCATCTTTCCTACAATAACTAACGGCAACCTGAATGGACCTACCATTATGGCAGCTGAAAAAATGGCTGATGCAATATTGGGTGTTCAACCATTTTCGAGCAGTAATATTAATGTTTGGGTTGATCCATATTGGCAAAATTCTCAACGCCAAAGAAAAGTTAAAAGACCATTGAATAGTACTTGATTATCTAACAAAAGATTATTTGCATGTTTAGTAGAAGAAGTATAAAAATAACATCTATATCCTTCAATCTAATTTTGCGATAATAAATGCAAGTTAAAAAACTAACTACTCATATTGTCAGCACTCCTGAGCCTCATGTGGGTGGCATGTATTGGATTTTTCTATGTTTGGAGACTAAGTGCGGTATAGAAGGTGTTGGTGAAGTCTACTCCGCATCTTTTCATCCAGAAGTCGTAGTTAAGGCAATTGAAGACGTTTTTGGACGATATTTAAAAGGACAAGATCCGCACCATATTGAGCGTCTTTATAGAGAGTGTTATTCGAGCGGTTTTACTCAACGCCCTGATTTGACGATGATGGGTGTTTTGAGTGGTCTTGAGATGGCTTGTTGGGATATTGTTGGAAAATCGGCAAATAAGCCCATTTATGAGCTAATTGGAGGCAGGATTCATGAAAAATTACGTTCATATACTTACCTATACCCAGTAGATAAAAATGGTCAACATAATTATGAAGACCCAATTCTAGGAGCAGAGTGTGCCATTAATTACAAAGAAAAAGGTTTTACTGCTATCAAGTTTGACCCGGCAGGGCTGTATTCAGCCTATTCAGGACATCAAATATCATTGAATCGTCTAGAACACAGTGAAAACTATTGTAGAAAGATCAGAGAAGCTGTTGGAGATGATTGCGATATATTAATTGGTACTCACGGTCAGATGACGCCATCTTCAGCAATTCGCTT
>CACLHR010000061.1 GCA_902606745.1 uncultured Gammaproteobacteria bacterium
TGGCCAAGTCATCGCAAGTTTCCACTTGATGACTTTTTCATCTGCAACAACTGAACTCGAAGTCGTAAAAACAACGAATGTTGCTATCATCATAAATATCAATTTATTTCTAAACATAATCTTTCTCCTCCTATTTATATCTAACAATAAAGAAACACTCAAGGATAGAAAATAGAAAATCACAGAAAACTCTGATCATGAAATCCATATTTAATAGTCCAGCACTAGCTCGAAAAGTCTATACCAAATCGGTTATTTATCCTAGAGTGCTAATCCGATTGTATACCTTCAGTGACTATTCGTCAAAATTATCATCCACATTTAAGTTAGGGGTAACAAAATAAACTAAAAACTAAACTGAGTAATCTTCAAGAATGGCACAAGTTGCACTAACCGCTGTGGCAGTTAATTGATCAACATCTGTTGAAAGCCATCTAAATACTTCAGCGAAATAAAAATTACCATAAGAATACTCAAAATTATCTCCATAGAACTGTTCACCATTATCGGAGAATTCTATTATCTCAAAAGTACTGCCTCTAAAATAATTGGGATCTAAACCAAACCTAATCTTGTTTTCTGCATCTATTGTAAATTTAAATTTTTGAGGGATATAGTTAATAAGTCTCCCTTCCTTTAATTCTATGGCCTGAGTCATTTCACAATAATAGATATCACCAACTTTTGCAAAACCTTGAGTTGACAAAAAAGAAATAAAGAAAATTAGTAATGTTTTTTTCATAATTGCATTAGTATTTTTTGTGTAAATATACACTTATAGAACAGTTATTAATAGTTTTAAAACTATATCTGATTAACATCTTATTGGTAATTACAGATTAATGTATCATTAATATTTTTTCGAAACATCAAGAATTTTCTGACTCGCTTACATGAAAGTGTATAACAAATAAAATACTATGATCTACTTAAAGAAAGCGGACAAATCGGCCGAATCTAATGTGTTAGAAGCCCAAAAAGTGGTAAATGATATGCTGACTAACATTGACAAAAATGGTGAGAAAGCTGTTCGTGACTATGCCGCTAAGCTGGATAATTGGCATGGCGATATTTTGCTTTCCAATTCCGAAATTGATACTATTACATCCGGAGTTTCTCAAAGCGTTAAAGACGATATTGATTTTGCTTGCAAACAAGTTTACGACTTTGCAAAAGCTCAGCGGGATTCTGTAGTTGAGTTCTATACCAAAAACAATGGCGTTGAGGCGGGACAAAGATTGTTACCTGTTAATGTAGCTGGTTGTTATGTACCTACTGGACGATACGCTCATATTGCTTCGGCTTATATGAGCATCGCTACAGCAAAAGCTGCAGGTGTTCCCTGCATTATTGCGTCATCTACACCATACCAAGGCAAAAGTGTTCATCCTTACGTGTTGTATGCAATGCAAACTGCTGGAGCAGATCATATAATGACACTAGGTGGTGTTCAAGCAATTGCTAGTATGGCTTACGGATTATTTACAGGTAAAAAAGCTGACATTATTGTTGGACCTGGTAATAAATTTGTAGCAGAAGCGAAAAGAGCATTGTTTGGTAAGGTTGGTATTGATGTTTTTGCGGGACCTTCAGAGGTTGCTGTTATTGCTGACGAAACTGCTGATGCTGATGTTGTTACTATTGATTTAGTGGGGCAACTAGAGCATGGCCATGAGTCACCGGGGTGGCTATTCACAACATCAAAACAATTGGCTGAAAAAGTAATGAAACTGGTACCCCAATACATCGAAAAATTACCCCCTACAGCTAAAGATGCTGCTTATTACGCCTGGCGAGATTATGGCGAAGTGATTTTGTGTGATTCTCGAGAAGAAGTTGTGCAAATTTCTGATGAATATTCATCAGAACATCTTGAGGTCCATTGCCAGAATCTTGACTGGTGGCTTGATAATTTAACTTGCTATGGCTCTTTGTTTTTAGGTGAAGAAACGACAGTTACTTTTGGTGATAAAGCCTCAGGTCCTAACCATATACTACCTACTAAGGCAGCGGGTCGTTATTCAGGTGGTTTATCTGCTCACAAATTTTTAAAGATACTGACTTGGCAGCGAATGGATCGTAAGTCAACTCGGCAGATAGCTCAAACATCTTCTAGGATTTCAAGATTGGAAGGAATGGAAGGTCATGCTAGGGCGTCTGATGTCAGGCTCAGTAAATATTTTCCTGATGAGACATTTGACCTGGGCACTCCTGTAGAAGAATAACCTTAATAAATTCAAATTGAGCGAAGAAATCTAGTAGATTGATTTGACTTAATAAGCATCGTTCTGTATTGTTAATTCGATAGGTCATTCAATCTTTTAAAGG
>CACLHR010000062.1 GCA_902606745.1 uncultured Gammaproteobacteria bacterium
GCCTTATCGATAATTGACTGCAAATTAGAACCGTTACCTGATATTAAAACAACGCCATTCATTTGACTAGATTAGAACTTGATTACCATTTGATTTGACAACTTCGCCAATGAGCCAAGCCTTTTCACCACACATATTGAGATGATTAATGGTTAGTTGGGATTTAGTTTCAGGCACTATTACGATCATGCCTACACCACAATTAAAGACTCGATACATTTCAGTTATATCTATATTGCCCTCAGTTTGCAACCACTGAAAGATTTCTGGCAGTTCCCATGAGTTTGAGATTATTTTTGCAGCAAGATGACTTGGTAGTACTCTTGGTAAATTTTCTAATAGGCCACCACCAGTAATGTGTGATATTGCATTCACTGGTAGTTTATTAATTAGAGAAAGGATTGACTTAACGTAAATTTTTGTAGGTTCTATGAGAGAGTTGAGTTGTTTAGAACTGGGTTTCGATTTTTCCATTACCTTTCGTATCAATGAATATCCATTTGAGTGAGGGCCAGACGAACCAAGGGCAATCATATGATCACCTACCGATACATTAGAACCATCAATGATTTTATTTTTTTCTACAATGCCGACACAAAATCCTGCTAAATCATAATCTTCACCTTGGTACATGCCAGGCATTTCAGCAGTTTCACCACCGATTAGTGCGCATCCAGACTCTATGCAACCCCTACCAATACCAGAGATTACTGCAGTAGCAAGCTCTGGATTTAGAAACCCCGTTGCATAATAGTCTAGGAAAAATAAAGGCTCTGCACCTTGAACAATAAGATCATTAACGCACATTGCAACTAAATCAATGCCAATAGTATCATGCTTATTAAGCATTTCTGCTACTATTAGTTTTGTACCCACACCATCAGTGCTAGAAATTAAAACAGGGTTATCGTACCTATCTGAGGGTATTTCAAACTTTGCACCAAATCCACCTAAACCTTCTAATACACCTGGTCGTGAGGTAGATTTAGCAATGGGTTTAATTTTCTCAATGAGTTTATCACCCTTGGTTATATCAACACCTGAGTCCTTGTAAGTCAATGATGACATCTTGGTTTTTCCGTATAATTAAGGCCTATAAATCAACGACTTGAAGTAAGCATAATCATGAGTTTTTCAATGCTACCTAATGCGCTTTCAATAATACGCATTATTTTAACAGTTCCCATTGTTATAGCGTTATTAAAAGGGCAATATCTTTTAACAATATCGCTATTTTTGTTAGCAGGTGTCACTGACGCTTTGGATGGTTGGATTGCTAAACAGTTCTCTTTCCAATCAAGACTAGGCTCAATATTAGATCCGATGGCGGACAAAATATTATTAACTTGCACCTTTGTGTCTCTTTATTGGGTTGGAATTTTACCACTCTGGTTACTGTTACTTATTTGTGTTCGTGATGTAATCATCGTCGCTGGTGCTTTAGGTTATTTCCTGGGTGAAATTAGCGGAGAAAGTGGCCTCTTACAGCCGACTTTGATTAGTAAATTTAATACTGTTTTGCAGATAGCTTTAGTTCTGTTTTTGTTACTGATTCAAGTCACTGTTGAGTTTGCTGAATGGCTCGAAATAGTATTTATTATTGTTGCCACTTCAACTGCACTCAGCGGTGCAGACTATATGTGGTTTTGGACTAAAAAATTTATTTTGCAAGAGTCTAAGAAATGAATCAATTGGGTCTACCAATTTCGCTTGATTCTAAAATGCTCCTAGACAATTTTCTTGGAAACAAACTATTACTTGACTTTATTGACCAACTTTACGTTGATAAAACGCCAGCTGAAATCTATGTATATGGAGCTACAGGTCTTGGAAAAACTCACATATTACAGGGTGCAGCCTTAAGGGCATTATCAGACCAACAAAGCGCAATGTATTTTGATTGTTATAATTCTTTACCAAACCATGTATTGGAATCTATAGAACAATTAAATTGGATAAGTATTGATAATATTGACGCGATTAATGAAAATCAACAGGACTTATTTTTTGATTTATATAACAGAGCTAAGCAATCTAAAGTGACAATGTTAATCAGTGGCTCTGATTTACCTTCAGAGTTGAGCGTTATGAAAGACCTCAAAACTCGTCTTGGCTTGGCTACCATTTTTCAACTACAATCTCTTGATGATGATTTAACAATGTCGGTTTTAAATAACCAAATGATTGCTCGAAATTTAAGTATTGATTCTAAAGTTTACGAATATCTATTTAAATATTTTTCAAGAGATGTTAAGGTTTTATTATCAGCGATGGATGATTTGGATAAGGCTTCACTTCAAGCAAAGCA
>CACLHR010000063.1 GCA_902606745.1 uncultured Gammaproteobacteria bacterium
AATTTTCAAAGGCTGTCTCGATTTCCTCCCTTTTAGGTGCCTCTGTTCTACCGCCACTCGAGCCAAAACCCCACAAATCAATCAATCTACCAATACCTGGGTCAAAGTAACCATCAGTTTGTTGGTATATCTCTTCTGATTTTTTTAGCATTGAATATAGTTCACTAGAAACGTCGATCCATTCATCTATAGGTGCGCGGTTTAATTTAGACAATTCCGAATCGTCCTGCCAAGTTGAAAAAGTATTATTGATTTCGACAAGTCGGCTGTCAATTATGTCTTGTTGAATGCGATCATCGCCCAAAACATTAATCGAATAACTTGTACCCATACTTTCGCCTTTGATTTCCTCGACACTTTTATTTTCTAAGCAACCGCTCAGCAAAAAAAGAATTAAAATAAGACCGTATTTACGCATTATAATTTGCTCATGTTTTATAGATTTATTTGCCTTGTTTTTCTTACAACAAGCGTCTTTGCCAGCACTCACACTTTTGAAGACTTTTTAGTTCAGATTCGCCAAATGGCTACTGAGCAAGGCGTCTCCAAAGTAACAATTGACAAAGCTTTTTTTCAACTTTCACCTAGACCTGAAGCTCTTAAGGAGGATGAAGAACAGCCGGAATTTAATCAAAATTTTTGGACCTATGTCAACAAAAGAGTAACTCAGACTCGTCTAAATAATGGCTATGATACATTAAAACAAAACAGTTCATTACTCAACAAAATCACCCAACAATATGGAGTTCCCGCATATGTTTTAGTTTCATTTTTGGGTATTGAGAGTAATTATGGCTACCACACTGGAAACCATAATCTGATTCAATCTTTAGCGACCTTGGCTTATGATCGGCGACGTTCTAACTTCTTTACTAGGGAGTTAATTGAACTATTAAAGCTGATTGATAAAAATAAAATACCTCTGGATGCAAAGGGCTCATGGGCTGGCGCGATGGGCGCAGTTCAATTTATGCCAACAAGTGTGCATGCTTACGGCGTTGACGCCAACAAAGATGGAAAAATCGATCTATGGAATGACAAAGAAGATATATACGCTAGTGCCGCTAATTTTCTGAAAAAGAATGGCTGGGCAAAAGGCGAAAAGTGGGGTAGAGAAGCCTTTATTCCAAAAAACTTTGACTACAAACAAACCGGCTTAGGCATCAAGAAAAGCGTCAATGACTGGGCTAAATTAGGAATACTAAGAGCCAACAGAAATCGTCTGCCAAATTCTAATATGAAGGCTTCATTGATTGTACCTATGGGCCATCGTGGTCCTGCTTTCTTGGTTTACCGAAACTTCGACGTGATAATGGATTGGAATCACTCTATCCTATATGCCATTTCAGTGGGTTACCTAGCTGACCGTATAAATGGTAGTGGTAAGTTAATCACCAAACCAATAGACGAACCTCTACTCACCAAGGACAACGTCTTAACCATCCAGAAAACCTTAAATTTACTGGGATATAACACTGGAGAGCCAGATGGTATGGCAGGCCCAAAAACGAGAAGCGCAACTAGACAATTTCAAGCTGACATCGGCCTAGTTGCCGACGGTTACGTTGGTTATGAACTTTTTCAGCAACTTCAATGACCATTAAAACTTACCTTGGTTTTGATGTTGGCACAAAGCGAACTGGCATAGCAATTGCTAACAGCTTGACGGCTCATGCAAGTGGCATTGAAACCATTGTTCATCATAAAGATGGCTCTACAAATTGGCCCCAGCTTGAGAAGGTCATTAACAAGCACCAAGCAGACATATTTGTTGTTGGATTGCCACTCAATGACAAAGGCAAAGAGCAAGAAATGACATTTATAGTGCGCTCATTTGGAAGAAAGTTAGAACAGCGTTTTAGCAAAGAGGTTGTTTTCATTGACGAATATTTATCCTCTTCAGAGGCGAAAAACCAATTAAAATGGCACTACGCTCACAAGAACGCTGACCGAGCTGATGTCGATAAGCGCTCTGCTGAACTAATTTTGCAAACTTGGCTCAATGAAACCAGACACGATTAGTAACGACTGCCAACTCAACTCTTCCGGAAAATTGATTCATCTTTTAGGTTTAAAAG